>CAKSMF010000021.1 GCA_934474025.1 uncultured Ruminococcus sp. | reverse complement strand
AATGTTATGTGATCCACCCACGAAACCTCAGTTTCAAAGATGATATAATCTGCATACCGCCTTATATGACAATTTGCCTATAACAAAAATACCGCCGTTCGGAACGAAACTGAACGGCGGTTAATCTTTAGTTATGTTTTTGAGTAGAGTTCATCATCTTCTCCATAGGGGAAATCTAAGTCGTCTTATGTCAATATTCTTTTCTTTTGCTTGGTCAATAATATCTTCTTTTAATAATGGATAAGAATAATCGTCCCATTCACACAAATTAAAATCTCCCTCTTCCGTGTTTTCTGTGAATTCTGTTAATAGAATTTCTGAATAGAGTTCATCTTCTTCTCCGTCTTGGTTAGTAAATACTGCTAACATATAGTTGCAATCCGTATTACCAGTTCGGCTTTCTCCGCCTTGAAAATCGACTATTATCGGTTCTTCTATATCGTTTTCCCAGTCCTCCCAATTTTCTGTATATGTTTCTCCCCAGTCACCTGTAAGTATTTCAGCAGCTATCCATGCGTAACTTTCAGGAATTTCTGTTTCGGGGTCATCTGAAAGTAGTCCATGTTCGTGTACCCAATCGATAGCAAATCCGATAGCTTCCTGAGCTGTTTCGGCTTCGATTTCCTCAAACTCGTCAATTGTGTAAAATTCTCCATTTGTGAAAGTGTAGTCGCCTGTGGGATTTAATTCAACTCTAAACTTTTTCATAATTAGTACCTCTTGTCTTTCTACCTGTCGGTGTTTGTGTTGTCCTTTACTGTACTTATATTATAGCATACTGTTAGCAGTATGTCAATACTTTTCTGACAATTATTTACAGTTTGTATGAATAGACAAATATTGTCAACATAAGCTTGATATTTTTAAAATAATGCCAATAGCCAAATATAAAAAATAACCCCTGATTTACAAGCATAATCAGAGGTTTTAAGTATTCAATTTTTTCTTTGCTCTAAGCCATTAGTATGCAGCTATTATTTCTTTGAAAGAAATTACATGAATGAATCTGTTCACACATAATTCAGTTCATCGGCATTGCAGAACAAGATCATCTTGGAAAATGCCCACAGCCACATGGTAGCAAAAGTAAAAGCAATAGACAGTGCCTGAAAAATAACAGGAAGAAATTGAAAAAAGACTTCCAAACCTATTATAAGCAGCAGTAAAATGATAGTGTTTTTTAATGAATCAATTTTTCCGTTATCTATAAGTTCCCAAACTGCTTGGATAATAACGCCGCCTAACGTCATTGCAGAAAATACTTTTCCAATGGCTGATACTATTGCACTGCCGACCTGAAAAAAGGTTACTACTGTATGATTAAATCCCCATATGACAGAAGTGAGCAGTGCGATAATCACAAATAAGACAAGCCGAAAGGGAAAAGATACTATTTTAATGATTGTCATGTCTTATGTCTCCTTTCAAAATAACACGATCCATTTTCATCGGAAACAAATTGGTATTCCTTTTTGTTATAACCTCCCCACACTTTTTGGCAGGAAAGGCATTTGTACTTTGTGATCCTCATCGTTGGCTCAATGCTCATGTCACCTAACATTGCCCCGATCCGATCACCTTTATCTTCAATATCAATGCCATTTTCACGCAAACAATGTTCGGATACATAGCTATATGTCGTTACAAGTGTTCCCATTACAGGAGTACTGCCACAATATGGGCATTTAACTAAA
>CAKSMF010000020.1 GCA_934474025.1 uncultured Ruminococcus sp. | reverse complement strand
GACCGACTTGTTAATAAACGCATTGAAATTGAGAACACTATAAAGCTTGTTCCCGACCCTATACAAAGAGAAGTTCTTGAAAGACGATATCTTCTTTATCAGAGCTGGGACGGATTTTATGATAAGATGACTGGTCGATATGTAGAAGGAATTTATGAATTGATGAATTGTTCACGTCGTCAGGTTTTTCGCTGTCATGAGGAAGGTATCAAAACTATAGAAAAAAATATGGCACTAAATTGCATTGAATGACACTTAATTTTATGTTATATTGATATCATAGAAAAGCAACGGAAAAATACAGGCTTTTGGCACTATCGATAACGGTAGTGCTTTTCTTTTCCGTTTTGAAAGGGGCAAAAATGCAGAAATCCTGTAAATATTGTGGTGGGGTTCATGATATTGGATATGTATGTCCAAAGAAGCCTTCACGTAAATTCAAAAAAAGACAAACAAAAGCAGATAAATTCAGAAGTTCATATGACTGGAAGCAAAAAAGACAGTATATTCTTAAACGTGATAATTATTTATGCAAAGCTTGTTTTTCAAATCTACCTGGAACTATCAAACGACTGAATTCTGATAATCTTTCTGTGCATCATATCAAACCGCTGAAAGATGATTTTGATGCGAGATTAGATGATGAAAATTTAATTACGCTTTGTGCATTGCATCATTCAATGGCAGATGAACATGATATATCTTCTGATTTGCTCATAAGTCTTATCCCCCCTACCTCTGATGAGTGAAAAAAATTTTCAGCAATCCACCAACATAGAGTCCCTTTTATGCAAACTTTTCCCTAAATGAAATTTTTAAACGAAAGGAGTGTTATTCTTGGCAAGACCTGCTATTTCTGCAAATATTACTTCCAAACATCTGACTAATTATCAAAAATCAGTCCGCTGTAAAACTGAATCCTTAATCAAAGGCGATTCGGACAAGATTATCCCTCCTGATTTTCTTTCTCCGTCTCAGAAAAGTATTTTTAATTTTATCGCCGATAATCTGAAATCAAGCAACATTCTTTCAAATCTTGATGTCTATGTTCTTTCTGAATGTTCCGTGGCTCTCGACCGTATGCAATACATTGAGTCCCGAATTAATGATGATTCCGATTTGCTACAGGATTCTTCATTAATTGCTACCAAAGACCGCTATACAAAGTCTTTTTTCCGGTGTTGCAATGAACTTTGTCTTTCTCCTCAGGCTCGTGCAAAAATCGCTAATTCAAATCTGCAATCAGATGAAAGCCCGCTTGCTTCTCTCATGGTGGCTCTTAATGAATAATACTTTAATTTCAGATTATTGAGGTGAAAAAATGTATATATCGCCATACTATGGACAGACACATAAATACCGTAAATAAAGGCTTATAGCCTTATTTTTATACTCATTTTTAAATTTAGGAGAAGAAAAGATGCTTCCGATACTAATATTACTTTATGTTTTAGATACAGGCAATATAATACCAACAGAATGTTATATAGTAGCATGGATATTCACAATTATTCAGTTAATAGGTGGGATTTATGAGTGGAAAAAAATGAAAGGAGGTGGAAAAATGTACGTACCTAATTATAACAGTGCCTTGTTTGAACTGGATGCTTTGTTCGGCTTTGGTGTCGCTTACTCGGACTATCTGAGCAGGGTGCTGAAAAGAAAGCACTATGGACAGACACATAAATACCGTAAATAAAGGCTTATAGCCTTATTTTTATACTCATTTTTAAATTTAGGAGAAGAAAAGATGCTTCCGATACTAATATTACTTTATGTTTTAGATACAGGCAATATAATACCAACAGAATGTTATATAGTAGCATGGATATTCACAATTATTCAGTTAATAGGTGGGATTTATGAGTGGAAAAAAATGAAAGGAGGTGGAAAAATGT
>CAKSMF010000019.1 GCA_934474025.1 uncultured Ruminococcus sp. | reverse complement strand
GAGCAATTCTTTAATCTTTCCTCTCGCTTCACTGTTACAGTTAATCATTCGAGTTGCTTCAACTCGTTTGATTTTATGAGCAGAGTAAATATTATCAAAGAAATCATCTTCTGTATTTGAGTTTTTGGGATCAGAATTACTGATTACAACCTTTGCACCTTTTCTGTGCATATCATCAACAAAATGTGCAAGTTCAATCTGTTCCTCATCGTTAAACAAGTTTTCGGTATATGCAGTAAAACTTGCTGTATCTGTAATAGGTCTGTATGGGGGATCAAAATACACAAAAGTATTTTCGTCAATAAAATCAGCCGACTCTCTGTAATCACCACATACAATATTAACTCTTTGTAACTTCTCCGATACTGCTCTGAGGTTGTTTTCATCGCAAATCATAGGATTTTTATATGCTCCCATAGGAACGTTAAACAACCCTTTTTTGTTCACTCGGAAAAGACCGTTGAAACAGGTTTTATTAAGAAAAATCATCAATGCCGCTTTTTCGATATTGATGTTTTCGTTTCCATTGACTTTTAGCTCATTAAAACGTTCACGCTTTTCCATATAATATGCTTTGCGATTATCCGTATCTAACGGAATGAAATCGTTCTGCATAGCGTAAAGAATTTCAATCAGAGCATCTATGTCATCACGGATAATGTGATACGTATTGATGAGTTCAGCGTTAATATCGCTGATATATACTTCTTCTAAATCATACTTACTGAGAATATCAAACAAAACTGCACCACCGCCAACAAATGGCTCAGCATATTTTGTAATTCTTCCACTATCAAACGGATAGTAACGTTCAATCTCTTTAATGAGCTGACCTTTGCCGCCTGCCCATTTCAAGAAAGGTTTAACCGCTTTTTCATCAGTTTTACTATATCGTGTACTTCTTGCATCTATCGGTTTTTCTGCCGAAGTAGGTATAATCCACATATTGCCCACCATAGTTGCCTCAGCAATTCTTTGTTCAGAACACAGAACCGCTACTCTTCTTTGAGAAATGCCCCACTTATCAGCGGCTTCTCTTGCAGACATAAATTCCATAACAACCTCCTGAATACACCCCGTTCGTACTTGTATAATATTATATTCTAAAACTCGAACAATAGCAATACCATTTTCAAAAAAGATTGTAAACTTTTTTATTGCTCTAAATAAGTAATGGCGGCAGAGATTACTCCCTGCCGCCGCTACGTTTATACTGTGTAAATCATTTCTGCATTTACAATTTCCGTTGCACGATTACGGATATTGTTCATCTTCTGCACCCACGCCATTTGATCGGTTGCCTTTAAGCTTTCCGTTATATTTTCTTTTTCGGAAAGTTCTTTTACCAACCGAAGAAACAATGCTGTCGCCTGTTGTTCAACCTCATCAAGATAAACACCGAGCTTACCCGAAACCATCAAATTGGCGTATAAAACACGATGATTTTCTTTCAAAAATCGTTTGTGCCGCATACCCCATACGCCGATATTTGCTTGTTTTTCTTCTTTGGGCAGTTTCAAATCGGGGAGGAGATAATCCCCAACTTGTGTGTAAGTACCACCCATTTGTTCAAAAATTGTCTTTGCCATTATTTGTTTTCCTCCAAAAATTTATTTATCTTGAGCGTGGATTTTCACGCTTGCGACCTTTGATATTTCTTGCCTGTTCAAGCAACTCATCAATCTGTTTATGCCCGAAAACTTTGCGCAAAAGTTTGTAATCTTTGACTTCCGAACGCAAATTTTCGTTTTCACTTTTCAGCTTGCTGTTTATTTTCGATAACATTTCGTTCTCACGATAGAGGTTGCCGTTCGTGATATTTAATCTATGGTAACTGTCCCAACCCTCAAAGCAACGAGCCAATGCCGTCTTGATTAACGCTTTTAATTTTTGAATAAGCGGCTCTGCAATTTTTGCTTTATATGCTTTTGCGGACATAAAACTTTGCGGCTCGGAGAGCTGATATTCGGGTGCATTATCAAGCATTTCTTCCACATTTCTTAAGTTTTCCAAACCATCATCATAGTTTAACACTCGCTCGGATAACACATTAAATTCTGCTTGTTTTACTTCGATTTTAGCCCCTAATTCTTCAAGTTCCGTCGCTCGTTCTTGCTTTTTGTAATCAAGAACAGACAAATGTGTTTCGTGCATTCCTTTATGTTTCCACTCAATTCCGTGCCGTTCCATAACGAATGCGAGTGCGGATTTTTCTGCGCTTACCCATTGATTCCACTCGGTATCTCCACGGGTTCCGCCCTTAAATCCTTGTGCGGCAAGCGCCTGCTTGAGTGATACTCTTGTATCAAGTCCACGGTTGCTGCCAGTTGTGAACGGAACAAAATCAATGTGCAAATGGGGCGTTGCCTCGTCCATATGCAGATGAGCAGAGAACACTTTTAG
>CAKSMF010000018.1 GCA_934474025.1 uncultured Ruminococcus sp. | reverse complement strand
GGAATATGGGAAAGCATTCAAGAAACATTGTATAGTTTTTTCGATGCTTGGGTAGCAGGTTGGAACAGTATAAAGAAAACTATATCAAAATTTTTTGAATGGGTATCATCGAAGATTTCATACATCAAAGAAATTGGAAAAAACATTATCAATGGATTGCTGGAAGGAATAACAGAATTTTTTGACAATCCTAAGCAATGGGTTAAAGACCACATATTTACACCGTTTGTTAATGCTTTCAAGAAACTTTTCGGCATACATTCACCGTCAACTGTCATGGCTGAACTTGGTGGATATATTGTTGCTGGATTGTGTAATGAAATCTCTGACAGCATTTCAAAAGTAAAGGAAATTTTTGAAAAAATATTGAGTACTATTAAATCGGTTTTTGAATTCATTGGAGATTGGTTTGGCGAAAAATTCCAGAATGCAAGAGACAATATTTCTCAAATTTTCGATAGCATCGGCGAATGGTTTAGTAATCGTTGGGACGATATAAAAAACGTTTTTCAAAAAGTTGGTAACTGGTTCAGCGAAAAATTCCAATTAGCATGGGACGGAATCAAGAATGCTTTTTCCGGAGTGAAAGGCTTTTTTGAAGACGTATGGAACGGAATTACAGGCGTTTTCAGTCATGTCACAGACTGGTTTAAGGATAAATTTTCAAACGCATGGGAAGCTGTCAAGAATGTTTTCAGCAAAGGCGGAGAAATTTTTACCGGAATCACAGACGGCATTTTCGATACTTTCAAAACTATTGTAAATGGCTTAATTGACGGCATAAACTGGGTTATTGAACAGCCTTTCAATGCGATAAACTGGGCTTTGGACAACGTAAGAGATATTGAAATTGCTGGGTGGTATCCTTTTGAATGGCTTCCGTCAATTGATGTTCCTCAGATACCTTACCTTGCACAAGGTACAGTAGTTCCGGCAAACTATGGCAATTTCCTTGCTGTTCTCGGCGATAACAAACGTGAAACCGAAGTTGTATCACCACTCAGCACAATTGAACAAGCTGTAACAAATGCAATGAAGAAAAACGGCGGTTTCGGAAACGGAGAAATTCATGTGCACGTCGAACTTGACGGACGCGAAATCGGGCGTATAGCCGTAAAGGCAGTAAATGAAAATAAAATCAGAGGAGGGGGATAATTTTGGGAATAGTCATAAAAAGCATAAAAAACGGAGAAATTGAATTCAATCCGGTTATTGAACCTGTTTCTTATTCAATTAAAAAAGCTGATATATACTCAGATTCTACCGGACGTTCCGCCGAAACAGGAGTATTGATTGCATATTTAATCAGAAAAAATGTTTATACAATACAGCTTGAATATTACGGAAATGATTCGCAGATTTCAAAAATTGAAACTATGATTAACAGTGCTGTTCTTGATGTTACTTTTTGGGACAACGGCAATTATGTGACCAAAACTATGTATCCCTCCGACCGTGAAAAGACAGTCAATTCTTTAACTTCAAGCCGAAACGGACGTTATACATTGTCTTTCAGCCTGATTGAATATTAATGAGGTGATATATGTATAAATTTGAAAGCTCTGAAGCAGAAAAGACTTTTTTTGATTCACTTGAAAACGGCGATATTCAGCACATAAAAGGTTCAATAGAACGCATTGATGGAATTATAATACCTCTTGATGACAGCAATTTAATTAATGATGTTCATTGTGATAGTCAATGTACATCAGACGAAAATATTTTTAATTTTGGCGAAATGTACATAGGTTCAGCTGAAATTGATGCTATTCTTCCGGAAGAAAATATAAATCTCATCAAAGGAGGAAAACTGAAACTTTATTTTCGTACTGAATCAATTCTGAAATGGATTCCGCTAGGCGTGTGGGACATAGTTTCCGCAGAATGTGAAATAAACAAAATATCAATTAAAGGCTATGATTGCCTTAATCGTCTCAACAAGCCCATAACCGACAACGTGATAGGAGCAATATTAATAAAATCCGTGCTGAAACAAGTCACAAAAGACTCAGGGGCAGAATTTGCTCAGACTATAGAGGATTTACAGGAACTTGCAGGTGACAGTGTTGACATTATAGAGGGTATATGGGGAACGCATTTTCTTCCGACTTGTTGGGACGAAGTAAAAGCTATTGCACAATTTTTAGGCTGTTTCGTTTTTGCGAACCGTGAAGGAAAAATTGAATTCAGAAAATTTTCTTCAACTCCTGTTCTTGACATTCCAGCAGAAAAGAGATTTTCGGCAAAAATCAGCGATTATCAATATAGTGTCAAGGGAATTTCTTACACTGACGATTTTGGGCAAACAGTCACTTATGCTGGTTCAAACGGCTCTTGTATTCTTGGATTTTCTGAAAATAAATACATTTGGAGCACTGAAAAAAATCCCGAGACCGCTTATTATAATGACCTGAAAAGAATTGCTTACAATGTTGGTTGCTATCAAAATCCAGCAATTGATACCAAATGG
>CAKSMF010000017.1 GCA_934474025.1 uncultured Ruminococcus sp. | reverse complement strand
CTCCAAAAGAGTTAATATGTCATACTGAAATGAGGTGATAAACTTGAAAATACGAAAAATTGACGCACAACCACAAGAAATAAAAAAACTTCGTGTTGCTGCATACTGTCGTGTTTCAACGGATTCTGATGACCAGAAAGAGAGCCTTGACACTCAGAAAAAGCATTATGAATCTTGGATTAAAATGCATAGTAATTGGGAATTTGCAGGTGTTTTCTATGATTTTGGAATCAGCGGAACAAAAGCTGACGCAAGAGATGGTTTGCAGGCTTTGCTTTATGAATGCCGAATCGGCAGAATTGACTATATTCTCACAAAATCCATCAGCCGTTTTTCTCGAAATACAACCGACTGTCTTTCACTTGTGAGAGAACTGCTTTCGTATAACATTCCTATCTATTTTGAAAAGGAAAATCTGGACACAGGCAGTATGGAAAGTGAATTGATTCTGGCAATTCTCAGCAGTATGGCACAAGGTGAATCTGAATCTATATCCAAAAATGTTAAATGGAGCAATCAAAAAAACATCGAAAACGGAATATATAAATTCAGTTATCTTCCATACGGATATATGCATGATAAAAATGGAAATATGATAATCAATTCCGATGAAGTAGATGTAATCAAAGATATTTTCAGATACGCATTAAACGGAGTAGGCACATACAAAATTGCAAAGCTCCTTCAGGAACAAGGAGTTCCAACACGCAGAGGCGGTCAATGGACAGGTTCAACTGTAAAGAGCATACTTACAAACGAAAAATATTACGGTGCAGCCATATTTAACAAAACCTACACTGACAGCAATTTTAAAAGACATAAGAATAATGGGGAATCTGACAGATACTATGCTGAAGAACACCATGAGGCTATCATCAGCAAAAGTGAATTTGAGAAAGTTCAGGAATTGATACAGATTCATGCCGATGAAAGAAAAATCATAAAAAGCGATTCAAAATATTTAAAGAGGTATCCATTTTCAGGTCTGATTATTTGTGGTGAATGTGGCAGTAAATTCAAACGGCAAACCCAAAGTTCAGGTGTAGCATGGGCTTGTAAAACGCACCTTTTTCATAAAGAGCAATGCTCTATAAAATTCATTAAGGAAGAAGCAATTAAAGCTGCTTTAACAACAATGATGAATAAACTGATTTTTGGTTATAAACGAGTTTTGAAGCCATATCTTGAATCCATTAAATTGATGAAAACTGATGACAATTTACAGCGTATTCTGAATCTGAAAGAAAATATTCAGAAAAATTCAGACAGAAAAAATGATATTCGCAAGCTGAGAGTGAAAGGGCTTATTGACAGTACGCTGTTCAATCAGGAAGTGTCACGAATTGAAAAACAAAACGAGGAATATCGCATGGAATTAAGACAACTTGATAATTCACAGAATGACCACATGATAAAAGAAACAGAAAAGCTGATTCATTTTATAGAATCATCAAACACTTTCTCTGCTTTTGATGAATCTTTTCTTGAATATCTTGATTGCATCATTGTTTATTCCAGAACCTTCATAGGTTTTAAACTGAAATGCGGATTGACATTAAAGGAGGAAATATGTACGGGTACAAAGTAGAAAACGGAGAAATCAGAATTGACGAACACGAAGCGTCAGTTATAGTCGGTATTTTTAATGCCTATATTTCAGGAATGAGTATGACAAATGCTGCTAAAAATGCAGGACAGCCATTCTGCCATAGTACCGTAAAGCGAATACTTCAAAATGCCCGTTATGTCGGAGACGATTCACACCCTGCAATTGTAAACAAAAACACATTTTCAAGAGCAAATGCAGAATTGATAAAGCGTTCTTCTGAACATAAAAGATCCAGCCGTCTAAAACCGCCTCCTATACACACCGAATTTGCTTTTTTTGAAGCAACAGAAATCCATGACACTCCCAAAGAACAAGCTGAATATATTTACAGTTTAATAGAGGTAATACGATGAATATTATAAAAATTCCTGCAAAACAGCAAATAGGCAATAAAGCCACCAAAGAAGAAGTTAAAAAGCTAAGAGTAGCCGCATACTGCCGTGTATCGACTGACAATGAAGAACAGGCTGGAAGTTATGAAACTCAGGTCAGCCATTACCGTGAATTCATTTCAGCAAATCCTGAATGGATTCTTGTTGATGTTTACGCTGATGAAGGCATCAGTGCAACAAATACAAAAAAGCGTGATGATTTCAACAGAATGATTGATGACTGTAAGAAAGGTATAATTGATATGATTTTCACAAAGTCAATCAGCCGATTTGCCAGAAACACAGTAGATTGCTTAAACTATATCCGAATGCTGAAAGATATTAATATCCCCGTTTTCTTCGAGAAGGAAAACATAAACACGATGGACGCAAAAGGTGAAGTTCTTATTACCATTATGGCATCATTAGCACAGCAAGAATCAGAATCCATTTCCAAAAATGTAAAGCTGGGATTGCAGTACAGATATCAGCACGGCAAAGTATTACTCAATTCTAAATATTTTCTTGGCTATGATAAGGATGAGGACGGAAACCTTGTAGTAAATCCGAAAGAAGCTGAGGTTGTAAAGAGAATTTTCCTTGAATACCTGCAAGGCAGCAGTTGTCAGAAAATTGCTAAAGGATTGGAACGTGACGGCATTTTAACAGCAAGAGGAAACCCAAGATGGCACGATAGTACAATCAGAAAAATCCTTGAAAATGAAAAATATATGGGTGATGCACTTTTGCAGAAAACCTATACGGTGGATTTCCTGAATAAAAAACGTGTCAAGAATAATGGCATTGTTCCGCAGTATTACATAGAAGACCATCATGAAGCAATAATTCCCAAAGAACTGTTTTTACAGGTTCAGGATGAAATAGCAAGACGAGCATCAGAACGAGATATTGAAGGCAAACGTAAAGGATTTAGTGCCAACCACGCGTTTTCGCAGATTGTTTTTTGTGCAGAATGCGGAGGTCAGTATCGCAGAATACATTGGAACAACCGTGGCAAAAAATCAATTGTCTGGAGATGTCTTACACGTTTGA
>CAKSMF010000016.1 GCA_934474025.1 uncultured Ruminococcus sp. | reverse complement strand
ATTTTCACGATTATGCCTTTGAGTGGCACAAGGATAAGATAGTGTGGTTTGTTGACGGAAAGGAAGCCTATACCGCAACAGAAAATATACCCGTTACTCCGGGCAAGATAATGATGAATGCCTGGTGCGGAACGGGTGTGGACGGCTGGCTGAATGCCTTTGATGACAGCAAAATGCCCCTTACGGCGGAATATGAAAAGATCTCGTTTACTCCGTTTGATGAGTGAGGTTAAAAGTGACATAACAAAAATAAATGTGATATAATTATCCGGAAAAGATATAAATGATATGACAGATAGGGAATATTTGTCCGCAACTTCGGAATATAGTTTTATTGAAATCAATCCGAAAGGCTGGTCAATTATGAAAAAGTTTTCAGTCAGAAAAAGTTCCTTTTGTATCGCCGCTGCACTTTGCATGAGTGCCGGGATAATTTATTATGCGGCTCAGAAGATAGAAAATGCGGTGTATACGTCCGCTCCTGCTGCGGAAATTCCTGTTGTAGTGTTGGATGCGGGACATGGAGGGTATGCGGTAAGTACAGTTATCTGAATATCCGGATATTGTGAATCTATCACGATAATCTGACAGGTGAGATCGGCGAGTGTTTGTCTGCCGATGTGCTTCTTAAAACGGTCATAATCATCGTCCTGCTGATAGCTGCTGCTTCCAAATGGAGAAAGTGGCAGGACAGCAGGGAACTGCCGAACACAGAAATGTCGGAGGAAGCTCCCGAAAATGATGAACCCGACATCATAGAAAAAATATGGGACGACAGCAAGACTCATTTTATCGTTAAGTGCAGAAATGCTGTGAAGCTTGAAGAAAGCAGAGGGAAGATAAAGAAATGAAAAAGCGGAAACCAAAAAAGGCTTCCGCAGTAAGGCTATTCGTCTTTGTAAAGCTTATACATAAGAGTAGGATAATTTGTTTTTCCGTTAAGCACACGGTAGAAGATGATCTTCTTTTCATCTTCGGACACCTTGTAGAACATAAGATATTTTTCAACCACGATCATACGAAATCCGAGCTTTGACAGCTTGAAATCGGGAACAGACATACCCGAATACGGAAAAATAAGTATCTGTTCGGCGGCTTTGTTCATTTTATCCTTGATGCGAACCGCCCCTGTTTGCTTCCGAGCATAACGAATGATGAAATTATCTCAGTCGTATCGTTGAGGGCAGCAGGAAGAAATTCAATGGTATATTTTTCAGTTGATGCCATTAATTATCTCCTCCAACTGCTTGGTTACCTCATCAAGAGAGTATGTTTTTGCACCGCTTAAACGCTGTGCTTCGGCTTCAAGCAGCTTTTCACGGAGGTCAAGCATTTCCTCACGGTATGAATATGCTTCCATACTCATAACAACAAGGTCACCCTCGCCGTTTTGGGTGAGGAATACAGGCTGATTTTCGGTTTTGCAGAATTCGGCAATATCATTATATTCATTTCTTAAACAGGTTGACGGTCTTATCATCATACATATCAACTCCTTATAGGCTGATAGCTTTATTCTATACATATTATATCACTATTCTATGCGCGATGTTAAGCACATATTAATGCATCGGACAAAATTTTTAAATTGATATGACTGCATTTATAATACACTCGACCTCATAAGTAGAATTTAATATATTTTCAAAGCTGTACTGCTGTAATGTGTTTGCGGCAGTACAGCTTTGATGTTCTTCTTGCCCTCACTCATTGGCTCTCGTTTTCTTCTTCCCATAAAATTTCGTCCTCCTGTGTTATTTCTATTTTACCACAGTTCTTTCGATTTTTACAGACTTTTTTTCATAGGGTCGTTTCTTTGGGGCTTTGGCAGAATTTTGGCTTCAAAAGCAATTATGCCAATATGGAAAATATGATACATACCGCCTTCGATCCGGGGATAACTCATTTTGATCTTGCCAACAATTATGGAAATCCATACAATGGAAGTGCCGAGGAAAACTTTGGACGGATACTGTCGGATTTAAAACAGAAGCTCAGACAGCGAAAAAGGTAATACCGTTGATTTTACTGTTTGAAAATTATTCTCTGATTTATTAAAGAAATATCGCTCAAAATATTGAAGTTTTGTCGATTTTGTTGTATAATATATTATGAATATATACTTTTGCTGCAAATAAGCGTAAGGATACATAAAATCACAAGAATTGTCCTGCGAATGATACATTTATTTGTGTTATAATAAATATATAAGCAAAAACAGGAGGAAATCACAATGGCGGAAAATGAAAACAGCAAAGACCTTTTAAGTGTCCTTTGGGCAGGTGCGGATATTCTCCGTGGAAAAATGGACGCTAATGAGTACAAAAACTACCTTTTGGGCATAGTATTCTATAAATATCTTTCCGATACATTCCTGACGCACGTTTATGATCTGCTGTACAATGAAGTTCCCGAAAATATGACCGTTGCTCAGAGAGCATACGAAGAAGTATATTCGACCGAAGATGCCGAGGAACTTCTGGAGGACATAAAGGAAAGCTATCATTATACCATTGATCCCGAACTGACCTACACGAAAATTGCCGAAGCTGCTAACAATAACGCTTTTCAGCGTGAAACTTTGCAAAAAGCGTTTAACAATGTTGAACAGTCGGATAGTATTTTTTCTAATATGTTTGCAGACATTGACTTGTATTCCACAAGACTTGGTATGGGTGAACAAAAACAGTCAAGCCTGATAGCGGAGCTTGTCAAAACGATCAATGAAGCTGATCTTCTTCATTCGGAAGGGGAAATCCTCGGCAACGCATACGAATATCTTATCGGTCAGTTTGCAAGTGAAACAGGCAAAAAAGCAGGAGAGTTCTATACTCTTCAGGAGGTTTCGCAGATCCTTACCCGTATTGCAATTCAGGGACAGGAGGAATTACTGTGAAGAAAAAAATTATAGTAATATGTATTTTATCTGCCTTTGCGTTAGGTTTAAGTGCTTGCAATGACAAAACAGATATATTAACGCCTGCAGATGAAAGACAAGTTGGCACTATCGTAAGTGAAAACGTTAGTATTTCCGATGAAACACAAGGAACTGATCAGCAGGCTGCTTCTGTTGAAGACGCCACTACAATCCCTCAGAAAGAAGAAGCACAAAACGAAATTCCAAGAATTGGCGGCTCTGATTACGCTTTTTCAAGAAAATATATTGACAAGGTATACGACATATATTTAGCCAGTCAAATTGTTGGACAAGAGGCACGTGAGGAATGGGTAAATAATGTTCTTCTTGCTAAATCACCTTCTGAACAAGTTGAAATTCCCCCACTTTACCAAATGATACACGACTTGAATATTCCGAAAGAGGATTTTATAGCCAAAAACGCTGAAAACATCGACACACCGGGTATGTACTTTTCAGAAGATATTATTTCCGCTTTGTATTTGGACGATGTGGAAGAAATGAAAAAACAGTTGGTAAATCCGCTTGCGTTATATTATGACGGCGATATATATACTTTTGATGAATTATCTCAATCTCAAAACGCAAGAACGGTGGCAAATATTCCTGCTGATGTAATGAGTAACTACCTCGGATATATCGAAATGGTTTGTGAAGAGAATGGCATTATAAAATATATGCAGGAAGATATTGACCGTGTTCAGAACACATATCAGCTTGCAGTTGAGCAGGACGAGATTAACTCCGAAAGTGAAGTCACCGATTGGGAGAATGATGTAATGGACTTTGACAACACCGAAACAGATTTTGAGGAGAACGAAGTAACAGACTTTGAGGAAAATACAACCGACATCATTAATGATGAAATACCATTTTCTCCTGACGAAAACTAACTAAACACAATTATACTTGCGGTGCAGACATTTATTTAGACCGTCTGCGCCGATGTTTTAGACTTGCGCAGGCAATTATGGAAAATCCGTACCCGTCAAACCATCCCCCGATCATAAAAACCCAGCCCTCAGCCGAAATCGATCAGCGGAGGGTATTTTATTCATATTAGCCATTCCAAGGCATAACAGGCACATCGGAGGTCAGCAGCCTGAAAAAATAGTCCTCAACATTCAGAGCCCGGGGTATGAAAATCAAACCGTGTAAACGCAATAATCGCCAAAATTCTGACCATACTAAAAATGCAGCCAAAGAGGGCAAAAACTCAGCAAGTTGAGTTCTGAGAAGCGACCCGATGCAGGCTGCGGAATAAAACGGTGAAGAGCAGTGACAGAAATGTTGCTGTTTTTCTTCATCTTCACCGGATATTCCCAAAGCGGATAAACCTTGGTAGTTTGAGGGTGGAGTCCTCATCAGACAGGATATGTGGCTTAGGATTCTTTTCTTGCTGTTCTGCGAATTTACTGCGATATTCTCAAACAATCAAACCGCATTATTACCAACTGCCCGATATGCCATAAGCTCGTTGTAAAGGGTAAGCAGACAGAAAGCAACTTCTGCTCGGAAGAGTGCAGGCTTGTAAACAAATCGGTATAAAATGGGGCTGTAAAAAAAGCCCCCAACAAAAAAGACTGCGATCTTGCAAAAAAAGCAAGACAGCAGTCTTTTTTT
>CAKSMF010000015.1 GCA_934474025.1 uncultured Ruminococcus sp. | reverse complement strand
ACTTATTGCACCAAATGTATGGTATTTAGTTGTTTTATTTCGATTTTATAAGGTGGTGATAATGTCTATAATTAGAGATTTTTTGAGGTTATGAAAGGAGGTTATATTATGTGCAATGTGCCTGAACGTTGTATAGACCCTGTGGTTAAGTATTGTCAGGGTTGCAAATATGGATATGTAATTTATCCGGAAGATGTCGAAACCACGAGGGACTTAGAAGGTTGCTTTTTTGAAACTGGTTGTATCTTTGGACTTGAAGATACTGAACCGACAGAACAAGAACTTAGAGAGTTCCTATAAGAAAATATGAAAGGTATGATATTATGAAACAATATGAAAAGTGTAAACATTGCTGTGAGTGCATCTATTATGAAAAGTGTGCTGTAAATGCTCCATATCGCATGGAGTGCAATCAACTTAAAAAAATCTTGTGCGGGTTTACTGTATGCTGTGAGGACTTTATAAGCCGTAAAAGCATTGGTGATTTTTATGAAGAACAGAAAAATATTGAAAATTGATAATTATTGCAGAACGTCGTCTTGCAAGTGATTGGCTTAATAAGTCGTTTATTCCTTTTTGATTGGAGGTTTTAAAAAATGAACATACAAATACCCGTAGAACTTATGGCTGAACTAATAGAATATTTTTACCCTGACTCTGAATCAGAACGTCCAGAAGGAGCATTAGCAGACAACATCAGATGTCAGATAGAAGACAAAATGCAGAAGATTACCAACAGAGCATTGTTTACGGATTACAAGACGGCAACCACGTCAGAGCAGAGAGAGTCAGCACGCAGAGCATATCTCAAGGAGCGTGGCTTTTCAGATTCCTTTATTAGCAACTCTGAAATAAAAATCAGGTGAAAATGAAATTACCTTTTCCAAGCAATTACATTGGCGTGTTACGCCAATGTTATACTCTGGGTTCATGACTTCTTCCGGATTCAAAAAACAGTTCTGCCACCTCAAAAGGTGGCAGAATTGTTTTTTTATATTTACTTGTTTTCTGTCATTTCGATATATTTCTTTAGCATATATTTTACTTGGCTGTTAAAACCTCTTTCTGATTCTTGCGATAACTCTTTTATTTTTTCTGTTAATTCAGAATCAAATTTTATTGATTTTTGAGTATATTGTTTTGGTCTTTTTTTATTTGTTATGTGTTCTATTATGCGGTAAATAGATTTAATAAATATTTTTATTATACAAATTAATCCGACAATTGAACATATTTTTTGAAATATTGTTATTGCAATGGAGTACGCTAATAATGTCTGCATAATTTTTGCCTTTCTTATTTTTTGTTGACGTTTGAAATATTTATATTCGCTTGTGGGCTGTTATTTCCTACGTTTTCTATTATTTGTATGTTCTGTTCCTCTTTTGCTTGCTGTCGGTTAAGTTGTTCAAGGTATAGTTCGATTTTACCTTTTCTTCTTTCAGATAGGTTATTGTATAAATCTAAGATTTTTCTTTCTTCTTCGGTTATTTTATGTAGCCCGCCTTTGTCATTCGTAAGTCCTGTTATATAATCCATGCTTACATGATAATATTTTGCTAGTATTATCATTCTTTGAGTTGGTATATCTCTTTTTCCTTTTTCGTAATCTCCGTAATAGTTCCCTGTGGTTTTAATTATTTTCCCGACTTGTTCTTGATTCATTTCTGCATCTTCTCTCAAATCTTTTAATCTTTGGTAAATTGTCATGAATATTCACTCCTTTTTTTGTCATTTTTTCCAATTATATCACAAATGATTGAAAAGTACTTGACAATCAATCATATATAAGTATAATAATAAGTAATCAATTACATTTGATTGATTATTTTATTTTCCATAGTCGGCAGAACTTGATTCTTTGACGAACTTTTATAGGAATTTTAGAATTTACTTTAGCATAAGGCAACCAAAGATTATAAATAAACATTTCCAGAGGAACAGAAGTAGTTTATTTATCAGCTAAAGCATTTGCTAACATAGTTCTGCCGAGTCTCCAGAAATCAATGAAAGTAGGTAAAGTATGTTTTTATTATTTGTTTTTGCTGTTCTTACTTTACTTGTTTTACTTGTTATCTTTGTGGTTAAGACCGGTGATTTCTTTCTTGGCGGGTTTACGGACTTAGTCAACAGATTCTTTCAAGGTGATTTTTCTGTTAGTTTTTCTTCTAGGGAGGTTGCTTTTATAATTTTGTTTGTTTTTGGATTTGTTTTTTGCATTAGGTGTCTTAATCGTTTTAAGAGGTAATATTATGAAGAAACACATAAAAACATATCTTATAAAGCTCGTAAAGAAAATTAATAGCATATCTGATAAAACGAAACTTCGTATTTTGTATTGCGGACAAGTTTTTGAATTTCTTCTTTTTTGCTTTATTGCGTTTTGCGTTTATGTTCCTGAGCTTTCTGAAAAACAGTCGCTTTTACCCATTTCGGAAATTAATAATTATGTTATATTTAAAATGGCTTTTGTTTATGGCGGTCTTGTTGTGTCTTTTGGAGGAACTATTTTATTTCTTTTGTACCGCTTGATTAGAAATATTTTTGAGATATACAAGGAAAGTAAAAAAGATAAATCCAGTAATTAATTGCTGATACGGTGCAACTGCTCTGACATTGAGAATTGGACAACCAGTAGCAAATGTCTTACGGTGAGACCGACACGAAACAATAATTACTGATTTATATATTTATTCTTAATGAAAGGAGTTCGTTAGAAATGAAGTGTTTAATAGTTAATGCAAAGTCCTTTTCTTACACCGATAAGACGACAAAAGAAACTGTTCCGGCTGTTGTTTTGGACGTTGTAAAGAACGTTGCTGTTAATGCAAGCGGAAAAGGCGTGAAAGAGTTGTTTGTCGGTAGAAAGTATCAGGAAGAACTCTATAATATGCTTGCTCTTGCCTGCAATGGACAGTTTTCTTTTTTTAATGGTAAACTTGTTGATTTCGAATTTGACGACGACAAAAATATTGTTAATTTTGAAATCGTCAAGACCGAAAAACCTGCTGTAACATGGGGATTTTGACTATGACTTTGATTGTTTACTTATGCTTTTTTATGGGATTGGTACAGCTTTTTAGCCTGCCTTATCGGTGCTATAAGTTTGCCAAACGAAAGTATAAAAAGGGAGGTATGCCCCTTGGACGAAATCGTAGAAATACAAACAGAAGTAACGACAGTGAGCATGATTCCGCTACCAGAAGAGACAATGACAACGACAACGATAACAGAATGCCAGTTATTGACGTTACAGACAGAAGAGACGCTGAATGTTAAGCAACTCAATACATTTACCTATTTAGGTTCGGCACTTGCTATTGCTTGTCTGTTTTGGTTCACAGTCAAGTATACTTACCGTTTGTTTAAATTCTTCTTTTAATTCATTTTTGACTTTGAAAGGGGGTGGAATTATGGATATTGCTGTTATGGCTGATGTTGTAGCAAATGCATGGAACGGTGTTGATTCTTCCATGATGGCGGGCGTACTTGACGAAATAAAGTCTTTACTGCCGATTGTTGCACCTGCTGTCATTGGCTTTATTGCTTTCAGGAAAGGCTGGGGCTTTATCAAAAATGCCATTAAAGGTGCTTAAATACCGGTATAGCTTTCATGGACTATATCGCTTGAGGGTGATTCAGAGTTCTGAATTGCCCTTTAATATTATAGGTGATGTTTTATGCGTAAGTTTTTAATTTTTTTGATTTGTATTATTGTACCTTTTGTGTGTCTTGTGCCTTGTAGTTCCAACGCCTTTAATGTTCAGGGTGTTGAATATGATGACCCCGGACTATTGCCACCGGATATAGATTTTAGTGCATATGACTATTATTTTTTGACTTTTTCAGGGACTGCGGATAGTCCGATTTATAAGCTATATTTAGTCAAAGATAATGGCAATTCAGGGCGATTATATTTTTCGGTCGCAAAGTCTGCATCAGATACCCGTTATTATTCTGGTAGCTATACTGCGTATGATATTACTACTAATTACTATGTAGATGTTACCGAATATAATAATAGTACTGGTTTATGGGCGACTCCTTATAAAGCGTCTTCTGTTAGTAACTCGTCTAAGTTCGTTTTTGACGGCTATTCGGATTATGAGTTGACTTGTAAGTATATAATAGGTGCTAATTGCAATATATATAGTTATTTTGGTACTTTGGTTCGGTCGGGTGATTATGACGTTCTTAACCTGTTTTTTCTTGGCGGACTTAAAGGTAGTACAGACAAGACAGAGCAACCCACTGAAACTACAACAACAACAACTAATAGTAGTTCGGGCGGAAGTGTAGAAGATGTTAAGACTATATTGGACAAACTTGGCATTATTATTGACCAATTGGGAGCTGTCGGCGATAGTATTAATGCAATGACTACTGCATTATCTACTACTATAATTGTTGATAGACTTGATGAATTAAAAAATTATCTTGCTAGTATGCTTAGTTCTATGCCAAAGTTGTCTGAATTGACTGATTATTTTGATAATAAGCTTGATAATATATCTCTTAATATAGCTAAGATTGCTTCAGACACCGAAAATCTACGTAATAATTTTTGGGAGTTTGCGAGTCTTGGTGGACACATACAAAAACTGGCGGAATTGATAGCTCATGTTGATACAGCTATTCAGCAACTTGATAGTTCCCTTGGTGGTAATTTTGATTCTGTTGTGAGTAAATTAGATTCTGTTATTAGTGCTATTAATAACAATAAGGTTTTTTCGGATTTCGAAGATGTTATTAGATTGATTCAGAGTGATACGCATTCTGTGAGACTATATCTTGATAGTATTAATACGAAGATTCCAAGTGATTTTATAGATATTATTAATAGTATTAAGTCTGATATACACGATATAAAAAATCACGTGGAAAACATAAAATCAAGAATACCGCTTAATTTTGTCGATATTAATGGTAGCATTAATGCAGATATACATGATATTAAACTTAAGCTTGGCGATATTGATGCAGACTTTAAAGCTACTATTGACGGGCTTAGTGATATTGCCTCTAAGCTTTCAGACATATTTTCTAATACCGAAAGTATTGCTTATTATTCCAAATGGATTAATAGTAATCTTACTGACTTCTCTAAAAACTTCTTAGATTTTTGTGATGCACTTTTTGAACACTTGAGAGCGATTGAGGGTTATATTATTGATGTATATAATTCTATTGGTTCTCTGCCTGATAACTTTGAAACATTATTAAAAAAATTATTTGTGCCAACGACAACCAAACCTGAAGAACTCACAAAGATTATATCAGAACATTTTGAGTTTGTACATCAGATAGCTGACATGGCGGACGTTATTTTTGATTCCAACAATTTTGATACTGCGGTTCCTGAATATAGTGTTGAATTTGATTCTGATTTATATGGACATTTTAAGAGTAAGATAATTGATTTTGACGTTGTACCATATGACTATATTGTTTGGTTCAAAGCTTTGGTATCTGGTATTACTTGTTATTTCTTCATTCGTAAGGTTCGCAAGCGCTTACCGAATATTATTAATGGGGAGTCTGCACCATGATTACAGATGCAATAATTGATTTTTTTCTTAGTCCGATTCTTCAATTACTTAATGATATCGGACTTCCTGATTTAGAACCGGTTGCAATACCTGACAATATTTTTTCTGTACTCTTAGAAGTTCTGAAAGTACTTGGTTATTTTTTGCCTATGAATATTATTTGCACTTGTCTTGGATTTTTGTTTGCACTTGATACTTTTTGTATACTTTGGGCATTGTTTCTACGTGTCAAGTCTTTTGCATCGGTTCATAGTTGGCTGTGAGGTGGTTATGAATTATTTAATTTTTTGGGGCAAGGTATTGCTTGTTCTGGCTTTGATAGTATCTCCGTTTTTGTTTTTTGTTTTTATGTTTTGGCTATATTGGCGATTCGTCAAGAAAATTCGACCAATTAAAAATGAAAAGAAGAGATACAAGGAGCATAGCATTATCAGACGTATTTTTATTGATTTTCCAAAACAGTTAGCACACGACCTTATAACGATTGACCCGAATACATTTTCAGAATATGGAATGCATTTACTTTGCGGGGAACAGGGGAGCGGAAAGACAACTTTAATGGCTTATCTCGTTCGAAAGTATAAAACTATATACCCTCGTGTTATAGTAAGGTCTAATTTTAGCTGTTCTATGCAAGATTATGAGTTAACGTCTTGGGAAGAACTTACACTTGATACCAATGGCATATATGGTGAGATAGATTGCATAGACGAAATTCAGAATTGGTTTTCTTCAAATCAATCCAAAAATTTTCCGCCGGACATGCTGACGATAATTACACAACAACGCAAAGTCAGACGTTGCATACTTGCTACTTCTCAAGTTTTTACACGAGTGGCGAAACCGATAAGAGAGAATACTTATCTGATGTACTATCCGTTTACACTTTTTGGCTGTATTACGTTTGTTCGAGTGTTTAAACCTGTACTTGATGAACAGGGTAACCTTAAAGAACGTAAGTTTAAAAAGTTTTTTTTCTTCGTTCATGACGAGGAGTTGAGGGGCATGTTTGATAGTTACAAAACTATTTGTACATTGCGTGACTCTGGATTTAAGCCTGTGTCGGAACAATTGACTGCTACAGAAACAAAAACAATTGAAAAAGAAACTCTGAACCAGCAAAGACGGTAACCGCTGGCGGTACCGTCTTTGCGGAACAGAACTCTTTTCATTGTTTTGTCTGTACACAATTTTTTATAATATACTTATTGTTTTACTTTTTAATTAATTGGTTTTTGGCTATTTTTTGAAGTTAATTAACTATAAAACATTTGTTCTCACGATTTTGCAATAATATTAACTGTGTATAGTGTGTATACTGTGTATAATGCAATTTCGAATTATCAAAAAAAGTCTATTTTTAGATAAACCACCCTAACGTAAGAGCTTGCGTTAGGGTGGTGCAACTCAACTGTGGAAACTGTGGATAATTGCTTTTTGAGGT
>CAKSMF010000014.1 GCA_934474025.1 uncultured Ruminococcus sp. | reverse complement strand
GGTTGGTGACGACCTGGGAAAGTAAAACGATGCCGGCACATAATTCAATCGGAAGTTGTTTCTTTCAGCTTCCGATTAGCGTTATGAGGGCCATTAGCTCAGTTGGTTAGAGCATCCGGCTCATAACCGGACGGTCTGGGGTTCGAGTCCCTAATGGCCCATTTAATATTGTTAAAAAGTCCGAAAATTCGGGCTTTTTTTTATGAAAGGATATAATTTTGTGGAAAATTCTGTTGTAAGGGAATTTAATAAAACTATATGGAAAAATTTTTTAAAAGGTATCAAATCATATCAGCTGATAGAAAATGGCGATAAAATAGCGGTTTGTATTTCAGGTGGCAAGGATTCAATGCTTATGGCGAATTGTCTGCAACGTTGGCAATATTATGGAAATATAGATTTTTCGGTTGAATTTATAGTTATGAACCCTGGATATAGCAAAGAAAATACGGAAAAAATAATTGAAAACGCTCAAAAGCTTGCCATACCGATTAAAGTATTTGACACAAAAATTTTTGATTCAGTAGAAAATAATAATAATCCATGTTTTTTGTGTTCGAGATTAAGAAGAGGCTATCTTTATAAAACGGCTCAGGAGTTAGGGTGTAATAAAATAGCATTAGGTCATCATTTTGATGATGTTATAGAAACTATTTTAATGGGAATGCTTTACGGTTCGCAAATGCAAACAATGATGCCAAAAATTCATAGTGAAAATTATAAAGGTATGGAAGTTATACGCCCGTTGTATCTTGTGCGGGAAAAATCTATAATTGATTGGGCAAAATATAATAATCTTAAATTTATAGACTGCTCATGTAGGTTGACAGAGGGAAAAAATGAACCTGTTTCAAAGCGTCTGGAAATAAAGAATCTTCTTAAACAATTACGTGAAGTAAATCCGGAAGTTGATATGAATATTTTCCGGAGTGCAGAAAACGTAAACTTACAGACCTTAATTTCGTATCATATTGGAAATGAATATCATCATTTTTTAGATAGTTATAATGAGGGATTAAGTGTTAAAGGAACTAAATAAAATTTTTCTTTACATCAATCAATTTTGATGATATAATATATTGAGAATATTAATGAAAGGGGTGTTAAAATGAAAAAATTTATGGATATTCTGTTAAGAGCGATTGGTACAGGCTTTGCAATCGGAATAGGCGGAGTCGTTTATCTTTCGTGCGATAATAAGTACATAGGAGCGTTTTTATTCGGAACGGGTCTTTTTGTTATATTGAGTTTTGGATTTAATCTTTTTACTGGAAAAGTCGGATATGCAGTTGAAAATAAACCATCATATATTATTGACCTTATTGTTATATGGTTAGGAAATCTGATTGGTGCGATGGTTTCTGCCGGACTGATTCTTTGTACAAGAATTTCCGGAATCAGTGATAAAGCAAATAAGATTTGTGAAACCAAGCTTAATGATACGCTTTTAAGTAATTTTATACTTGCGTTTTTCTGTGGAATGTTAATGTTTATTGCAGCTGATGGTTATAAAAATATTAAAAATACAGTTGGTAAAATGCTTGCTATATTTTTGCCGGTAGTAGTATTTATTCTTAGCGGATTTGAACACTGTATTGCAAATATGTTTTATTTTACAATTGCACAGGTATGGTCGCTTAGAACTGTTGGTTATCTTATGATTATGACTTTAGGAAACGCTGTTGGTGGTATTTTTATTCCATTATTAAGAAAAGGTTTTATTAAAATGTAAAAAAATTTCCGATACGTGTGTATCGGAAGTTTTTTTATTTATTGATAATAAGCTGTCTCATCAATACTATATCAAATGAATCTGTATAACCGTCCTGATTGTAATCACATGAAAATTCAGTTTGTTCACCCATGACGTTTTTAGAACAGTATACAAGGTCAGCTACATTAACTTGTCCGTCATGATTAAGGTCACCATCTAAAACAGGTTTAACAGATGTAGTTCGTGTAGTGGTTTCGGATATTGTAGTAACTGTTGTGGTAGTTGTTGATGTACTTGTAGTAGTTGTTGTAGCAGTGGTAGTTATATAATCATTTTTTGAAAGTTCAGGATACACCAGATTTGTGAAATCATGAGTACCGTTTTCAGAATGTTTTACAAAAAAGCTATCTGAACCTTTCAGGAAGTATTCATATTTAAGTTCAGCACCGTCTTTTCCGTCTAAGTCGTCCCATGTAACATCAACAGCATACCAGTTGCCGTCTTCCATTTGAACATAGTTCCACATATGAGCAGTGCGTTCTTCTTCATTGAAATTTCCGAAAATCAGAGTACATGGAATATCCAGTCTATCACAAATCAATTTGAAAGCTTTAGAGTATCCCTCACAAACTACTCCAGGTTCAACGATTGCTCCTACTGCCGAACTATAAAAACTTGAATTCACATCATAGTATGTAAAATGACAAATATAATCATGAATACTTTTAAGTTGGTCATATCTTGTTTCGCCTTCAACTGGAAAATCTGCTATAGCGTTTTCAAGTTTTGTCTTGTATTCCTGAACGCCGTCAAGTGAATTGTAGCTTTCAAAGTATGCCGGAATGAATGCAAGTGCATTTATAGTTACATTGTATTTTCCGGTCAGACGGTCACGGTGAGTTTGTGAACTGGCTATACCTATTGAAATTTTAGCTTCATCGAGCCAGAAAATTTCAGGCATATCAAGCAATAAAGCATCAATACCGTTTTTGCAATTGCTGAATACTCCATTACTGAATGTTTCTGCATCTTCTTCTGTATAATCGCTTGTTGACGGAAGACCATTAAGAGACATGGTAACAGGTTCAGGCAAAGTAACAACTATTTTATCGGTTATGGGAGTTGTGAGAACAGAAAGAGCATCATATACAGCACCATTATTAGCGTCAAGCTGATTGCGGAAATTATAGGAATATTCTCCGAAATTTGATAAAATTGCAGGCGTATTCTGAAAATTCAGATTTATATCATCGAAAGTATATTCTATTTCAGAAAAATTTGCTGTAACGTTTTCCGAATTTTCGGCATAAGCTGAAATCAAGGCATTTCCGGTGGAACTGCCAATAACAGCTATAGTACATAATGTTGAAATAAGTGTTTTTTTCATAATAAAAGCCTCCAGATTCAATAAAAATCCCGTTCCCTTTATGAATTTATGTTTTATTATATTATACAATAATTTTACAAGTACGTCAATAAAAATTATATCAAATTTATGTGTATGCTGAATTTGACAAAAAAATAAGTTTTTTTAACGTAATATTTGTTATGTTGTCACTTGAAAAAAATTTAGTATTATGATATACTTGTACTTAGGTAAATTTACATTCTTTAAAGGAGAGTTTCTAAAAATGAATTTATTTCAGATGAACAAGAATGAACTTGAAGCTTTCAGAAATGAAACTAAAGCTCAGTACGATGATTTTAAGGCACTTGGGCTCAGTCTCAATATGTCAAGAGGTAATCCCTGCAAAGAACAGCTCGAACTCAGTCTTGGTATGTTGAATGTTTTTGATGACGGTGATTTCAAGAGCGAAAATGGCATTGATGTCCGTAATTATGGTATGCTTGACGGTATTCCTGAAGCTAAAAAATTCTTTGCTGATATGATTGGCGTTTCAGAAGATGAAATTATTATTTTCGGAAACTCTAGTCTTAATGCTATGTTCTGGGCTGTACAGACTGCTTTTAATAAAGGTATTCTCGGCTGTACTCCTTGGTCAAAGCTTGATAAAGTTAAATTCCTTTGTCCTGTTCCTGGTTATGACAGACATTTCAAGGTTACTGAATTTTTCGGTGTTGAAATGATTAACATTCCTATGACTCCGACAGGGCCTGACATGGATATGATTGAAAAACTTGTTTCTGAAGATGATTCTATAAAAGGTATCTGGTGTGTTCCTCAGTATTCCAATCCTGACGGAATTTCATACAGTGATGATACTGTAAAGCGTTTTGCAAACCTTAAACCTCTTGCTAAAGATTTCCGTATTTTCTGGGATAACGCTTATTGTATTCACCACCTTACAGAAAATCCTAAAACTATCCTCAATATTCTCGATGAAGCTAAAAAAGTCGGCAATGAAGATATTGTTTATATTTTTGGTTCTACATCAAAAATCACATTCCCAGGTGCGGGCGTTGCAGTAATGGGTGCAAGCAAGAAAAACATTGATGAACTTAAAAAATATCTTGGTATCAGCATTATCAGTTACGATAAGATGAATCAGCTTCGTCATGTAAAATTCTTCAAGTCATTTGAGGGTATGTGCGAACACATGAAGAAACACAGAGATATTATTGCTCCAAAGTTTGATTTGGTATGTGAAACTCTTAAAAATGAAATTGCACCTCTTGGCATTGGTTCTTGGACTGTTCCTGAAGGCGGTTATTTCATATCATTCAATTCTCTTAACGGTTGTGCTAAAAGAATTGTACAGCTTTGTTCAGAAGCTGGAGTAACTCTCACAGGTGCAGGAGCTACATTCCCATACGGAAAAGACCCTGATGACAAAAATATCAGACTCGCTCCTACTTATCCTTCTATGGACGAACTCAAAAAGGCTATGGAACTTTTCACTATTTGTGTAAAGCTTGCAAGTGCTGAAAAACTTCTTGCTGAATAATAACAAATATTTCCGGTACTGTAAAAAGTGCCGGATTTTTTTGTATCCGAAAATATATTCCATGCATACTATAATTTTGAGGTGATTATTATGGTATCAAATGGTATAGACGTTTCTGAATGGCAAGGAATTATTAACTGGCAAAATGTCAATACTGATTTTTGTATAATACGTGCAGGATATGGTAAGCTTGCATCACAAAAAGATAAATTTTTTGATGAAAATTATAACGGTTGCAAAAATAATTCTATTCCA
The DNA here is from genome assembly GCA_934474025.1 of uncultured Ruminococcus sp. GTDB lineage: Bacteria > Bacillota > Clostridia > Oscillospirales > Ruminococcaceae > Ruminococcus. Next base: position 12,275 of record CAKSMF010000014.1, on the reverse strand, counting down.
TGCGGTGCTTATTGGTATTCGTATGCGTTATCATCGTCGGAGGCCGTAAATGAAGCAATGGCTTGCATTAAAGTTATATCAGGTAAAAAATTTGAATATCCGATATATTTTGATGTCGAACAGCAACAGCAGTTTGCATTAGGGCGTGAAGCAGTAAGCGAAATTATACAGGCTTTTATGAATACTCTTGAAAATTCGGGCTATTGGGCAGGATTATATATGAGTTCGTATTACCTTGAAAATTATACAACTGATGATATAAAGGTAAAATATGCATTATGGGTTGCGGATTACGTTGAAGGTTCTCCGAATTATGACGGTGTTTATGGTATGTGGCAGAAATCGTCTACAGGTTCGGTTACAGGTATATCCGGTAATGTAAATATTGATGAATGTTATGTTGACTATCCAAAAGAAATGAGAATTGCTGGTCTTAATGGTTTTCAGAAACAGCCCGATAAAAAAGTTATAAGCATTACTGCAACTATTGACGGTACAAATTATTCTGGTGAACTTACTGAAACATAAAGTATTCCCTGTATGTCATGCGGGGAAATTTTATTTTTTATAATAATGTATAAAATACCGTCCTGAAAGATAAGGGCGGATTTTTTTGTCATAATCTGCGGATTTCTGGAATAAACTTAATCAGTACATTGCGGAGGTGGTCAAATGGATAAAAATTCAATTGAAGAATACAAACGTGAAATGATGAAACTTTATGGAAAAAGTACTTTTTCAGACGAATCAAATAAAAGTATCTATACACCAGAAACTAAACCTGTAGTTAAAAAAATTGATGAAGTATCTGTTTCTGAAAATCCCGAACAGGTTGTGAACAATCGGACTTACGAACAGCAACACCCAGTTTCAGAAGAAATACCGGACGTTAATGAAAATGCTCCTGATGATACTGTATATGCTGAACGTTATCCTGAACCGGATTTATCAGAACTTGACTTAAATTCAAATCAAACGGAATCTTTATCACAAGGCTATCCGAAAGAGGCGGATATGGGGAATTCTATAGGTTATATACTTGTCAATACAAGAACCGGAGAAAGTTCATCACCAGTGGCAAGAGCATCTGTCAGAATTACAGCAGTAATTGACGGACAACGTGAAATAATTGCTTTCGGTGAAACAGATGACAGCGGTGTAAGTCCGAGATTTTCTGTACCTGCTCCGGATATCGACTATTCAAAAACTCCTGACCCTGCAAGGCGACCTTATAATCTTTTTGATATAAGTGTAAAAGCTGACGGTTTTTTCAATGCAAGAAGTGTTGATGTTCCTGTTTTTTCGGGGATAACTTCTGTACAGGATTTTGCTATGATACCAGTTCCTCTTATGATGAAATCCAGTGATGAAACCGTTACCTATATGAATCAAGAACCAAGATTTCCTGCCGAAAACTGAAAATGAAAGGACTTTTTTTGTATGCTTACAGGCCCTCCTTTTATTCCGGAAACGATTACCGTTCACTTAGGAACACCGGATTCAAATGCCCCTAATGTTACAGTGGATTTTCCTTCATATATCAAAAATGTTGCATCAAGTGAAATTTTCCCGACATGGCCGGAAAATTCCTTGCGTGCGAATATCTATGCAATAACTACATTTGCACTGAATCGTATTTATACGGAATGGTACAGGTCAAGAGGATATGATTTTGATATAACTTCTACCACACAGTATGACCAGAAATTTATAAACGGACGTGAATATTTTGAAAATATAAGTTATCTTGTTGAAGAACTTTTTAATGATTATGTCAGGCGACAGGGAAGTATTGAACCCTTGTTCACTGCATTCTGCAATGGAACTACAACAACGTGCGACGGACTTTCTCAATGGGGTACTGTTACGCTTGCAAACAGGGGAATGACCCCTTTTGAAATACTTCAATATTATTATGGTAACGATATTGAAATTGTAAAGGACGCTCCGATTCGTACTGCTATGCCATCATATCCAGGAGTAGAATTATCATTAGGAATAGAAGGAAATGAAGTAAAATCATTACAAAGATATCTTAACAGAATCTCAAGAAATTACCCTGCTATTCCTAAAATTCCAGAAATAGACGGCATTTTTGGAGTAGCTACCGAAAACGCTGTAAAGAAATTTCAGGAAATATTCGGGTTGGAAGAAACTGGCGTTGTAAATCTTTCCACATGGAATAAGATAACATATATTTATACAAGTGTTAAACGTATTGCTGAACTCGATTCTGAAGGAGTAAGATTTGATGAAATTACTCTAGAATTTGAAACCCTTAGATTTGGTATGCAAAATAATGAAGTAAGTATAATGCAATATTATCTTGCTGTTATAGGTGCTTATTATCAAGCGGTTTCACCCGTGGAAATAACAGGATATTTTGGTGAAATGACTGAAAATTCAGTAAAATCATTTCAAAGGGTTTTCGGACTTCCGCAAACAGGGGAAATTGACCGCCGGACAGTAGGTGAAATTTACAGGGCTTATCAAGGTATAATTGAATCTGTTCCCCCTGATTATACGGAAGTAGATTTGTATCCTAATATTGTTCTTAAAGAGGGAATGACAAATGATTCAGTAAGAATAATTCAGGAATACCTTACATTGATACATGAATCTTATCCGAACATTCCGGCGGTGAATAATACTGGATATTTCGGACCTCTTACAAAACAATCTGTTATTGAGTTTCAGAGACAGTTTGGAATAAATCCCACTGGTATAGTAGGTGCTTTGACGTGGGATAAAATAGCAGAAATATATTCAGATATAAAGTATGGTTTTGACAAGCGACCATACCAGAATCCCGGTTATACTATCGGGTGAGAGAGGAGTAATCTAATGGCATATATTGATTCTCAAAAACGTCAGCACATCAATGAAATACAAACATATCTTCATGCAATCTCCTTTATGAATAGTAATATTCCGAGAATCATTCCTAACGGAATGTTTAATAATGAGACTATAATTGCAGTGAGAGCTTTTCAACGTGAATACAATCTCAAGGAAACAGGAAACATTGACCCTGTAACATGGAACAAAATTGTAAGTGTTTACCGTTCATATATAAATATTAATCCTATACCTTATAATGCTTTTCCGTCTGAAAGGTATATTGCACGTATCGGCGACAGTGGACAGATTATTTATATATTGCAAGCTATGCTTGTGGATATAAGCAATAATTATGACAATACCCCTAATATTTCTGTAACTGGTGAATATGATAAAGCGACTTCTGATATGGTAAAATTTTTTCAGAAAAAAACATGTCTCTCTCAAAGCGGAAACGTAGACAGCATTACATGGAATATGCTTGTAATATATTGTGAACATATAAATAATATTTTATTTAAAAATAAAAATAATACTTGAAATTTTTTGTGAATTATTATATAATTGATACATATTATTTTATATGTGGAAGTGTTAAAAATGATTAAAAAAATTATATCTGCCGTTTCAGCATTGTTGCTTACAACAACAGCAGTTAGCTATTCTGCTGATGACCTCCAAAATCTTGGAAATGCTCTTTTAGGTACTGGGAAAATTACCGCCGAAATGGATTTGACAGGAGATGGTGTTGTAGATTCCTTTGACCTTGTTGCATTGAGAAAGGAATTTATTTCTACTGGAGAGGTTAAAGAAATGGCTTTTAGTGCAACTGAAGAAAATATCAGATACATAGGAAGAAATTATTATGACGGTAAAACAGCTTGGCTTGTACAAAGCGGTTCAGCAGTGGAATTTACTGTGAATGCAAAGTCTGCTGAAATAACGATAGCAGGAGACAGTTCAATAAATAATGATGAGAAATACCGCTCAAGATACGCTGTTATAGTTGATGATGAAATAATTATTGATGATGTAATGAACGAAAAATCAAAGACAATTAAGTTATTTGAAAGTGAAGAATCCCGTATAGCTAAAGTTAAAGTTATACATCTTTCTGAGGCAAATAACGGTGCAATAGGAATTTCTGAGATTAAAACTGTTTCAGATGCCGTAAATCCGGTAGTTCCGACAAAGAAGAATGACCTTAATATAGAATTTATAGGCGATTCTATTACGTGTGCCTATGGAGTTGAGGGTAAATCTGCATCTGAACAGTTTACAACAAAAACTGAAAATTTCATGAAATCCTATGCATATCTTACCGCAGAAAAACTTAATGCAGATTATAGTGCGGTATCCTATAGCGGTCACGGAATAATTTCGGGTTATTCAAATGACGGAAGTCGTAATACAAGTAGTCTTGTACCTTCCTATTACAAAAACTATGGTAATCTGTCAGATTATGCAAAACCATGGGATTTTAATAAAAAGCCTAATGATGTTGTTGTGATTAATCTGGGAACTAATGACTATTCATATGTTGGCAAGGATTTTGAAAACAGAAGTCAGGATTTTATTGACGGGTATAAAGAATTTCTTGAAACTGTCAGAGAATGCAATCCGGAAGCTTATATTATATGTACATTCGGAATAATGGGCGGTCAGGAAATGTATCCGCTTATTGAGCAGGCTGTCAGTGAATTCAGTGAAAAAAATTCCGACAGCAAAATAATGGCTTATGAGTCACCTATGCAAAATATGACAGATGACGGCATTGGTTCAGATTATCACCCGTCAGAAATTACACAACAAAAAAATGCATATATTCTTGCTGATAAGATTTGTAACGTTCTTGGAATAGAGTCAGACCAGATAGGTCTTGATGTTGCATCAGATGCAGAATATAATCTTAATATAGGCGAAAATGCTAATGCTTCACCGTTTCTTTCGGATTATGATAAATCTTACTGGATTAATATGGTGAATGGCGGAGATTCTCCTGAATCAATAGAGGCTGTTATTTCTGGAATAAAACTTAAAAAGAATGGCAAATACAAACTTACATTCAGTATAAATACAAGTGACGGTAAAGAGATTCCCGTACTTATAAGAAATAAGGACAAGTCAAAAACATATTTCAGTGATATATTTACAGGAACAGGTGAAAAAAGTCCTTATTCAGCCGAAATAACTATAGATGAGGATTGCAATGATGCTGAAATAGTTTTTCAAGTGGGCGGAACAAATTATTATTCTGTTACACTGTATTCATTAAGGCTTGAAAAAATCGCCTGATTTAAAAAAATAAAACCCGTACATCTTTAATGTGTATGGGTCTTTATTTTTTTCTGAATATTTTGTTGTTTGTTCGACCAAGTATATAATCAGCAGAAACGTTATAAAAGTCAGCAAGCGTTACAAGATGTTTAACAGGCAAATCACGTTCGCCTGTTTCATAACGTGAATATTGTGGCTGTGTTGTATCAAGAAGTTTTGCGATATCAGATTGCTGTAAATCTTCGTCCTCTCTTAAATCTTTTAAACGTTGAAAGTACATTAAATACACCTCTATAAATTTAATGGTCTATCAAATTTTACCATAAAATTACATTAAGCCCTTAAATTTATGTCCATTTGGGTATAAATTTACCACATAATGTATATTTTGATGTATAATGTTGTTACGAGGTCGAAAAAAGTAATTTATGGAGGTGATTTATATGTTTAAAAATGCAGGAAGCAAGTTGAAATCACTTGCAAGAATAATTTTTGCACTTAATGTAATAATAGGCATTGTTGTTGGCATTGTAATGATAAAAGCATCATTTGTTTTATTGATTGTTTCAGTAGCAGTAGGTGTACTTATTGGCTGGCTTAGTTCTATTATGTTATATGCTTTTGGTGAACTCTGCGAAAACGTTCATGAAATAAACAAAAAACTTCCTTAGAAAATAAAATGTAAATTTTTTTCTGTAGGGTATTGCAATTTCTTACTGGATATAGTATAATAATAATTGCAGGGCAATCGCCCGAACAGTAAATTTTCAGGAGGAATTTTAATTATGTTAGTTTCGGCTACAGAAATGCTTCAGAAAGCAAGAGCTGGCAAATATGCAGTTGGTCAGTTCAACATCAACAATCTTGAGTGGACAAAGGCTGTTCTTCTTACAGCTCAGGAACTCAATTCACCTGTTATTCTCGGTGTTTCCGAAGGTGCAGGCAAGTATATGACAGGCTTTGAAACTGTTGCTGCTATGGTTAAGGCAATGGACGAATCTCTTGGTATTACAGTACCAGTTGCACTTCACCTCGACCACGGTTCTTATGCTGGTTGCTATAAGTGTATCAAGGCTGGCTTTACTTCAATTATGTTTGACGGCTCACACTTCCCGATTGCTGAAAACGTTGCAAAAACTACAGAACTCGTTAATGTTGCACACGCTCTCGGTCTTTCAATCGAAGCTGAAGTAGGTGCTATCGGTGGTGAAGAAGACGGCGTTATAGGCAAGGGCGAATGTGCAGACCCTGCTGAATGCAAGCAGATTGCAGACCTCGGCGTTGATTTCCTTGCTGCTGGTATCGGTAATATTCACGGTGTATATCCTGCAAACTGGGAAGGTCTTAGCTTTGAAACTCTCGAAGCTGTAAACAAGGCTGTTGGCGAAATGCCTCTCGTACTCCACGGCGGTACAGGTATTCCTGATGACCAGATTACTAAGGCTATTTCTCTTGGTGTTGCTAAAATTAACGTTAACACAGAGTGTCAGCTTGTATTTGCTGATGCAACAAGAGCTTACATTGAAGCAGGTAAGGACAAGCAGGGCAAGGGCTTTGACCCAAGAAAACTTCTTGCTCCTGGTTTTGAAGCTATCAAGGCTAAGGTTAAGGAAAAAATGGAACTTTTTGGAAGCGTTGACAAGGCTTGAATTTAAAATTTATACGGACATCTTAGGGTGTCCGTATTTTTTATTTCCGGACAATCTGAATTTTTTTGTCTTCCTGCATATAATGTTATGGGAAATATATTTCCTAATATTGTAAAAGGAGGATTTTTTATGGCGACTTTCTACAATCAGGCAACTTTGTCTTATAATGGCAATATTAAAAGTTCTAATATAACTACTGGTGAGATAGTTGAAGTTTTGTCGGCTGTCAAAGAAGCTGTATCAGACAGTTATTCATCAGATAATGACATTGTTTATGTTATAAGCATAGTCAATAAAGGCAATACGGCTTACAATGGAATAAAAATTACTGATAATTTAGGTTCTTATAAGCCCTCAGAAACTTCTCCGGCAGTAGTTCCGTTAACTTACGTTCCGGATTCTGTTACACTTTATATTAATGGTGTTAAACAAGCAACTCCGAATGTTATAGAAACAAGTCCGCTTACTGTTGAAAATATCAGCATTCCGGCTAATGGAAATGCTGTTTTAATATATTCAGCCAAACCAAATCAGTTTGCACCTTTAGGAGTAAATGGCAGTATTACAAATAATGCTGTTATCAGTGGCAATAATTTTGCTGATATTACAGTTTCAGAAACTGTTACTGCAAGAAATTCCGCAGACCTTTCAATAAGCAAATCATTAACACCTACTGAAATTGAATTATCATATCCATGTGGTATATTATTGAGCCTAAATAAAAACCGCTCCTTAGAGACCGATTCAATGTTCTTTAAGGAGCGGTTAAATTTTACTTTTCAGTCAGTGTTCCAACGTATGTAACATTGTCGATAGTAAGACTGATATTTTTAGTTTTTTTGGATTGAATGTCAGATTTAGATATTCCGTAGTATTTATAGAAGTCGTCCGTAACAGAGTATGCAGTAGTTTTAACTTCATCGCCACGCCAGAAATTAGAAGTGCGTACATCAACATGAGTTGCGGTGTATGTGTTATCAATGTTGGCGATACCTCCGAAACCGATATCCTGAGCGATACAGCTTACTTTTTTAGACGATATTTTATTGTTTGATTGGTCATAACAAACGATATCAGCAGCATTACCATAGACATGATGTCCAGACCCAGACCCGCCAACAGTTTTATCATGATTGATACAGCGATAACCAGAATTGATAATAATCTTTGAACAATTTAATTTTTTATAGAGTTGTTCGAGTTTTTCGGGGAGTTCGGGATTGATAATAATGTCATGATTTTGTCCGCATTTACAGCGAAATTCATTCACATTAAAATGTGCTGTGAGTTGAGTTTTGTCGTTTGACTTGTAAGTATTTGTCATTTTTATTTCCTCACTTTATAAGTTATTTTGAAATTCGGCTTAATTTCGGTATCTGTTGTTATTATTGTTGTGCCGAAAAAAATCGGTATCTTAGGCAATACTACCCGTTGCATAGAACCGTCTGAATATTTAATGATATTTTCGGGATACTTTAAAATTTCTCCGGCTGTAAGCGGTGTGTCAAGATATATTGAGGTTTTTATTGGATTGTGATAAGGTTCATAATCAGTGGATTCAGAACCAAATTCAAGCTGTGTTGTTTCGGGAAATTTTTTTGTACCACCATAAACAAAAATTCTAAAGAACTTAGCGTTTGCTGGCAGTATGAAATGTGATGTAAAGTCTCCAGTTGTAAGTCCCCAACCAGTTGAATTAAGAGAACCTATATAGCCATATTCGGTGTCATATGCAGCAACACAGACTCTGTAATTTGTACAATATTCAAACTGTATAGCTGGTATATAATCGCTTATTTCAGCCGTGGAATCCTTGTATAAGTCTCCTGTGCTCCATTTGATACGATAACCTGATACCAGTTTTGATATGTCAAACCAATTTTTACCGTTCGAAATAATTGGTATTACATACTTGTCATCTTCAGCTTTTCCGACACCACCGGAATTCCCCTCAATACTGTATCTTTTTACTGTTCCGGCATACGAATTATTCAAAATGCACGGATAGCCACTGACTATATTTGTTTTTATGCCAGTTTTTCGGGATATCAATACATTACGCAGACTTCTCGGCGGTAATCTTTTGTTTCTGAGCATATCATGAAGATTCATATTTTCAGCCTCCAAATTCAGAATTTCAAGTAGTCTGGGTTTCTGTTACGTTTCCAGTGAATGTATACCATTTACCCCACTTGCCAGATACTTTAGAAACAGTGTAAAAACGGTCACAGTACTGTGTTCCGGTTGGATAAAGTGTCATAAATGCTGTGTTTTTCGAGTATACATATATTTTTACTACAATATTATCGTCTACTGGTACATCGGCAACCCCAGAACCCTTGAGAATCATAACCTGAAATTCGCCAGCATTTAAACCATCGGCATAAGAATATAGACTTGAAGATGTAGCTGAATTAACGGTTGGTATGCTATGTACCGCAGAAATTTGCGATTTTAAGGCAGTATCATCATAATTAGACAATGATGATAACTTGTTTTTTTCGGCTGTCGTGTAGTCGTTCGAGGACAATCCTAATCCGCTTACTTTATCGATTTTATTTGCAAGCAAATTGTCAATTTGAGATTTGTTGTAATAATCCGACAAATCAATATTTTCAGCACTTTCGCCATTTTCGGAGTTATACCATACGCCATCGCTACCCATTACATAGATTTCTCCAGATTTTATTACGTATGCTGAACTGCCTTGCGTTAATGTGTAACCCTCAAGTTCCTGTCCAGGAAGCTCCAAAGCTTCGTCAACAGTTATTTCGGCGATAACACGGCTTTTATTTCCGTCACTACCAACAAGTTTCATGTTTATAATATTAACCATATTTATTCCCCCTTATTTTTGATTTGGTTAAGAACGTCTACAATTTTTTGCGGAACAGGAACACCGATTTTCACAGCATTTTCTGTAATTGATATTCCCTCGTTTGCGATATAGAATCCTATGATTGCCGAACGACAAATCGAACTATCTCCGACAATCTGGGAATCGAGAATATTTGCAACGGCTACAAGCACCAAAATAAAAACCTTTTTAGCAATTCCTTTAAATCCCGTTGCAGATGATAGACTTTTCTGAATGCAAGCCACGATAATTCCCGTAATATAGTCCAAAATCATGAATGCAATCAAAGCATATAACAAACCGTCAAGCCGTCCAAAAAGGAACGCACAAACCGCACATATTCCGGCTGATACGCATTGTAAATTTTTATCCATTTTCTCCTCCTTCCTCATTATCTTCCATACAATTGAATCCGATAGACCGCAAATAAGCAGCATTTTTACATTGTTCTGTCGTTAAAGCGTAAAAATTTGAAATATATGCAGTATCACATTTTACAGTTGAACTTTCTGATACTTGATTAAGTAATTCATTATCATAAAAACACGCACTGGCAATGTTTCCGTTCCAGTTAATGTATGAAATATTTTTTATTTCCTGGAAAATAAAATATGAATGATTAAAAATACAAGCACTTGAAGAAACATCAATATTTGTTTTTGAACTTTTATTTATAATTTTCATAAAAAAATAGGAATCAGAAACATTTAATGCGGAACATATGGCATTATAGGCATTTCCAACGGACAAAGAACTGTTGAAGCCTATTTCTATACTAACTTGTGTATGTGAAATGCTGTCCCATGATAAAAAAGCATACAGCTTAGCATAAGAAACTTTTACCGCAAATGTGCAGTAATCAGCAATAATTTTAATGTTCTTGTCATGCATAAGACAGAATTTATTAGTTTCTGTGGCAGTAAGTGTTGAAATTGTTGTAATGTCATTCAGAACAAATGTACAATGTGTCAGCGAAATATTACAATTTCCTCCGGAGTTTCCAAAAAGAAAACCACTTGTTCCAGAAAGTCGAATATTTTCGATTTTAAGGTTTTCTATGGTGATTTCTGCTTCTGTTCCCGAGACTGTAAACATACTTGCAGTAGCTTCCATAAGACTGTAATTGACATTTCGTATAACATGACCATTGCCGTCGAACTTCTTGCAATTGAGACTTATCGGAGTGAAGTTTTCTGCATAGTCGGTGTCGTTGAAATCTATATCCGCACCGAGTGAAAAATAAGTTTCATTGTTTCCGGTGGTGGACATGGAATATAGATCATCAGCATTCATAATGATATAGGGATTTTCTGCTGTTCCTGAACCTGTCATAAAGTCCTCCTTATTCGTAAAATTCTATTGTGCAATCTGTTGGAAAACTTGTCGGATAATATGTGCAATCTGCTGAAATTTTAACTTTTTTCAAACTTGTTCCAGCAAATGATTTTCTGCCAATTTTCTTCACAGTTTTTGGAATACGGATATTTTCGAGAGTCTGAACGCCCTCAAATGCTCCCGAAAAGTTATATAATTGCGGAATACACGGATAGCCGTCATTAACTCCGCTTATACATAACATAAAACCGTTTGAATACGGCGAAACCATGATTGTATCGGGAATTTCCGACATTTCTTTAATGTGAGGATAACCGTTATTTTTTTCATTATCTTGAATTGAAATGCCTGTATAATACGTTTTTGTGGGGATAATGGACGGAATTTCTGCAAGTTCTTCAATGCTCGGATATCCCTCGTTTTTTTCATTGATTACAAAATAAAAGTCCATATGTCACCTCACTTTATTTCGGTTACGCCGTCCGGGATATAACAATTTTCAATTTTTGTTTTCTTAAACGCTCCATACCCGATAACAGCGGTTTTTCCGCCCCCTAAGTCGTCCGGAATAGACGGATATAGGCTAACACCTTTATAGCCTGTAACGGTCGTTAAATTGTCTCTGACGGTATATGTATAATCACTATCTTCTGTGATATCAGGAGTTTCAGCAGTGACTTCCTGACCCCAGACAATCGCCTGAATTTGTTCGATTTCTGCCGTACCGTTCGCCAAAATCTCAATATTATGTTTACCACCCGAAATTTTCACAGGCAAGGTAAAATGCAATGTTTCATAGCCGTTCAAATTGATTTTTGGCTGTAAATCTTGCTGAATGCCATTTATTTTTATAGTGGCTGTCAATAATTCGTTGCCTGTAACAATCATTGTACAGTCAACAAAAATCCACGTTTCACGGATACAGGAAAACGTTCCTTTTGCTATGGTTCTTTCTGCGAAAATTTCGCCACAATATTTTTTAAGTTCGATTGCTGATATATTGCTTGTCTGGTTTATTGTGGTGTAAGATGTGACAGTTCCGGAAGAGCCAGAAGAACCGGAAGAAACTGTTGTACTTGTTTCTGGGGCTCCGGCTGATATCAGAATTTGCGGTGCTCTGAATTGCCATGAAATTGACGTAATCAAAAATTTTGAATCATTATAAGCACCACCTACAATTCGCACCATGTCGCCAACGTCAAGTGCAGGATTTCCATAATACTCAATTTCGCCAGGTGTCCATTTGGTATCAATTGCTGGATTTTGATAGCAACCAACATTGTAAGCAATTCTTTTCAGGTCATTATAATAAGCGG
>CAKSMF010000013.1 GCA_934474025.1 uncultured Ruminococcus sp. | reverse complement strand
ATTCTTCAAAATATAATATACTGAATATGACATTATAAGTCAGGGAGGTCATGGACAGAATGCCCTGTGGATTGAAATAATCAATGAAACATTGTTTTATTTTGATGATGAACCAGAAGACAATCAATGTCATTATTTAGGGTGTTTACGTAATTATGATAAACCATATTGGATAGGTTATTGTGATATACTGAATGGCTGTGAATTTTTAACTGCTACTGAAATGCTTAATTCTAAAGTTTTTGGTGGAAAATCTATAAAAGATAGGTGGAAGCATTTGATATTTGAAGAAATTGGCGGAATTGGATTAAACGATTGGTTGGCACTTTATGGTGATAATTATGAAAATTAACAGCTTGTAAATTGAAATAAACTCAGAATTGAATTATAGGAGTGTATTATGAAAATTAGAAAATACTGCGAAAAAGATATACCCGAAATGGTGCATATCTGGAATGAAGTGGTAAAAGAAGGTAATGCTTTTCCGCAAGAAGATTATCTTGATGAAGTTAGTGGAAAAGAATTTTTTAAATCTCAAAGTTATTGCGGTGTTGCAGTTGAGGGAGACTCTCCAGACGTCTATATAGCAGACTTGGATTTATACAAATCGGAACTATACCAAAAGGATTCCGCATGAAAGACGGTTCTTATCAGAATATATGCCTTTATTATCATGAACTTTAAAAAATCTTATTCGCTATAATTTGAATTGGAATTTATCGAGGTGATAATTTTGCAGATTGAAACATATAGTGGCAGATATGATAATGAAATTATATCGCTTATTCTTAGTATTCAAAACAATGAAGCCAAAATTAATTTACCAATTCAGGAACAACCTGATTTACTTGATATAAGTTACTATTATCAACAAAATGGCGGAGAGTTCTGGGTTGCTTTATCTGACGGCAATGTAATTGGAACTATCGGACTTATGTTGAAAGAACAGAATTGTGCCATTATGAAAAAATTCTTTGTTAAAAAGGAATTTCGTTCACAGAAAATCGATCTTGCCTTATATAATGAACTTCTGAAATTTGCAAAGAAATCAGAAATTCAGCATATTGTACTGGATACCCCTTCTGTTGCACATGAATCTCATAAGTTTTATGAAAAAGCAGGATTTCGCAAAATTAATGTAAAAGAATTACCGATTGCATATTCATATCCTGACAGAGAAAGTCTGTTATTTATGCTTGACCTGTGAATGATGATTTTGAAGAAATGGATAACTTATCAGATAATAAAATACATATATAATGGACTTGAGATAATCTAAAAGGAGGTTAAAAAATGCTTGCAAAAAGAATAATTCCATGCCTTGATGTAAGAAACGGAAAGGTTGTAAAAGGAGTTAATTTTGAGGGAATACGTGATGTTGGTGACCCTGTTGAATGTGCTGAAGAATACAATAAACAAGGGGCTGATGAAATAGTATTCTATGATATCACAGCATCTTTTGAGGGCAGGGGAGTGTTTCTTGATGTTGTGAGAGAAACTGCAAAAAAAGTTTTTGTCCCGCTTACTGTCGGAGGAGGTATAAAGACTGTTGATGATATCCGTGAAACTTTAAGAGCAGGTGCGGACAAAGTTTCAGTAAATTCACAGGCTGTAAAAAATCCTCAGCTTATAAAAGATGGGGCTGATATTTTCGGAAGTCAATGTATATGTGTCGGAATTGATGCTAAAAAAATATCCGACCACAAATGGACAGTATATATAAATGGCGGTCGTGTTGATATGGGAATTGACCTCATAGACTGGGTTCACCAGATTGAAAAATTAGGAGCTGGTGAAATTTGTCTTAACTCGATAGATGCTGACGGTACTAAAGAGGGATTTGATATTGAAATGCTTAAAGCTGTTTGCGATAATTGCAGTATTCCTGTAATTGCAAGTGGCGGAGCAGGAAAAATAAATGATTTTGCGGAAGTCTTTGAAAAAACTGGTGCAACAGCAGCACTTGCAGCATCACTTTTCCATTTTAAAGAACTTACCGTACAGCAGGTAAAGGATTATTGCCGTAATAAAGGTATTATTGTAAGATAATCTATAAGGAGTATAAAATGATAAAAATTGATTTAAATGACCTTGATAAATTTTTTGTCAAGGGAGAGCTTATTCCTGCAATATGCTATGAAGTTAATACCAAAACAGTTCTTATGCTTGCATACATGAATAAGGAAAGCCTTAAAAGAACTCTTGAAACTGGTTATACATGGTTCTGGAGTCGTTCACGTCAGGAATACTGGAACAAGGGGGCTACTTCGGGACATTTGCAGAAAGTTGTTTCCATTTACGGAGATTGTGATAATGACACACTTCTTGTAAATGTTGAACAGACAGGAGTAGCTTGCCATACAGGAAGTTATAGCTGTTTCTTTAATGAAATATATAATAATGAGGAGAATTAAAAATGACTGTTTATGAAGAAATTTTTGAAGTAATCAAGGAAAGAAAAAAACAGTATGAAAACGGCACTTCTGCTGAAAATTCATACACTTGCTACCTTTTTGATAAAGGGGTTGACAAAATCTGCAAAAAGGTTGGAGAAGAAGCCACTGAAACTGTTATAGCTGCTAAAAATGGCGATAACAACGAGTTAATGAACGAAATCAACGATTTGTTGTATCATGTAATGGTACTTTGTGCAAATCAGGGTCTCGAATGGTCTGAAGTTGAAAAAGTTCTTGATGAGAGAAACGAAAAAATAGGAAATCTTAAAAAATTTCATCAGGTAGATAAAAATTCATAAAAAAACTGCACCTCAAAAGTATTTTCCACTTTTGAGGTGCTATTTTTTTATTTAGTTTCTTTTCTTATAACAGTTCCTTGTGGGAAAGTCTGTTCAGATTTAAAAGAAAATTTCATCATAGCGTGATTAGCTGTTTGAATTTCGTTTCCTTTCTCATCGTAAAGAGTGTCGAGAGTAAGAACAACCGGTTTTTTTGAAGGAGAAAGAAGTTCAACATTATCACCCGCAAAAAACTTATTTCTTTGAGTGCAGTATACTATACCGTTTTTGCATTTTTCAACGACTGCTACAACGTCATAATTACGGATATAACCGCTGTTTTCATAGTATTGAGAATCATCAGGAGTACCAAAGAAGAACCCATTGCAATATTTTCTGTGGCTTACCTTGTATACTTCATCACGAATCCAGTCCGGAAGAACAAAGTTATCAGGATTTTTATAATATTCATCAACTGCCATTCTGTAAGCATTTGTAACAACTGTAACATAGTAAGCAGATTTTGCACGTCCTTCAATTTTCAGACTGTCAACACCAGCCTGTGCAAGTTTGTCGATATGTTCAATCATACACATATCTTTTGCGTTAAGAATATATGTACCTTTTTCGTCCTCAAATATCGGAAAAAATTGATTTGGTCTTTTTTCTTCAACAAGGTGATATCCCCATCGGCATGGCTGAGCACATTCACCACGGTTGGCATCACGGTTTACGAGATACTGTGAAAGCAGACATCTTCCCGAAAATGATACACACATAGCACCATGGACAAAAGTTTCAATTTCCATATCGGGACTCGTTTTAGCACGGATTTCAGAAATTTCATCAAGTGAAAGTTCTCTTGCAAGAACAATTCTTTTAGCTCCCATGTTGTATAATTCACGGGCAGTGACGTAATTTACAACACCTGTCTGAGTTGAAATATGTATTTCCATGTCAGGAGCATATTTTTTAATTAATGCAAGAAGTCCGATATCTGCAACTATAAGAGCATCTACTTTTGCAGTAACAGCTTCACGAACAAACTGTTCAAATTGTGGGATTTCGTTGTTTCTGGGAAGAGTATTGCAAGTAAGATATACCTTTACATTTTTTGAATGTGCTTTTTCAACTGCTTTAACGAGTTGTTCAAAGTCAAAATTAAGTGGAGAAGACCTCATACCGAATTGTTTTCTGCCAAGGTATACAGCGTCCGCACCGTAATTTATAGCAGAATTAAAACGTTCTTCATCACCGGCAGGAGCAAGAACCTCAAGTTTCCTCACTTGTTTCAGCCTCCTTTTCAGCTTCTTCAGCCTTTGAAGATGCTATATATTCATCAACCTGACCTTCAACCATTTCCTGATAAGCGTTGTGTTCTTCGAGAGTTTCGGAGAAGTAAGTCTGACCAGTATAAATATTTGCGATGAAGTAGAAGTAATTGCTTTCAACATTTTCAAGAACGGCGTCAATAGCTTCTATACCAGGATTGCAGATAGCTCCCGGAGGAAGTCCCGGACTTACATATGTATCATAGGAATCAACAATAGTTTTGTCATAAACGTCCATTTTACTTTTTACAAATTCGGCATAATTTGAAGTCGGGTCTGACTGGAGAAGTGGGAAAACATCAGCATTTCTGAGTCTGTTCCAGAAAACAGAAGCAACATAAAGCATTGTATCAGTGTTAGCAGCTTCTTTCTGTACTACAGATGCAAAAGTTATAAGTTCATCGAGTGAAAGACCAAGGCTTTCCATTTTTGCATATCTTTCCGGAGTCATTTTGTTATCAAAGTTGAGGTATATTTTCTGGCATACCTGTTCAGGTTCCATATTTTCATAGAAGAAATAAGTATCAGGGAATAAATAACCTTCCATTTTATAGAATTTAAGGGAAGTATCAGTAGGAAGTCTGTTTTCAAATTCAAAACCAAGACCGCCGGAATTAAAATAGAAAATAAATTCATCAGCAGAACAAATTCCATTTTGTTCAAGAATCTGAGCAGCCTCAAACAGAGTACAGCCTTCCGGAAATGTAACTTCAACAGTTTCCTGTTCTTTTTGTTCATCAATGGTTGTAAGTTCATTAATGATAGTTTCGTAAGCCATATTAGGACGCACAAAATGCTCACCGGCGATATAGCTTGAATCAGATTTTCTTAGACGGCTAAAAAGCTGGAAACATTTTGGTGACTTTATAATATTTTCGTCTTTGAGAAGTTCTGAAATTTCAGCAGTAGTAGCTCCCTCCGGAATTACAATAAGATGTGTGCTGTCGCTTTTTCCGATACCAAGCATATCACGTCCGAAAGCAATGATCACGAGTGATAGGCAGACGGAAACTGCTAAAATAAGAGTAACAAGAATAATAACTCCTGGTAAACGACTGCGTTTTCTTTTTCTTTTCTTTTTCTTCTTTTTTGGTACTTCATGAACCGGTGGTGTATAAGGTTCTTCATATTCCTCAGTCTGCGGAGTAATTTCTTCTTCCTGTTCTTCTGGAATATTTCTGTCGAAGTCGTTTTCCAAAAAATCGTTGTTGTCTTTATTCTGCATGGCAGAGTACCTTCCTTTCTGGAGTAACAATATAATCAGCCCGTATATCATGAGGCATTACAGGAAGATTTTCTGTAATAAGTTCCTCATAGGAAAGGGCAATTTTAAGTATCTGCGGAAATTTTTGCAAGAATCTGTCATAATATCCACCGCCATATCCGAGCCTTGCACCGTTGGAAGTGAACGCAAGTCCGGGAAGAACACATATAGTATTATCAGTTATAGCAGGGGAGGGCATGGAAATATCCGGTTCATATATGCCATATGTACCTTTTCGGAGGTCGTCAAGGGAATTAACCTCATGGAAGGTCATAATACCGTTTTTGTGGGATATTGGAAAAGCAACAGTATATTTTCTGAAAAGCATTTCAGCAATAGAAAGTGTATCTATTTCAGAATTAAACGATGCATATAATAATATTGTGTCAGTATTTCCGAGAATTTCAAGAAAATTTTTCCGGATAAGATTATCTTTCCTGAACTTGTCCGAAATATTCTCTCTTATTTCTGAAAATTCTTTCCGCAGTAGTTTTTTATCTTTCATATCAGTCACAACAGATATTATTGCGTTGTTTTTGACTTTCTTCAAGGGAAACGGCTTTTTCAACGAGTTTCAGACCGAAATCAATTGCAACACCTGCTCCACGTGCTGTAATAAAAATGCCATCTTCTTCAACAGAATTATCGCTTATTACAGCACCCTCAAGATGACTTTCAAATCCGGGATAACAAATAGCCTTTTTATCTTTAAGTAAACCCTTGTGTCCGAGAATTGACGGAGCAGCACATATAGCACCGATAAATTTGTTGTTAAGTACACAATAATCAATGGCATTCTGAACACACTGTGATTTTTCAAGATTGAGTGTTCCGGGCATACCTCCGGGAAGTACAATCATTTCCAGTGAATCATCAAGTGATATTTCATTGGTATCAGCAATAACCTGAATACCATGAGATCCTGTTACAACATTGCCGGTTACTCCGACAGTAATTACTTCTTTTCCTGCACGTTTAAGAAGGTCAACAGGAGCAAGAGCCTCAGTTTCCTCGAAACCGTCTGCTAAAAATACATAAATCATAGTTTTAAAGTTCCTTTCATTTAAAAGTTATAATATATTTGTCAAGGAGAAATGCAGGGTTATAGGAAAGCTTTGATTTTCGCAGACCTTCAATTCCTAAATCCTCCTCACGATTAACATATAGACAGTCATTTGCAACCGACGAAACAAAAAAATTGTTTATAGCCGTATATATTCCGTCAAAACGTCTGTCTGCCTTTTCAATATGTACACAGAAAGTGTTTGAATTAAGAGTTTCACCAATAGTGACAGCAGAAACCTTTCCATTAATGCGGATAATTCCACCGGTAAGACCCAATTCATTAAAATAGCTGAAATAAGTATTTATAGCATACT
Source organism: uncultured Ruminococcus sp. (assembly GCA_934474025.1). GTDB lineage: Bacteria > Bacillota > Clostridia > Oscillospirales > Ruminococcaceae > Ruminococcus. Next base: position 14,610 of record CAKSMF010000013.1, on the reverse strand, counting down.
GTTCAGCAATTGATGAGAAATTTTTATCTTTATTGTTATAATCTTCCGTGCAGAAAGAAATACAATCATCAAAATCCTTTTCTTTTATTAATGAAAAATCGTAATCCAAAGATTTAAAATGCGACAGATGATTTCTTTTTGAGTGAAATTTTTTTCCTTTAAGGTCAATCAAATCAGAAGTAAGATATATATAATCAGAACTGTCACGGTCATACTCAATAGTAAATTGTTGCGGAAATAGTTCGTCAAACATAGGAAGATAGTTTTTAGTTACTCCGGAAATCTGTAATGGCACATTTAAAGAATCTGTATATTTCTTTAATTCTCTGAAAACTTCCAGATAATCACCACTGCCGGACGGAAAAACAAAAAATGGTTTATTATCTTCTGTAATAGAACGTACTATATAAAAGTTTTTGTAAAAAGCTATTTTTGAATCAGAAAGACGTTTCCATGCCATATTGTTTGCAAATGAGTATTCGCAACCCATAAAATCTGAAATTTTAAGACAGCGATTAATATCTTGTTTATCTGAAATATCAATATCCCGAAATTCAATCATTTTGAGTTCCTCGTAAATCTGCAAACTGTTTTTTCATTTCTGCCATTTTACCGCAGGACATTTTACCCTCGGGACACTTCCCCTCTGAAACGCATGATGCACCGGTATTGCAGAATATGTTAGGAGCAACTTCAAGACAGAGTCTTAACATTTCGTTGGCGACATCTCTGATTTCCCATTGAGCACGGTTACAGCATCTATGGCGGAAAAAGTTGAATAAAGAACGCACATTCATAGTAACGACAATTTTAGTTTCACAGGCGTTGGGAAGTATAAATCTTGCGTCTTCATTAGCCATTTTACGTGCCTTTGATAAAGCTGTTTTTTCGTCAAGTCCCTCATTGATAAAGTTGTTTTTGTGGTGTTCTGTGAGTAGGTCGGAAATTTTATTGTAGCTTTCAGTAATTTCTGAAATCATTTTCATATATTCTGCCTCAGCTTCCGGAACTTCATGAACAGCCGGCGGAGTTATAAATTCAAAACCGCTTTCATTAACATAACGCTGACTTTTTTGTGAATAAGAGGCTATTCGGTGGCGTACAAGCTGGTGTGAACAAGCACGGGAAATTCCCTCTATTCCAAATGTAAATGAAACGTGTTCCATAACGCTTTCATGACCTATGGAAACAAGCATTTTTACATAATTTTTGATTTTGTCATCTGTAAGACCATCTTTCAAAGACCCGATATCACTGCTTGAATAACAAAGTTTTCCCGCAATAGCAACGAGTTTTTCCGGTTCAGGAGTGTGTGAAATAAGAGTTACTTTCATAAAGAACCTCCGCTTTTAAGAAATACATATATTATTATTTTACCATTTCCGAAGCTATAAGTCAAGGCAGTGATATAATAAATTTTTAGGAAAATAAATTTACTGTGACAAAATGAAAAAATTTTAAAATTGGTATAGACAACTGATGAAAAAAGTTGTATAATAAATTAGTATCTGTAAAATTTCAATGGAGGAATACAATATGACAAAATTTAATAAGTTAGTGGCAGTAGCAACATCATTTGCACTTGCGTCTGCTGTTGCCAGCTGTACGCCAACAATAGGAAAGGGTACTGAAAAAGCTATGACCGCTGATGGCTATGATATAAGCTCAGGACTCTTTATTTTCTACACTATCCGTGCGTATCAGGACGCAGCAAATATCATTAAAGAACAAAATGGTTCTGCTCCTACCGTTAAAGAAGTGAAAAATTCACATATTGATAATGCTGAAGCTGAAGACTGGATTCAGAATAAGGCTGTTGAATATTGTGTGAATATCGCTGCTATTGAAAATGAGTTTGATAAGATAGGCGGTCAGCTTACAAATGAAGAACTCGATGAAATAGATAAAATAGCTGACCAGAAAATTAGTTCTGACGGCAGTGACATATATTCAAAGAACGGTGTCAGCAAAGATTCAATTAAAACTGTTATTGAAGCTACCGGTAGTGGCAATAATTATTACGGCGAGTATGAATATATGCAGAAAGCTATTTTTGAATATTATTACGGATTCGACGGTGAAAAAGGCTGTTCAGAAGATGAACTTAAAGATTATTTTGATGACAATTTTGCAAGAGTAAAGTACATTTCAATTGACCTTAAAGACGAAAATGGCGATTCACTTAGTGACGATGATAAAAAGTCATTACGCCGAAAAGCTGAAAATTATGTCAAGGAAATCAATAATGAAAAAGACAACATGGAAAAAATGTACAAAATGAATGAATGCAGTGAAGACTATGACGAATATATTTCAACAAGCACTACAACTGTTTCGGGAGAGACAAATACAGTAACTACCACTACTACAACTACAACAAATACTCAGGATTCACAGACAACTACAACAACTGACCCTTATGAAAATGAAATTCTTGTACAGAAATACACAACAACTACTGCCAGTGAATCAGAAGAAGATTCTGCAACAACAACTACTACTGCTGAAGAAACTGATGCTGAAAAAGCTGACAGAGAATATAAACAATTTGTTTTTGATAAACTTGAAATGAACAAAGCTACACTTTATGAATATGATGAAGATACACTTTATGTTATAATCAGGGGCGACCTCAGAGAACGTATGACCGAAGATGATTTCTGGTCAGACCAGTATATATATTCTTTGCAACTTCTTAAATATAATGATGATTTTACGGACTATATGGAAGGTCTTGCTGAAAATGTAGTTCCGGAAAAAAATAATGCCTCATTAAAAAGATATTCACCGTTCAAGCTTGACCTTTCTTCACTTGAGCCTGAACAATAATATATAATAATTATGGGACTCTGCATATATTGCACAGTCCTGTTTTTTTCGGAGGTAGATATGATTTATACAAAACTTACGGTTAAAGCAATGCAGATTGCCTATAAAGCTCATCATGGGCAATATGATGTTAATGGTGTACCATATATATTTCACCCATATCATATTGCTGAACAAATGACTGATGAAATAACTGTCTGTACAGCATTGCTTCACGATGTTGTGGAAGATACTGATATGACTTTTGAAGAGCTGGAGCAGGATTTTCCTCCGGAAGTAACAGATGCTCTTAGGCTTCTTACCCATGAAAAAGACACTGACTATTATAAATATATCGAACGCATTGCAGGAAATCCTGTAGCAAAAGCTGTAAAGCTTGCCGATATAGAACACAATTCCGATACTACCCGTATAATAGATAAAAATGCCGTTTCAAGCGAAAAACTCGCACACTGGAAACAAAAATATTCAACTGCAAAACACATTATTGAAAATATTTGATATAAAAATTGTGCATTATGTACGGTGACAATTTTAAAAAAATGTGATATAATATCATTAGTGAAATATCAACTGAAAGGAGGAATTTTTTTGGAAATCAAATTAAATAATGGTGTATCCGGAAATACATTTGGTGTGCCGTGCGTAGTTGCCGATAATTTGCTGAAAATTGCAGATGGGGAATATATAAAAGTATTATTGTATATTTTAAGAAACTCCGGAAAAATATGTTCAGAAGACGAAATATCAGACAATACAGGAGCAAATCCGGAAACTGTCAGAAAAGCTATTAAATTCTGGCAACAGGCAAATGTTATTGTTTCACAACAGAATGTTAATACTTCTCATATAATTCCCGATGAAGTACAGAAAGTAGAAAAAACTATTCAAGAAATTCTGGCTGAACCAAGTCTGTTCTCAGAAAAAAAACACTGGACAGGCACAGAAATACGTGATTTAAAAATGAGTTCGCCTGATGTTGCAGAACTTATAAGTGCTGTACAATCAATTCTTGGGGCTATAAATACCGAACAATTAAATAGCATACTGAATATGCATGAAACTTTAGGAATGAAAAAAGAAGTAATTATGACTCTTATAGGCTATTGTAAAGAAATGAATAAAACTAATCCGGAATTTATCTATAATGTGGCTTGTAAATGGATTTCAAATAACATAAACACTTTGGAACAAGCTGATAATGAAGTACAACACTTGAAAACTTCACATGATTATATATGTCAGGTTATGAAATTTCTGAATATCAGCCGTATCACTAAAGAACAGGAAAAAATGATTTCAGAATGGAGCAAATGGAACATAACTATAGATATGGTTGAATATGCTTATGAGATTTCTCTTCCAATATGTCAGAATAAGCTTAGTATAGGATATATTAATGGAATTATTACTAATTGGCATGACAAGAATATTAATACATTTCAGGAAGCTTTAAAAGCGGACGAACTTCGTAAACAGGAAAATATTCAGAAATATGGTCAAAAAGGTGATTATTTACATAATATTATGCAGATTTTCAATATAAGGCAACTTGCACCTGAGCAGGAATCTTTAATAAAAAATTGGGAAAACTGGAATATAAATACAGATATGGTTAAATATGCTTATGAAATTTCATTGCCGAGGTGTCAGAATAATCTTAATATCAACTATATAAATGGTATTATAAAAGACTGGCACGAAAGAAATATAACGACTTTACAAGATGCTCAGGAAAAATACGAATCAAATAAGGGTAAGAAAAAACACAACAAGAAAAATAGTAATTTTAATATTGATATGTATAAAATATTTGTGAACGATTTTTGAGGTAATATAATATGAAACCAGAAATATTTGATAAAGCACGGATAATATTACAGAATCGCCGGCAAAATGCTGTTTTGGAGAATGAACGGCGTATAGAGGAAATAAATGAAAAACTTCCTCAGATAAGGGAAATCAATAATAAAATAGCAAATTCCGGAAAAGAATTAATAAAAATATGTATGTCCGCTGGTAAAAATCCTCAGAATAGTGACTATATACAACAAAAAATTGAAAAATTAAAAAGAGATAATCTTGAAGCACAGCAGGCATCAAGATGGCATCTTGTTCATAATGGATATCCGGCAGATTATCTTGACATTCATTACACCTGTCCCAAATGCAATGATACCGGATATACTGATAATTCTGCTATGTGTGAGTGTTTCAGTAAATTATGCGGAAAACTTGAAGCAGATGAAATAAATAAACATTCACACCTTGAACTTTCAAGTTTTGATACATTTAATCTTTCATACTATAAAGATAATGATTATTTTACTATGAAACGTATATTTGAATATTTGAAAAGCTATGCAGATAATTTCACTACAGATTCTGAAAATATTCTGATATTCGGTGAAACTGGTTTAGGAAAAACACATCTTTCACTTGCTGTTGCAAATAAAGTACTTGAAAAAGGATATAGTGTTGTATATGATTCAACTATAAATATTCTTCGTGAAATCGAAAAAGAACATTTCAGCTATGAACACTCTTCCGAAATGACAGATCTCGTTATGAAAACAGATTTGCTTATTTTAGATGATTTAGGAACAGAATATTTAAAATCATTTTATGAATCAGCGATATATAATATTATAAATACACGCCTTAATTTTAAAAAACCTACTATTATAAGTACTAATCTTACTCATGAAGAAATACAAGAACGATATGATGAAAGAGTAGCATCACGTATTACCACTCAATATAAAAATATGCAATTTTTTGGTACAGATGTACGTTGGCAAAAAAGAAGGATTCAATAAATAAATTCATGTAACTAATAGTAAAAAAGACCTGCTTCAAACATAACGGAGCAGGTCTTTATATATATTTTCAGAACGGAGTAGTATCATACATTTTTTTCAGTTTTTCAATAGCTTTCTTTTCAAGTCTTGATACATATGAACGTGATATATTAAGTTTTTTTGATGTTTCATTTTGTGTGTGAGGACTTTTTCCATATAGTCCATAACGATATATAATTATCTCAAGTTCACGTTCATCAAGACACTTGTCAAGAAACTGATATAATTGTCTTGAACGTATCAATAAATCAACCTGTTCATGAATATCTACACCATCATCAATTAAATCCATTAAAGTTACAGCATTTCCGTCTTTGTCAAATTCTACTGGTTCATTTATGTATACATCACTGGCAGTTTTCTTAGCAGAACGAAAACTCATAAGTATTTCATTTTCGATACACCTGCTTGCATATGTGGCGAATTTTGCTCCGTTGGTGTAGTCAAAAGTAGATACAGCCTTTATAAGACCAATAGTTCCTATGGAAATAAGTTCATCTTGTTCCGAGATTGTTGAAGCATATTTTTTAACTATATGAGCGACAAGTCTCAGATTGTGTTCTATTAGTTTGTTGCGGGCTGATTTGTCACCGTCAGCCATTCTGATGAAGCATTCCTCTTCTTCTTTTTTTGAGAGGGGTTTAGGAAAAGCATTATTTCCTTCAACATGAAGAGCAAAGAAAAAAATATTTTTTATAATTTCAATAAACATTGTATCACCTCGGAAAATATATATGCATTACAGCTTGAACAATAGTTCTTTTTTTGTGTATTTTTTTCCTTGCAAAAGATTATAAAATATGTTATGATAGTAAGGAAACTTTTAAATAAAAGAGAGGAATGTTATAATAATATGGCTGATAAAAAGGATTATGGCAACGATAGTATTACTATGCTTAAAGGTGCTGACAAAGTAAGAAAACGTCCGGCGGTAATATTTGGTTCAGATGGTCTTGACGGTTGTGAACATTCAGTATTTGAGGTTATTTCAAATTCTATCGATGAAGCACGAGAAGGCTATGGAAAAAAGATAATAGTAACTCATTACAGAAACAATGAAATAGAAGTTGAAGACTTTGGACGTGGCTGTCCTGTTGATTTCAATAATAATGAACAGCGTTATAACTGGGAACTTGTATATTGTGAACTCTATGCAGGAGGAAAGTATGACGATACGGCAGAATCATATGAATATTCACTTGGATTGAATGGTCTCGGATTGTGTGCTACACAGTTTTCATCTGAATTTATGGACGTTGAAGTTATACGAGATGGTTTTAAATATAATCTTCATTTTGAAAAAGGTGATAATGTCGGAGGCTTACATAAAGAACCTTGTAACAGAAAACAGACAGGAACAAAAACTCATTGGAAACCTGATTTAGAAGTATTTACTGATATAGCTGTTTCAGATGAGTATTTTTGTGATATTCTTAAAAGACAAGCTGTTGTAAATCCGGATATACTTTTTGTTTTTCGTTCAGAAACAGAAACAGGAGATTTTACAGAGACAGAGTTTATATATCAAAACGGAATAATAGATTATGTTCATGAAATAGCAGGGGATAAGACATTGACAAATATTCAGCATTGGACAGCTGAAAAAAGAGGTCGTGACCGTGAAGATAAACCTGAATATAAAGTTAAACTTGATGTTGCTGTGACTTTTTCCAATAAAATAAAACTTACTGAATATTATCATAATTCGAGTTTCCTTGAACATGGCGGTTCTCCGGAAGACGCAGTAAAACGTGCCTTTGTGTATCAGATAGATAGTTTTATAAAGCAGAATAATGGTTATCAGAAAAACGAGAGTAAAATAACATATACAGACGTTGAAGAATGTCTTGTTCTTGTTTCATCATCGTTTTCAACGCAGACTTCCTATGAAAATCAGACAAAGAAAGCTATTACTAATAAGTTTATTCGTGAAGCGATGACAGAATTTCTTAAACATCAGCTTGAAATATATTTTATGGAAAATCCTGACGAAGCTCAGAAAATTTCGGAACAGGTTCTCATAAATAAGCGGAGCAGGGAAAATGCTGAAAAAGTTCGTCTGAATGTGAAAAAAAAGCTTACAGGAAGTATAGACTTGTCAAATATGGTTGATAAGTTTGTAGATTGTCGTACAAAGGACGTTTCGAGACGTGAAATATATATAGTTGAAGGTGATTCAGCTTTAGGTTCTGTAAAACTTGCCCGTGATGCAGAATTTCAGGCAATAATTCCTGTAAGGGGAAAAATTTTAAACTGTCTCAAAGCAGAATATGCAAAAATATTCAAGAGTGAAATAATTACAGACCTTATAAAAGTATTGGGGTGTGGTGTAGAAGTAACTTCAAAGGCTAATAAAGAACTTTCTACATTTAATATAGATAATTTCCGTTGGAGTAAAATTATAATATGTACTGATGCAGATGTTGACGGATTTCAGATAAGAACACTTATATTAACTATGCTTTATAGACTTACTCCTACACTTATTGAAAAAGGTTATGTATATATAGCAGAATCGCCATTGTTTGAAATTAACACAAAGGATAAGACATATTTTGCATATACAGAGCAGGAAAAACAGCATATTCTTAAGATGATAGGCAATAAGAAACATACTATACAACGTTCAAAGGGATTAGGTGAAAATGAACCTGATATGATGTCCCTTACTACAATGAATCCTGATACAAGACGTTTGATAAAGGTTACAGCAGACGATATAACAGAATCAGCAGAAGTATTTGAAATGTTGTTAGGCGATAATTTACAGAGCAGAAAACAATATATTTCTGAATATGGTGCAGATTATCTTGAACTTGCTGATATAAGCTGATATTTTGTGCATAATTTATAGTCACCCTACCGTCCGAAGACAACTTTACTTGTGTATTATGCAATAAGTTTCCGAAAAAAGGAAGGTGATTAATATAATATTTTTTACTAATACAATTTGCTTTTTTATAGTAATTGCAGTGCTGATAGTATGTATATTATTATATAAGAAATACAGAAAAAGTAAACTTGATAATGAGGTATCAAAGACTTCAAATGTTGTTAAATATACTTTTTTAAGTCTCGTATTATGTATACCAGTTGTAATATTTATGAATGTAGGTAGTATAGATGATTTATTTACAGCATTTATAATGGTGGCATTGATTTTATGGTTGCCGTGTGTACTTACATTTTTTAATATAAGAAATCTTATAAAGAACGTTCATAAAGCAATATTTACAGATATATCCACCATAGTTATCGGAGGAATATATTATTTGTCTCTTATGTCTTTTAGTTCAATAACAGATAAAGATTATAAAACAGCTATATATTATCATGAATACCATGAGTTATTGAATAGTGAATATAGTACGATAATAGAATGGATTATTATAATAGGAATTTTAAGCCTTATACTTTTATGTGTACGAAAACCAGTTAAAACACCGCCTTTGCAATCCGCAATACTAATTGCATTTGATGTATTAATGCTTTTATTTATAGGACTTATACAGATACAAATGCTTAGAAATTTTATAACATATTATTTATTTTATTATCTGTACTATTTCAATCTGATATTAATTTCTGCAAGACGAATATATTTTCATATAATTGAGCAGGTTAAATTCAATAATGAGCATGAAACAGTTTTCAGAACGAAAGCAGGGGAGAGGTTACATAAAATTATGTCAACTGTTTCTGGAATGACTAAATTAAGTTTTTTTCTTATGCTTCCTATAATTGCGATATGCGAAATACTTTATATTATTCTTGGACAGGGAATTGACGGTTTTATAAAGGCTTTCACAATGACGGCTGACTGGACTTTTTCAACACAAACGCCTCCGCCACCCCTTGACTATTCGGGACACTATTTGTGTACTGTTGCAGTATGTGGACATAAAGAAATTGTAAAACCCATTCGTTATGGAATACGCCATAATCAGAGAATAATTGTTAATAGACAGTTGCTTGTTGCAAATGCCTTTGAAGACCTTATTGCAGAACGTTTTCCTGTATTTCATAGAAAAATAAGAAAATTCTATGATACATATGGCTATCCGATATCAAAGCATATCACTACAAAAGCAAGGGCTGATATAATATATATTCTTATGAAACCTCTTGAATATATGTTTTTAATTTATCTGTATATGTTTGATGTACACCCAGAAAAAAGAATAGCCATACAATATTCAGATTATAAAAAAGATTAGTCATGTTGCACAAGATAAAAGGTTTCCGGACGGTGAGGACACTGTGAATTATGCACAAATAAAACACTATAATTATAGAGCAGGTAAAAAAATAAAGGAGATTTTTTAATATGGCAAAAAATAAACAAACAGCTAATAATAAAACAGTTTTTAAACATGATGCTTATATAGAAGGTTCAGGAAGTATTATTGATGAAAAAATAACTGATACTCTTAAAAAGAACTATATGCCGTATGCAATGAGTGTTATTATATCGAGAGCATTGCCGGAAATAGACGGCTTTAAACCGTCACACCGTAAACTTTTGTATATGATGTATAAAAGGGGATTGCTTAATCCTGAAAAAGAGCGTTCAAAGTCTGCTAATGTTGTTGGTGAAACAATGAAACTTAATCCGCATGGTGACCAGGCTATATATGAAACTCTTGTCCGTATGACTAAGGGAAATGAAGCACTTTTGCACCCTTATATAGATTCAAAAGGAAATTTTGGCAAAGCTTATTCAAGTAAAATGCATTTTGCTGCACCACGTTATACAGAAGTAAAGCTTGAAAAGATTTGCAATGAACTTTTTAGGGATATTGATAAGGAAACTGTTGATTTTGTTTCGAACTACGATAATACTATGCAAGAACCGACATTACTTCCAGCCACATTTCCGACAGTTCTTGTAAATTCAAATACTGGTATAGCTGTATCAATGGCAAGTAATGTTTGTCCGTTTAACCTTGCAGAAGTGTGTGAAACTACAATAGCACTTATGAAGAATCCCGACCATGATATAATAACAACTCTTAAAGCACCGGATTTTCCAAGTGGCGGAACTATTCTTTATGATGAGGATGAACTCAGAAAGATTTATGAAACGGGCAGGGGAAGTATAAAAGTACGTTCACACTATAGATATGATAAATCATCAAATTGTATAGAGATAACACAAATTCCTTATACAACTACCATTGAATCGATTATAGATAAAATAGTAGAATTAGTAAAGGCAAATAAAATACGTGAAATTTCTTATATCAGAGATGAAACAGATATAGACGGTTTAAAGATAGCTATTGACTTGAAACGTGGTACAAACCCCGAAAAAATTATGCAAAAGCTTTATAGACTTACTCCGTTACAGGATAGCTATTCATGTAATTTTAATATACTTATTTCAGGAACACCAAGAGTTATGGGGGTAAGAGAGATACTTACAGAATGGACTGCGTTCCGTGAAGAATGTATCTATCGTAGAACAAATCACGATTTACAGAATAAGAAATCAAAATTGCATTTGCTTGAGGCACTTTCAAAGATTCTTCTTGACCTTGATACAGCAATTAAGATTATTCGTGAAACTCAAAATGAAAATGAAGTAGTGCCGAATCTTGAGAAGTTTTTCAAAATAGATACTGAGCAGGCTGAATATGTTTCAGAAATAAAACTCCGCAACATTAACAGACAGTACATATTAAGACGTATTGAAGAAGTTGACAATTTGAAAAATGAAATTGCGGAAATGGAAGATATTCTACAAAACAAAGAAAAAATCAGAAAAATAATAATAAAAGAATTGAAAGATGTTATAAAGAACTATTCACAGCCAAGAAAAACTTTGATTTGTGAATATGCAGAACAAGAACCGGAAATAATTGATGATACACCTGATTATCCAGTGAATATATTTGTAACTGCAAGCGGATATTTCAAGAAAATAACTCCACAGTCCTTACGAATGAGTGGAGAACACAAGCTTAAAGAAGGGGATTATATAAGTCAAAATTTTGAAGTTTCAAATAAAACCGAACTTATTTTCTTTACCAATAAGGAGCAGGCTTATAAATCTAAAGCAAGTGCATTCGATGATACAAAAGCAAGCCTGATGGGTGATTATTTACCGGCTAAGTTATCATTTGACGAAAATGAAACTCTTAAAATGCTTATTCCTACTACTGATTATAGTGGATATATAATTTTCTTTTTTGAAAACGGAAAAGCTTCAAAAATCCCACTGAAATCCTATGAAACAAAAACAAACCGCAAAAAACTTATGAAAGCATATTCTGATAAATCACCACTTGTAGATGCTGTATTTATTCAAGAAAATTGTGATATATTGCTGAAAACATCAAGTGGTCATGCATTGATATTTAATACAGAAATGATTTCTGCAAAAACCACAAGAGATTCACAGGGAGTACAAGTTATAAATCTAAAAAAGAATGCCATACTTGCATCAGCAGAAAAAATCAATGATAATACCGGATTTGAAAAATATTATACAAAAAATATTCCATCATCAGGAAAATTAGCTAAGGAGCTTGGTGATGCTAATCAGTTATCTTTATAATATATAAGAAATTTAAATTTCTTAACTTGACGGAAAGAAATGACATTATTATTTGCTTACATATATAATAATCAAGTTCGTTTGGAAGTTGGCAACTGAACATCTTAATACATTTAAAGAAGTGATTAGTGATATTAGCTTACTTCTTGGTTTAAAGAATAATTATAGGCATGAGTATTGCGTTTTTGCAGAAAGCGTAAAAAACTTTTTTATCTAAATAATAATTTATTGTATATATTGCTGTATCAGACTTGTTTCATCACAACTTCTGATACAGCGTATTTCACAAAATATTATAAACAGTAACACTTATTGCACCAAACATACATTTGGTGCAATAAGTAATGTTTCAAAAGTAACAGGATAATTCCCCATTACTTTGGCACGAAACACCAACTAAAATTTTGAGAATATGCACAATCATCAAAACTACAGCAAGCAACAACTTCGCACTGATAGCCCTCACATTCTGCACCCAAAAACTTACACTTTTGGCAATAGGTACAATATTTCTTGCTGTCAAGCTTAGTGTGCAAATTAAGAAGATTAATAATATCTCTAGATATCTCCTCAAACGCATCTCTATAAGCTGTAGCATACATCAATTCAGTAAGGTCAGTAAGCGAGATTTTTCGCATTCTTACATTAGATTGTAACTTATGTACTTCATCTTCCAAGCGACACCTATTATTATATAAGTATGTCATAATTATTTCGATTTCATTTTTCCTCATGCGAATCACCTAACATATAGTTTCATAATCATCTGATTTAACAAACTTGCTACCGGTAGACAGCACAGAGCCAAAACCCAATTTATCAAAATGTAATATAATATCTTCCTGAGACAGTTCAGGTGAATCAAGTTTACTTTTAATATCATTAATAACGTCAACTACTGGTGAAATAGCTCCACGAGATATCTTTTTAAGCAGTTCTCTGTTTGAACCACAATATTTTTGTAGTTCCGCAAAACTACCCGATATCTCCTTATATATTTCATATTTGCTGTAGTTCCCATTGCCAAAATAAATGCCAGAATTAACAAAAACAGTAAACTTATTTGGAGACAAAAAAACCACAACAGGAAAACGTCTGTAAAACTGCTCAATATTACCAGATTCCCTAAACCTTTCAGAAATATCTTTAATAAATAAATGATATTGTTCTATGCCATTGACAATATTATAAGAATTAACAAGTCTAGTATTACCAAACTTAACATCAACATTGCCTCCCTGCTGTTTCGGGTGTGGGTCAAGAGCTGTCAGAGTCAGCCTTTTGCCAAGTGCAAAAAAATGCCCCGCACGTACATCAGACCAAGTAATAACCGGTTGTCCGTCATATCCGTCAAAAGTACTATGCCCGTCACCGATACCAAAAGTAATATCACGTATATCCTCATATTCCGGATACAAAGCATATGCCAAAAGTTCTGAAAACACATCTTTTCCAGTGCCACCCGCACCATAAACATATATATTAATACGTGTATTTGGCAGTAAAGAATTTCTGATTAAATATTCTTGCCTTGCACGCTGAAGCTTGCCAAGCATACCTATATACTCATCACCGTCAAGCTCTTTAAAGCATTGGTTAAGGGTCATGCCATATTTAGACACATCAATAATATACTTTTGCTTTCGGTTCTTCCCTACTCCGTACTTTTCCTCATCAATCTTACGACTATTTAATTGTTCTCGCCAATCCTTAAAATTTTCAGAAACGAAAATTTCAGAATCGTCATAACGATGCTTACCAAGCAACTGTTGTTTTTCACGCTCATGAGTCAAATATTCAACTGAATCAAGGAACGCTCCACGTCCTTTAACCTTTTTAACAAGATATTCCGGTACACCCAGCCAATTAGATATATTTTCAATACTAACAGCATTAGAACATCTAACAGCAATATGTATATGTTTGCCTTTAGATTCTCCAACAGATGCCCAAGAATTATTTTTTATATACTCTGATATTGCAGATTCGTCAGTAATGCCACTTTTTTTCGCCTCACAAGACAATGTATATCGCATATCATCAAGTGCATCATCCGTATACACGTCCTTATCATGAATACAATAAGCCCAATCAGTAAAACTTATATAGCTTTTAAGAGCCCTAATAATCTCATCAAGATTTTTAATATATTCGCCGGTACGTGGATTGTGTTCAAATTGACAAACAGTAAACTGACGGATTTTAGCAGAATTTCCCACAACAAAACCTCCATAAATTTTTATTCAGGCGGATTTTAATCCGCCCTCACAAAAATTGCAACTCAACCTCAAAAAGCAATTATCCACAGTTTCCACAGTTGAGTTGCACCACCCTAACGCAAGCTCTTACGTTAGGGTGGTT
>CAKSMF010000012.1 GCA_934474025.1 uncultured Ruminococcus sp. | reverse complement strand
ATCTCATCACGATTCTTTTCAGATTCAGCGAGTTTGTTTTCGAGTTCGGTCTGTTTTTGTTCGAGTGCTTTAGTTTTTTGTTCGAGACTTATGAGATACTGGAGTTGCGGAGACAATGAAGAATAGTCGGCGTTATAAGAGCCGTGCTTTCTAATCGCCGGAAGAATCTCACTTGTTACCCAGCGTTTGAATTTTTTTGCCGTTGGGAGCTTGCTTGATAAGATAAGGCTGTAAAGCCCGCTTTCATTGATAAGCCAACCTCCACGCTGTCCTAAACTCGATAACGTTTCGTTATTGAGTTTGTCTTCTTCGTCAACGTGGTCAGCAATAGCCTTGCTTGAATTGCTGTATCCGAGGATAGTTGCAACGTCCTTACCTACAAAGTAAGGTTCGCCCTCGATTGTGAGAGTTCTTACAGCACCGAATTCAACGTTGCTGTAGACTTCAAGTTTGTTTTCGTTCATTTTAATTCTTCCTTTCTGTTTTTAATATATCATTCGGAGTGCAACACAAAATGTCACAAATCTCCAAAAGCTGACTTAAGTTAGGAGTTCTTAAACCTTTTTCGAGTTGCAAAATAAATTGCTTTGAAACTCCTAAGCTGTTTCCGACCTGCTCAAGTGTCAGACCTTGAGCTGTTCGGATTGTGCGAATGTTTTCGCCGACGTTCAAAAAATCGCCTCCTTAATCGTCATGATGTCTGTATAAATATACGATTATTGCAATATCGCATACAAAATTAGCGATAATTGTAATAAGTTCAAATATTCTTTCCAAGTTCTCACCTCTTTTCAATAAAATAAAGGGTTGACAAAAAGCTAAAACCGTGTTATAATTTGTAAGGGTTGGGGCTTTCGCCCCGTTCCCTTATTTGAACCAGTTCAGCAAGTCTATTATAAACTTTGCTGTCTTGGCGGTGGCGGTAATGTTGAGTGTTATTTTGATGAGTTTGCTCAACTTACCGCTTTTTTTGGCTTTCTCACTTTCGAGTTGCTCAACTCTTTTTTCAAGTTCTTCAACTCTGTGTTCGAGCTTTACACGGTTTCCTTTACTCATTATCAACCCTCCTTTTTTTAGAAACACATTGACTTTTTTGAGTTTATGTGTTATAATTTAAGTAGCAAGTTAAGCACTGCTTGACTACAGTTATTATTATAACGCATTATAATGCAAATGTCAAGCATTAAAATGCAATTTTGGATATATGTACAATTTAAAAGAGGTGATGTTTATGTTTTATGAACGTTTTATACAATTATGTGCTGTAAACAATGAAAAACCAACCAGTGTTTTAAAAGAAATTGGTGTTAGTTCTGGAAACTTAAACAACTGGAAAAATGGAACTTCTGTAAAATCAGACATTTTAATGCAACTTTCAGAGCATTTTAATATATCCGTGGATTATCTTCTTGGAAGAACAGAAGAGCCGAACGGCAACCAAAAGCAATTAACACAAAATGAACAAGAGTTGCTTGACATATTCAAGAACTTCTCCGAGCGTGACCAAATAAAAATACTCGGGAAAATGGAAGAATGGATAAGTACAAGTAGAAGAGAAAATATAAACAACCAAAGAATAGTGGGCACACAGGTTGCAAGACGAACGGACCATAAATTTGTTAAAAAGCCTGTTACAGCAGAAGAATTAGAAAAAATTAAAGCTTTGCCAGAAGATACCGATTATTAATTAATAGTAAAAAACACCTCCGAGGGTTAAAATAATCTCCGGAGGTGTTTTTATTGAACTATGAAATTTATAAAAGCTCAAGAAACGCAAGCTGGAAATTTTTGATTTCCCACAAAGTATCCGAACTGCCAATTGATATTAAATCTATAACAAAATCAATGGGCATAACAGTACGAAAAGATATCACCGGCTTGCTCGACCCTGGAGAACAAGGCAGAACTATAACTACAGAAAATGAAATACAAATGATAGTTCGTGACATGCCGATACCGCAAAAACGTTATACTATAATGCATGAGATAGGGCATTTAGTACTATCGCACACGACTAATAATGGTATTTATACAGATGATAACGAATACCAAGCGGAAAGATTTGCAATAGACGTGTTAGCTCCGGCATGTGTATTGTGGGGGTTAAACCTTCACACCGCAGAGGATATCGCCCGTGTGTGTAATATCTCGATAACGTCTGCACGAATCAGAGCAGAAAGAATGCGAATACTGTATGACAGAAATATGTTTCTTTCACACCCGTTAGAACGTCAAGTTTTTAGTCAATTCAAAAACTTTATAGACAGTCAAAACAAGTAAATAACACAAAAAAGACCTTAAATCGAAAAAAGCACAAAGCAGATTTAGGTTTTTTTTGGCGAATTTTGCAATATCTATTGACAAATTGTAAAAATTAGTATATCATGAAATGTATATAATTTTTTATTTAATAGGAGGACTTATATGAAAAAAGCTTTAAAAGGAATAATTGGCTTAGTATGCATTGGCTGTGTAATTGGAGGAATAAGCACTATCACTAAAGACGATGATAAAAAAACTGAAATTGTTTCTGTTGATTCAGGTAATAAAACTTCACAAAAAGAGCTTTCTAAAGATGAGTCTAAAGAGGAAAAGAAACAGGTTCCAAGTATAGAAGAACAGCTTCTTTGGGAAACAGATGGAGTAAAATTTACTGCTACTGGAATTGATACAGATTCTATTTGGGGAACTAAACTAAATGTTTTAATTGAAAACGATTCTGATAAAGATGTTGGTATAGGTGCAGACGCTTTAATTGTTAATGATTATATGATAAATGATTGGTTTTCTGCTACTGTTACAGCCGGAAACAAGACAAACGATTCTATAACTTTATTTTCTTCTGAACTAAAAGCTGCTGGAATTGAGAATATCGGAAAAATAGAATTATATTTGCATACTTTTGACCCAGATACATATCAGACAAAGCAGAATTCTGATTGTATAACAATAACAACATCTGAAACTGTTGATGAAACTAATAATATTAATGGAACAACATTGTTTGAACAGGACGGAATAAAAATAGTAGGTCAATATGTTGATGAAAATTCATTTTGGGGAGCTGCTGTATTATTGTACATAGAAAATAATTCAGGTCAAAATATTAATATACATTGTGATGATGTTGCTATAAATGGTTATATGGTAACTGCATTATGTTCCCAGGAAGTCTATGCAGGAAAAAAGGCTATATCAGATATTAAACTTTTGAGTTCTGATTTAGAAAGCAATGGAATAACAAGTATTGATGAAATTGAAACAGAATTTAGAATAACAAATGATAACTATGAAGAAATTGCAAATAGTGGTAAAGTAAAATTCAGTACTAAATAAAAACAAAAGCCTTGTTGATATATACCAACGAGGCTTTTAAAATAGGAGGAAAATATGAGCGAATATTGTATATATCTGCGTAAATCCCGAATGGATTTAGAAGCAGAAGCAAGGGGAGAAGGGGAAACCCTTGCACGTCATCAATCCATACTTATGGAACTTGCTAAACGTCAGGAATTGAATATTGTGAAGATTTACAAGGAAGTCGTAAGCGGAGATAGTATTTCAGCACGTCCGCAAATGCAGATGCTTTTATCAGACCTTGCACAGAATAAATATGAAGGAGTTCTTGTTGTTGAGGTGGAACGCCTTGCACGAGGAGATACCATAGACCAGGGAATAGTTGCACAGGCGTTCAAGCAGTCGAATACTAAAATTATAACTCCCGTCAAGACCTACGACCCGAATAATGAATTTGATGAAGAGTATTTTGAGTTTTCATTGTTTATGTCACGTAGAGAATATAAAACAATCAAAAGAAGACTTGAAGCAGGACGTTTAGCTACTATAAAAAGTGGAAATCATATAGGAATACCTCCATATGGTTATAGACGTATACAGCCTGCTCCAAAGGTGCATACTTTGGAAATAGTTCCGGAAGAAGCCGAAATTGTAAGACTTATATATAAATTGTATCTTGAAGGACATGGTGCAAGATATATATCAACAAAACTTAATTCTATGGGAATGCTTTCTGCAAAAGGCAATGAATGGGCAGAAACAACTATAAGACGTATTTTAAAGAACCCAGTGTATTCCGGTAAAATCTGTTGGACTTACAAAAAACAGTCATTTGTGTGTCAAGGAAAACATCAGGCAATAATTTCTGAGGATATATTTAATTTAGTTCAGGATAAAATAAAAAACAATCCTGTATCACAGGTCCGGTCTGATGATGAGTTTCAGAACTATTATCATGGTGTGTTGTTTTGTGAAAACTGTGGTCATCAAATGAAAAGAAGATTCAGTAAAAGTGCATTACAAACAAGAATTTTCTGTGTGCAAAAGCAGTGTCAACGTAAAGTAGTAAGTTCTCCGATTGAAGAAGTTGATAAAGCTGTGTTGTTTTCTTTTGAAAACCGAATCAATAAAATAAATGAATTGTCAATATCTTCAGAAGTGAAAAAAGAAGAAATTAAACCTGACCAACGCAAACCAATTGAAGCAGAACTTGACAAAGCAAGAAAACAAAAAGAAAAACTTTATGATTTATTGGAGCAGGGAATATATGATGCAAATGTTTTTCTTGAACGTTCAAAGAAACTGAATGATAAAATAGAATCCCTTGAAAATGCTCTTGCTGAAATAGAATCTCAGATAGAACCAGAGAGACTTTCAGATAAGGAACTTGGAATAAGATTAAGATATATTCTGGAAAACTTTGAAGGTGCTACTCCGGAAGAAAGAAATAGTATGCTAAAAAGTGTTGTACGAAAAATGTATTATTCAAAACATAATGGAAGAACAAAAAATAAATCTTCCGTATCAGATTTGACTATTAAAATAGATTTTATGTAAATATTACTAACCACATCAATATGATTATGAAGAAAATGGAGCAGTAACTTATACTTTTGTAATACAGAATTTCGGAAATACAGCATCATCTGTTAATGATGATGTAGTTTTTCGTGATGTGTTCAGTCCGGTTCTTACGTCTCTTACTGCGACATTCAATGGCGTATTATGGACAGAAGGCAGAAATTACACTTATGACAGTACAACCGGCGAATTTGTAACGATTGCTAATCAGGTCACAGTACCTTCAGCAACCTTCACACAGGATATGCAAACAGGTGTATGGACAGTTCAACCTGGTATAAGTACTCTTGTTATAAAAGGAAATCTCCAAAGCTAAAAAAACAAAGGACGGATTTTTTTAAATCCGTCCTTTTGCTTGACATATCTATATATTTTTGGTATATTTTAATGTGAAGAACATATGAATTTTAAGGGAGGAAAAATATATGTCAGCACCATTAGCAGACAGAATACGTCCCAGAACTCTTGATGACGTTGTGGGACAGGAACACATTTTAGCAGAGGGAAAACCTCTCCGGCGTATAATAAACAGTGGTCATGTACCTAATATGATATTTTATGGAGTTTCCGGAGTAGGTAAAACAACAGTGGCACGAATTATAGCCGAAAACTGCGGAATGTCATTACATAAACTGAATGGTACAACAGCATCTGTTGCCGATATAAAGGAAGTTATTTCGGATATAGGTAGTTTTGATGCTGTAAATGGTATTCTGTTATATCTTGACGAAATACAATACCTTAACAAAAAACAACAGCAGACTTTACTTGAATACATTGAAAACGGTGATATAACTCTGATAGCATCAACTACTGAAAATCCTTATTTTTCAGTGTATAGTGCAATAATAAGTCGCTGTACTGTGTTTGAGTTCAAGCCTGTGACTGCTGAACAGCTTATACCGGCTATAAAAAGAGCTTTTAAAATACTGTCGGAAGAAAACAAAACAGAAATAATTTATAATGATGAAATATTAGATACTATCGCATATAACTGTGGAGGAGATGTCCGCAAAGCTATTAATACTGCTGAACTTGCAGTTATTTGTGGTGAATCCGAAAATAATAAAATAATTATAACTTCTGATTCACTTAAAGTAATCTCTCAGAGAAGTAATATGCGTTATGACCGTAACGGAGACCAACATTATGATATACTTTCAGCTTTTCATAAGTCGGTGCGTGGTTCAGATGAAAATGCTTCTTTGCATTATGCGTCAAGATTGATTGAAGCAGGAGATATATTACCTTTATGCAGGCGTTTGCTGTGTATAGCTTGTGAAGATGTCGGACTTGCATATCCGCAGGCGATAGCTATAACAAAAGCTTGTGTAGATTCTGCTTTACAGCTTGGACTTCCGGAAGCACGTCTGCCAATTTCCGAGGCTGTTATTCTGCTTGCAACCGCTCCGAAATCCAATAGTGCATATAAAGCGATAAATTCCGCACTTGAAGATTTGAAAAACTGTGATTCACTTGATTTTCCACGTCATTTACAGAATATGCATTTTGACGGCACTGGAGCAGGTGTAAGAGGTCAAAATTACCTTTATCCACATGATTTTCCTAATCATTATGTACAACAGCAGTATCTTCCTGATGCTCTGAAAGGTCATGTATATTATGAATTTGGCGATAACAAACAGGAACAGTCTGCTCTTCTATATAGAAAAAAGATTACAGGACAACTTTAATACAAATAAAAAAACCTTAGCTTTTTATAACATATTTGCTAAGGCTTTTTATTTATTAAATTGTATCGTTACTACGCTGAATTAACTTCTAGTTTTTAAGCAGAATAAATACACTTCATCGGTATCACCTTTATGTATATTTCCCGAACTGCTCGGAATAAAAGTTCACCTAAACGCTTTGTGAACTTAAAAGATATAAGCTTTTTCCATTGGACTCAATCCTTATAATAAAATTAATGGGTCATATATCTTAAAGACTAAACGTCGCAATTTCAGATAATCCTGTATCTTAAAAATAAATAGTAGATATTAACCGTTTTTTAAAGAGATTAAGTAATACGTTCACCTTATAATTGAAACAACCTATGCAAACTCACTCACCGAAACAAGCTTAAAAGCCTATATTTCCTAAAAAATATTAATTTCAATTACTCAGTAAGTCCGTATTAATATGGCTTTCGATACATTCCATCGGACTCACATTCCTTTCCGCTATAAATAATTTACATTGAGGACAGTCCTCAAACCAAGTAAATTCAGCTATGGGAAATCTTCTTGAATATCTTTCCCTTTCGTTGTATTTATAATATCATACTTTTTGTAATTTGTCAACAGTAATTTTAAAGATTTTTTTGTATTTTGATTTATTTTGTCATAATAAACAATCGGAAAAAATTTTTTAATGCATATTGTACAAAAATAAATAACGGATTTTTCCGCTTGCAATTATGTCGGAAATAGTGTATAATACATATATCAGGTGGCTTATGCCGGATTGGAGGTTTATTATGTCTGGAATGAACGAATTTACTCCCGAACTTTTTGAACTAATTGACGAACACGGTAATAAAAAGTGTTTTGAACTTGTTGATTCTCTTGAAATGAATGGTGAACAGTATTTTGCTATGTTACCAGCCATTGAAGATGATGATTTTCTTAATGCTAATCTTGAACTCATAATTCTTAAAGTTGTATATGAAAACGGTGAGGAAGTTCTTGCATCTATAGATGATGAGCAGGAATTTGAAGAAGTTTATCAGTATTTTATGGAAGATATTGAGGACGCTTATGAAGATGCCGGATATTTGGACTAAGTATTGAACTACATAATTCGGGACGGATTTATTAATAAAGTCTGTCCCGTTTTTCAATTCAAGACAATAATAAATTTATGTTCTGAAATAAATTAAATTACTTATATCTAACAATTTTTTATTGACATCAATGAACAAATGTGTTATAATTATTATGTCAACTTAGACAAAAAATAGCAAAGATTTCCTTCTTTTCTATAATTATTGGATTGATTTGCAAAAAAATTATTATCAGGAGGATATTTCCATGAAAAACATCTTTAAAAATGAAAAATTCTGTCTCGTATTGGCTGGTGCAGTCGGTGCTATTGTCGGCGAAAAAGTTTTAAAGGCAAAGAAAACAAGAGAACTCGCTGTATCAGGTCTTGCAAAGGGTATGAAACTTACTCATGACGCTCAGGAAACTTTCCAGAGCATGAAGGACGAAGCAGAAGATTTATGCTATGAAGCTAAGGAACAGGCAGGCATTTCTGAGGAATGTGACGAAACATGCGATACAAAATAATTTCAGACAGAGAAGGTCGTATAAGAGTTCGTTTCGGTGGCTATGCCTTTGATAAATCACTGGAAAACTGCATAAAGAGAGTAGCTATGGATAACAAATTTGTTATTTCTGCTGAGGCTCATTGTGCAAATGGTGGATTATTGATTTATTACAAAAAAGGACACAGAAAAGATGTTATTAATTTTATCAATCTTCTTAATTTCCGTAGTCTGACTCCGATTCCTGAAGATAATGCCACAAGGGAAATTGATGACAATTTCAAAAAAGGACTTATAAAAATCGGAGTCAATCATTTTGTAAAAAAAGTTATAATTCCAGCTCCGTTGCGTCCGTTTTTCGTTATAGGTAAAAGCGTAAAGTATATTATGAAAGGCTTGTCTGATTTGTCTAAGGGTAAGCTTACTGTTGAAGTTCTTGATGCAACATCAATTACAGCTTGCATTATTCAGAAAAATTACAGTACAGCAAGAACAATAATGCTTCTCCTTTCAATATCTTCACTCTTAGAAGAATATACTCATGCACGTACTAAAGCTGTACTTACATCAAGTCTTGCAATAAAAGCCGATAAAGTATGGCTCGTCAATGAAAATGAAGATGTTCTTATTCCAATGAGCGAACTGAAAACAGGTGACAGAATCCGCATTCGTACAGGAAGTGTTATTCCGGTTGACGGAGAGGTGACTGATGGTGAGGCTTATGTAAATGAATCCTCAATGACCGGCGAACCTCTTTCCGTTATGAAGTCTGCGAACAGCACAGTTTTTGCGGGAACAGTCATTGAAGAAGGTTCAATTGTTGTAAAAGTAAGGGCAGTTAACGGTGATACCAAAATACAAAAAATAATTGAACTTATTGACAATTCTGAAAGTCTTAAAGCAGGTATTCAGAGCCGTGCGGAAAGAATTGCTGACAGGATAGTTCCATTTAGTTTTTTGGGATTTGGTCTTACTCTTTTATTTACAGGAAATGTTACAAAAGCAGTATCTTTGCTTATGGTGGACTATTCCTGTGCAATAAAGCTTTCTACTCCTATTTCGGTAATTTCCGCAATACGTGAATCCGCCGACAGAAATATTACTGTAAAAGGCGGTAAGTATCTTGAAGCTTTTGCAAGAGCAGATACTATTGTTTTCGATAAAACAGGAACTCTTACAAATGCTGAACCCGTACTTGAAAAAGTTATCCCGTTCGGAGAGTATTCAGAAGAAGAAGTTTTAAAGACTTCTGCTTGTATAGAAGAACATTTCCCTCATAGTATGGCAAGAGCAATTGTTAAGGCGGCAGAACAGCGTGGAATAGTACATTCCGAAGAACACGCAGAAGTAAACTATATAGTTGCTCACGGAATTGCAACAACACTTCATGGTGAACGTGCAATAATAGGAAGTCGTCATTTTGTTTGTGAGGACGAGGGCGTTATAATAACAGAAGAACAACAGAATTATATTGATGAAAATTCTGGTGCTTCATCAGTTATTTATTTTGCTGTCGGCGGAAAACTTGCCGGTGCTCTTTGCATAAACGACCCACCACGCACCGAAGCAGAAACCGCTATAAAAATGATGAAAAAAATTGGCATAGAAAATATTGTAATGCTTACCGGTGATAGCAATCGTGCAGCTGAAATAATTGCAAAAAGACTTGGTATAACAGAATATCATGCACAGGTTCTTCCGGAAGAAAAACACAGATACATTGAACAGCTTAAAGCAGATGGTCATTGCGTTATAATGGTTGGTGACGGAATAAATGATGCTCCTGCCTTGGCAGTGGCTGATGTTTCTGTAGCAATGAGTGATGCTTCGGATATTGCAAGAGAAACGGCTGATATCACTTTCAGAGATACAGAACTTACGGAACTTGCAGTTATGCGTAGATTAAGTGAACTGCTTATGCACAGAATAAATTCAAATTATCGCTTTATTGTTGGTTTCAATACAGCATTGATTTTGTTGGGATTTGGCGGAGTTATTTCACCGTCATTATCGGCACTTCTACATAACAGTTCTACAATGGCAATATGCATGAAAAGCATGACACCTTTGCTAAAAGATAATTACATGACACAATAAATAAAAAACGCTGAACATTTAAGATGTTCAGCGTTTTTGTTTTGTTTATTCAGCGTTTTTGAGAGCTTCACTTTTTGATACTTTAGCAACTTTCCTCATCTGGATAAGTGCAACTATTGCGTAACAGATAATTCCCGTTGAAATAGTTATGATATAGGTTATCGGACTTATGATATAAGGAATGTATCCTGTCATCATTGTGTATATATAACCTTTGAAAATTTGACGCATTGCAATGTCGATAAACGGCACTGAAATAGCAAGTCCTACAAATACGGCTATTGAGGTGGAAACAATATAAAGACTACCTATTTCGCTGTTTTTGAAACCGAGTATCTTTGTCATTGAAATTGACTGGAAGTTTCTTTCAATAACCTGTTTACAAAGAACATATACTACAATAATAAAGAACATTGCTCCAAACCATTTGAAAATATTCATCATTCCGCCCATTGATACAGTAAGCTGGTCAGAAAGTTTAGTATAATCAGATTTTGTTATAATTGCTGCAACGTCATCACTGTCAAGTTCTGTGAGTTCCTTATTTGAAAAATAACCTGTGAAATAATCCGATTCTTTTCCGAAAGTCTTGTTATAATCGGCTATATTCATAAAGATTGCCAATGATGATTGATAATCATATATTCCGCCTATTTCGATATCATAGGAAGAATCTTTCTTGTATTTTTCATCAAGTGTTATGGTATCTCCCACATTCAGACCGAATTTTTCGCTTATACCAGTTGAAATAAGAGCTTTTCCCTCAGGAATATTTGCAGGAACATATTTACTGTCTTTTTCTATTCCGTAAACTGTTATGCTATCAGTAACAAATCCCTTTTTAGAATAGTCAAAGCTTGAGGAAGCATATTTTTCTGCATCTTTGTCTGTAACCTCATCAGCCTGTTCATAATCGTAAAGTACATATTGATACTCACTTATCATATCATTTATAACAATGTCTTTGTATGAATCCAATACTCTCGGGAACATATCACCGAAACTTATAAGAACAGCACCAAAAAGAATACCTATTATCATTACAATATATCCAGGAAGATTTGTAAAGAATATTCTTAAACTGAATCTTGTCTTGAATGGAATTTTTGTATTAAGACGCATTGCCTTTTTGTTTTTGTTCTTTTTCAAGTCATGTCTGAGGAATTTAAGCGGACTGAGTTTAAGTTTGGAAGTAAGCATTGTGAGATTTATTATCAACATAAGAACAATCGGAACAACAGTTGAAAGTAAAAATGCAGATGAATCCCATACAGTTTTATATGTAGTGAGTGAATAGGAACTACGATAAAGATTTACACAGAAATCTTTCATAACTGTATATCCTATAATGTTTCCGACAATAGCAGCAAAAAGAGTTACTATAATCGGAAGAATCATATAGTGTCTGATAAGTTCTCCCTTTGAGTAACCAGATGCACGAAGTGTACCGATAACTCCGGCTTCAGAGGTTATGGTATTTGAGATTGTAACGGCAAAAATGAATGCAATTACTACAATCATCATATAACACATTACCATTGTGCCGGCTTCATCACCGCCTATATCATTAATTGAAAATGTTATAGCTTGGTTAAGATATTTTGGAATATAATTATCTACTGTTATAATGTCGGTTTTATCTATTTCATTTTCAAAAGCACTATCATCGGGCATTTTGTATTCTTTGCCATTCATTTGTGCATCAACAGCATCTTCAACAATTCCGAAGAGGAAATCACTCAGTGAAACAGAAAGACTTTCTTTAGTTGGTTTTTCACCCGAAGATGCATATAAAGACGCATATTCTTCTGATGCTTTTTCAAGTTTTTTAGTCAGTTCATCAACTTGTTCCTGTACGATTTTTTCATCATAATCTGATATTTCGTCTTCCAGAATATCAAGGAACTTTTCTGAACGGTCGGCTTCTTCAATATCATCTTTACAGCTTTCATTATAAACCCATGCATAGTTGTTAACTATATTTTTGCTGTCAATAGAATCAAATCCATCATCTGTCATGACAGCGACAGAAAAGTTTATAGAATCAAACATAGAATCGGTATTATTTTCATAAAGCGTACTATAGTTAGGAAGAGCAATAAAACCTGTTATATTAAGAACTTTACCATTAAGAGTAATGGTGTCACCCACTTTTATATCATTGTTTTGAGCAAAAACCCTGTCTATAGCGATTTCGTTGTCTTTTGACGGAAGTTCACCGCTTAAAAGGCAAGGATTATTTAATTTATCAGTTTGTTTATATACTCTGATTGTAGCACCGGTTTCAGAAGTATCTTCATCAAAGAATATATTATCATAGATTTTCATTTCCATATCATTTTCAAAAGTTTCCCTTAACTTATCAGGCAAAGCTTTATCAAATGTGATATGACCATCTTCAACATTATAAAGTTCAAAACTATCATAATATGCAACTTTCAGACTTTCATTTGCGACTCTCATTCCCGAGCAAACAGAAATAAGAAGAACCATCATAATAAATATTGCTATATATTTTGTGGCATCTTTCATGAATTCACGGGGAAGACGTTTTGTAAGAGGGTTTTTCATTTTTCACACGCCCCCTTACCATTCAAGTTCTTCTGCGGTCAATTTGTGTTCATTTTTTATTTCTTTTCTGACCATTCCATCACGGAGTTTAATAACTTTGTCTGCCATGTCCTTGATAGCCTCATTATGAGTTACCATAATAATAGTAGTGTTGTATTTTTGGTTGACTGTTTCTATAAGTTTGAGTATTTCTTTAGAAGTTTTATAATCAAGAGCTCCTGTAGGCTCGTCACAAAGGAGTATATCCGGATTTTTCACTATTGCTCTGCCTATAGAACATCTTTGCTGTTGTCCGCCAGATAATTGTGAAGGTAATTTATGACGGTGTTCATAAAGACCAAGAGTTTTAAGTATATCATCAACATTAAGCGGAGAATCACTTAAATATGCACCTGTCTCAACATTTTCCTTAATGTTAAGATTTGGAATAAGATTATACATCTGAAAAATATATCCAAGGTGTTTTCTACGATAATTTGTCAGGGATTTTTCATTCATATTTTCTGTTTTTTCGCCATTTATTGAAATGTATCCTGAATCTGCATCATCAATACCACCTATAATATTAAGCAGTGTTGACTTACCACTGCCGGAAGGTCCGAGAAGTACGCAAAATTCACCTTTTTCAATACCAATACTTATTCCTTTAAGCACATCAATTTTATTTTCACCACTTCCATAGCTTTTTTTGATATCGCTTATTTCGATAAACATTTTTCCGCATCCTTTCATTTTATGATGATTGTTGTAAACAAATAAGTTATACAATGCTAACTTGAGGCTATAATTAGTAACAACTTACCATAAATTAATATACTCTACATTTTGCTATTTGTCAAGTCATTTTATTTGTTCAAAGTACATTTTGTATATTTGCACAGAATTTGAGGTTAGCACATAATAACTAATTATAAAAACAACATATTTTAGGAATGTGCTAAAATACAGTAAATTCCCTTAATTTAAAAAAATATTGGTTTCAACACCAAATATAAACATCTATGTTGAAACCATAATATTTATGAAACTATAATTTTTTAGATTTTATTTTGGCTGTAAAGCACCATAGTAATAACTTGCTGTTGCACCGCCGTCACACATAAAGTCCGTACCTGTAATAAATGCCCCTTTTTCACTCATTAAAAGTTCTGCTACATTTGCCACTTCGTCAGCTGTTCCTGGTCTGCCGGCAGGACACTTTGCGAACATATTTTTGTAGAAATCCCCACGTATTCCATTAAATTCATCGATTGCAAGAGGAGTAACAATTATTCCGGGAGAAATAGAATTAATTCTTGCTCCACGTTCTCCCCATTTGCATGCTTCAAACATAACACGTTTTTCATTGCAACGTTTTGCAAGCTGATATGCATGAAGTGTATTTTCTATATTCTGGAGTTGAAGAATTTCAAGAGATAGAAGTTCTTCTGTTGGCGTGCAGGCAAGAAGTCTGTCTTCTTCCGGAGTCAGTTGAGGCATACGTTTACCTGACTGGCTTGAAATAGTTACACCTGTACCGCCATTCATTATTACTTTTCCGACTTCTTCCAGTAAAACAGCTGTACCATACAAATCGACTTTTAATATCTGTTCAATGCTTGCCTGACTTGGAGAAACACCAGCACCATTGACTAACATTTCTATTTCGCCGTATTTCTGTGCTTCTGTTATCATGGATTTAATTGAATTTCTGTCTGATAAATCCATTTCAAAAGGTATACAGTCAAATCCGGCGTTATTCATAATTGCACATATATTTTCTGCATTCTGAAATTTATAATCACCAAAAATAATTTTTTTGTTGTAACCGATTCTTCTGGCAATTGCCATACTTATTTGACCTGCTCCAACAACAATCATTACATTTTTTTACATAAAAATCCTCCTTCATGTATTGTTTGAATTAATATTATTTTTTCTGCTTGTAAGTATTATTTACTATTCTTAAAGTGAATGAGAACTTATTGAATTGCCCATTTTGTAAGCTTTTTCCATAGCGATAGTATCTTTTATTTTGCCTTTTTCGTATACTCCGTTTCCAATAATAATGCCCATTTCTTTAGCACCTTCAATACAATCGGCATAACCTCTGAAACACGCAATTGTAGTTTCAGCAAATGCAAGTTGATTATCAGCCATAGTTATAATATAATAGAATTCTTTATCATGAACTTCAAGCCAGCGAGCAACAGTTCTGTCAATCAATGCTTTAAGTTGTGTGTCGATAGAATAAAAGTAAACTGGACTTGCAAGAACTATGACATCTGCATCTATCATTTTTTGAAGAATATCTGCCATATCATCATTGATACAACAGACACCATTGTTTTTACTGCAATAGTAACAGGCACGGCAATAATTAATTTTCTTTTCGGCAACACGAATTTTTTCAACTTCGTTGCCATTATCCAAAGCACCACGCATAAATTCATCACACAATAAATCGGAGTTTCCATTTTTTCTTGGACTTCCTGATAAGATTAAAACTTTTTTACTCATAGTTTTTTTCCTTTCATTTTATTGTAGTTTTATTATACCATGAAATATACATAAAGAGAAGTTCCGATTAGTTATTAATCTGTAAACCTTTTGGTATAAACTGAATAACTATTTTGAACTTCTCATAACTGTTTTTTAGTGCTATAATAAAATCATCAAAAATAAATCAAATTCGAGGAGGAGATAATTATGAAAAAAACTTTAGCATTATTGAGTAGTTTTATTTGTGTTCTGAGTTTTTCAGCCTGTTGTGAAAACGTTTCTGATAGTTCATCTAAATCTATTACAGATGTTTCCGAATCAAAAGTTAATGAGCAGGAAACAATTTCTGAAAGTGAATCAGAAACAAATGAAGATTCCGCACTTGAAAATACGGACGGAAAAACTCTCGTAGTATATTATTCTGCATCAGGAAACACAGAAGAAGTTGCTGAATATATTGCTGATGAAATAAATGGGGATTTATTTGAAATTCAGCCTATAGATGTGTATTCTTCTGCCGATTTGGACTGGACAGACGAAAATAGCCGTGTTTGTCGGGAGTATCAGAATCCTGATTTGAGGAATATAGAATTTGTTTCAACTGATGTTGCCGACTGGAATTCATATGATACAGTATTTATTGGTTATCCTATATGGTGGGGAGAAGCTTCATGGGTTGTAAATAACTTTATAAAAGAAAATGATTTTAGTAATAAGAATGTTATTCCGTTCTGTACTTCTGCAAGTTCGGGACTTGGCGAAAGCGGAAAGTTATTGGAAGAAATGGCAGGTTCCGGAAACTGGCAGGACGGTGAAAGATTTCGTTCAGGAGCTTCAAAAAGTGATGTGAAAGACTGGGTTGACAGTCTTAAAATAAATTAAACGGAGGAATTTGTTATGGAATGTGTACAGCTTAACAACGGACTGAAAATGCCAATACTTGGTTATGGCGTTTATCAAGTGACAAAAGAGGAATGCGAAAAATGCGTGCTTGATGCTCTTAAAACTGGTTATAGGCTTATTGATACTGCACAGAGCTATTTCAATGAAGAAGAAGTCGGAAATGCTATTGTGAAATCAGGCGTGCCAAGAGAGGAAATATTTCTTAC
This sequence comes from uncultured Ruminococcus sp., assembly GCA_934474025.1. GTDB lineage: Bacteria > Bacillota > Clostridia > Oscillospirales > Ruminococcaceae > Ruminococcus. The sequence goes on along the minus strand of CAKSMF010000012.1, from coordinate 9,356 downwards.
AACAAAAGTATGGGTTGAGCATTACGGATATGAGGAAATTAAAAAATCCGTTTACGAATCCATGAAGAAGTTACAGACAGAATATATTGACCTCATGCTTTTGCATCAGCCTTTTTCAGATTATTATGGTGCATATCGTGCATTAGAAGACCTTTATCAAGAGGGAGTTTTAAAAGCAATTGGTGTATCAAATTTTTATCCTGACAGACTTGTTGATATTGCAAACTTTGTTAAAATAGTTCCCATGGTTAATCAGGTTGAAACACACGTTCTCAATCAGCAGACCGAAGCTAAAAAATGGATGGATAAATATGAAGTTCAGATTGAAGCATGGGCACCATTTGGAGAGGGTAGGGGAGGATTGTTTGAAAATCCTGTACTTACAGCTATCGGTGAAAAGTATGGTAAAACATCTGCACAAGTAATGCTCCGCTGGAATATTCAAAGAGGTGTAGTAGTTCTTCCAAAATCTACTCATATTGAACGTATGGAACAGAATTTCAATATTTTTGATTTTACTCTCAGTGATGAAGATATGACTGCAATTTCAAAGATTGATACTCAGACAAGTTCGTTCTTCTCCCATTATGACCCCGCAATGGTAGAATGGTTTGCCAAAATGGTTGAGGAACGCAAAACTCAGCATGACAGTTCCAAAGAAAAAAAGAACTGGTAATATTTAAGAAAAACTATAAATATAAGGCTGTCCGGAATATTCTGGACAGCTTTTTCAGAATGGAGTGAGCATTTATGAAAAAAAGTATAATAATAATTCTTGCCTTATTAACAGGAATTACAGCTTTGATAAGCGAAAAATTCAATAATAGCTATAAGATTGATGATGCTAAAGAATTACAGGATTTTCTTCTTGCAAAAGATTTAGATTTAAGCGGAAAAGATTATGATTTAAATAACGATGGTGTTTGGAATGTTTTTGATTTATGTTTGATGAAAAAGAAACTTATTAATCAGGATTCGGAAAAAATAGAATTTGGAAAACAAATAAAGAATGATTTTATAGTTGATAATGTTCTTCATTCTGAAACACAAGGAGATATTCATTTCAGCAGTTATATTCCGGAAAGTTATGACGGTTCTGAACCGTATGCTTTATTTGTAACGCTTCCGGGCTGGGAAGGCTTGTATTTTCAGGGAGTCGGTGCAAATCTTGTAGAAGGTTTTCCATTTGAGGCTAAAAAGTATAATGATAAGATGATAATAATTTCCACACAGCTTGATGAATGGGGAGAAACTTCTGCAAATATGGCTATAGAATTGACTGAATACTTTATCAATAATTACAATATTGATACGGACAGGGTTTATCTTCACGGAATGTCTGGCGGTGGTGAAACAGGTTCTATAATTATGGGAAAACGTCCTGAACTTTATACTGCATATCTTGAAACAAGTTCAAAGTGGGACGGTGATTTAGAAATTCTCGCCAAAGCAAAAACACCTGTATATATGGCTATTGCTGAAAATGATACATATTATGGTTCAGGATATCTGAAAGATGCTTATAACAAACTCTATAAATTATACAGTGAGCAGGGTTTATCAATTGTAAAATTTTTGAAATATTTTGTGCCACAAGGCACTAAATTTTTTTGAACCCACTCTTGCAATCAATGTTTTATCCGAATTTACGTTGATTTTGAAGGACTGCTGGTAGATAAAAATTTTCGGTCAACCCTGTTTTTCTACCAAATCGTCTACCAAAACCATTCGATTTTCTTTCTTCTGAACTCTCGATTTCTGATCAAAACTTTTTTTGGTAGATTCGGTCATGTTGCATTCTGTGTCATCTCAGGGTTATCTGAACCCGTATCCGCGCCGTCAAGACCTTCTCCGCTGAGAAGCCTTGCGATCTTGTCAGCCGATTCGATTCTTGAACTATATTCCAAGTGACTATAATAGTTTGCCGTCACATTGAAAGTGCAATGGCCGAGCCACTCCTGCACCGCTTTCATTGGAACTCCGCTTGCTACCAAAAGGCTGGCACATGAATGGCGGAGGTCATGGAATCTCAGAGGTTTCAGGTTGTTGTGCTGGACCATATAACAAAAGTGTCCCGTAACGAAATTCGGCTCGATGAGCTTTCCGAGATTGTCACGGCATACAAAGCCGTCATACTCCCTGTCAAACTCGCTGCCAAGCTGTTCGGAAAACATTTCTTCCATTTTCTTTCTCTCCAAGAGCATACGCTCGATGTGAGGTATAAGAGGAAACGTCCTGACACTCGACTTCGTTTTCAGCTTGTTCTCAACACGGATTTCCTTTTTGCCATCGGTAAAGACGCAAACTACTTTACGGCGAACAGTGAGCGTCTTATGTTCAAAGTCGATTGCATCCCACTTCAAGCCAATGATCTCACACTTACGCAGACCATAATAGGCAGCAATGTGAACTACAAGCTCCAGTCTGTCTCCCTTGAATACTTCAAAGAGCTTGTCAAACTCCTCTTTATTATAGAAACTCGACTCATGCTTCTCGGCTTTCGGGAGATCGGTCTTATCATCAGGATTGGCGGGAATAATATCCATCTTGACAGCATATTTGAGCGCACGATGAATATTGACATGGTACAGCCTGATCGTACTTCCTTTTCGTCCAAGCTCATACAGATCATTATAGAACTTCTGAAGCTGAAGCGGAGTTACATCGCTGAGCATAGGGTGCGGAAATTCTCTGTCATAGTATTCTGCAATTCTGCTGATGCTGTGTCTGTACGAATCATAAGTAGTGAATGCAAGTGTCGGTTTCGCATTTTCAAGCCAATGCTTGAGGTATGCTGTAAACTCAAATTCCGAGCTGTCCGTAGAGCCGTCCGCATTGGTGCTGGCGGCTTTGCTGATGTTAGCTACTTTTCCTGTCATGAAATCTTCGCTGAACTTGCTGACGATCTCCTCGACTTTGGCGGCAAGAGTTTTCTTTGCACATTTTTCGGGCAGGTCAGTACCCACCCATTTTCTCTTCCTTTTGTTGTTGTTATCCTTGTAGTCGAAAACTACATAATGCTTGCCGTTCTTCACGGCGGTAATATACTTAAAGGGCAGACTTGCTTTCATTTTCATATCCTCCAATCACGATGAAAGCGGTAGAATAGCCTGCTGTTGACTCTATAATCATAGCGCAACACAACATTTTTTTCAAGACTTTTCTACCAACTTCCCCGAAATCTACTTTTTGACGGGATTTCGGGGTTCATTCTTGTGCGCTTTGCAGAACGTAATAAATGACAGCTACCTTAGCGACCTTAATATTACGCCCACAGGGTATTCGCTTGATCTGCCCACTATTGATAAGCTGATAGGCACGCCTGCGCCCAATGCCGAGCATCTTGCAAATATCATTCACACTAAGTATTTCGGGATACCCCTCGTACATTACCTTATATGCTTCTTCTGCTGTTAATGTATCCATAGGGACACCTCCGTTTTTTTCAACAGAAGAAAGAAATCGTATAGCGTTGATGTTTCATATTCAGTTTTCAAGGTGCTGTAATACATCGTCTGTCGGTTATTTTTATGTCCAAAGATTGATGTACTGTTGGCAGCCCCTACTCCAAGGAGTAGAAGCTCCCGACGGCACATCAGCCGTCGATCAAAACAGGAGGTGTGTGAAGTACCGTAGGCAGTACCCGAATATCGGATACTCCCGACAGCATTTCAGCTATCGTCCTGCTCGATGAGGGGCAGGATGCCCTCTTTCTTTAACTGATGATAGATGAATATACGGCCCTGCTGCGTCCAATATGAATGGACTTTGGCGGTAGGCTCGCCGTTACTATCGTAAACAGTATGTGTCTTTGACTTCATGTACCCTCTGTCCGCATATTTCTGATACAGAAGCCATATCTTCCCCAGCTTATACTGTATACCGTGTTCATGAAGCCACTTGTTCAGCCATTTCGCAGACTTGCCGTAGTCCTTAGCGATAGTGGTTATAGGCATAAGCCCTTCGGATTGCAGCACCATATCGCAATAGTCGGCTTTCGGCTTCATGACTTCTATCTGCTTTGCCTGAACAGCAGTTGTTTCGATCAGATTATTATTCTGCTGATTTGCAAGCTCCAGTTTCTGGTCTGCGATCTGTAACGCCCTTGCCATAACAGCATCGGGACTGTTCCATTGCTTTTCAAGGTTCAGGAAGTATTTGCGACAGCGATTACCGATCTCGGTACGCTGTATCATACACAGCTCCTTTGCCATATCAATGGTCAGGTAATGGTCAATCTGTTTCTGCGGCATTGGTCTGCCATCTTCACGGTACACATTTTTGGTTACCGTGAAAAAGTCCGTATTTTCGATAAATCCGTATTCACGCATTCTGTCGAACCACATTGAATACTGCGTCCTGACATTCAAAACTTTATGAAGCTCCCGTCCGCTGACGGTACGCATATCATTGTTGTATCTCACAGCGATTGAAATCTCATTCATATTAGAACACCCTCTCTCTTTCTTGTCGGTGTTTTTGTGTCTGTAAAAGAACTCCTGAGATTGTCGGGAACGGAAGTCCTTCCCCGACGCAGGAGCGACAGCATTGCTGTCTATTTGAAAATAGGAGAAATGGAACAATCATATTCAGAGATGTTTTTGGCAGAACCCAAGCCGTGCAGCTCAGGCTCTCCCGACAGCATCTCTGCTGTCTTAGTGAAAGGAGATTATGATTGCCATAACATAGAGATAGAGATTGTGAGCCTTCGGGAACGGCACAGCCTGAAAATGGACAAAGAAGCCGCGCCGCCCCTCAGCTCTATTTAACCCTTCATACAGAAAGGAGAATCGTAAGGGATTCGGTGTCCGCATCGCACTTGCGGATTGAACCCCTTCACTTTACTACCGTGAAAATCGGAAAAGTGGGAAAGATTTTCGTGATTTTTTTCTTCAAAAAGAATAAAATCAGCACTATGTACAAAACCGTCTATTCGTTTTCGTGCAGGATGATATACTCTTTCAGCTTTTCCTTTGCAAGCCTGAGACGATACCGCACCATATTCTTTGTTAGCCCGTATTTGCTTGCGAGAAACATCAGCGTTACCTTATCCGTACTATAAAAATAGTCCTTTATCAGTGCATACCCCTCCGGAAATTCTGCTCTGAGCATTTCCAATGCAACAGGCAGATAATCAAGCCGAGCCTGAAAAAGAGCTTCTTTTTCGGCTGCTATCTCATTTGCGGGAAGCGATGTAGGATCGGCTATAACAGCTTCGATCTCGTCATAATCTACGTAAAACGCACGGAAGTCCGCTTCTTTTTCCTCAATCCACATTTCCTTGCGCCTGAGTTTGTTATATTCATCCTCAATATGACGAGGTACACCATCTCCGAAGTGCTTATAGAAAAACCTTCCCATTACTCGCTGCCCTCCGTAATAGAGGTGAGCTTTGTGAGAGGCTTCATACCGAGCTTCTTCATGTGAGCATTATATGCTGTAAGGGTGTAGTTTTCGTTGTAAGCACAGCCGTTCAGATAATCGCAGAGAATATAGTCAGCCTGATTCTTGAACCCGTATGTACCTGGAATAAGATTATCGCTTTTGAAGAAAAGATGTCTCTGTCTGAACGGGTGAAGTCTGAGAGCAATGCATACCGCGCACAGATACCGCTGTCGGATTCTTCTCTCATTATTCAGGTAACGGGAAATTGTACACTGGCTGATCCCCGTCATTCTTGCAAACATATCCTGACTGATATTATACTCGCTCAGATAACGGGTAAGAGCACCACCGAAGGTATCTTCGTCCTGTAGAAGCCGATTTTCTGTCCCGAATATGAAGATGGCATAGCTCTTGGGTTCTTCGATTTCTGTGAACAGCGGAATCCGAGGAATCTGAATAATACTTTTCATAAAAATCTCCGTCCTTTCCGTCGGACGGAGAAGCGCCAATGAACACAGTAATCCTGTCATTCGGTTCTTGACCGTCCGACAATCAAACATTACTCGTTCATTTGACTGTTCATTATTCAGTTGTCCATACAGTGATCGAGTAACCCTATTGCGCATTAGGTTCACCATATGGGGCAGAGTCCTCATACCGGACTGCGTACTCTCATAATTATAAACCAAACCGTGCGAAAAAGCCAGACAACAACCGTTTCCGAACGGAATAGCCGTTATCGTTCAAAACACCGTATTTCCGCATTTCTGGGATACAGCCTTTGCACTGTACCCTTATCAGAGAATGATGCATTTTGTCAGTTTACAAGCCACAAAACACCTGATTTCGCATTATTCCAAACGGAATATTTTTCACATAACTTTCATTTTGAAAGGCGATATTTCATCATTCTATCACATTCAGACATAGAAAAAACGGTCTGATCTGCTCAGACCGCCTTTAAGCTGTATGCAATGGGCATACAATCTCAGCATTTGTAACAGCAAAGAAGAAATCCGCAAGGCAATTATTGCAGACTATCATCTATTGTTATTGTTCTGTACACAGCTATCACCCCCATAAAAATCGTAATTGCCGATCAAGTCTGTATGGTACTGTATAGGAACAAACAAGAGCCGAGTTGTATGCTTGTCTGATTTATATTACACCGGACAACCGGATATAATCAGTAGTTATAAGAAAAGAGCCGTTCCCCAACAGCTCTCTCATCAAATGGTAACTTTGAACCCATTGGGATCAAAGTTTGTCATAATGGAAGGAGCAATCATTCACCGATAATATCTTCATCAGTAAGTTTGATCTCTCCATTTTCCTTTTCATATTCCTTTATTGCGTCTTTCACAAGCGTTTCAATCATATTGGTCATGGAGCGATTCTGCGATTCAGCAATCTTCTTGATCTTTGCGTGGTCAATCAGGCTCAGACGAAGCGTAAACGAAGTTTTTATAATAGCCATAGCGATACCTCACTTTCACTATTATCATACCACTTTAGCTTTCTTTTGTATGCAGTCATGTTGACACCACATTGATACCATGTTATACTTAGTATATACTGAATGCAAAGGAGTATGAGCGATATGCTGAGTATCTACACCGTCAGTTTTTTCGGGCATCGGAGCATTGAACGAGCATCAGAAATAGAGAACGCTCTTGATAGACTCTTGCACGACCTTATCAGGCAGAAGGAGTACATCGACTTTCTCATAGGACGGGACGGAGAATTTGACCTTCTTGCTTCTGCTGCCATCAAAAGAGTTGTCCGTGAATTTGGATACGGTAATACTCATTTTACGCTGGTCCTGCCATACATGAAAGCAGAATACCGTGACAACGAACAGGAATATCTTGACTACTATGATGAAGTCGAGATATGTGCGGAGTCCTCCAACGCTCACTCCAAGTCTGCCATTCAGATCAGGAACAGGAATCTTGTAGACCGGTCAGACCTTGTTGTCTGTTGTATTCAGCATAACAGCGGCGGAGCTTACAAGACAATGCGGTATGCCGAAAAACAAGGAAAACAAATCATAAATCTTGCCGATAATTGAAAAAGGACGGTCACAGCCGTCCTTTTGTATAATTCTGTAAAACTCGTTTATTCAATGTTGTGTCAGTAGGTATTCTTTTACATACTTATCTACATCAACACCGCTTTCGATATACCTTAGCAGTATCTCCGCGCAGGCACGGGCATCGCTGTCTGCTTGATGATGATTTAGGGAAATACCGTAGTGATCGCACATCACATTGAGGTTATGCTTCATATCTGGAAGAACACGCCTGCCGATCTGAACCGTACACAGATATTCCGCTGTCGGTTTCCATTCGATACCGTAGCTCCGCAGACACGAACGGAGAACGCTCATATCAAATACGGCGTTATGGGCAACAAGAATACCCTTGCTCATAATAGGCTCTATCTTCTTCCAGAGCTCCGCAAAGTTCAGAGCGCCCTTGACCTTTTCTGCGTCTATACCCGTGAGCTGCGTATTGAAGGAATCAAAATGTGTTTCGGGATCAACAAGCGTAAAATAGTTTGCTACGATCTTATTATCCTTGACCGCAGTAATGCCTATCGCACTCATACGGTCATTTGCTCTATTAGGTGTTTCAACGTCAAATACGATATAAACAGCCATGACACTTTCCTCCTGTTTTAGTAGCTCTTAGGATAATTATACCATACCACGGGCGAAAGGTCAATCGGCAGGAAAAGAAAAAACAGCCGACATTGCTGCCGACTGCCTGTCTTTTATGCACCTGTTTTCTCAAAGCCATTCAATAGCTGTTTATCTGAAAACTTGGACAGTTTGCCGTCCGTCCATTCTATGAAAACATTGTCCATTTCATCTATGTAAATAATCGTTGCCGTAGAGCCGACAGGATAATCTCCGGTGACTGTCTCTGTCATCCTGATCTTAGCACCGACTGTAATTGAATCCATCATAGTAATAACCTCCTGATTTCACACACTTGCTCTATTATACTACAATAGAGTTTGAGTGTCAATAATCAGGAGATTTATTCATCGGGCTGCACAAAAGCTGTGCAGCTCTTTTTCTATTTCAATATTTTCTTTATCTGATCCTTACTTGCCTGGGGCAGAATCTTCCGCAGATGTTCAAGGATAATCTGATATGACTCTTCCGGCTCTCGCTGATAGACCTTATCGGTAAAAGCGGCACCCATGAACTTTTCGGGAGAGGAGTATTCAGCCACACCCCAACCGTAGGGCTGCCCGTGTTTGTCAGTCATGTATATGAAGTTGCTTGTGATCACATAGCATTGCTCCTGCAATCTTGTGATAGAGGTATCAAAACCTTTGTTGCCGCCCTTGCGGTAATCTCCGAGCTTTTTCAGCTCTTTAGATATAACGGGAGCGTGACTGTCAATCAGATCATACAGCACCTTATCGGTATGCTTTGCGAGTCCCTCATCATACCTTGCATCGAAATCATAACCGTCACGGCGATAGTTTGCAAAGTCGGGAAACCAATCACGGCTGATGTATACAGCCTTGTGTTCAAAAAACTTTCCATAGGCACAGCCCGTTTTCTGTATGACCGGACCTTTCCAGTCCCAAGCATCCCATTGTGAACTATCGGAATAATACCAATGCTCAGGAGCAATATGCTCCTCTATGGAAAAGCCCTCGATGCTGTTTCGGAAGAACGGCAGAAATCCGTACTTGTTTATCGCTTTTATCAGGTCAGCCTCAGACCTGATCGTGAACCGCATACCTGCCATGAATCTCAGCTCCTTTTCCTTATTATATCACGGCAGGTAAAATCGGTCAAGGTATGACACGATCAGATCACGGAAATCAATTTTTGATAACGATTTGTAATAAAGAGTCAAAATCGAGCAAACAGTCAAGCATAATGTTGGATATTGGCTTTTTAGATTCAGATTCAGACTTATAAAGTTTGATTAAATTGATAGCGCATT
>CAKSMF010000011.1 GCA_934474025.1 uncultured Ruminococcus sp. | reverse complement strand
TAAACAGTACTGGTATTCACAGAAAAACACTCTGCAATTTCTTTTGCATTGTGTGTTTTATTCCAAGCTTCAATAAGCAGTTTTCTTGCTTCGTCATGTAACATAACCATCACCTCTTAACTCTATTATAAACCTGTTGTCAAGAGTATGCGATATTTTTTGGGAGTGCTATAAAGGCACAATTATATCGTTTTTTATTAATTGGCCAGCTTGACCGTTCGAATGGCTGTACGTAAGTCTTGTTCTCTGCTAGATCATAGCCGAGCGACTGAGCAAACGTAATCGCCAATCGAAGGGAATGTGATTTCAGCGTTCAGATCACTGAGATACTCGCTATAAGATTCTGTGGTCGGAAATATGCTTGTATCTGAACCCACAAATGCCGCATAACACCAGAGAATCGTGTTTTCGATATAGCTTCGTATCTCTACTTCTTCCCATGAGATGATTTTATAGCCACGTTTCGCATATACCTTGAACATTGTATCAGGTGTCATAAGTGCGATGTGTGCCTTTGGTATAATATTTCTTATTAAGCTTTTCAGCGTGTCTTGTATACCATTCAGTTATATTACTCATCTTTGTTATTCCATAAATAGATTGCAATAAACCATTTAATCAAGCTATCAACAGCGTTTTCCAATAAGTATCATTATATCATAAAAGATTTTATACTTTAATATATAGGGCGAAAAGGTTGCTTGATTAGCATCAACTTTGACCCCACTGGATTCAAAGTTCCTCATAAAACGTAAAGGACGGCACAACAACCGTCCTTTTTACGTTATTTCTGTATCTCAATCACAAACTTTCCCTCGGAGTTGACCTTGAGCCGCAAGGTCTTGACGTACCGATTACAGAAGTTCTCCATTTCTTTCTTGGTAGCAGTGACTCTTGTGTCTTCATAAATCTTCTGCGTGAGTTCCAGAGGGCTTTCCCCATAAATGGTGGGGAGGTGCTTTTCAAGCTCTGCAAAGAGAACAGCTCGCTTCATGTCCTCGGTGGCAGCGGAGCAGAAATCGTCAATGGCACAATAATAGATACCGTGCTGTGTGAGGGCATTTTTTATCGACGTTCCACACTTCTCATATTCGTACATAACAAGGAAGTGAGCTTTCGGCAGGCTCTCAATGAGTCCCCAAAAGTCGGAATCACTCGACACAATAATAAACGATGTTATCCCGTCACGGTAGAAGTTAGTGACAACACTCGCTGTCATTCGTAGATCAACCAGGGACTTTCTGTCGGTCACACGATCGATCTCAATATGTTCAACGGGTATCTGCGTGAATTTGGAGAGCCAGTCCCAGCCAGCGGTAGTGTTCGGATCGTCATAGAGCGTGATTTTTTCGATCTTGGCAAGTTCAACTTGATTTAAGCCTTTCAGAACACTATACAGCTTAAAGGGATTGCTGTTCTCACAATCGACGGCAATTGCTGTTTTCTCAGAACTTTCTATAAATTCATAAATATTATTTCGTGTCTCATCATCAGCGTCCTTATATTTCGTGAAGTCTGTGAAGCTGTCATTATGCTGACCGTAGATGATCTTCAGAAACTTGCGGTCGGAATAGACGATGCTACCCACGTCGGCAGGCTGCCAGTGAATATACATCTGAAATGGGTAATGCTCGATGTTCGCCATGTACTTGTTGAACTCGTCTTTCATTACGCCGTTCTTGTTATACTTCGGGACGAAGAATAGGTTCCGGATATACTCCCAATTCAGCCAGTCGTAGAACAAATGGGAACACTTATCAATGTTTTCGTTAATGAGTTTTGTGAGATCCTGCATATACTTGTCCGAACGGTAATTCGCTTGGATAATGGTGAATCCCCATTTTTCAAGCTGCTTGATGTTATCGTGGTCATACCATTCGATGTTATACAGATTTTTGAGCTGATACCGCATCAGATCATCGGTCTTTTTGAACTTCTGCATCAGTACGGTTCGCAGCTTACATAAATATCGTATCGTAGTAGCATCACGGTCGGCTCTGAGCTTTTCGATCAGCTCAGAACATTCTCCATAGCTCACGGTCAGTGCCGACATTCGGACACCGATCATATAGGCTATTGTGGTGACTACCTCTTTCGTGTCAACGGTCAAGTTTTATCCTCCTTTATCGCTTGTATTTTCAATATGTTTATCAATGACAGTCATTATTTCTTCAAGCCGACTTTCACCGATACCCTTAATGCGGCTCAGGTCGGCTCTCAGACTGTCATAATCAATGCTGTGCGTTTCTTCCTCGGCTTTCTCATAGCCCTGATTAAAGACATTTCTCACGAAATTCTCCATTTCAGCACGGTTCATTGATTTGATTCGCTTGTATAATGAACGGTTTACTAATTCTTTGTTTTCGTTACCCATTGCTCTCACCTCCGATCTGCTCTATACGACTATTATAGCATAATCGGCGGTATATTGCAATTTTCAAGGGGCCTGAAAAAAGTGTGTAGAGATTGACTTTTCTTATGTTTTTGATATAATAGAAATAGTCTTATTATTTTTTAAGGAGTGGTTTCAATGCAGATTTTACTTAACAATGCCTACGAAGCATGGAAAAGTGCTATATACTATCATGATAGAATAGAAAAGGGCTTTACTACATTGGAATTTCAAAAAGGTTTTGTATCCTCTCTTCATAATTCCGTCGAACTCTTTCTAAAACAAATAATGCTTGATAATAAGGATCATGATGTAGCTACGCTTAGAAATGTAAAAGAGGAAGATGATGCTTTATTGCAGCTAAAATATATTAGAGCCGATGATTTAAACCAGTTCTTTTTTGGGTGCTCTGTTGAGCAACTTGATAAATTCTTTTCTATCGAATATAGTCAACTGCAGCAAAGAGCAAATAAGCTTTTATCTACTGAAGATTCTTCCAAAGGTTTTGTTACGGATTCACTTAAAACGTTAGGAGCATTAAGAAACTCCGAAACACACTTCTACATCAATGAAAATAACTATTTGAGTGAATCTAATTTTGTCATACTTCATAATTTCATGATTTTATTTTTCGATTTGATTGCAAAGAAAAAGTTGTTCCCTCATGCAATAATTAAGTTTGATAAACCAGATACCTATAAATTATACGCACAAGAGAAGAAAATGGAATTTAGTAGAAACCAGTTGTCTTCTTTCTCCTATGTTGAAGTGTTAAAAAACAATCATATGGTTTGTGAATTGAAACATACATTGCAAAACCTCTTTGAAGATGAATATGTTTGTTGTGGAAATGATGATTACTCTTTAGCTCTTTCTATTTGTTTACACAACGAGGAATACAGAGCTTCTTTTGATGATTTGTATATTATTCTGCAATTAATGCGAAAATACAAATTGTTTGAAATAGCACGAACGTTGGTGGAGGCTCCTGAAGAATTAGGCGGTCATACTTATCCGGAAGAACATTTGAAACTAAATTATTGAATATCGAATTTACATAAACGGATAGACCGTCCTAAACAGACGGCTATCCGTTTCTTATTATTCCGCAAAAATGCCCCTCACTCGTCATTGTCCTGCTCCTCAGTGCTTTCTTCACCGTCGCTCGTTTCAAGAGTGATCGTGTGAGTATAGATCATGTGGTCATTCAGGCAGTCCAGGGAGCAGTAGCTCTGATTGGTATCCTGATGCTTGTAATAACTCTTGCCTGCGGGAATTTCCTTGTAACAGTTCGCACAAAACATCATTCGTCCCTCCAAAGATAGATCATTGTATCGTACACGGCTCTCTGTGCCTGCATACGTAGCAGATTGCCGATTGAGCTAACCGCATTGAGATTGCCCGATTCAACGGCAATTTGATAGTCACGGCTCGACTGCATAAGCAAGTCGGTCTGACGATTAACTGCGTCCGTGACCTTTGTGTCAAGCTCGTCAAGGTGCTTGTAGATCTCGCCCTTGTCCACGATCTCCTGCAAGAGGTCAGGCCGCTTATCTTCAATGTGATGCAGATAATACCTGATTTGATCGGTGTGGAACACATAACGCTCTGTTTTGCCCGTCTTAGGGCTGCGATGACGAACCGTCTGTGTATCGGTATCGACTTCCCATACGGGAGCATCGTTTACTTTTTGTTTGCTTTGAAAAATCATAAGATCACTTCCGCTTTCTTGTAAAGTAGTAAGCTGCACCGCCAACTCCTGCGAGAGCTGCCACTCCTGCGATGATTGCAAGGGGATTTACCCCAGAACCGTCAGAATCGCCCTCAGAAACGTCTGACGGACTAACAGTGGCATCGTTGCCCTCGTTGCCCTCTGCGGAAGAACCGCCCTCAGAAGCCGTTTCCGTTCCGCCTGTGACCTCTCCGATCACTCTCGGACTATCAGCACCGTTATCGTTGATCTTGTAACCGCCTGCGATTTCGGATTCGTCTTCCTCTAAGGTGCTGAATGGTGGGAATGTGTCAACGGTATCACCATTTTTGTCTGTCATTTGCCACATACCGTTAAGCAGAGAAAAGCTGTAATGGTTGTCCTCGGTGCTGATCGTCCAGCCACCCTCATTATCGTCCTCAAAATCCCAATCTTCGATCAGACGACGGTAGTAGTCCTTGTATTCATATTGAAGCTCTCCGATTTCGGTCCAGTCATAATCTTCCAAACCATAGTTCTCGTCAAGCCACCTGTCAAGAAGATGATGCTTGTACGATGCTTCGGGAAAGTCAAGTCCATTATCGCCCTTGCCGTTCCACATATCCTCCCAAATCTCGGCTTCGATATCGTCACGGTCAAGGTTCTCGGCAGCATAGACGGTCAAGCCTGAGCAGAGTGCAAGTGCAGTGCAGAATACCGCTGTAATAATCTTCTTCATATTATTTGTCCTCCATATTCTTAAAGTATAGTTCAAGTGCCTTTTCAATCGTTTCCGTGATCTCTTTCGGCTTCTCGCCGTTGCTGAAATACTTGGTATAAATATCATAGCTGATCTTAACGCTCTTGGGCTTCACTTTCGGCTCGGTGTCCTCGCCATAAAGAATAGCGTGAACGGTATTACGATCGATGTTGCCCTCGCTGTCGGCAGAAGCACGTAGCATTTTGGCTGATTTCATGTCGATCTTGCAGTCCTCAGCACATTCAGCGACAACATCCTGCGTATCTTCCGAAAGGAAAGAAAGCTCCACACCCGCACGGATAGAAAGCTCTCCGCTGTCCACAAGGGCTTTCAGCTCATCAGTGAGCTTATTGATACGAATAAGCCTTACTACTGAGCCTTTGCTGACACCGTACTCATTTCCGATGCTCTCGCTCGTGTCTAACTTTGAACCCACTGGATTCAAAGTTGAGCTGTCGGGTTCGGCTGAGGGATTTTCAAGGCGTGCAAGCTCCCTGAGAATGTCATTTCGCTTGCCCTGAGAGAACATTTCGCTGTGTCTGAGTGCAACAGCGGCAGCCTGCTCCGAAATTTTGAGGTTTTCAAAGCCTCTCTGCATAACATTCGACTCAATGACATACATTTCGGCTTCGTCATCGGTGAGTCCTGCCTTGATGATCGCCGGAACTGTCGGCAGTCCTGCGAGTTTTGAAGCATTACAGCGGTTGTAACCGATAAGAATTTCGTATCCGTCTCCGTCCGGCTGAACGATGATCGGTGACAGCACACCATTCTCTTTGATGCTGGCTATCATATCTTCAAGTCTCTCACCGGAGTACAGCTCAAATTTGTGGTTGTGGTAGGGGTGAAGCTTGTCACAAGGAATCTGCTGAACAGCGGTCTGCTGTGGTGTGGAGAGCATAGCACTCAGGTCAAACTGCGGTGTATTCATTGTTTCATCTTCCTTTCTATGTCCGCAAGCTGTTTGCGAAGCTCACGGTTCTCTGCGTCAAGCTCTATGATACGGTTTTTCAGCTTTTTTGCCGTCACATCTGCACGGACGATCATATCTGCAAACCGCAGAAGCGTGTATCTGTATCTGCGTTGATTGTAATTGAAGGTGTAGCAGAGCTTTCCAGAGAGCCTGTCACGGCTCTCAGAAAGATTTGCGATTACTTCCTGTGAAGTTTCTGCTATGACTTTGCTGTGGTCTGAGCTGAAAAACTCGTCCAGCTCTCCGTCATCGTGAGGAGTGAAAAGCCACGGTGTCCTGTCGGTATCAAACGGCTTCATCATTCGTCCTCCTCGTCATCTTCATCGGTACAGCAGCTCAGTCCGTTCTGAAGCTGAATGAAGATGCAGGAGTATCGGTCATGCTCTGCACCGTCGCTATTCATCATCGCTTCAAGAAAATAAGCCTGAGCTTCTTCACGATCGTCCCACTCCTGCTTCTTGCCGTTGCAGACGGTAGTGACCTTGCGGTTCGGGTTCATTGCAAGTTCTGACATACTTAACATCTTGAAAGCACCTCCTGAGCCAATTCGTCGTATTCCTGACCTAACTTGTGACCTGTGAGACAAAGCGGTATGCCATTTTCAGAGCTTTTGGCAGCTTCAATAGACTTGCTGATGCTTGTCCTGAACAGCATTTCGCCGTACTTTTCATTGAGGTTTTCGATAGCCGTTCTGCTGACCTTTGTGCGGTCAACCATAGTCGGCAGCACTCCGATGAGGTTCAGCTTCGGGTTGGTATTCGCCTTGACGAGCTGTGTGAGAGCTTCAAGGGACTGCAAGCCGTCCATACTGAACTTCTGTGTCTGTACGGGTATCAGCACTCTGTCCGCAGCGGTAAGGGCATTTATAAGGAGCGTTCCGAGGGACGGCAGACAGTCGATCAGCACGAAGTCATACGCTCCGACCACATCTTCCGTGAGTATCCTGCGGAGAATATGCTCCTTTGAGATCATCGTGACCATGAGCGTTTCCGCATTGGCGAGGTTGATGTCGGCAGGAATGTAATCCACTCCTGCGGTTTCACTGTGGCGGATAGCTTTCTGAGCTGTGTCTGCGGTCACGGGACTTCCTGCGTAGAATGACATGATAAGCTGTGTCATGGTCGGGTTGCCGTCCGGCTCGTATTTCAGGTATTCGGAGAGATTTGCCTGCGGATCGAAGTCGATGAGAAGCACCTTCTTATCGTGTTTCAGGACAAGGCAGGCTCCGAGGTTATAGGCTGTAGTCGATTTGCCGACACCGCCTTTCTGGTTGCTGATTGCGATGATAGTCGTTTCCATTTTCTTATCCTCCTGTGATTGTGGCTCAGAACAGCGGATCGTTCGGTGTTCCTGCGTAGGAGTTATCGTTGCCGTTGTCGGTCGGTGCGGTGTTCTCCTGCTTCTTTTTACCGCCTGAGAAATGGATCTCCTCGACCTTGACCTCGATAGAAGAATGCTTCTGACCGTCCTTTTCGTAGCGGTTGTTGTGGACTGAGCCGACAAGTGTCACCATATCGCCCTTGCCAAACCAATCGACGATCACATCGGCATTGCGGTTCCAGGCGGTGCAGGGAAAGAAGTCTGTCTCGGCAGTCTCCTCGCCCTTACGCTTCGGGCGGTCGCAGGCAATGGTGAACTTGCAGAGGCGATTCTCACCAACGGTCTTGATTTCAGGATCGGCAGTCATTCTGCCAGCGACTAAGAATTTGTTTAACATAGGATTTACCTTCCTTTCGTGTTTCTGTTTTGCTTTTATTATATATGACTTTACACCCAGTGTCAAATATAATTTTATGTTTTTCGGAATCTTTGTAGGAGTGCAGCAATCAGCACCCCATTTTTCCGTTTTTCCCAGTGTGATTTCTATAAATTTCGGATTATGCTTGACTTTGCACCCAACGTTTGATAGAATAGAGGAAAGACCAAAATTAAGGGGGATACTCTTGTTTAAGCATAAATGTGAGATGTGCGGTTTGGAGTTTGAAACGAACAACACCCGTGCAAAATACTGTATCTATTGCCGTGACAAAGCTCAAGTTGCCCGTAACCGTGCATACGCTGAGAAGAAGAAGTCCGGCAATGCCGTGAAGATCGGCAGCGAACAGGTTTGTCCGATATGCGGCAATACCTATACTGTGACCTCCGGTTCGCAGAAGTATTGTAAGGAGTGTACCGCCAATAAGAAGCGGAAGAAATCAGCTCCGAACACGGAATACCTCAAAGGGCATTACGATTATATCCGTGTCAACGTGCCAAAGGGAGAGCGTGAGAAGATCAAGGCTTATGCGAAATCTCAGGGCATGAGTGTGAATAAGCTCCTGCTCACGGCTTTGGAAGAATACAAATCAAATCATAGAAAGGAACTTTAATAAACATGAATCAAGAAGATAAACAATTTCCACTTGACTCGAAAAAGAACTGCTGCATTTATCTTTGTAGGATCATTTCATCTTGTGAGTTGTGTATGGATAAAATGAAATCTTACAATACCGAACTTAAAGAATATGTTGATAAATACAAAGGACAAGATACTGTTCCCTATAAGATATATAGCGAAATGACTGATAAAACCTATAATGTAATATCGTATCTTGTCAATTTGCTTGGCGATTCACAAAAAGTATCTATATCGTACTTTAAGTATCGAGAACATATTAGAAAACGAGTAAAAAAAGGAAACACAGATATTCCATTATTAGAAGCAACTGAAGAAATATCACAGCTTTTAACTCAATTTAACCGAGAAAGAAACTGGCTTAATCATATTCCAGAATCATTATTGATTGAAGAATTAAAAAGAGTTGATGAAGGCAAAATGGAATTTCCTATGAATCCTGTGGAAATAACGCATTATAACTATGTAACATATGAGTATTTTAATAATTTGTACTTATCAAACTGTGAGTTTTATAGTCGAGCAAGAAAACTGATTCAATTTGCTAAAAAGGAATACTCTATGCTTATGGAATGTAGCATTCTATATCCAAGAGTTTACTCAGATAAACCAATAGATATTGAAAAAAGTATTGCCGCAAAAGAATCAGCCAAAAAGCAAGGAATCAAAATAGAATAAATAATTTATTCCAAATCCCCATTCTTCTTACGCTTGCGGTCTTGCTGCTGTTCGTTGCGTTCCTGACGGAGAAATTCCTCAATGGTACGCTGTGCATCGGCAAGATCACGTGCCCGCTTATCCGCTTCACGAAACTGCAAATCTTTCTCTGAACGCTCTTGTATAAGGGCGTTTATTTTTTGCTCCAGATTCTCTACGGTCGGGATATGTCCCGACGGGTAAAGCTCCAACACCTGAGTGCGTATCTGTCCGTATTCGGTCAGCTCGGCACTGTTGTCCTTGCGGTACTTCTTCGCCTCACTTCCGCTGAGAGTTTTCAGCTCTTCACCGTACACTTTCAATTTGCGGTATTTCCGCAGAACTTTCAGCTTGACTTTCAGATCTTCTATCTCGGTATTTATGGAATTCAGCTCGGAGAGAAGACTACGGCTATTGGCATATGCCGACATTGCCGCAGGACGAATCTGCTCAGGTTCTACACCATACTCGGAAATCACGTTCTTTGCGATACTGGCGAGCTTCATATTGCCACGGTCGATAGCGTCCTGCACGAACTTGTTCGGTGGCTTCTTTGTGATAACTCTGACCTTTGTCCTCGGTGTGTAGATCATAACTCCGTGATACTGAGCGATGCGGTCTTTGATCTGCCGTGTTTCATAGTACCAGCCGAGTGTTTTGGCACGAGTCATCTTGGCTCTCGGATTGCGTTCTTTCTGTTCCGCAAGCATAAATTTCAGGTCGATCTTGTGGTCGGGATCGTACTCGACAAGCACACCGTACTCGGCACACTTTCTGAGAAAATCGTCAAAGTCTTCGCTTGCTTTCACAACCTGATCTATCGTGTGTTTCAGCTTGGCTTTCCAGCTCAGACCCTGACGGTTCATATCCCATTCCCAATGGCTCTTGCCCCTCGTTCTTTCGGGGTGGTCGATCACTGAAAGATGATGCCGTTTGCATATCTCGTCTGATAGGTCAAAAAGCTTCTTCCACGCACGTTCCTTGACCTTGCCCTGATTCATATTGGTCTCGAAAGTTCTGCCGTTGGCACGGCTCACATTATTGAAGATAACGTGCAGATGTGTGTGGTCAGTATCGGTATGGACTGCAAGGAAGTATTGGTATTCGCCTTTGAGGAATTTCTCACAAAGTTCCTTGCCAACTTCCAAAGCTCTTTCAGGCGTGATCTCACCCGGCTTAAAGCTCTGAATAAAGTGCTGAGAGAGGACAGTATTCAAGCCTGTTCCGCCTGCACGGACTGCACTAAAATCTCTGCTTGCCTGTGCAGGATCAGAGCTGCACCCGTATGTGAAGATCAGTCTGCCGTCGTCTGTCTTTTCAGGATTGGCGATATAGGCTAACGCTTTAACCTCAGTAGTTTTGATTGCCAAGAGTTTAGTAGTTGCCAAATCTTATCCTGTCCCTCCTTGATGTTCACAATGTCCTCGGCATATACTTTGTTCGTGCTGTTCACTCTAACAGCTATCTGATTGATGTTGTTGGCAATACTGCCGACAAGCCTGTAAATCTTATCAAACTTCTCCTCATCAAAATTGACGATATATCCCTCAAATATCATAGTCCTGATAAACTCGCTCCGTGACCTCAGACCGCTGTTGCGAAACTTTCGCTCGATCGCTTCGTATTCTGCTTCGGTGAGGCGTATCTGCATATACCGATTATGTGGTTCGATCTCTGCTATTTTTCTCATCTCCTTCGTTCGGGGTTCAAGGGGTGTCCCTCTTGCAAGCATTGTATCGAAACATTCAATTTCTGAGAAATTGTAATGCGGAGATACCGAGCTTGCTAGGTTTGAATCACGCCCTTCGTGCGTGACTTCAATTTGAGCCTTTGGCTCTGTAAAGTTTCCTCTCTCCGTTGGAGGAATTGGAGCTTTGCGACTTCGGCTGCAATACCCCCCTCACTTATCTACCGCCATATTTGAAAAATCGGGAAAGAAATCTGCAAGAGTTCACAAAAAGTTTACGATTGAATTTGCTGGTGATACAGCATTCCGAATGTTGTGCCGCTTTTTTCCGAACCCGATTGATTCTCGTGCATAATTATGGTGAAATGTTAAGAGCAGGTTGTGTCCGTATCGCTGTCTGACAGAAGAAAAAATTTCATTTAGGGTGATGCGTGAACGGGATAAGAAAAATACAAAAATCCCTATTCTGAAACGGAGTTCAGAACAGGGTTTTTCAGCTTTTGCAGGAGGGAAAATAAAATGGATCATGAAAGAATTATATACATCTACGATTATCTATCACAGTACACAGACGAGAACCACGATGTATCGATCAGCCAAATACAAGAATACCTCGCCAATGCCTGCAATCTGACTAGGGTGAAGAACGTAACGATTCGCCGTGATCTTGACAGGCTGACTGCTATGGGGAATCATATCGTAAAGCATAACCGTGAACATAACACGGCATACTATGCTTTGATCGACAAGGGTTTCTCAGGGGTGATAACGGTGTACTGGACGATGATAATTGATAACGGTCTGCACTGATCACCTTGCGGATTTATTTGTGCTGATATAGAAGTTGAGTGTGTTATGCTGTAAACTCTCGGCATAAAGGGCGGTCTGAGCAGATCAGGCCGTCCTTTTTCTTATGCCTAATGTGATAGGAAGATGAAATTTTGGTGAAAAGTTGCCGCACTATGGCTTTGCACGAAGGGTTAGTTTTCAATAGTGGGACAGAGGTTTGAATGAGTTAGGTGAAAATGTTGGATTGGTAGTGCATTATCAAGCAGTGCATTATCAAAAAGTGCAGGAAAATGGGGCTTTTATAAAAATCGGGTGCTCCCGAACGGGAACGCCAAGAAGTTGCTTTTTATGCTGTAATAGTTCATAATAATAATATAAAACGCATTGGTGCGTTTCTCCAACGGTGAACCTTACTGCGCAGGGGCTACTCGATCACTGTATGGAAACTGAACATCAAACAATCGAATGGACGAGTAATGTTTGATTGTCGGACGGGTATATTCCGAATGACAGGCTTACTATGTTCATTTGCTGATTTCCGTCCGACAGAAAGGACGGAACCAGTATGATGAATGATTTACATACTCCTCAGATTCTATTATTTAGCGAACAGGAGGAGCCGCAAAGCTACGAAATTTACGTTTACGGAACTGATGATCTTGTTGAGCAGCATAAGGACAGCTTCTGATTAGCATTATGTCGGTATTTAGACGAGATCCATATAAGCCAGAAAACGCTGGCAAGGTTGACAGGGATTGCTCCCTCTACACTCTCACGGTATCTTTCGGGGAAAAGAAAGATGCAGTATGACTGCCTCTGTGCGGTCTGTATCGCACTTAGACTTCACCCTTGCAGGCAGCGTTATTTGTTTTCGCTCCTGATGTATGCATTGCCATGTTATCAGGATTTCAGAAAAGCAGATAAGAACATCATCATGGCGTATCTTGACGGCTGTGCGTTCAATAACCGTTATACGCTGACAGCCTGCAATGAACAGTTGAAGGCAATCCATGCCAAACCTCTTACACACCTGACCTCTGCTAAGGGGGACAGTGTGTAATGGGAAGATTTATGTATGTCCACTTTGGCGATGATGTTCCCCGTAATATTGAGAAAGAGTATAACAAGCTCTTGCGAAAAGAACGATACCTTGAGGAGCGGGATGCAGAAAACGGATTGATCTATCCCAATTTTGACGCTGTTCTCTCTGCGAATCCCGATCCTGCAAGTATCCCCATAAGCGAGGAAGAAGAGCAGGAGCAGATCAGGCACCGGAACAGGCATGACTATCTGCCTGATGCCTTAGAACTTTTGAAATCGGATTTTCCTGAAGGGTATGAACTGATACGGGATTACTTTCTGAGAGAGGACAAGGTGACGATGTGGTATCTCGTTGAGAAATACGGCTTGTCCATTGACGTGGTGCGTTATCGAATCAAGATCGCAAAGCAGAAGCTCAAAGAGTATATTATCTTGCACGAAAATGAATGAATAAATATGTGCAGAACACTGATTTTTTCTTTTTGGAGACAGAAATATGGGAAAAACCTTCCCGATTTTGCAAAATCCTCGGTTGATATATAGAGGGGTTCATACCACTGATGTTTGATAAGGGTACGGATCACTTGCTGACATAACTATCCTCTGTGATAAAGGACGGTACGGTTTTTCCATTTGCCGCACAGTCCCCTTAGCTTTGTTTGGCAGCTGATATGCTGTCGGGAGCTTCCTCACGATCTGAGGGGGAAGCTGCCAACAGTACATCAAATATCAGGCATAAAAATAACTGACAACGATGCACTTTGTATCTTGACAATAGAATATGGAACATCTACGCTTTTTCAGTTTCTTTTTCTGACAGGAAGGAGGTTATGTCCTATGGATTCAATACCGCTTGAAGTTGTATATAAGAATATGTATAGCGAATATCCTGAGATACTGGAAGTGAAGGACTTATGTGAAATTCTCGGCTATGGAAAGAAAAAGGTTTATCAGCTTGTCAAGGAAGGACAGCTCAAAAAAATTCCTTGTGGTAGAACGATCAAGGTCGCAAAAGTTACGGTTATAGATTTCGTTCTGCAATGCGCACAAAAATAACTGGTAGAAATGTCCCTTGTGTCAAATTTAGTAGAAGTGGTAGGAAAACGCTTGCAAATGGCCTTGTTTCGCGCTACAATAGAGTTATGAGGTCAATCGCGCAGACCACCGCTTTCGACATAAGGAGGGTAATATAATGAAAGCAAGTCTGCCTTTTAAGTACATTATTGCCGATAAGAAAGGCAAAAACTATGTTGTCTTTGATTTCAAGGACGATAGTGGCAAGCGTAAGAGAAAATGGGTCACGACCGATTTGCCTGCTGACTGCTCTTATAAAGCACTGACAGCAAAGGTGAACGTCATTGTAGCAAAGTTCTATGAGGAGTTTCTCACAGGCAGCTTAACAAAAGTCAAGGAAGCTCCAAAGGAAAAGGAAAAGACAGAACTCAGCGAGGAGATCCTCAGTGATGATGCTGAATGCAAGACAGGTTTTGAGTTCACGGCATTTCTTGATTACTGGCTTGAAACGATCAAACCGACACTCGCCCGAACCTCTCATCAGAGCTACACTCGCTATATCACCAGGATCAAAAACTATTTTGACGAGCGTTATCCGCATCTTCTGCTTGGCAACCTGACAGCTTTACAGCTTCAGCAGTTCTATAACGATAAGTACAACAGCGGTCTTTCGGGCAATTCTGTAAAGCATTACCACGCCAATATCCACAAAGCACTAAAATATGCTGTAAAAATGGATATGCTCGATATAAACGTTGCAGATAAGGTTGAACTGCCGAAGATCCAGAAGTTTGAAGCCAATTTCTACAACAAGGACGAGTTGGAACAGCTCTTTGAAGTATTCAAGGGCGACAGACTTGAACTTGTGGTACATATTGCAGCCTACTACGGACTTCGCAAGAGCGAGATTATCGGTTTGAAGTGGGATTCCGTCAACTTTAAAGAAAAGAAACTCACGGTTCGCCGTAAGGTCTCCAGCACTTATGGCAGCGGCAAAGAAATGATCTTTGTCGAAAATCAGCTTAAAACTGAGTCCAGTGTAAGAACTTTTCCCTTGATCCCTCATATTGAGCAGATGCTGATCGAACGCAAAACCCTTGAAGAATACTATTCGAAGCTCCTCGGTAAAGACTTTGACAGGGAATATGACGGCTTTGTGTGCCGTGACAACTTCGGTAAGCTGATCACGCCAAACTTTGTGACTTCTCACTTCAAGTACATCATTCAGAAAAATAAGCTCAAACACATTCGATTCCATGATCTTCGTCATTCATGTGCCAGTCTGCTGCTTGCAAACGGAGTATCCATGAAGGCGATCCAGGAGTGGCTCGGACATTCAACATTTAATGTTACAGCCAATTTTTATAGTCACCTCGACTTTCATTCCAAAGTGGAGTCTGCGGAGACTATCGCCAAAGTGTTGGGTGGAGACAGTGCAGATACGGAGCAGGCTATCCATGATAAAGGTTCTGATGGCAAAAAAAGTCGCAAGTCCTCAACCTGAGAACCTGCGATAATAGTGTGCCGATCGTCTACCCATTCTACCACGGCGCCATTATAAAAAAGTAAAAAAAGTTAATCAAGTCAACTTGACACGGGGGATAAAAATCTTTTGTGCTAAGACCAAAAATGAAAGTGAAATTGAAAAAAGCAGCGATTTTGGTAGAAAATTTGGTAGAAATCCGGTAGAAAAACGCTCATTCACAAGAAACTTTTCTACCAAATTAGTCAGAAAATAAGAAAAGAATGCCGTAAAATCGACATTCTTTCGATGGTGCCGCTGACCGGACTTGAACCGGTACGGATTTTACTCCGAGGGATTTTAAGTCCCTTGTGTCTGCCTATTCCACCACAGCGGCATATTGAACTGTAATCAAATTACTTTTACATTATATCATAAAAAAATTAAATTGTCAAGAGTTTTTTGAAATTTTTTTTGATATTTTTGTGATATTGTTTTGAAAATATGATGAAATGCTTATTTAGCTTGACAATCAGGTAAGAAACATGTATAATTGAAATATAAATTATGGAGGTTATTTTATAATGAAAAAATCTTTAATAAAAACATTTATAAGCGGTATGGTAGTTGCAGGAATGCTTTCATGTTCTATGATTGCTTATTCTGCGTCTATTGATGATGTTGCAAGAGTTGCAAGGGAACTTGGATATCCAGAAGACGTTATTCAACAAGGATATAATAGGTATTATGCTAATCCTGAAGAATATACCTCAGAAAGTTTTGATAAGGCAATTGAAGAATTATACAAGGCAAATGGAAGTGTTCTTACTACAGCTTCACAGACTCCATTGCCTGAAACTACAACAACTACTGCAATAAATAATACTACTGCGAACACAAATGATAACACAAGTAATAGTACAACTGTTCCGGCAAAAAACGAAAACAATACTGATAATGTTATTGGCGGAATAACTTTGTCAACGGCTGACGGTTCAAAATTTACAAGAATTTCTGAAGAAGAATTTATTAAACTTTCATATGATGAAAAAATGAGTTATATACGCAGTTTTACTCCGGAACAACAGCAGGTTATTTTAGATAATCTGTCACCGGAAGAACATAAAAGTTTATTGAAACAGCTTCCCGTTGAGCAAAAAGCACAAATTGCTGATTCAATGGCAAGTTTTGCAGAAACTTTTGACCTTAATGTAAGTGTTGATGAAATAACTGATGATAATCTGTCAATTTCCATGCGTAACAGCGATGGTGAACTTGTTGGTGTAGCTAATGCCGGTGTTCTTGTTGAAGATACAGGATATGACCGCAGAGGCATTTTTGCATTATCAGCAGGATTGATTACAATTGCCGGAATACTTCTTGTAGCAGTTTCTAAACTTTTCAGAACAGGACGGGAAAAATGAAAGAAAATTCAAAAAAAGCACTTTATATAATAACACCTTTTATTCTATGTTTTTTATGTTTGGGAATTTTTATTGTAGCAATGATTAAACCATATGATAAAATTAAAGTATATCTTAACCTTGCCTTTATGGACGATTTGAAAATAAATCCTGACGGAAATACAAGTGGTCTTGTTATTCGTGAAAACGAAATAAAAGAGGATTTTTCAGGAGAAACTAATGAAAATGGTGAAATTATCCGTCCAAAGTTTGGCGAATTATATGCAATGATAAAAAGTGATAAGTTTGATTTTGATGTACCTGTATACTGGGGAAGTGACAGTCAGCTTTTTGAAAGAGGAGCGTGTCAGTCAACAAGTTCAGTACTTCTCGGGGAAGACGGTAATATTGTTATAAGTGCCCATGAGGATACTTTCTTTGAAAAACTTAATACTCTTGCAGTTGGTGATGTTATTACACTCAATACTAATTATGGACAGTTTACTTATAAAGTAAAAGAACTTATAGAGTTTCAAAAAGAAGATAATAAATATGTTGTTCCTTCAGAAGAAAGCAAACTAACACTTTATACTTGCAAAAAGGATATTTTAGGTTCGCCTGATGGTCGTATTGGCGTTATATGTGAACTTACAGAAAAGAAGTTTTATACAGGGGAGGTGCAGTAAATGAAAAAATTAAGCACTTATCTTGTATCGCTTTTATTGTCGGTTGTTTTTGTTTTTGTTATAATAGCAACGGCAACGACAGTTATAATTAAAATAAATGTTACAAAAAATAGAAGTATTCAGCTTTCGGAAGATGTTAATGTTTATTCATCAATAATGGAAGAATTACAAAAATATTTCAATAATCAGTATAATACTACAGGAATATCCGCAGATGTATATATGAATGCTATTGATGAGGATTATATACATACAATTACAAATTCATATACAGATGCACTTTTCAGTTCATTAAAATCAGGTGAGCAGGTGACTGTTGAGATTCCGAAAAACGAAAATCTTGAAAGTAATATAGAATCATTTTTCAGTGATTATGCGGATTCAAATGGATACCAGAAAGATGATGTATATGACAAAAAAGTTTCTTCAACAATAAAAAATGCCTATAGTGTTATAGAAAGCTATTGTGATGTATATAAATACTTATCATTACAGAAACATGGAGTATTTTCAAAGATTTCCGGATTGTACAGCAGTATAGGGAAAATTATGATTATCTGTATCATAGCACTGGTATTTCTTGTTGTATTGCTTATTTTGTTTAATATAAAAGAACTTTCAAGCGTTCTTTATTGGACAGGTATCTCATCACTTATTGCCGGAATTCTCGGAACAGTTCCAAGTGCATATTTTCTTGCTGTAAATTATTTTGATTCATTCGTAATAAAGCAACAGCAGGTTTTCAGAACATTCACCGGTGCAATGTATGGTCTTACAAGAGCTTTTATGGCTGTTCATATTTCAATAATGGTAATAGGAATATTCTTTATAGTGATTTATACTGTATTTAATCGTTTGCATAAAAAATCAGAACAGTAATTATTTAATAAAAAGCACTCAGTATTTTCTTACTGGGTGCTTTTTTTAATAATACATACGTAAAAATATTATACCATGAATTTACATATACTACAAGATAATTTCCTGAAATTTTTATGAAAAAAATTTGTTTGCATTCTATTGAAAATGTTATAAGAAAATGATATAATATACTTATTCAGATTTTGGAAAAAGGAGATTGTGTATGAAAAAGTGGAGTGTATACAATCCGGATAAGGATATTGTACAGAAAATTAAATCCGGACTTTCAGTTTCAACATTAATTGCATCGGTGCTTGTTGCGAAAGGTTATTCCACACCAGAAAAAGTAATGGAGAATTTACAAGTCAATGAACTTTCAAATCCATTTTTAATAAAGGATATGCAAAAAGCCACTGATGTTATAAATGATGCTGTTGATAACGGGGAGCGTATATGCATTTATGGTGACTATGACTGTGATGGCGTTATGTCAACAGTTATATTGTATTCATACCTTTCAGAAATTGGTGCAGATGTTATGTACTATATTCCGGAACGTTCAGAAGGTTATGGTCTTAATAACAAAGCAATTGACCAGATTTATGAATCCGGTGCCAGACTTATACTTACTGTTGATAATGGTATTTCAGCTGTAAAAGAAGCTGAATATATATATTCTCTCGGAATGAAACTTGTTATTACAGACCATCATCAAGAGGGGGAAGTTCTTCCGCAGGCAGAAGCCATTGTAGACCCTCATCGTCATGATTGTGAATCGCCTTTTAAATATATGTGTGGTGCGGGAATCGCTTTAAAAGTTGTTTCCGCTCTTGAGGGAGGGGACTATACTATTGCTTTGGAACAGTTCGCCGACCTTGCAGCTATAGCTACTGTTGCGGATATTGTTAGTCTTACTGGTGAAAACCGTTTTTTAGTTTCGTATGGAATGAGACTGATTGATAATACTGACAGACCAGCACTTATTGCTCTTAAAGAAGTATGCAGAATAAACAAGGCTATTGATACATATTCAATTGGTTTCAGAATTGCTCCACGTATCAACGTTACCGGACGTTTCGGGTCTCCTAAAACAGCAATGGAACTTTTTCTTAGTGAAAGCTATGATGAGGCTCTGGAAATTGCAAAGGATTTGGATTCCTTGAATGAAGAAAGAAAAAAATCCGAAACAGATATTATAAACGAGATTTACAGAATGATTGATGAAAATCCGGAAATCATACGAGAAAGAGTTATTTTTATCTGTGGTAAAAACTGGCATCATGGTGTTATTGGAATAGTTGCATCACGTATTGAAGAGCGTTTCGGAAAGCCATGCTTTATAGCTTCGGAAAATGACGGCGAAATAAGAGGTTCAGCAAGAGCTTTCGGAGATTTTTCTGTTTTTGAAGCTTTGACTTATTCAGCAGAAGCTCTTGAAAAATTCGGAGGTCATATTGGAGCAGGCGGTTTTACAATAAAACAGGGTATGAAAGACGAATTTCATGCACTTCTTGAAAAGTATGCACTTGAAAATCATAAGTCCATGCCATCACTGAAACTTCAGGCAGATGTGTTACTTTATCCGGATATGATTAACATTTCCATTGTAGATGAACTTAAAATACTTGAACCTTATGGTTTTGAAAATGAAAAACCTAAGTTTTTAGTATGCAATGCCCATATAAATGAAATTATTTCATTATCAGAGGGAAAACATTCAAAATTATGCGTTCAGATAGGCAATTGTATAATTGATGCATTGGCATTTTTCAGGTCTCCCGATAATCTTATGGTGAAAAAAGGCGAAATCTGCGACATGGTTGTTACAATCGGTACAAACGAATTCAATGGCAATAGAACTATTAATTTGCTTATTGAAGACATACGCCCGAGCCGTTTTGAACAGAATAAATATTTTTCTGCAAACAATGCTTTTGAGTCGTTTATGCGTGGAGAGGAACTCCCTGAAAACTATTACAAAAATATGATTCCTACACGTGACGAAACAGCACACATATATAAATGTATTCCGGATTCTGGTATATCTTCGGACTGCCTTTATATTAAACTGAGTACAACACTTAATTATTGTAAATTTCTGGTAGCACTTGAGGCACTCCGCCAACTTGGATTAATCTCTTTTTCTTATTCCGATACCATTATTAAAAGAGTAAAAGTTACCAGCAAGGTTGACCTTAATTCTGCACCTGTACTCATTTCGCTTAGAAATAAACTGAACTGATTAAAAAAAAATAGCAGATTGAACAAATTAAAAAGGAAATTATTGACTGAAACAAAACGATACATTATTATCGGAATTTATGAAAGGAGAATTTATTATGGATTCCAAAAAAACTGAAAATGCTGTTCCGGTTAAAGCAAATAGGGAATATCTTCTTAAAAGCATTCCTGATTTTGATGACAACTTCACCATTGAGACACTTATTCAGAAAATTCTTACGGACGATAAGCAATATGACCTTAGTAAAATTATTTCTGCATATCAGTTTGCCGAAAAGGCTCATAGAGGACAGAAACGTTCATCAGGTCAGGACTATATAATACACCCGTTGGCAGTTGCATATAGTTTGCTTGAACTTGGCATGGATACCGATACAATATGTGCAGCTTTATTGCATGATGTTATAGAAGATACCTCTGCTACTTTTGATGAACTTAAAAAAAGATTCGGACAAGATGTTGCTTTATTGGTTGATGGTGTTACAAAACTTGGAAAAGTACCATATTTCAGTAAAAGTGAACAACGTGCAGAGAATATCAGAAAAATTCTCCTTGCAATGTCTCAGGATATAAGAGTTATGATTATAAAGCTTTGTGACAGACTTCATAATATGAGAACTCTCAAGTACTGTTCTGCTGAAAAACAAATGAGAATTGCTCACGAAACAATGAATATTTATGCACCAATTGCTCATCGTCTCGGAATAAGAGCCGTTAAAGAAGAACTTGAAGACCTTTCATTCCATTATCTTGACCCATTTGCATATGCAGAAATAGAAAGCATTCTTGAAAATAAAAAGGAAGAACGTGAAGCTTTCATTGAAACTATTAAAAAACGTATTTCAGAAGGTCTTAAATCATCAAATATGTTTTCAGAACCTCCGTTTGTTGACGGACGTGTAAAAAGCATTTATGGAATCTATAAGAAAGTTTTCATGAAAGGTAAAACTATTGACCAGATTTATGATAAATATGCCGTGCGTATTATAGTTTCAACAAAACCTGAATGTTTCAGTGTTTTTGGATTGATATGCGATATGTTTACACCCATTCCGGGACGTTTCAAGGATTATATTTCAAATCCTAAAGAAAATATGTATCAGTCATTGCATACAACTGTACTCGGTAAAGAGGGAATACCTTTTGAAGTTCAAATAAGAACATGGGAAATGCATGAAACTGCTGAATATGGTATCGCTGCACACTGGAAGTACAAAGAGGGTATTTATGGCAAGGATAAAATGGAAGAGCGTTTGTCATGGGTAAGAAAAGTTCTTGAAACTCAGCAGACTTCTGATGATGTAGAAGAAATAGTTTCAGTTATCAAAAATGACCTTGCTCCCGAAGATATTGTTGTTGTTACTCCAAAGGGAATGTCTGTTTCACTTCCTGTTGGTGCAAATGTAATAGACTTTGCATACAAGATTCATACAATGGTAGGTCACAAAATGGTTGGTGCTAAAGTTGACGGAAAAATAGTACCATTTGACTATAAATTGCATACCGGTGAAGTCTGTGAGATTATAACAAGTAAAGATGAAAATAAAGCTCCTAACCGTGCATGGCTTAATATTGTAACTACCAGTGAAGCACGTTCAAAAATACGTTCATGGTTTAAGAGGGAACGCCGTGAAGAAAATATTAAAGAGGGAAAGGAACAGCTTGAAAACGAATTTAAACGTAATAAAATATATCTTTCTGAAGATAAATACAATGATTTTCTTGAAGATGACTTCAAAAGACACAATTGTGAAACACTTGAAGATTTCTATGCGTCAATAGGTTATGGAGGAATTTCATTAAGTAAAATAATTCCACGTCTTAAAGACAAATATCAGAAGTTCTATATTGATACAGAAAGTGAAGAATCCTCAGCAGTACCTCTTGTAAAGCCAAAACAAACCAATAAAAACAGTATAATTCTTGATAAAGTTAATGATATTGCTGTTAAATTTGCTCAGTGCTGTAATCCTTTGCCTGGTGATGATATAGTAGGCTATATTACAAGAGGTTACGGAATTTCAGTTCATACTACAAAGTGTACTAACTATTTATCGGCTGTTAAAAGAAATATTCCTGAAGAAATGAACAGATGGTGCGATATACAATGGTCAGAAGACTGTAATTCACAGTTGCAGACAAGCTTTGAAGTTACTGCCACTGACCGTGTGGGACTTGTTCATGATATTTCCGAAGTACTCCTTGAAGCAAGAGTTCCGATAGTGCATTCATCATCAAGATGCCTTAAAAATGGCAACGCATTATTTGAAAGTACAATAGTTATTTCCAGTACCGAACAGCTTAAAAACCTTTTTGACAAACTCAGAAAAATTAAAGGTGTAATATCTGTTGAACGTGCAACGATTTGATAAAAGGAGAACAATTATGAAAATTCATACATTACAGCTCGGTGAACTCCGTGCGAACTGCTATATAGCTGAAACTGCTCCGAATCAGTGTATTGCAGTTGATGTCGGAGGAAGTCCAAGATTATTACTTGAATTTCTTACTATGAAAAAACTTAAACTTAATAAAATCCTGCTCACTCATGGTCATTTTGACCATATTAACGGTGCGGAAGAAGTTTCACGTCAGACGGGTGCTGAAATATTTGTACATGAGCAGGACGCTCCTATGCTTCAGAGTGCAGGACTTTCGCTTGCTGATTTTATAGCCTGTACAGTATTTAATCCTATATCTGAATATACAGTTATTCATGGCGGTGATGTTATTTCAGATGGTAATTGTGATTTTAAAGTTCTGCATACTCCAGGGCATTCTATGGGAAGTGTATGTTATATATGCGATGATGTAATATTTTCTGGTGATACTCTTTTTTGCTGTTCAATAGGCAGAACAAATTTCCCGGGAAGCAGTCCTGAACTTATGGTTCACTCGCTTGAAAAACTTTACAATCTTGACGGAAATTACACAGTTCTTACAGGTCACGGTGACAAAACAGAACTGGAATACGAAAAAAATTCAAATCCATATCTCAGGAGATTCAAGAAATGAATAATGTTTCTAAAATGCCGGTTATTTTAATCGGCAATTCTTTTAAATACGAAATAGAGTCAACTCTTAAAATTTTCTTTCCGACTGAAAAATTTCAGTTTTCTGATAGCATAGATAATGCCATAGGTGATAATTTTGTTGTTGCAGGAGCAGAGCAGGGGAGAATATTTACAGATATAAAAATCAATGGACAGCTTTTCCATAATGAAAAGAATATTTCTAACAATGATACAAAGTATATTGAACATGAATTATGCCGTTTGATATATCATATTCTCAAAAATGCACTCAAAATAACTCCAGCTTGGGGAATTATGACCGGAATACGTCCTGTAAAAAAAGTTACTGAACTTATAGAACAAGGAAAAAATTTTTCAGAGATAGAAAAAATTCTTATTGATAAATATGAATTGTCTCCGGAAAAATTTAAGCTTGCTTATGATACAGCAATAAATCAGTTGCCAATAATCCGGAAAATAAACCGTAAAGCAGTAAGCCTTTATATATCAATACCATTTTGTCCGTCAAGATGTAGCTATTGTTCATTTGTATCACATTCTATTGAATCAGCTAAAAAACTCATTCCCGATTATATAGAATGCCTTTGCCGTGAACTTGAAATCATCAGTAATATAATAAAAGAAACAAATACTCCCATTGATACGGTGTATTTTGGAGGCGGTACTCCTACAGCAATTCCGGCAGAAGATATTCGCACTATTATGGAATGTGTACGCAATAATTTCGATTTGGATAAAATACGTGAATACAGTTTTGAAGCAGGCAGACCGGATACAATTACAGAAGAAAAACTAAATGTAATCAAGGAATATGGTGCAAACAGAATTTCAATAAATCCGCAGACTCTTAATGATGATGTGCTTAAAGTTATAGGACGCAGACATTCCGGTGAAGATGCGTTAAAAGCGTTTGAGCTTGCAAGAAAAATAGGATTCAATAACATAAATACAGACCTTATTGCAGGACTGCCAACTGAAACCGTTGAAAGTTTTCGTAATACTCTCGATAAAATTGTTGACCTTTCTCCAGAAAGCATAACTGTTCATACGCTTACCCTTAAACGTGCTGCAAATCTTTTCATGCAGGGTAACGAAAATATTACTAATCCTGCTTCTGAAATGGTTGATTATAGTATAAAAAAGCTTATGGATAACAATTATTATCCTTATTATATGTACCGTCAGAAAAATACGGTTGATAATCTTGAAAATGTGGGTTATTCAAAAAAAGGATTTGAAAGTTATTACAATATTTATATTATGGACGAAACACAGACTATTATTGGAGCAGGTTGTGCAGCTTCAACTAAACTGGTTTATCCGGATAACAAAATTACAAGAATCCATAATTATAAGTTTCCTTATGAATACATAGGAAATTTTGAACAGCTTATGACTAAGAAAAAGGAGATAACAGAATGCTTGAAAAAAATCAGTTTATAACTGCTGAAATAACTGGAATGACTTCTGAAGGAAATGGAGTTTGCAGGATAGACGGAATGGCAGTTTTTGTACCAGATACGGCAATAGGGGACAAAGCAAAAATAAAAATAGTAAAAGTACTTAAAAATTATGCTTATGGAATAATTGATGAAATTATAACTCCGTCACCTGATAGAATAATACCCGATTGTCCTGTTTATAAAAAATGCGGGGGCTGTACATTTCGCCATATGAATTATAAGGCGGAATGTCAGATAAAAAACAATATTGTAAAAGATGCTTTTCAGCGAATAGGTGGAATTAATCCGGAATTTGATGAATTTATAAGTGCAGAAGAAACAAATCATTATCGAAACAAAGCACAATATCCATTAGCTTATATTGACGGCAATGCTATATGCGGTTTTTATGCCAAACGTACACATAAAGTTATTCCGGTTACTGATTGTATGTTACAGCCGGAGATTTTCCGAGATATTCTTGATACTGTGCTTGAATATATAAATGCACATAAGATTTCAGTTTACTCTGAAAGTACAAATACCGGAATTATGCGTCATATATATATTCGTAAAGGAAACTATTCTCAAGAAATAATGCTTTGTTTTGTCGTAAGAAAAGATGTTTTAAGACAACTGTCATCATTATGCCGAATTGTTTCAGAAAAGTTTCCGTCTGTAAAAAGTATTATAATGAATATAAATCCCGATAAAACAAATGTGATTCTTGGTCAGAAGTGTGTCACTTTATATGGCAATGATACTATTTCTGATATTATGTGTGGCAACAAAATAGAAATTTCACCATTATCATTTTATCAAGTCAATACTGTACAAGCAGAAAAAATTTACAGAAAAGCTCTTGAATTTGCTTCACCATCAGTCAACGATGTTATTGCAGATTTATATTGCGGAGCAGGAACAATAGGTCTTTCAATGGCTGGAAATGCTGAAAGAATAATTGGTGTGGAAGTTATTCCAGATGCTATTGAAAATGCTCGCAGAAATTCAGTTGTAAACAATATTCCCAATGCGGAGTTTTATTGTGGAGATGTTGAAGAAGTTTTAAAAAATTTGAATATATATCCTGATATAATCGTTATAGACCCTCCACGCAAAGGCTGTTCACCGGAAACTATTCAAATTATTGCAAAATCTTCACCAAAAAAAATAGTGATGATTTCATGTAATCCTTCTACTGCTGCCAGAGATGTTAAATTGTTTAGTCAACTTGGCTATTCTGCTCGAAAAGTCTGTGGTGCAGATTTGTTTCCCCATACAAGACACGTTGAGTGCGTGGTATTGATGTCAAGGAAATAGGCTGAAAATCCCTATTCTACGTTGTTTTTTGAGGATATATGCTTTTATGGGATACGATAAAAATGCTCTTTTTACTGTATTCCATGAGATTGAGCAGGCTAAAATATAGTGACAACAAATACACACACTACAGTTTTTGAGATAAAATGATAAATCGACAGGTTGAGTGTAGAAATTTGTTGTCATTCGTCAAAATGCACAAACGGGGATATAATTCTTACCTTGTATAAATAAAAAGCACGCCAAAGCTACGTGAAATCTGTAGTCTTTGACGTGCTTAACTTATATCAATAGGGGAGAGAAAAGTCATTTTTCAACACTCATTGTCACACCTGATTTAAACTTGAATTCTAAGAAATCATCGTGAATAATAATTTGTGAGAGAAGATTTTTTGCAAGGGATTCATCAAATTTTGTGACAGCAGTCGGCTGAGATTTGATGAATCTTTGCAGTTCCTGTATTCTTTTTTTGTGTTCAGCTTTTGTGATACTGTCCATATTGCTTTGTTCCTGAAGTTCACGAATGCGAAGAATTTCTGTGGCAACATCATCATAATTTTCTCTGCGTTCAGTTCTGTCAAGGAGATCTTGCTGTAAGACTTTCATTTTTTCTGCAAGTTTTTCATCAGTGCTGTTATGCTTGATTGCAGCTTCAAGATTTGCAGTAAGTCTGTTAAGGTAATCATTGCTGTTTGCAAGCATTTCATTTAGGGCATCAAGAAATGCCTCTTGTAAAACTTCTTCCTTTACTGTTCTTGCTCTGCACTTGTCCTTGTTTTTCAAACGTGTAAGACATCTCCAGACAATTGATTTTTTGCCACGGTTGTTCCAATGTATTCTGCGATACTGACCTCCG
>CAKSMF010000010.1 GCA_934474025.1 uncultured Ruminococcus sp. | reverse complement strand
AATTGATGAAGTTCTTGCAAAGGACGCTCAAAAATAAAACTAATCTCGATAAGCGGATGCATAAGATGTATCCGCTTTTTTTAGCCAGTTACAACAAGAAAATTCACGTTCACAATAAAAAAACGGCACAGATGAATGGGAATTATAACGGAAACGAATGCTATTTTAATAAAATCGTTCCTAATGCTGACATAAGAGATATAATTCTTAAATCACATCACAGTGGAAATATTGATTATATGAAGTAATTATTTTCATATCGGTGATGTTGATAATATCGATCATGAGGATTGTGGACTCTATGTTGAAAATTCCACTTGTAAAGTAGTTGGAATAGATTGGGATAGTGCTATGGATTGTGATTTTTCAAAACCGCTTTCAGAATTTATGTTTAAAATTTGTGATTCGTTAGAAGAATTGATAGATACGATGGAAGTAAAGCGATTTTAAAGGGCGTTTTTTGTTTCATTTTTATTGTATCACTCTAGAGCTTTTTAAGTTTTATTGTTTAGAAAAAAGAAAGGACGAAAGCAACATATAGTAACAGATACAATGGGAAATCTGCTTTGTGAGCACCTCCATGTCGATTTTAGCTTGTGAAGACAGGTTCTGATACCAATTTTATCCTTGATGTGCTTTGTAATCGTCCTGATTTTCTTGAAAACTCACTGAAAATCAGGAAGCTATGTGAGGTAAAAAAGATTGAGTGTTATATATCTGCTCTATCGATTCCTAATATTGTTTACATTCTCAGGAAAGAACTTACACCTCAAAAAACTATGGAAATCATTTCAAGACTTATGACAATATTTGAAGTGGCTGAATTAAGGTCGAGTGATTTGAAAAATGCAGCTGAAATGTGCCTTAACGACTATGAAGATGCTGTACAAATGTGCTGTGCAAAGCGTATCAAAGCAAGTTATACCATAACACGAAATGTCCGTGACTTTAAAGAAAGCGAATTGTTGAATAGAATTTAAACTGTATAATATTTTAAAGAAGCACCGGAAGGAGTGGATTATATGTGCAAAGCTACGGAAGATAGAATCAATGACGAAAAGCTTAAGATTGCCTATAATTTATTACTTTTAGGCACTATTTCTAAGGAAGATATTGCGAAAGCCACTAAGCTTCCTATCGAAAAAATCAACAAGCTTGAAGAAGAAATGAAATCAGTTTCGGCATAAAAGTGTTATAAGCTATTTCATTGAAAACAATTGAATATCGTTTACAAATCGGCTGTCGTTGCTTTAAAACAAAGACAGCCGTTTTTTTCTTGACAAACTATCGTTAAAGCAATATAATAATATTGTAGAAATGCTATCGTTGTACCGATATAGGAGGAATAATAATGAAAGAAAAACTAACAATATATCATGGTTCAGAAAAAATAATACAAAAGCCTGTATTTGGATTTGGGAACAAATATAATGATTATGGACTTGGATTTTACTGCACGGAAAGCATCGAGCTTGCAAAAGAATGGGCTTGTTCGTCAGAATTAGATGGATATGCAAATGAATACACAATACAAACAAAAGGTTTGAAAATACTATCATTAACAAGCGGAGATTATAATATATTGAACTGGCTGTTTGTTCTGCTCCAAAACAGAAAGTTTCGCATTGATTCGGAGATTGCTTCACAAGCCAAAAAGTACATTGAAAATAATTTTGTCGTTGAATATAGAAATTATGATATAATTCAAGGCTATCGTGCTGATGATTCCTATTTTTCATTTGCAAATGCTTTTTTGAGTAATACAATTTCTATTAGTCAGTTAGAGCGAGCAATGGTACTTGGAAAATTAGGAGAGCAAATCGTTGCAATTTCTAAAGAGGCTTTTGAATGTATTCAGTTTGTTAAAGCTGTTCCTGCTTCAAAAGAACAATACTATCCTAAAAAGCTTTCCCGTGATACATCAGCTCGTGAAGAGTTTAGAAAAGAAAAAAGCAGAGGGAATATTCTTACCGAAAAATATATGATTGACATTATAAGAGAAGGGTGGAAAAATGACGATGACAGGCTACAACGAGTTGTACTTAAATGATGCAAGAAAAAATCTTGGTGAAATGATAGAATATGCTGTTGTTGATTTGGGCTATAAACCTGATGAATTTTTTGATTACTTCATAACCTCAGGAATCGCCGATAAATTTGGTAAAGGAAATCCTAAGTATACAGTAGGTATGTCAGGCATAGAGCTTGCCGAGTATGTTCTGAAAGAAGTTGGGATTGAAGTTAGGGTCAAAGAATGTGACCACACAGGTTATAAGGGAATTGCTTATTGGAGCGGTTGGATTCTGGCTTATTATCAATGGAAAACAGGCAGACGATTTGAAGATATTGCAGATGATGGTCTTACCCTTTCAAAGGTTTTCTCAATGTACATTTTACACGAAGCTGACGACAGCAAATTTGTAGAAACAGCAGATGAAATAATCGCAAGAAACAGAGCAAAACAAAAGTCAAAACTATCTGTAATAAGAAAGGCACGAGGGTTTACACAGTCAGAGCTTGCCAGAGTAAGTGGTGTCTCCTTGCGTATGATACAGTTATATGAACAAAAGCAGAATGATATCCGCAAAGCTCAGGTGGATACAGTGCTTGCACTTTGTAAAGCATTGGGGTGCGATATAGAGGATTTGATAGGGTGATTGGAATAAAAATATGCATTTTTATAGAAAAACAAGTCTGAAAATATGCAAAAAAATCAAAATCAGCTTTGAAAATATGCATTTTCATTAACAGATGGCATAAACGATATTATTTTAGCAATTCATCAACTGCCTTGAGATTCAACAAATAAAACGAACGATTGCCTTGTTTATTGGTGATCAGCAGTTCTTCGGGAATGCGTTTCAGCCTTGAACGAACAGTGTTATATGTCATTTTCATTTCATGTTCAAGCTCTTTTTGAGAAATTCCCATATTGGAAAATAATGCTGCCTGAATCAGATATTCGTATAGTCTGAACATACTTTCATCCTCTGCATTTGGCAGTTGTGTGATCAGATTGATATAATACGTCAATTTTTCGGAACGTTCTGATAAAGCCTGATAAAGTTGATGCATGGAAACATCTACAATTTCCAGAAACATTTCTGTAAAGGGAGTGAGATCACCTCTGTTATTGTAATGATTGCAGACTTTAAAGGCTTCATAATACTTGTTTATATGCTCTTTAATCGTAAAAGAGATACGATAACCAATTAGTTTATTTAAGTTCTGAGAAAACATATAACTGCTGATAAAACGGCTGGTGCGTCCGTTACCATCATAAAACGGATGGATATATCCGAATAAATAATGAAATACTGCTATTCGCAGCAGAACATCGTAATGACTGTCGTTCAGAAAATCAAGCGATTTTTTCATTGCAGATATGATTTCAGATTCGGGATAAAGTCCATTGTGGATTTTTTTTCCAGTCGGAGAGTAAACGCCCACATCACTTTTACGGAATATTTTTCCATCAGGTAAATCATCAGGATCAGTCGCTTTTATTTCTTCATAAAAAATATCATCATAGATTTTGCGAACATCTTCAGGTGTTTGAAGTGGCAGGGTTTCATTTTTCATCAGCAGAACATACTTATTTACAAGTCCAACAAACCTTTCACGCTTATTGTTTTTTGATAAGTCCTGTAAGATTTCGCTGATTTCCTTTCGTGTACTGTGAACACCTTCAATATTGTTTGTCAGGACGATTTCGTCAATCAAACAGCGTTGCTGAAATTGTGACAAGGCGATTTCGGGAAGACGATTGCAAATCTGGCTAACTTTATTGTTCGTGCGTTCAATAGAAATAATAAGTTTGAATATTTCAGCAGATTGGCAGACAAATGCAGAGTGTTCTCCGATTTTTATATCAAGATGAATAGTGTCTTCATCATGAAAGCGTTTATCATATTCAGCGTTAAAAGCTGACGAGTCTGCATAGAATAATTTATATAATGTTTTTTTACTCACTTTTATCACCTCATAGCTTAGAAATCATCTTTCAAAATTAGCTTATATTTGAAAGCTCTACTATAATTGTAACCTACAACTTCTCAAAAGTCAAGGGTTTTTGAGAAGTACCTTGTCGATTTTAAGGATCACTTTTCAATTTTTGATAATTTAGCGGTAGATTTAGGTCTGCCGCTTTTTTTATTTACTACCTGAAAAAGTGCCTATTAAATAAGGAAAGATATAAATTTGATATATAAAAATAGCCGTCAAAAATATAGCGGTTACAAGCCAAATTAAACAGATTTTTAGAAAACGGATTTGTTTAATATGGGTATAATCAAATTTTACAATTTGAAACAGAAAGGCGGTGAGAATATGAAAATAGCATATGTCAGAGTTTCCACGCAGAAGCAGAACCTTGACCGACAGCTTGAACTGTTAAAGCCCTATGAAATTGAAAAAGTTTTTCAGGAAAAGCAGAGCGGCAAGGATATGAGCAGAGAAAAATTAAATGAACTGATTGAGTTTGTTCGGGAAGGAGATGAGGTTTACGTGGAAAGTTGGTCAAGACTCAGCAGAACAGTAAGTGATTTACTGAAAATATTTGAGATGTTTGATCGCAAGAAGGTTCGTCTTTACAGTGTTAAAGAACAATACGACACAAGCAGTCCTACGGGCAAGCTGATGGTGAATATTATTGCAGCACTTAATCAGTTTGAACGTGAAAACCTGCTTGAAAGACAGCGAGAAGGCATTGCCTGTGCAAATCAGAAAGGTGTCTATCGTGGCAGAAAACCAAAGGAGTTCGATGTAAATGTACTGAAAGAAGTTCTTGCAGATATTGAACAAAAGGAAATGACAGTCACAGAGGCAGCTAAAGTTTTAGGTGTTACTCGTGCGACCATATACAACATTATAAAAAGAACCCAGAAGGAGGCAGAAAACAATGCTGATAAGAAACTTTAATAACAAGCATACATCTGGTTCGCAAAGAATCACAACTACTGCAATAGCAGCACAAGTTCAGATTAACGCAAAGTCCAATAAAAACACAACGGACAACGTTATTTCACTTATTAAACAGGTACTCAAGTTTCCCGACTATTACATTATTAACTGGAAAAATGGTGGTTCCCTGATATTGTATTTCAACGGCGGATATGAAAAGTATAACTGCAATGGAAAATTTGCAAACGGAGGAGGCGTAGGTTCCAAAAATGGCACTGGTTTCCATGAAAATGGACACATTTTGCTGTTTATCGATGGAAATGCGATATCCTTTGAAAGACTGGTTGCAATTTGTACGGACTTTACAGATAACTGTGTTGCTACAGATTATTGTAAACTGGAAGCCAATGTCATGGACGGTTCAGGTTCGATTTACACCGCATATGAACTTGGAATTCCAATGAATTTTCACCCTGACAATATAGAGTGGACAACGCCGCAGGAAAACGGTCTGCACGGCTATATGATAAGAGAACTTTACAAGATAACAGGTCACGTTTACAGGTTCAGTGCCTATGACAATTATCTTGTAGCTTTATATAAGCAAGAAAAATTTAAAAAGCTGAAAGATTATTGCAAATGCAATTTGTTTAAAGTGAGATAGTTCCAGATGCCCCAGAATCAATTTTAAGAGGTGTATTAAACTGATAAGGAAAGTTTATTTGAAATTGCCAAAGCACTTGGAAAGATGGTTAAAATTGATTCTGAGGGGTTATTTTCTATCAGAAATGATTAAGTTTAGGAATGATAAATTTAAGAAAGGCGGTGATATAGTTTATGGGAGAAACTGAGATAGAAAAGAAACTTGATTTTGTGGTACATATATGCAGGGAGAATTATAAGCTTTGTAAAGCTATAATTGAGTGCATTACAAATCAAGGTATGGATACCGATAAAAGTATGAAAGATATTGCAGTCAGAATTGATAATCTGAAAAATGATATGCAGGAATACGACAAGTTGAGAGCTGAAGCAAACTATCGTTATACCGATAGAGAACTTGCAGAACTGAAACGTACAATGAGTTGGAAACAACTTCATATGAAAACAAAAATTCCGATATCTACGTTGCAGTATAAATGTAGAAAATATAACAAGAAACTGACAAGTGAAAAAGAAAAGGAGACTTGAATATGTTAGAGTTGAATATGAACGGTAAAAGACTGAGCGATAATGATATTGTTGTTCTGATAAGTAAGGACAGTGTTCAGGATTTAACAGAGGTAAAGTTTTTTACCGATGATGGTGAGGTTGCCCTTGATGATATAACCGCCACCATTGATATTAAAATAAATATCATCTGTGATGAAAACATACGTCAAAAGGTATATGCGTATAAAACAAAATCCACCATTGATAAGGTGAAACATTCGCTTCGCTGTGCTTATCAACTGGTGGAAAGTTTAGACTAATCTCTGAAATCGAATAAAGTCTTAGGTGTAATGTCAAGGACTTCACAAAGCTTAAAAATAACATCAAGTGAAGCGCCTACATTCCCAAGTTCAATTGCACTTATATGGCTTCGGTCTATGTCGGCAAGTTCGGCAAGCTGAAGCTGTGTAAGTTTTTTTCTTTTTCTATAGTATACGATATTAAGCCCAAGCTTTTCGTATTGTTCTTTAAATTCGGTTTTCATGAAAATCACCTCGATCATTTTGTAAAATAGACATACATATATTTTAAGGCAATTTTCAACAATTATAAACCTTGTAAAAACAGCATAACGCTATTGACACACGTCAATTATTGT
Organism: uncultured Ruminococcus sp.; assembly: GCA_934474025.1. Lineage (GTDB taxonomy): Bacteria > Bacillota > Clostridia > Oscillospirales > Ruminococcaceae > Ruminococcus. The sequence goes on along the minus strand of CAKSMF010000010.1, from coordinate 44,940 downwards.
GATATAATCATGATACAAAATTATTCTCTATTGACTTTATTCACATAAAGTGGTAAAATAATTAGAAAAAATATGTTTGGAGGAATAGACATGAAAGCAAAAAAATAATAATTGCAGTTTTTGCAGTAGTCCTTGCAATGCAAATGACAGGTTGCAAAAATAACATAGATACAAGTAAACCTGTTGTCATTGATGTAAGTGTTTCTGAAAATGATATTGAATCTGAGGCAGAAATGACATGGACAGAACTTGGAGATTTGAAAACTTGCGAAAAAATGAGAACGGCAGTAGACACAGTCTTTGGAAATGATATTGTGGATGGAGTAAAATACGGCCTCTTCTACATAGACTCCCAAGGCAACCAGTGTACCAACAACACACTTAAAGTTGTATTAGGAAACAGATATGTAGCAGAGATGTTTGCAACAGGTGGAAATGTGGACATTGAAAAAGTTGACAGCAGTAACCTTGGTGCAATTGAAAGCATAACAGATTCAGATGAAGATGCTTCAACAGCAATGACAGAGTCATTCAATAGCAGTTTAGCTTCTGTATATAATGACCTTTCAGATTCAGACCAGTCACCTGCACTTTTCAATGCATACTTCAATTTACTACCTGATGGTACGCCTAATTACTTTAATGGCGGTGATACACTCAGCAGAGCAGAAGCAATGTCACTTGTAACAAGAGCGACAACACCTGTTCAGTCATTGAATGTATCAGATGATTTCACATCAGCAGTAACAGGAACAGACTATGACCAGTATATCAATTATGCGGCACAGCAGAATGAGAACAGCTACATAAACATCAATGATAAGAGCCTTACGGCAGATAATTTCAAAGGTGCAATGAGTCGAGCAGAATTTATCTACCTCATTATGAATGAAGTTTATGGTGCAGATAAAGTGCAGAATTACGACACAAGCAAAACCACTTTAAAGGATTGCACCAATGCAGGTAATCTTTCAGAGGAGCTTAAAATAGCAGATTCAGATCGTTGCAACGGATACACCTTGAAGTATAGTTTAGAGAATATTGACAAAGGCGTTGCAGAGGAGCTTTACAAGCCAATTGCAATGGCGGCTGATAAGGGTATCATCACCACAGAAACCCGTTGGAACGAGGGTATCACGAAGTCAGAGGCAATAGAAATTGTAGTAAACGCATTCATGCAGTATTACGATGAGCAGGGATATCTTGTAAACTCAGCAGAGGCAGGTTCTACACAGGCACTTGAAGCGGCGGCAGAGGAGTTGTGGGGTAAACAAGATCAAAACGATATGTCGTGTACCAAAGAGGAGTTCATAGCAGATTATATCAAGCTCATTAGTGATGGCATGAGTCCAGAGGAGTTTGAGGAACAGATTGAGGGGAAATATTCCATTAAATTTGCAGAAGAACTCGAGAAAAAAGAGCAAGAGACAATATTGAACACTCATATCAAGGCACTTTGGGAGAATCTAAAAGATCGTTTAACTTGTGATGAGTCTAAATTCACTGAGGAATATAAATCACAGCTTGATAAAGAGGGCGACTCTTTCAATGAGGACAACTTCGCTAAATATATCCTTGATAAATATGGTAAACAGGAAGAAACAAAGCCGTCCAGCAATAACAACAACTCAAACAATGGCGGCGGTAACAATTCATCATCTAATGGAAATGGTGGATCGTCGAATAACAATTACACACCTCCAGCAAATCCATCAGATAATGGTGGTTCGGGCTCTGGTGGATCATCAAATGGTGGTTCGGGCAGTGGTGGAAATGACCAACCATCTTACACGCCTCCAACGGACAACGGTGGTTCAGGTGGATCAGATAGTGGTGACGACTTTGCAGACTTACCAGCAGTTGTTGATGGCGAAGAAGATATAAACCTCGATGATATACACCTTGGAGGATTTTAACTCAATAAATAACAATGAGAGACTATACTGTTTAGTCTCTCATTTTGTTTAATAATCAATAAGGAGGAAAAAGCTCATGATAAAGAAAAAATTCATATTAAGGGTGCTTATATGCATTATTGTACTGGTAATGACACTCAGTTTTATATCACCAAGCCTAATAGCCAGTGCGTTCAGTGGCGTAGGTGGGGGTCAGAGCGGGAACGGGCAAGGTGGCGGAGGAGTTGGAAACAACGACAGCCTGTTAAACGAGGAGGTCGGTTTGCGTTTCTCACTAGTCACCCTAAAAAATGGAACAAAAACTGTAGTTGAAACTAAATATACTGGAAGATATTTCATTGACATATGGTGTGATAGTGATAACATTAACTTGAACTATATGTATAGAGAAGTCACAGACTACACGCATTATCCAACAGAAAGTGGCATAGGAGCAGAGTATAGCACTATAATGAAGGGTAGAGCAAGTGGCATTAGTAAAACAGTAAATGACTGGTTAAAGAGCCAGTATAGCAGTTACGGTGTCACAGCAAACTTTAATATAGGCTCAGTATTGTTTGATGGTCCAATATACGATAAAAATAATAATCGTATAGATGCTGTATTCAATGAATGGTGGGAAAATGGTAGGTATGCATTTGGCGTAAATGGTCAAAAGTTCTACGACTGGGCACTGTCTACATCTTCTATAAAAATAAAAGATGAGGGCATTGCAAACATGGAAGCTTTCATTAAGTGCTTTTATAGTACAAAGCTAAATGACTTAGACCTGAGCCAAACATTCTTAACAGTAGAGCCAATAATATATTATGCAGATACTAGTTCTACTGTGCACCCAAAGTACAATGGTTGGAATACTACAGGCACTAAAACAGTAGCTACAGTATATGGATATATAACTCGTCAGCAACAAAAGTTTAAGCGTGACCCTGGACATGCTTGGGCGATCCATGGCAGGCTTGCGATGCTGGCGAATGGCTTCTGCTTTAATAATGTAAGCGATACTAAGGTGTTAAATAGTCTACAAAATGTTTTAGGTTTAGAACCACCAAAAGCAAAACTTCCAGAAGGTGCAAATTACTTTGACTTTGGTGAGAAGCTTGATTATTATGGTGTAGCAATTCAAGCTTTTTATTTGGACAACTTTTCAACAATGGAAGGCAATCCAATTGATAGCTACGACATAAAAGCAAAACAACCTAACAATCCTTATACAGCAGAATCGCCTGATCAAAAAAATAATACTACAGGTGAAAAATCCATCATCAAGCTTTACGTAGATGTCTACAAAGACCCGAATACGCAGCTCTACACTAGAATTGAAGATAGTGCAGAGTTTGCAATGACAGGCGTATCAGATAAAGTAACTATCACAGACGAAAGTAAGATCAATGGTTATGAAGTAAAGGCATGGTATTTAAGTACAGATGCATATAGTTCCACACCGAAGGCTTCAAGTATGATGTCTAAAACTGATTTTGGTGGTTCAAAAACAGATGGTACAGTAAGCCTTTCAGCTTTAGGCGGACAGCAACTTAGGGTTGAAAAATATATCAATGCTACAGGTTATAACATTAATGGCAGTAAGAGCTACTTTGCAGAAATAAGATCTCCACACGGACCAAAAGGTAACGGATACATCAATAATACAGGATTGTCCCAATATACCAAATATAAACGTGAAGACACCAAAGTTGATTCAGATTATGGTGGAGTTGACTACAAGAAAAATGATAACCAAAAAGAAGTAGTTGAGTTTGGCAGCAATGATAAAACCATAGTCATTCTTTATTGCCGTGAACACATTGAGTTATCAACAGGCGATTACAGTTCAAGCACGGACATTAAAAAGAGTAGTAAGGACTATAGTACAGATGTCCGCAAGACCAAGTCAGGAAACCTTCAGATCGTAAAATTGTATGGGGTCTTGAACCCTAGTACCTATGAAATTAAGGCTGATAAATCCCCTGTAATAATATCCAATGCAACTAGAAATGTGCAGATCAATAATGAGAGTGGGTACGACCTGGCAGAGTGGATTTATTTAACAGGTGGAGCAGGAACAAGCATTTCAGCTTCAGAAATGGGCAATCCAAATCTAAGTCAATACTTGCTTGATGGTTCAGCAGACCAAGCATATCGTTTAGATGGCTTTGTCGATAACTTTAAAAACAATTCGAGTTATTCAAGAGCTTTCAACTTTAAATCTGGCGTACCAACACTTCATATACTATCAACAAACTCAGACGGAATAGCCGAAACTACAGTACCTGGTCGTTATAGCATAGGTTCTCGCTCAGGTATCGGCAGCAGAGCATACAACTCAACAATTTATTTTGGCGGCGATGGCAAGTTAGCTGACGAGACATCCAATAGTTCAGATACGAATGACGTGCTTTACATGCTGTTTTTACAAACCGACCAGCTGAGCTACTCAACAGATGATTTAGTCATTCCTCAATCATATGTTACACGATATGACAATTATAAGCATAACCCTATGACAGTAAAAGGCAGTGTAAGCCAGACAACATACAACGAATATTTACAAAATCACAAGTTTAAGTATTTATTGCCTGTAGTTAACAATAAGGATTATGAGGATGTAAATCCATTATTTATAGGACAAATATCCATTGGAGATAAGCTACAGAATGGACTACTTCCAAATTATTCCAGCGTGCAGAGATTAGAGGCAAAAGATGCTGACGGCAAACATGAAATCATCAAGGGTTATGTAAGTTCTAATAGTGGTGCTGTATATAATTTTTCAGACTACGTACAAATGTTGTATATAGATCATAATCAAGCAATAACCTCATCACATGAAAGTAAACCAATAGGCAATATACTTAATTTATCAGCAGTAAACCTTGAATACACTGCCTATAGGTCTGGTGACGCTGTTACAGCGGCTCTATGGAAGTACAATAGTTTAGTCACAGCTTCTGGTGGAAATAAGAGAATTGCAACTGATACTGGTGCACTATTAGAAAACTTTACCACAGGACATATAGCAGGTTTGGGCAGTGCTATAAAGCAAACAAACTTTAACACTCCTATGTCTACAAGACAGGAGAATAATAAAGAGCAAAACTTTACTTTAAACTTCGACTTTTCTGAGGTGGGTAATGGCATAAAGAATGCTTGGACAGAGTCCAATAAGCTTCCAGAAATGAACGAGAACACCAAATTCTATAAGGTAGATCAACCAAGGTCTATAACAGCTACTGAAAAAGGAGTAACAAAGACCTTTGAATTGTTTACTGGAACTGTCGGAACAAAAATTGATTATTATTGCAAGTTTATATCTTCAAAATATTCTGATGGAAAGCGTGTTTTAAGGCAGGCAATATGTGTCGAACTCCCAGGAGATTTTAAGAAGTACTCAATCAATTCCCTAAACAGGCTATATAAGATTAAAGTTAATGGCAACTGGAAATATGCTGTAGGCACTACACAGTATTTAAATGCTGCAAGTGACATATCAATAACACAGAATGTAAAATACGGTGTACACTATGGTTCAGCAATAGCAAATCCATACAAAGATGACACTAAGCAAGGAAATAGCACAGATAAGCTAAGGCAGACTGGATATGTAAAGAGCATGAAGGCATCTAACACAATATCCTTCTTTCCATATTATACAATGCAATACGAACTGCCGAGCACTTATAACGCACAATTAAATAAGGACGGAACTAAGAACAATACGGCTGCAATGAACAATGCAAATCAGTTATATGTAATAGGTGAAGAAAAGAGATACTTGAATGTTTATAACTATGCAGAAGTAAGTTTCTCAGGACACAAAGTTACGTCAAGCAAGGGCACTGATATAGTTAATAACGTGGTTAATTTAAACAGGTCAGGACGTATAGAAATAAGCAGTGAGCAATGGAGCACACACGCAAGAGCAAACAGCTTGATAGGTTTAGACAATTGTGCATTACCTGGTGGTGCAACACTTTCAATAACTATACCGAACGACAATAGACAAACAGTTACAATCACCAGCTATGGTGCATTTCTCCCAGAGCAAAGTGCTGGATATGCACAGGTAAAGGCAATGAACGATGCTTCAGCCTTTGGTACAATGCCAACAAACACAGATGCAATTAAGAGCAGACATAACTCATTAGTAGGTAGTGTTGTTGCAGGTTTTGAGGGCTTAAATGTTGAGCAATATTTCACTGATACAAAGGGATATACAAATACAAAGGATCATGGTTCAACATATGATTCAGCAAATACAGTTTATAATCAGATAAGCGGTGAGCTTGGTTCAGGTAAGAATTTATATGACTTGCCAGAGTCAAAGAGATACAGTGTAACTGATTTCACAGGCAAAGAGGATAAATATTACTACAGACCAGATGGTGATGTAGAGATTCATGATGATGGCAGTGCAACTAAAATAAAACTAAATAACTTTGGTGGTATAGAATTAGCTACAGGTAATAACAATGATGGCAAGGGTAACACAGGTGACTTTGATACAAATTACAATGACATTGCTTCTGGTTCATCATCATCAGTAACTTACTACACCTTCTATATGAACCGTGTGGGACAAGTACTTTGTATAGCTGACAATAACTTAAATTCATCATCTAATGCTAACTTAACTGGTACAACCAGTGGTGATGGTGCAGTGCTTGTAGCAGAGTGGTCGCCATCAGCAGAGCAACATTTCACTTATGCAAGTGGTTTAAGCAATGACGTTAAGCAAGCAGCAATTAACACTGGAATAGTTGAGGAGCTTTACAGCAGTTACAAGAGGGTACAGGTTCGGATCAGTTTACACCTTGGGGAATATCTGATGGCAAGTGGTACTTTGAGGCGTTTGATGGTATAACAATAGCTAAGTATACAACTACATTAAAGGTTGGATTCATAGACCCATATGAGAGAACATCAGTACTTGACCCTTCTGTGCTACCAAGCATGCAGAATAAGGGTGATATGCTGACAAGTTCAGTAGTGAGCCAGATTGTAACAAGCAATACTTCATTAAAGTATGGTACAGTTAATAAGATTGGTGAGTTCAGTGATGAGAATGGTAACAAATTAGGTGATATTATAATGCCTGATTTAAGGTCATTCTTCATCAGCGACTTATTCTTCGCTCCAAATATCACAGTGCAAGACTTGAAATAAAGTCAAACAAGAAAAAGTTTATAGACAAGTAGAAACATAATAAGTTAAAATGGGAGATTGAAAACAGTCTCCCATTTTTTTATACCTACCACATAAAAAGTAAGTAATAGACTTGAAAAATTGATACAACTGTGCTATAATTAACAGAAAGAGAACAATAACAAAACACTTCAAATCAAGCGTATAAGTAAGAAGAGTATAAAATTAAAATTGAGATTTTTGTACTATGTACTAAAACGCATAAAATAGCAGTGCAATAAAATGAAAAAGGAGATACTTATGAAGAAGTTAATTAAACATGAGCGTAACACAAGAGTACCTTGTATTTGCCAAGTAAGGACAGCAAAGATGATATTTGAAGGTATAGAAATAGGAACTATATCAGAGGAAAGCAACGATGCAGGTGAATTTGATTGGGTCATTAGACCTAATTGGAATAACTTAAAGAAGGTGAGTCCCATTCAAATTGCAGGAATAGACATGGATCTGCACTTAGATGAGTACATCAGACGATATATACCAGCATTTGTAGAGGAACGTACACTGCCAGATACTAGAGATGGCTTGTATGAGGAACTAAGGGCATTAGGATTAACATGGAATGACAGGTTTGAATATATGTGCAGAACGCATGGTTTATGTGGCTGTAATAATATTACTGTAGAGAGGGCTTAAAATATGGTTATAGTAAATGATAATATGAGAAATGGTAAAAGTTATAATGGGAACACCTTAAAATTTGGTATTACAGTTGAAAATATAGACTATATTGTAAAATTACCAAAAGAGGCTTTATCAGTTTACACAGAATATCTTGCTAGTAAATTTATAAGAATTTTAGGTGTATCCTGTCATATGGTAGCATTAGGGGAGTATAATAATATGCTTGTTAATGTCATAAAAGATTTTACATCTAATTCTAATTTGACTTTACATTCTTATAAAGATACAAAACAGAGTAGTGAGGATACCGATATATCAGTTAAGCACTATACTTATAAGGATATCACATATTTAATTGAAAAACATTTAAAAATGACACCAGAGGACAAGTCAGTAGCTTTAAATCAATTTTGGAACATGTTCATATGTGATGCTATATTAGCAAATAGAGATAGGCATTGGGGTAATTGGGGATATCTTTCAAATGGCAGAAGTTACAAAATTGCACCTATTTATGATAATGGTGCAAGCTTATTTCCAAATGTTGACAGAGTAATAAAGTCATATGTAAGTGTAGAGCATAGAGAGGAATTTTTAAGGGAGCGAGTGTTTAAGTTCCCTGCATCTTTGTTTATGATTGAAAGACCTGATAGATGTTATAGAACAAATTATTATGAGATGTTTTCGGACTTACGAATCAATCATATTTTTGCAAAGCGTGTAAGATATTTTAGGGAGCATGTTTCTAATGCACAAGTGTTTAAGTATGCATATAACATGTGTTTTAATGATAAAGACTTAGTTGATCTTGATTTTGCTTATAAGAGATTTTATGTACAAATCATTACGCTTAGGTACATGTGTATCATTAACAGAGAAGATTTTCATAAATCTTATATGTTGGTAGAGTCTTGGCTTGAAAGTACATTTAATAGGATACAAAAGTTGGGTCATTGATCTGCTAAATATAAGCATAATGAAGTAACTATATAACATAATTTTAAATTATAATACATCACGATTATGAGACATCATCATGTCCAACATCAGAGCATTCTTCATCAGCGACTTATTCTTCGATCCGAATATCACAGTGCAAGACTTAAAGTAAGCTTGTGCTTTGGGAAAGTTTTAATATTCATAGTAGAGCAAGTATTATAGAAATTATTTAAAGTACATTTACCTGTAGGTCATATAAGTAAAATTCTATGGAATTTTCAAATTCGGGGGTCATGGAATGAAAAAATATAGTAGCAGTGGGGTAAAATCCACCAGCAAAAGATAAGAAATAAAAAGTGTGAAAAAAACCTAACGAGTATTTTAGAATTGAATCATCTTTGAAATATTTCGATTCAGTCATATGATTTTTTAAGGGGCATTATTGGAGAATAGAAAAATATGTGGTTTAAAGTCATGATTTTTTTGAGAAAAGATTCCTATAAGAGATTAAAAAAGCTATTTTTGCTCTGAGCTTTTAAAGAATTTACCGCCTGTTTCATACATTCTTGAATTATAAAATAGAAAGGCACTCCAAACAACAATGAAATATATAAAATATCTGCAAGCAAAATAAGCACAGTCAGTTTTATTCTGGCTGTGCTTATTTTTTATTCATTGTAAATAAAGTTTGATTTGAGAATAGCTGTATAGTTTGTTATTGTGCACTAATATTGATTGCTTTAGAGCTTGTTGTTTGTGCAAAAAGCAGAATCTTTATATGAACTCACTTTCTTTACCTGCTTATATTTACTGATTTTTCCAAAAATCAGTAGGACGTTACTGTTTTGTTGAAGGACGTTGCCTATCAAGATACTACGTCACAAAAAAATGTGAGAGTACTGTTTATAGAGCGTTAGTATATTATAAGGCGTACTTAAATTTTTTAAGATACATAGGTTCATTTAAAAAGTCAGAATAAAGGAGTAAAAAATGGAAGTTGATTTTAAAAATACACCACCATTGGCATTTATCGTTGGAAGAAAAAGAATACTTTTATATGAAGTCGATCATCAGGAAGAGATAGAATGGGACTACACAGTGGATCAGTTTGGCAATCTTATTCCAATCAAGAAGCAAGAGTTAGAAATAACAGAGGCTTTAGAAAATGTATTTAAATATGCCGAATGCATACCTGTAGATACTGATAAACAGTTCAAAAGCAAGAAGAAAGCAAAATCTGCTAACGGAATGAGAAGCGAATACTTTAATGTGAATCAGAGTCGCAAGTATAAAAGAGCGTGTAGAAAAATTAAAGCTTTATGCACCAATAATTTCAATGAGGATAATGTAATGATTGTCACATTGACATTTGATGCTAACAAATTTCCTCAGAAAGATTTCACAGATCTGAAAACCGCAAAGGCAGAGTTTTCAAAGTTCATCAAACGCATGAATGATCACTACGACAATTTTCGTCATGTAACTGTTTATGCAAGACAAAGAAACAGAAACTGGCATTTTCATATGCTTTGTAATCTTGATGCCAATACACAACAAAAATTTATCAAAGAAATTTGGGGACTTGGAGGTGTTTATATTTCGCATAAAAGAGATAAAGAAGCTTTTAAAGGTGGTGTAAATTACCTTTTTCGAAATTTAAAAAAGAACTTTGATGAATATGTAGATAAAAGGGCATTCATATATTCAAGGGGGTTAAAAAGTGATGTTTATCTAAGATTTTGGAAATTAGAGGAAGTCAATGTGATTTTAGAAATACTTAATTTAGTAGATAGTGGAGATATAAAGGTAAAAGAAATAGGTAATAATTTCTATTTGTATGGCACATTGGAAAGATTATGGAATCCCATTGTGATGGCAACTCCTAAAAAGAAAAAGTTCAAGCATCAAAGATACCAAACGACAAAAAGAAAAAAGAGTGGTGGTGCCAATGGAATAAAGTAACCGAACAAAGGCAACGGATAAGGCAATGCCTATAAAATAACAAGAAATCAAGTGGAAAATTCATTTTCAGTTCACGAAAAAACGCAGCAGAAGCGTTCTAATAAAGTCAAGGAATAATAACCAAAGGCTTTTCTATCTATAAAGTTCAGAAAGGAAGATTAATATATGTCAAAATTTTTCTATACAGCACAGGAGGTAGCTGATTTGATTGGTGTTTCAAAAAGCCAGGCTTACATAATGATGCAGGAATGGAATAAAGAGCTTGCCTCCAAGGGATTTATTACTATTGCAGGAAAGGTCAGCAAGAAATACCTGCAAGAAAAAATTTACGGCTATAGCGATGGAAAGGAGGCGATTTAAATGCCTGTTTATAAGGATAAACAGCGTGGAACATATTATGTTTCATGCTATTCTAAAATCACACATAAGAAAAAGACGAAAAGAGGCTTTAAGACAAAGAAAGCTGCTGTTGCGTGGGAAAATGATTTTATAAAGAGTGACTCAAATGACCTGAGCATGAAATTTGCAAGCTTCATAGAAATATATCGTGAAGATATGTGTTTAGATATCAGAGAAAACACATGGCAAACAAAGAATGCAATTATAAATTCCTTGATTCTGCCCTATTTCGGAGATATGCCATTAGACAGTATTACACTTGATGATGTACAGAAATGGAAAAATAAAGTGAGAAGCTATCACAACGATAAGGGTAAACCCTACTCTAATACTTACCTCAGATCAATAAACAGTCAGCTTTCTGCAATTTTTAATTATGCTGTAAAACATCATAAGTTGAAAGAAAACCCTGTTACCAAAACAAAACTTATGGGTAAAAAGAGATCCGGTGAAATGAAGTTCTGGACACAGGAAGAATATCATAAATTTATTGAAGAAGTGATGGACAAGCCAATATCATTTTATGCGTTTGAAATGCTGTATTGGTGCGGTTTACGAATGGGTGAGCTTCTTGCACTTACTCCGTCTGATTTTAATTTTGAGAAAAATACTGTCAGAATCAGTAAGTCCTATCAGCGTATCAACAGAAAAGATGTGATTACAGCTCCTAAAACTAAGAAAAGCACCAGAACAATTGTTATGCCTGTTTTTCTCTCTGATGAAATGCAGGACTACATCAGCAAGCTTTATGGAATAGGTGAGAATGATAGAATATTTGAAATTACAAAAAGCTATCTTCACCATGAAATGGACAGAGGCAGTAAAGCGGCTGGTGTTAAAAGAATCCGCATACATGATCTGAGACATTCTCATGTATCGCTGCTAATAAATCAAGGTTTTTCTGCCGTAGATATTGCTGAAAGAGTCGGGCATAAAAGTATTGATATTACATACAAATATGCACACGTATTTCCGACAATACAAAAAGAAATGGCAGACAAACTTGAGATTGAAAGGAATAAGTTCGATGAGTGAAAAAACATTTGATGGAAGATGGAGATGCGTTACGGTAGGTTTCAGAATGTCACCTGAGGAAAATGAAATGCTGAATAATAAAGTTTATCTTTCAGGACTGACAAAACAGGACTACATAATTGCGTGTGTGCTGAAAAAAGAAATTATTGTGCAAGGAAGTCCGAGAACCTACAAGGCATTGAAAAATACGCTTTGTGGTTTAGTAAAAGAACTGAAAGAAAACGGCAACTACACCGATGAGCAGCATGAAACATTGCAACTGGTAGTTAAGCTTTTAGAAGGATTCAGAGACAATGCGGAACATCTTGAAAATGGGTATTATGATAATAAATAAATATATTAAATTACAGAAGGAATACTCATATGAAAGACAGAAAGAATTGGTCTTCCGAATTGAAAATGGAAGAAGTAAGTGCAGGACTTGAAACAGTCAAGGAGCAGCTGAACGAAAGGGTGGTGTGTTTACATATCGATAGCGGATATGGATTTCCTGATGCAATAACATCATATCTGATTCAGAATTTCAATGACTTAGGAATTAAAAAGCTGATCATTACAAGCTTTCCAATTCCTGAAGATGCAGAGGAATGGACTGATCTGCTTGAGGGAGAAAAGTATGTTATTGACAAAGTTCCGTCAAAGCTTGCAGAAGAAACTGACTGCTTGTCCATTGCTGTGGAACATTTCCTTTCAAATCATAGGGAAACATTTAAAATCAAGGACAACAGCCATAAGGCAGCTCATATCAGAATGATAAATGCGGCAGATATTGTGATTGGTTTCCCAAGTTTAAATATTCTGGAACCGTATGTAAGATTGCTTGAAAAGCACAACAAGAATTTTATCATAGGTGGTTATGTAAACGAGGAGAACTTCATTGACTACCTTGAAGCATTTGAAATGCGTAATTTTGAAATTACATCTGTAAACAGAGCAAAACATACGGACTATTTCAATGAGTTTAATGGTTCTGTTATATGGATGGATAACTTTGATAAGTTGACACCTTATTATTCGACAGACAGAGAGTTTGATTATGAGGAAGATGAAATTTAATCTTTGTACAAGGCTGATAAAATAGAAAGCCTGTTTATATATATAGAAAAATCGTCACAGTGCAATAAAATGTACTGTGACGATTTTTAGTTTATGCTGTATATTTTGCTTGTGCTGTATATACTGTACTACCTGCAAGCCACTGATTACTTATTCCACTTAGACAACTGTATCACAAGTGTATCATCAGGTGGCTTACGGGTAAAAAAGTGCGAAATTACACCATTCCAAAAAGGGTGTTTATTATTCCGTCATAATCTTTTATCTCATCACATTAATAGGCTTCTAAACACATAAATAATTTAAAAAGAAAAGAGAGCTTAATGATATGCACCCCAAAAGTTGGACACTTTTGGAGGTGCATATTTTTATGGTCAAAACAGGAAGAAAAAACAAAAAGTACTCGCCAGAAATTAAAATATCTGTTATAATAGATATGCGGGAACATCACTTAGGATATAGTGAAACAATGAGAAAGTATTTTCCACACTTAAAAGAAAACTGTTTCGAATTTCTAAAAAAATGGGAACGCATATTTTTAGAAGAAGAAGCCGAAGGTCTGATGAAAGAGAGATGAGGCAGAGCTGGTAAATCAAGTGGAACGAGAAAAGGTCGTTTTCCTAAATTTGATAAAAAAGTGGAAGAAGATTTAATAGCAGAAAATCAACGTCTTAGAATGGAGATAGATTACTTAAAAAAACTGAGTGCCTTAGTTCTTGCGGAAGAGCGAAAGAACGGCAAAAAGCATTAATTATCGCTGAATTAAGGCAGATGTATCCGCTTAAAGATTTATTGAAAGTATCAGGACTTGCAAGAGGTACCTTTTACTATTATCTAAAAACAAAAAATATTGATAAATACAAAGAAGTAAAAAATGATATACTTGAGATTTTTAATCAAAACAAAGGTAGATATGGTTATCGCAGAATTTTATTTGTGTTAAAGCAAAAAGGATATACAATTAACCATAAAACGGTATTAAAGCTTATGAATGAACTTAACATCAAAGGAAAACAGCGAAAAAACAAAAAATATTGTTCATATAAAGGTGAAGTTGGTAAGATTGCAGATAATCTGTTAAAAAGGAATTTTAAGGCTGAAAAACCATTTGAGAAATTAACAACAGATGTAACTGAATTAAAGGTATGTGATGATAAAGTATATTTATCTCCAGTAATGGATTTATACAATCGTGAAATTATATCATATTCCATTTCGTTAAGTCCAAATCTATGGCAAATGCAAAGCCTTTATTTCATTCTGACCAAGGTTGGCAATATCAGCATTCGGAATATCAAAGATTACTGCAAGAACACAACATTGTTCAAAGTATGTCACGAAAAGGGAATTGTATTGATAATGATGCTATGGAAAACTTTTTTGGCAGATTAAAAGTTGAGATGTTTTATGGTGAGGAATTTGAAAGCGTTAACGCTTTCATTGATGAATTAAAAAGATATATCGATTATTACAACAACGAAAGAATTTCTATGAAACTAAAAGGAATGAGTCCGATACAATATCGAACTCATTCACAAACAATTTAATATTTTATTTTGTCTAAACTTTGGGGTTCACTTCACAAAGCCCTCTTTGTTAATTTAAACCAGTCATGTTATTTTTTTAATTTGTTTATTATAAATAATTTATTAAATTGTTTAATTCTATTGACTATTAGTTCTATTTTATTTCGTATTCATTTTTTTGCCTGCCAATGTATATCAGTGAATTATTCGTTCTTATCATAGTAGATAACAGAAATCCCTTTATCTTCTAATAATTTTTTATCATCTTCTGAAAGAGTTCCTTTATCAACTTTAAATTCCTTTAAGGAATCCATTTCAAGAATACCTGATATATCTTTTATTTTATCTACAGATATCCATAATTCTTCTATATAATCAAAAGATTTAAAAATTGAACTATCTTTTATAATATATTTATTATCTTCTTTAACAATATAATTATCAGATATTATTGAATTGAATATAGTTAAATGCTTTAGCATTGGACATTCTGACAATGATTCTAAATTTTTAATTTCACTAAAACTTAGACTTATATAAGAAATCGTATTACTGTTAAATCCTTTTAAATCCATAACATTCATATTAGTATATAACTTTTTTAAATTATGAAATGCACTAATCTTTTCAGAATCTAAACTACTTATTATAGAACGTGTTACGGTTAAATCAGTAAGATTATGAAAATTTCTAAGTTTAGAAACTGAATTTTCACTAGCACGTGATAAAAATATTTCCTTAATTTTAGTACATTTATTTATTTCTTTAATTTCATAATCATCTAATGAATATACATGTAAGTATTTAATGTCATTTTTATATATTTTATTATCAATTAAAGCATAATGTGTTATAAAATAGACTACTCCTAAAATCAAGATAAAAACAGTTATGACTATAATATAAATTATTATATTTTTCTTAGATTTTATATTCATTTTTCACGCTCCAATGCGTATCAATTAATTATTCGTTCTTATCATAGTAGATAACAGAAATCCCTTTATCTTCTAATAATTTTTTATCCCCTTCCGAAAGAGTTCCTTTATCAATTTTAAATTCCTTTAAGGAATCCATTTCAAGGATACCTGATATATCTTCTATTTTATCTACAGATATCCATAATTCTTCTATATAATCAAAAGAAGCAAAAACTGAACTATCTTTCATAACATATTTATTGTTTTCTAAAATAATACAGTTATTAGATATTGTTGAAGAATTTATAGTTAAATTTTTTAGTGATTTACATTTTGATAATGACTCTAAATTGTTAATCTCACTTTCAACTAATGTTATAAAAGAAATAGTGTCATTACTAAAACTCTTAAAATCAATAGTAGTTATGAAAATATCCAACTTTTTCAAATTATCAAATGTACTAATTTTTTCAGAATCCGAACTGCTTATTTCACAAAATAACAAGAACAAATCATTAAGATTATGAAAATTTATAAATTTTGAGATTAAATTTTTATTACCTTCTGATAAAATCATTTTCTCAATTTCAGTACATTTATTTATTTCTCTAATTTCATAATTATCCAATGAAAGTACATTTAAATATGTAATATCATTTTTATATATTTTATGGTCAACTATAGCATAATGTGTATCAAAATAAATAAGTCCCAAAACTAAACAGAGTATAAAAATAATTATGATCTTTATTTTCATATTTAATTATCCTCATGTTTTAACTTACTTAAATCAACTTCACTACCATCCTGTATATTGCATCCTGTAATCACTAAACTTATATGTAAAACTGTATTTTCTTTAATTCTATTAATATACTTACCATCCCAGCTAGCCCATTCAGCATTTAAAGACATTGGTAATTCAGTATTGTTATACATAGTATAACATATATTAAAATTACCTTTATTTAAAACTTCTATTAAATCATTTTTTAATATTTCTTCATTTATAGTGTTAAAGGAACAATAAGTAGTAGTGGCAATACCTATACCAGTAATAATAGCACCTACAATATCCCAATTAAGAGAATTAAGATTCTTATCGCTAAAATTTATAAGAAGTGCAATACCACCCGAATAGGTTGACCAAAGACTACTATCATTTATAAGTTCATTAAAAAACTCAAAATCTTCAAGTCGTTTGTTGACAAGTTTATGTGCTAATACTGAAGCTACAGCGATATTTTTTTCTTCAAAATTCCAACCATTATCTATTCCATTATATCCAGAAATATTTTTAAATGTTAATTCATCTAAATATAGTTTTTTATAATTATAATGTATTTCTTTATTATATTTATAAATAGAATCACTATACAACATACCGCCATTAGGTGCATACACATATGTTTCTTCATAAACCTTAACTGAGAATTTAGCATTTAATTTTTGAGAATCAATTTTTAAAACATAATGTAGGTTATCATTAGTTGCCAAAGTATATTTTATAATGTACTTTCCGCTATTATCAATTTTCTCCTTATCAATAACAAGATTAAGACTTTTATTCACTTTTTTATAAAACCTTAAAAAATCATCACATTCATAGATAGAATCTCTTGTAGATTTAGAATCAAATTCAACTTCTGCGATAATACAACTTGCGTTTTTGTTTTCATTTACTAAGAATTCAACATTGTGTTTATTGTCTCGTATATAATTAGTTGCAACCTTTTTATGATTATCATTCATATCAATTAATTCATTTATACCGCCACCAATTGTTTTTTCACTAACCATACGGATATAGTCCGGCTGAACTACAGTAGTTCCATTACCAGATTTATCTATCATAGGAGTTTTTTCAAACATATCAGAATCATCAATTGCTACCATATCAACAGGTGTCGGGTTAAACTTTCTATCCTTATCTTCCGAATCAGGTATATAATCATCGTCAAAGTCATCATATATAATTGAATTATCCGCTGCAATTACTTTAGTTTTTACTGTAGGTGCTATTTGTGTACCGATTATTGTAGATATATCTGAACTTGAAGAAGATGTTGTTGTAACAAAAGCTTGATTAAGTGCTTTATTAATTTTACTGCTTCCCTGATATTTTGAAACAATATTTTTACTTGTCTTATTAGCAGAAAGCCAGTTTAAAATATCTAAATATGTTATTGTAGTTTTTGTTGATGTCTTGCCATTTATATTATGAAGTAATTTCCAGTTCAATTCTTTATAATCCGGAACTCCATCGTTGTCAGTATCAATATTATTTGTCGCGGAAAGTAAACCTTTTAATATAAATGAACCTCCAAATGAAGAAATAGTTTGTTTACTGGAATCTGTAGCAACTATATTTTTAATATTATTTCTATATTCAGAATAAGAATCCCATTCACAAATATATCCTGTTGCATTATTCGGAGCAAGTGATTTATTAGTATAATAACTCAATCCATCTGCATAATAAAGTTTTGTTCCAATATAATTGAAATCTGATACACCATAAGTATGTCCATCAATATTAACTCTGAGAGATTTCAGATATTCTGCACTACCTTCATTATTAACCAATTGCCAATTACGTCCTGAACCGCTTGCCCCAAGCCAATAACGATTTGTTGTTTTCCCAGTAGTAAAATACGAACGTAAAGCACTATATTCTAGTGAACTATTGATAGTCATAAGATGTCCGCCCATATTTTCGCATTTAGTTTTAGCTGTTTCCCATGATAACTGTGAACTGTTATTTATAACAGCATAAACATGACCACCCACTATAAAAGGTTCATAATTATCATTTATAATAGTATTAGCACTTTTATGTTTTGAATAATTTTCAAAAATATCCATCATATCTTCAACTGTTCTAGAATAAATACTTGTGGTATTTATATTACTTCTTATAACAGAATTAATTTCAAAATCATATGATAATATCTCTTTTTCATCTATAAGATTGCCATTCATAAGCATACTCCAGATTTCAAGGTCTACTAACGCATAGGAGCCTATTTCATGAACAGAATCACTACTGGATTCAAAAGAATCACTTGTTATAGTTACTGATATTGTATTTGTATCAACATTACAAATTGTGTCAATTGGCATTGCCATGTCAATTTCTTCAAAATACTTAAATATATTAAATCTTTTTATTCCCTCAAGGTCAGGATTATCTACAGAACCATAATTTTCAGAAAATAAATTTATAACACTATTTCTATATTTTTCTTTAATTTCAAATTTTAAAGTAATATCTTTTACTTTAAAATCATCAGGATAACTGAACTCCGGAATAAATCCTAATGCGGAACCGTCTTTCATTGCATTATTGTATCCGCTTTTTTCAATATTCAGCAACTTTTTTGCATTACCAGAAGCATTTATCTCTAAAGAAAGATTATAAGCATTATCATCTGTATTTATATTGCTTAAAATCGGGTCATCTACTGTAATAACCTGATTAAAAATTCTTTCTTTATCAGGTGTGCCATTTGTGTTAGCATTTAATGGGTCTAAAGTTTTAAGCACTTCAACTTCGTCATAATCAGATAACCCATCTCCATCTGTATCAGGTGATAAGGGGTCTGTACCTAGCTCAATTTCTCTTGAATCTGTAAGACCATCGTTATCAGTATCTTCTGAATAGGGGTCTGTATTATATTTAGATTCCTGAGCATTTGTTAAACCATCGTTATCAGGGTCTTCGCCAGCTATATTATCCGGAATAAGAGGGTCAGTTTTCATTAAGAATAATTCAAAATAATCATTCAGACCATCACCATCAGTATCCGCTTTATGTGGTGATGTGCCATAATTTTCAATTTCTGTATAATCTGATAATCCATCATTATCAGAATCAAAATTCATATATACTGGAAATGAACGAACTTTAGATAAAAGATAATTTGATAACCATATAAGGTCTTCGGCATCTAAATCACCATCAGAATCTAAGTCTGCATATTCATAATATTCATTATCAATACAAGCTTTTCTCATTAAAATCAAATCAAATGCATCAAGAACTAAATCATTATTCATGTCCCCATAAATCATTAAATTCTTTGTCTGCATATTGTATAATATTAATGGATTTTTATACATCATTTCAAGAGTATAATTATCAAGAATATCATTCATATCATTATCGAAAACATTAGGGTCTGTACCTGTATTTATTTCGATAATATCAGGTACACCGTCACCGTCAGTATCATCAAGGTATTTCCAGTTAACTGAGTTTTCAAAGAAATCAGGAATATTATTATTATTCAAGTCCTCCAAATAACAGAAATCTTCTTCAGGTATTTCCATTTTATCTGAAACTTCATTAAAATACGACCCGAAATGCTCACTATAGTTTATATTTACATTTGGTGCATCAATTATAATCTTATTAGCAATAATCATTGTATTATTCATATTAAGATTAGAAGCTGTAATATGAACAACACCAAAAGGTGCATAAATTAATCCATTAAGGCTAACATTATTGCAATCAATATTTATATCCCCATATTGTGAGTATATAACAGTATCAGAAGTATTTTGAACATCTCCCAAGATATAAATATCATCTTTAGATTTTACACCAGCCTGAATAGAAATATTTCCCTGAATTGTAGTAATTCCCTCTACAGATAAAGGTGATGAAATATTTATATTTGTTTCTTCAATGCTATAATCTTCTTCAACACAATCTATTTTTTTTCCATCAAAGAAATCACTATTAATTTTATTTGGAATATATATCATTTCAACACAGGCATTATTTGAAGTTTCATAATTAATATTGTTATTTCCACGGCAATCTATAGTTCCATTTGTTGCTATCTGCCCATTGATAGTGAAATTATCAGAATTAACAGTGATAGCACCTTCTTCATTTGATGATGCAAACATTGTATACTTGAATTCTTCTGATTCGTGCTGAGCATAAGCTGGTATAGCTGGCTGAAACATTGCAAATATTGTTAAACTAAGAGTTCCAGTAACAAAACGTTTAAAGTTCTCTTTGATTTTCATTTAATTCCTCCATGAATTCAAAATTTATTGTATAAATTATACCATAATATTTTTGTTAATTCAATATATTTTATACAATAAATTGTATTATTTTGGTTTTATTTACAAGATTTTGGTATTATATAAATTATAATTTTTAATATAATATATGAGCGATTCTGAAAAATTGTAAATTATTATCTGCTATGAATATTTTTAAGATTAGGATAAATGTAATTTAAAACGTAGATTATCAGTTAATATTTTTTCATTTAATTTAGTATTTTTAATTTTAAAAATATTTATATATTTTCTATTGTATGATACCTATTTAAACGATATATTCTTAATTAATTATACAAATTTGTTAAAAGTTCTGCTGGAGTATCAGCAGTAGAAAGGACATGTCTTATTACAGTTTATGCTTTTTTTAGTTGAATAATTGATTTATTATGAAAATTGTGATATAATACAATATACAAAATTTTTATATGCAAAGTAAAGGAGGAAAAATATGCTAGCAATTCTTTTTGATTTTAATGGCACTATGTTTTTTGATGAAAAATTTCAGGAACAGTCATGGAAAATGTACATTCAGAAACAAATCGGTAGGGAAGTATCTGATAAGGAATTTCAGTCATATGTACACGGAAGAAATGCCGATTTTACGTTTTCTTATTTCCTGAAACGTTCTCTTTCCAGAACTGATATTGAGAAAATGGAGGAAGAAAAAGAACAGATTTACCGAAAATTATGTTTACAGAGTGGTGAATTCAAGCTTGCAGACGGTCTTGAAACATTTCTTAATCGATTAAAACAAAACAATATTCCAATGACGATTGCGACCGCTTCTGGTTGGAACAATGTAAAATTTTTCTTTGAACATCTTGGTTTGGATAATTGGTTTGAAATAGAGCGTGTAGTATATAATAATGGTGAAATTGCCGGAAAACCTGAACCTGATTTATATTTGAAAGCTGCGGAGGTTCTGGGAGTGGATATTAATTCATGTGTAGTATTTGAAGATTCTTTGTCCGGAATAGAATCTGCACGGAGAGCAAATTCCAAAAAGATTGTAAGAGTCGCTTCAATGTCAATGAATGAATCTATTTCAGATGATGTTATTTGTGATTATACAAATATAGAAAAACTAAGCAAAATTTTAGGTATTTCTTTATAATTATAAAAAATTAAAGCTACATTCAAAATATATGAATGTAGCTTTTTTATTGAACTATATAATTTTACAATATATACCCATAGAATATAAATACTGTTATACCCCAAAAAACAGCATTTATATTAATATGGATTATATCTTGTGTCAATTAATTATGAAATCAGAATACTCGCATATTAGTTAAATTACCCCATAGTATTTTAATAATGATTTTCCAATTTCCCTAAAATCACTTTGCAAGGATTACTGAGACAGCTATTTCACGTGCTTCTTCACTCAGGTCATATGCTCCGTCGTCATCTACAATAATAGAGATATCATAAACCTTTGAAGGTTCAAGTTCTCCCTGTGCATCGTCAAACGACCATAAATCAGCTGAAACCTCAGTTAATTTGCTGTCTCTTCCATATGCATAAAGTTTATAATCCGATACATTTCCTGAAAGTCCGTTTATACTCATTGTAACAGTTGTTTTCGGGTGAACATTTTCAACCGAAACACTGTGTAACCAGCTTGCTGGTGTTCCCCATCCACCATCAGCTTTGAATTTTTCTTCTGTCATAACTTTACGTGATGTATTGTCAAGATTTACTTTTCTGTAAGGCATTTCCGGAAGATATACAAATCTATCCTGTAATCTGAGAAGTTCAAGATATCCGGTAGGACAGTAAAGTGCATTTCCATTATCTCCTGCATACATACCAATAGCCATATTATTATAGCCAGGTTTTGAAGATATATCCATAGCAAGCTTTGTTTCGCCCGTTTCAAAATCAAGAACTATATATTGCCACATACCACTTTCAACATCTTGAACATATCCATAAATATAGCCTGTTGCAGTAGAAAGTTTCATCATTGATGTATCATGAATATCATCACGACACCATATGCTTTTCATTTCGTATCCGTTGTCAGTTTTTATTGTGTCAACACGTTCAACACCTGGCATTATCATCACATTACCCTTTGTGAGCCAGTTTGAATCATAAATGTTTTCATAAGTCTGAATAGATGAATCACTGTCCGGTTTTGCAAGATTAGGACTTCCTGCACCAAACCAGTTGCACACGATAGTGCTTACTGTTCCTTCGCCATTGTCATAAACAATAGCTGAATTTTCAACAGATACGGGCATATCTTCCGGAAGTTCATCTATAACAGGGTGTGATGCGACTTTTTCACCTGTTTTCATGTCAAGAGCAATAAGATTTACAGGTTCGAGGTTATCAGTAAAGAACACAAGGTCTTTTGTCAGTGACGGTGAACATCCGCTTCCCCATGCGAGTCCTCCGCCCGTTGTAGCTGCTCCCTCACGACTGTCTTTTGCTCCTACGCTCTCATATTCTGTACGCCATTTTACGTCAACGCCATTGTTTGCAGAAAGAAGATAACACGCTTGGTTTGTAAGTATTACTGCACCGTCTTTTGAAGAAGCAATACCATTTTCAGCACCTTCACCGGCATTCAGTTCTTGTACAAAAACAGCACTGTCAAGGTTGGTATCATTTCCGGCAAGAATATCATCAATAGCTGTTCTTGATATGTAACCTACTGCTCCAGTTTGTTTTCTGTCCGGATAAATTCTGAAACCGCCTGTTGCAAACCAAAGATTTCCGTCATAGTCAAAAACAACAGATAATAGATTCTGGTCAAGAGTTTTACCCAAAGCTTTTTCAGCAACTTCTTTTATGTCAATATCTAGTACTTTTTCAAACTGGGCAAGTGGAACGCCATTTTCATCAGTTGCCTTGAGCATGAGAACATGATTATTACTTGTAGGACAAACTATACGATTGCTTTCATCTATGAATGAATAAGAACTTTGAATAACATATCCGCCACCGTCATGTTCTTTAGGTGAAAAGTATCCAAGTGTTTTGCATTCATCGCCATTAATGTCACGTATAGCAATCCCTCCGAGTAATGGAACTACAGCATTTCCGTAGCTGTCAAAGAAAATTGCAGGTGATGCATTTGCATTTTGTTTTTCGGCTGAATAGTTAACTTCAGGATTTATACCCACTGGAAGAACAGAGTCTGTAGAATCAGTATTATAGCAGTCATGATGTATATTTGTATCACCAGAGAACATATACGGATTAGGGTCAATTGACTTTGTAGCCAATGGTTTTGGCATTAATGCAGAAAACTCCTGTTCCGATTCGGAAATTTTTTCTTGTGATTTTGTTTCTTCCTGCTGTGATTCAGTTTTTTCTTGTTCAGTTTCCTGAGATGTGGTTTCTTCTTCCTGACTTGATGCTTCAGTTGAAAGCACTTCATCTTCTGTTATTTTACTGCTTGTTTGAGTAGTACTGCTTTCAGATGAATTATTACTACAGCCACTTGCAAATGTAAGCATCATTGCCGAAAAAACAGCAACTGCAATCAGCTTCTTCATTTTCTTTCCTCCGTCTACTTTTGTTTCAATCCATAGTCGATAATCTCACATAGACTGACAAGTAAGTATATAATTTGGCAGTGATTTGCTTCATGTCAGTGAGTGATACCGATTATATCCGTTCGCCATTGATGTTAAGTTTCCAATTTACAATTCATATCACCATCTATAGAGGTTGAAGAATAGTTGTTGAATTTAATTAGTAAATTGTGTTATCATTTTGTTTGTTATAATTATAACAGATAGAGCAATATTGCGAGAATTCTAATATACCTTCTGCATATTTACATTTTAGCATCTTGGAAAGAAAAAATCAATATTATCTGCGTGAATGAATGTTGAAACTGCGTGAATGGACTTATACATTCATTAATACATTTACTTTAAACACTCCGTTTTCGGTTTCAATTTTCAGTTCGCCATTGTATTTTTTTACGACTGTTTCTACAGATACAAGCCCTGTACCTTTACCTTCGTGACTTGTAGAATAAAAAACACCGTTTCGGCAATCGAGTTTGCCACCATATGTATTTTCAACAATGATACCAAGCATAGCAGGAGTTACCATACGGCATATTACAGTCATTTTACGATTTTCTCTTTTTGCCGAGCGTGAACATCTTACAGCATTTTCAAGAAGATTTCCTAAAACAATACATAAATCTGACTCTGAAAAGGAAAGTTTTTCAGGAAGTTCTATATGCCATTGAGTATCAATACCGCTGTTTTTTGATTCTAATCTGTAATATCCGGCTATAGCATCAATAGCTGCATTGGCACATAATGTTATGCTTTCGTTTTCAAGAAGCACATCATACTGGTCAAGATAGCTTTTAAGTTCATCAAGTTTTCCCGAAGATGTTAAACCGGAAATAACTCGCAGATGTTGTCGGAAATCATGACGCTGATGACGAGTTTTTTCCATATTTTCTCTTAACTCTTCATATCGTCTTGATTCATAGGAAAATATCTGATTTTGTCTGATAAGTTTCAAATTTTCTTGAAATTCCTTTGCTACACAATAGAACATATAAATAAATATGAAAAACATTGTCAGTGATGCAATTACTGACATAACTGAAATTATAGGCATTCTGTTTATAAGTACTGTTGAAGTGTCTATTGGTTTGACATATATATAGAAAACAGTGAAAATTGCTGGTACTATCCATATAAATCTCCAGACGCTTTCGTTTTCAAATTCCAATACCAGCCATTTTATGTATTTTGAAAAAAACAAACAATAAACAATGCATATAATAGCTGCAATAATTATTGATATAAGTGATGTAGATGCAAGACAAACAATTTCTTGATTGTCATCTGTTTCTTTTCTTGCATTGAATATAAGTGAAAGTAAAACTGATACAGCAGAGAGCAATGTTGCTATAAAAAATATAAATGTCAGTTTTTGAGAAGAAATTTTATTTTTAAGAAGAGTACAATACATAAATAAAAAAAACAGAATAGTAGGTAAGAACAATATATTGGATTTTAATGTGAATTTCGCACATATTTCCGAAGCAATGAGACATATCAAGGTTATTATTCCAAAACAAGATGATATTGTTTGAATTGGTTTTTTTATAAGATTGAATACCGGAGCAAAACACAGAATCGCTGCCGGATATATTGAAGAAAAATCAAGAAAATATCGAAGGTATATATTTTTTTCCATTGTAATCTCCTTTTAAATATCACTACGCATTTTTCGGAACTGATATTGTGTGAATTCTGCAAAAAGCCTTGATTTATCTTTTTGCCTTACCGGAAAAACGGTTTCATCAAGCATATATATGCAGTCGTTTTCAAATTTAAGTACATAATCCATATTAACAGTTATTCCACGATTACATACAAGAAACCGCTGGTCTTCACAAATGCAGTTTTGGATACAGGAAAATGTTACAGCAGAATTATATGTACCATTATCGGTTGTGATATTAACAGAATGGTTCTGTGAAGTTACATAGTATATCTTTTTGAATGGAATATTCATTTTCTGCCTTGAAACGCTTATTTCAAGTTCAGGTTCACTTTTTTCAAGTATTTTCATAAGGTCAGAAAACAGTTTAGAGACACGGTTATAATCATATGGTTTCAGAAGATAGTCGAATGGGTGTACAGAAAATGAGTCCCATATATATTCTTCTGATGAAGTTACGAATATTATCGGTGTTGACGGGAATTTTTCACGGATATATGTAGCAGTATCAATTCCATTTAAACCTTTCATACATATATCAAGAAAAACGGCATCAAAATCAGTTATTTTATCGGAAAGAAGCAAATCACCACTGTTATATTTTACAAATTCAATCTGATGTTTGCCGTTTGAAGCACGGATTATACTATTCTCGAGCGTAAGCAAATCCGAGTCTATATCGTCTGCCATGGCTATTTTTAGTTTCAAATTATCAACCTCTTTTAATTATGCAATATATAAACAATGAATCAGATATATCTGTTCCATTGTTTTATTTGTAATATTTTATTTATTATAGCATATTTTCCATTTAATTGCAACAAGTTTTCATTTCAGAATGTCATTAAAATCAAAACCACCTTATCATTGGTATATAACCTTTGATGAGGTGGTTTATTATCTGATAAATATTATTCTACTGACTTCAAAGCGTCAAGCATATCTACGTTTTTAAGTCGGCGGTTTATAACAAATCCAAGAATCAGTGTTATTATGGATATCAATAAGAATGGTACAGCAAATGCTCTCAATGAAAGTGCCGGATTAAACATAACTTCATCGGGCGGAACGACTGTAATAATATATTTATAAAGCCAGTCACCTGTAAGAAAACCTGTAAGGATTCCTATTAATGTCAGAATAATTGTTTCACGGTAGATGTAAAGAGTTACTTCTTTATCAAAGAAGCCAAGTACCTTTATTGTAGAAAGTTCTCTGATTCTTTCGGATACGTTGATATTTGTAAGGTTGTAAAGAATTACAACTCCGAGGAGAACAGCTACTATAATCAGAACCTACATAATTTTATTCAATGACTTAACAATAATATTGATTTGATTAATCATGGTAGTGTTTTGACAATGCCTGCAATTCCGTCAAGTTTCATAAATTCTGATGCAATTTTATTGGCATTATCAGATGAACTATCACAAAGCTTTATAAGATATGCATTTGCTGAAAATTTCTGTGATGAAAACTTTTCGTAATATTCAGGACTAACAAATAAAAAGTGTCCTGTATACATTTCAGTTATATCTGCGACT
This sequence comes from uncultured Ruminococcus sp., assembly GCA_934474025.1. Classification (GTDB taxonomy): domain Bacteria; phylum Bacillota; class Clostridia; order Oscillospirales; family Ruminococcaceae; genus Ruminococcus. Next base: position 17,509 of record CAKSMF010000010.1, on the reverse strand, counting down.
TTCATATTTTCGGATTTACCGGAAGAATCATTAAGTGTAACAGTATCTCCTACTGAAACATCAAGAAGTTTAGAAAGTCGTTCACTGATTACTACTCCATCATCAGATAAAGAGATTTGTTTTTTTGTTTTGCGGTTGTCAAGGGAAATATAATCTGAAAAAGTATCTGTATTTTCCGGACAAAGAAGTTTGATAGTTTGATTGTCTTTTGATTTTCCTGCGGTTATGGAATATTCTTCATAATATACAGGAGAATAGCTTTTTACTGTTTCGGTATCAGATAATTTATCATCAATTTCTTTTTGTTCATCTTCATCAAGATTCTTGTTTTCTGCAACGATAATGTCATATTTAATTATGTCTCCGAATTGCCTGTCGTTTATACCTGAAATGGAATGTTGTACACTAAGTCCCGCAAAAAGAATTGTAACTGAACCGCATACGCCAAAAATTGTCATAAGCATACGCTTTTTATAACGGAATATATTTCTTGCTGTTACTTTATGTGTAAAATTCATTCTGTTCCAGATAGGAGTGATTCTTTCAAGCAGAATTTTAGAACCATTTGCTGGCGGTTTGGGTTGCAATAATGCAGAAGGTTTTTCCTGTAATTCTTTTTTTGCCACAATGACTGCCGGAAGTACTGTACTAAGTAAAGCAAATATAATTGCAATAATTGTCCATTCCAGCTGAAATGGCGTTTCAATGTCTGGTACTGTAAATCCATGTGAATATGCATTATTTGCAATTTTCGGAAGTAAATACAAACCTGCTAAAATACCAACTACTGCACCAATTAAACCAGAAGTCAAGCCATAAAGTGTGAATTTTTTAATAATATCCTGTTCCTGATAACCTAAGGCTTTTAATGTGCCGGAATTAATACGTTCTTCATCTACAAATCTTGTCATAGTAGTCAATGTTACCAAAGATGCTACAAAGTACATGAAAATAGGAAATACATCTGCCAATGCATCAACAATATCTGATACACTGCTGTAAGTTCTGTAACCTTCTGCCCCTGGAATTTCACGGCGTGTATAAACCGAAAATGTCGGAAGAGAAAGTTTATCTACTTCTTTTTGAGCGTCATCAAGCTTTATTGTGTTATCATTTATTTCAATATCAGCATCAGATTTCTTTTCATTATATTCGGAAAGTTTTTCGTTATATTCTTGTTCTTTTTCTGTAAGAGTTTCTTTTGCTTCTTCGATTTGAGACTCTCCGTCAGAACGTTGGTTTTCAAGTTCTTTTTTTGCCTGCTCCAATTGATTTTTGCCACTTGACAGTTGATTTTCACCGCTTTGGAGTTCTTCTGCTTTTGAGTTATATTCATTTTGTTTTACAGCAAACTGTGCTTTAGCGTTATTGAGTTGTGTTTCTGCCTGAGAAATCTGATTCTGAGATGCCGTCAATTGCAACTGAGCTTCATTAAGTTGACTTTCAGCTTCGTCAAGTTGTTCTTTTGCGGTATTCAGTTCTGTGTTTTTGCTGTCAATTTCCTGTTGAGCCACAAGAATCTGTTCTATTGCCGGTTCATACTGTTCGCTTAAGAATGAATTATGGCTGTCTTGTGTTTCTTGTAATTTTGTTTGTGTTGCATCTAACTGTGCAGTATATTGAGTTTTTTCTTCATATGAAATCTGTGGATTTTGTAATATCTGTTCTAATTGATTAATGCCTGCTTTAAGTTCTGCGATACCGTTTTCATATTGTGATTTTGCAGATTCTAATTGAGTTTGTTTTGTATCAAGTTCTTGCTGTGCAGAATTAAGAGTATCAACATTTTTCTGATATTTTTCCATTTTTTCTGAAAATGCGGTTTGTTGCTGATTGTATTCAGCTTGTTTTTCGGCAGTAATCTGATTTTCAGATTCTGCAATCTGTGCCTGAGCGTCATCAAGCTGAGCTTTAGCAGAAGCAAGCTGTGTTTTTCCGTCAGTCAATTGTTTTTCAGAATCTTCAAGTTTCTTTTGATTTTCATCAATTTGCTGTTGTGCTTCATTGACTTTGCTGTCAAGTTCTGTTTGACTGTCCTGAATTTTTTGTTCTGCATCTTTTATTTGTGAATCTGCATCATTTAATTTTGTTTCGGCATCTGAAAGTTCAGATTTTGCGTCAGAAATTTTTTGGCGTCCTTCGTCTATTTCGCTTTGATATTTTTCTTTTATGGATTCCAGTCTTTTTTCGGATTGACTTTTCATAATTTCTTCAAGCTGTGATTTATGATTTTGGATTATATCTGTATATTCATCTGAATAAGGGTCAAGTCCTTTGGTATCCTGAAATGTCATTCTTGCAATCATGAAGTAATCACAATCAAATGCATCTTCGGTCACAACTGCATAACTGTTAAGTTCACCAGAACCGGCGGTTGACTGTCCTTGATTTACACAGGAGATAATTTCAGAAGAATGTATAAATCCAACAATAGTAAATGTTTTGTTTTTAAGTACAGTATTTCCTGATGAATCTTCCTTTTCTTCAAAAGTTATGGTATCACCTAATTTATAATTTTCTTTTGATGCGTCAGAAAAAGCAATTTCATCTGATTTTTCAGGAAGTCTTCTGCTTACGACTTCGTATTCGGAAATGTTTTCTCCAAGCGAAAAAATACGACAACTTTTTGATGTTTGTTCTATTACTACATCTTTCAGATATCCATATTCTACGTTTTCTATTCCCTGAAGGCTGTTTATTGCTGATGCGTTATCATCATCTATTCCCATACTTCCGATAACAGTAAGGTCGGCAGTATTATATTTTTTGAAGTAATCATTGCTTGTTTTACGCATATTAGAACCAGTTACCTGTAATCAGACAAGGGCAAATGAACCTAAAGCAATCAGACACGCAATAGAAATAAATCTGCCTTTAGATTTGGAAAAACTTTTGCGAATATCTTTATTCAGTGCTTTCTTTTTCATAATAATGCACCTACCATTCTATATCAGCAATTTTTTTAGGATTCGGATTTTCTTCAATACGGCTGACGTGTGCATCATGCATATGGATTACTCTGTCTGCAATCGGAGCTATTGCTGCATTATGAGTAACTATTATAACAGTTGCCCCTTTTTTTCTGCTCATGTCCTGCAAGATTTGAAGAATTTGTTTTCCCGTGTTATAATCCAAAGCACCTGTTGGTTCATCACAAAGCAATATTTTAGGATTTTTGCTATTGCCCTTGCAATTGCTACTCTTTGTTGTTCACCGCCCGAAAGCTGTGCAGGAAAATTATTTATTCTGTCAGAAAGTCCTACATCATTTAGAACTGTTATGGGGTCAAGTGCGTGTTCCACTATTTCGGAGGCAAGTTCAACATTTTCTTTTGCTGTCAGATTCTGTACCAGATTATAGAACTGAAAAACAAATCCCACATCGGTACGGCGATATGCAGTAAGTTGATTTCTGTTATATTTTGAAATATCCTTGCCATCAATAATTACTTTTCCGCTGTCGTTGGAATCCATACCGCCAAGAATGTTTAATACAGTGGATTTTCCTGCACCGGAAGAACCAAGTATAATCGCAAGTTCGTCTTTTTCTACTGAAAAGGAAACATCACAGTTAGCATAAATCGTACTGTTACCCATATGATATGTTTTGCAACTGTTGACCATTTTTATATAAGCCATGTTCATCTCTCCTTTTTAAGTTTTGATACTATTATTCTACACATTTGTCCGTAAAAATGCAATGGTCAATATAGGATATCTGGGTAAAAATAGGACAAATGTGTATAAATTGATGGTCAGATGACCAGAAATAATTATTGATTTTTTTAGTGGACAGTTGTATAATAATATAAGGGAGATGATAAAATGAAACATGAAGTAACTATATTAAATACTAAAAAATCACTTTCTTCTTCATTAAAAAAACTTATGGAGAAAAAGTCTCTGTCAAAAATCACAGTAACAGATATTGTTAACGATTGCGGATTGAATAGAAAAACTTTTTACTATCATTTTCAGGACGTTCCTAACTTACTGAAATGGACACTTGAGCAGGAAGCTGTAGATATAGTAAAAAAATTCGATTTACTGAATGAATTAGAAGATGCATTACGTTTTGCCATTCATTATATCCGTAAAAACAGTCATATGATTAAATGTGCTTATGATTCAATAGGCAGAGATGAATTGAAACGTTTTTTAAATCATGATTTTCAAAGCATATGTATGTCAATTATTGAACAAATTGAACAGAAAGAAAATATTCATGCAGATTCCGACTGCAAAAAGATAATATGTAATTTTTATACAGAGGGACTTGCAGGTGAACTTGTTGATTTACTGAAATCAGAAGATGTATCAAATGATGAAAAAGTATCCATTGTATTTCCATTATTTTACGCAATTCACTGGAATCCGCTGTGAAAAGCTGTGCCAAAAATATATAAAAAAGAAATTCTGCATTTTAATTTTCAGTCACTTCCAGTAGTGATAGTATTTGGATTAGGAGTTATTACAGGAATTATCGCTATTATAAAGATAATCAGAATGGCACTTGATAAACACAGAGCATCTACAGTCTATCTTATTATTGGATTAATGTTAGGTTCACTTTATGCTATTGTCATGGATCCAACTACTTTGGATACTCCACAGCCGGCTTTATCTTTTGATACATTCAGTATTGTATATTTTCTGATTGGTGGTGCTGTAATATGGGGAATGCAATTTTTAAAATCCTTATCTTTTAAGTCAGAACAGATTGACGAAAATAAAAAAAGTGATATAATAATATTATTACATATGAAATGAACTGATTTTTTTGACTATTAAAAAGCGTTTATTTCTTTTAAATATTTTGATGTTGATTATTCCGGCTCTGGCAAGTATTTTGATTATTTTTATATCCTCATTTGCATTTTTCAACTTGTTTTATAAGCAGTTTATGGACGAAAGCGTTCATGAAAATAATCTTTCATATATACACACAATCCTTATAGAGCAGTCAAGGGAATTTCTTAAAAATAAGGAAGATATAAAGGATTCCAGATTATATCATACAGTTGAAAAATATCTTGAATCTCAGAATATAAGGCTGGAAATATATGATGATACAGGAATTGTTTGTGATATCGGAAGTAATAATGAAATAGAATCCTCTCTTATCTCTGCAATGGGAAGCTTAGGTGCTGAAGGTACTGTTTCTGTGAATGGAGCTTGCATTTATGGAGAAAAAATACTTGTAAACAGTATAACATATCATGTTCTCATTTATAGCAGTAGCGAAATTCGGGAAAATCAATATAATGAGTTTCTTGTGACAAATATTATTGTAATTCTGTGTATTCTTATAATTGTTGCACTAATTATTACTAATCGTTTTCTTATAAAGTTTGTTTTTAAGAAAATTGAAGTTCCTCTTGATATTCTGACAAATGGTGTACGCCAAATCCGTGATGGAAATCTTGATTATCGAATTGAATACAACGGAAAAGATGAATTTCAAAGTGTCTGTGAAGATTTCAACGACATGGCAACAAGATTGAAAGAATCAGTTGAAATTACTCAAAAAAATGAACAAAATCGAAAAGAACTAATAGCTGGTATTTCTCATGACCTGCGAACGCCTTTAACATCTGTAAAAGCATATATTGAAGGTCTTATTGAAGGAGTTGCCTCAACACCGCAAATGCAACAAAAATATATGAAAATTATTCTTGCCAAAGCTAATGACATTGACAGAATGGTTGATAAATTATTTCTCTTTTCAAAGCTTGATTTGGGAGATTGTCCGTTTTATCCGGAAAAACTCAATATCGGTCAGGAAATTTTATATGTAGTTTCATCAAATAAAAAAGAGTATCTTGAAAAAGGAATGAATATAATCTGTAAAGATATTCCGACTGATTTGCAAGTTTATGCTGACCCTGTTCAATTAAGAAGTGCAGTTACTAATATTTTGGAAAATAGTTTGAAATACAAGGACGGAGAAACAGTTAATGTAATGATACGTTGTGAAAATCTCCACGAAAACGTAAACTTAATAATAGACGATAACGGTCCGGGTGTTTCAATTGATGCTTTGCCAAAATTGTTTGATGTATTTTACGGAGTGACCCCTCAAGAAATAATCCGAACAAGGGAAGCGGACTCAGACTTGCTATTACTGCTAAAATATTAGAACGTTTTGGCGGTTCAATCCTTGCAGAAAATTTACAGCCAAAAGGATTGTGTATTATTATGACAATTCCAAAGGAGGAACAGCATGAATAAAATTCTGATTATAGAAGATGACGTTGCTATTGCAGAAATTGAACGTGATTTTCTTGAAATAAACGGTTTTAATGTTAAAATTGAAACTGACGGCATAAGCGGTATGAATACAGCATTAAAAGAAGATTTTCAGTTGACCTGATGCTTCCGGGGATAGACGGTTTTACTATATGCAGAAAACTGCGTGAACGGCTTGATATTCCTATTCTTATGGTAACGGCAAAAAAGGAAGATATCGACAAGATAAGAGGACTCGGAATTGGTGCTGATGATTACATAGTAAAACCGTTTTCACTGGGTGAACTTGTTGCCCGAGTACAAGCACATATTGCAGTCTATAATCGTCTTAAAGGCAGTGTTCAGGAAATTCAGCCGGATATTATAGTAGGTGCAATTCGTATAAATCCAAAATCCCATAGAGTATTTGTAAAGGATAAGGAAATTATTCTTAAAAATAAAGAATATGAATTTTTGCTTTTTTTAGTAACTAATGCTGATATGGTGTTCGATAAAGAAACATTATACGAACGAATATGGGGACTGGACGCTATGGGTGATAATGCAACTGTAGCAGTTCATATCAACAGACTCCGTGAAAAAATTGAAGATGACCCCTCAAATCCCCACTACATCGAAACAGTATGGGGAGCAGGATATCGTTTTAAAGCATAAGGTGATTTATAATGTGGCTTACATTTGGTTCAGCATTTTTTGCAGGAATTACTGCTGTTCTTGCAAAAATTGGCATTAAAAATACTGATTCTACAGTTGCAACGGCAATAAGAACAATAATTATATTGCTTTTTTCGTGGTTTATGGCAGGAATAACTGGTGCTGTCAGTGGTATAAGTAGTATTACCTGAAAAACACTATTGTTTCTGATACTGTCCGGACTTGCAACAGGAAGTAGTTGGCTTTGTTATTTCAAGGCTTTGCAAGTAGGTGATGTTAACAAAGTAGCTCCTATTGACAAATCTAGTACAATATTAACTATGTTGCTTGCTTTCATTATATTGAATGAACAACTGAATGCCATTAAAATTATTTGTATGATTCTTATCGGAATAGGCACATATTTGATGATAACTAAAAAACAGACAGATAAAGAAACAAAAGGTTTTAGCTGGTTCTGGTATGCTGTATTTTCGGCAGTTTTTGCAAGCCTTACATCAATTCTGGGTAAAATCGGAATAAGTGGAATAGATTCCAATTTAGGAACAGCAATAAGAACAATAGTTGTTCTTGTTATGGCATGGATTATGGTCTTTGTAACACGAAAACAAAATGAAATTAAAAAAATCTGTTGTTTATATGTTTTTCCGGACTTACTACAGGTTTGTCATGGCTTTGTTATTATAAAGCTTTGCAGGACGGTCCGGCAAGTGTAGTTGTTCCTATAGATAAGCTGAGTATTCTTGTAACTATTGCATTTTCTTATTTTATACTGAAAGAAAAATTAACAAAAAAGTCCCTGCTCGGTCTTTTACTTATGACAATAGGAACATTATTGTTGGTAATATGATTCAGAATATGTACACTTTCGGGTGTGCGTATTTTTTTATATAAGTTTTAATTATGTTTTATCTTTAGTTTATAATTGAGTTAATTTCTGTTTATTTGGGCGATTTATAATATAATCAACCTCAAAGGAGGAAAATAAACCGAAAGGATGATTTGAATGAAAACTAAAAAAATCACAGCTGTTTGTATGGCAGCAGGTCTCACATTGCTTGGAACAGCAGGCGTAATTGCCTATGCTTCAGGAAACCCTTATGAAACCTACAAGTCAGCCGTAGTCAGCACAATCAGCGAGGACAATTTAACTGCTCAGGCTACTGTACAGATGAAACAAAACGGCAAAGTCATTGCAAGCGGATACGGTATCTATGAAAAGTCAGCAGATGCTCAATATGCTAATGTTACAGCAGATGTTTCCGGAAACAGTATTGTTCATGAGGAATATTCCGACGGTAATATTAAAGTCAAAAGTGATGGCAACCAATACACAGAAAAAAATAGAAAGGAAAAGTCGGACAAACATGAACAGCTTACTCCGAATATGATTAAGCTTGCAGAAATGACAGCGGACTTATTTGTAGGAGATTTGACAAATCAGTTCACAATTAATGGTGATACTGTTTCCATTACATTAACTGATGTGCAGATTCCTGAAATCGCCAATGTTGCTGCATCTGTATTTACAGAAATCAATACCGGAAAACCAGCTGACGAAAGCAAAAACAATTTAGACGATATACTATTACAAGAATTCCCTATTGCACAGAATGCTCGCATTGAAAGTGTATCTATGGACGCTGATATTTCTAAAGGCAATTTATCAGCACAGAATATGACTATTGTTATGAGTGGTCAGACATCAGACGGAAAAGATACACAAGTTGAAGTTACAGTAGATGCAAATATTACTGATATCGGTTCAACAACACCTCAGATGATAGATACATCATCTATGCAAAAGGTATCTTCACTTGAAGATGAAAGCGAAAACTAATTCACTAAGCAGATAATTTCCCTGAAAAAATAACCGCCGGATTTTTGTTTCGGCGGTTTTGGGGAATACAAGAGGTGATAAAAATGTATGCATTAGAAACAATAAATCTTACTAAAAAATATAAAAATCAGCGTGGTGCAGAAGATATATCCATGAAAGTAGAACAAGGAGAAATTTATGGATTGCTTGGTCCTAATGGAAGCGGAAAAACAACTATAATGAAAGTTATTTCAGGTTTAATTCATGCGGATAACGGAGAATTCAGAATATTTGAAAAAAATCCCGACTCAGAAAATCATGTTATGTCACAGGTCGGCTGTATGATAGAAGAACCAACATTTTATACATATCTTACAGCATATGAAAATTTGAAAATTCTGCTTCGTTTTTATCCGGAACTTTCAGATAATCGTATTGATGAAGTTCTGGAAAGTGTGGAGCTTATAAAATATAAAGATGAATCTGTTGGAAAGTTTTCAATGGGAATGAAACAACGGTTAGGTTTTGCAGCGGCAATTCTTGGCAATCCGAAATTGCTTATCTTAGATGAACCAACCAATAGTTTGGATATTAAAGGAACAGCCAAAGTACGTAATATTTTGAAAGCGTATCAGAATGAAGGCGGTACAGTCCTTATATCCAGTCATATATCAAGCGAAATAGAACGTATCTGCACTAAAGTTTCAGTTATGATGAACGGAAAAATTATAGATACTATAAGTGTTTCTGAAGCTGTAGCCGAATACGGAAGTATAGAAGAATATTATTTGCATATTGTAAACGAAAAGGAGGCATCATAATGAATATATTCAGTGCTTGCATAAAAAATGAACTTGATAAGATATTCCGAAGAAAAAAATATCGTATTTTACCGATTTTAACAGTTTGTATTACAGTGTTCGGAGCATTAATCGGAAATATTCCCAATAGCATAATTTCATTTTCAATGTCAAATTATCCCTATGCAATTCTTTCATTGTGTTGTTATCTGATTATTCCTTTTGTGGCGTTTACTCTTACATCAGATATTATTTCAAGTGAATGTAAAAAAAAGAACTGAAAAATTTATTAACACGTCATATAAGCTGTACATAAACCGTACAGAAATACTATTTGGTAAGCTTACTGCAATAATAGTTTATGCATTGCTTTTAACAACTGAAAATGTTATAATAGCATTAATATTTAGTCTGATTTTTTCAGGTTTTGCTTCGATAAATATACTTGCGGTTCTACTTTCCGTATGTATAACAGTTATTCCTATAATAGCATTTGTTTCATTTGCAGGATTCATATCTGTATTATGCAAAAACGGAGTATCTGCTTTTGGAACAGGAATTTTAGCTTACGGCGAATTTATTCTTTTAGGACTTATTTTTTCAAGAATAAGCAGTTCAATTTTTACAAGTTACCTTGCATTATACAAAATGATTATCGGACACAGTATACCGATATTTAGATTAATTTTAGGTATTGCAGTTCTTCTTGGTTTTTCACTTATGTTTCTTTCCGGAGCAGGAATGAAATTTGAAAGAAAGGAGTTTTAAAAATGAAAATACTTATTACAACTGATTGTTATAAACCTACAATAAACGGTGTTGTTACCTCAATTATTAATCTTGAATCAGAACTCCGTCGACTTGGACATGATGTGAAAATACTTTGTCCGTCTGAAAATATACATTGCGTAGATAATGATAATGTATACAGAATAGGTTCTGTAGGTATGAATAAAATTTATAATGGAGCAAGAATGGCATTGCGTATAAGTCATGGAAATTTGCAAAAACTTATAGAGTGGAAACCGGATATAATACATTCGCAGTCGGAATTTACATCATTTATTATGGCAAAGAAGATTTCAGCAGAAGTTGGTTGTCCGATTGTTCATACTTATCATACGGTTTATGAAAACTATACTCACTATTTTTCACCGAGTATAGTTTTGGAAAGAAAAGCTGTTATCATGATGACAAAAAGAATCCTTAGTCATACAGACGCTGTTATTGCACCAAGCTGTAAAATAGAAAAAATGCTTATGGATTATGGAGTTGAACAGCAAATAAAAGTAATTCCGACTGGTCTTTGTCTGAAAAAGTTTTCTGAAAACATTCCTCAGGAAACAATAAATCAACTTAAAGGTAAACTCGGTATTCCGTTAAATGACAAAGTTCTTATAACAGTAGGCAGAACAGCAAAAGAAAAGAATATTGAAGAAATTATCAGATATTTCAGCCAGCTTAACATGAATAATACTGTTCTTGTTATAGTTGGAGATGGTCCATATCTCGATGCTTTGAAAGAGATTGCCAAAAGTGAAAAATTGGCTGATAAAATTATATTTACAGGTGCAGTAAGTCCAGATGAAATCGCTTTATATTACAAGTTAGGAGATATATTTTTAAGTGCATCACAGAGCGAAACTCAAGGACTTACATATATAGAAGCACTTGCAAGCGGTTTACCGGCTGTTTGCCGAAAAGACAGTTGCCTTGACAACGTTATAACAAACGGAGAAAATGGCGAACAGTATACAAATTTTGATGAGTTTTCACAACTGGTAAAAACAATATTGGAACATAATGAATTATACATAAAATTATCTGAAAATTCAGTAAAAACAGCTCAAAAATATTCTGCTGAAGAATTCGCTAAGAATATAGAATCTGTTTACAAAAGTGTATTGGAAAAGAGGAAACATTATGAAATTACAGACACATCTTATTATTGCAAAGATTGCATCTGAATATGCCGGACTTACATTTTTAGAACAAAGTGCGTTTTGTATTGGTTCACTGCTTCCGGATTTGTCGCCAATGCAGTTTATTCATCAGCATTTTTATTCAAAATCCAATAAATACGTAATGAGAAAAATGAAAAAAATATCAGGAAAAAATTCTCTCATGGCATGGGTGACTTATGGTAAAATGGCACATTATTTGAGTGATTTTTGCTGTTCTGTTCATTCAGGAAACGGAATAGGAAATATTCGTGAACACATTATTTATGAAAAAGAATTAAATTATTTTGCAATCGAAAAATATAATATGCTTAAAGATGAATGCAAAAACATGGAAAAATACCGAAATTTAACATCTATTTTGAATGACTATCATCACAGTAAAAAATATGATTTTTATACGGATTTATATTTTGCTATACAAGCGTGTATAATTATATGTCAAAAAGCTTTATGCGTGGAATATATTCCTGATATTATTCAAAAAATAAATCTGGCTTCATAAAATATAAGGAGAAACTTCTAATGAATGGAATAACAAAAATTGATTTTAATATATTAAATTGGATTCACGAACATCTTTCTTGTTCATTTCTTGATTTTATTATGCCCAAAATTACACTTCTTGGTAATGGTGGGGCAATATGGATAGCATCGGCAATTATTATGATTATATTTCAAAAATCACGGCGAGCAGGGTTAATGGTGGGAACAGGTTTATGTACAGGTGTACTTATTGGAAATGTTCTGTTGAAAAATTTAGTTGCAAGAGACCGTCCCTGTTGGATTAACAAAACTATAAAAATGTTGATTTCAGTTCCGCAGGATTATTCTTTTCCGTCGGGACATACATTATCTTCTTTTATTGCAGCTACAATAATTATGCATTTTAATAAAAAGATAGGTATTGTAGCTTATATTCTTGCTGTTATGATTGCATTCTCAAGATTGTATCTGTATGTGCATTTTCCGACAGATGTGTTATCCGGTGCATTACTTGGAATTGTACTTGGCTTTGTTGTATGCAAGGTTTTTGAGGCGTTTTCACATAAGAATTTATCCGTACAGAAAGAAAATAAACAATAATACATAATTTTAAACACAATAAATAATAGAATTTTAATTTTTAGTTTGCAGATAGTAACGAAATAATCCCTATGAAATATAAAAATTGCATTTCATAGGGAAGTTATTAATTATTTGTATCTATCAGGAAAAATATTTTTGAATTAAATTTTAATACTGAATAATCCATCTTTATTGCAGTAGTAGTAAATTATTCCTGATCCACGGGATTTGAATCTTGTTTCAGAATTTCCTTCCGGATAAAGTTTTATAATTTCAGTTCTGTCAGAGGTAACATATGCAATAAATGAAATATAGTGTTGTTTTGTCATTTCATGATTAATTTGTACAAAATATTCATCTTCTATCGGAAGTATTTTAATTCTGTGTTTTTCATCTGGAGTTTCACTTTCGAGGGAAGGGAGTGTTATTCCACAACAACTGACAACGCTTTTTCCGGTTGAATGAACTATATTTCCGCATACGGGACATACATAAAAACATGAACGAAGTATGTTTGCTGAACGATTTTGATTAATGATATGTTCACCTGAAAACAGTTCAATAATTGATATGCCAAGTGAAGAAGCAAGCGGTTCAAGAAGTGAAATATCAGGAAGTCCACGTCCTGTCTCCCATTTGGAAATTGTTTTGTCACTTACTGAAAGTTTTTCTGCGAGTTCGGTTTGAGTAAGTTTTTCTTTTTCACGAAGAGTTTTTATGGTTGATGCCGTTATATAAGAATTCATTTAAAACAGCTCCTTTCTTTAAGATAGACTTATTTTAACATGAAAAATCTAAAACATCAACCTACGTTTAGTAGACTTAGTTAATAAATTATCTGGTAAGCAAAACTGAAAAATTCTGAAACAGAATGGTATGCAGAATATAAGATAAAATGTTTTTTTATTTGTATGCGGAATCATTATTGATTAATGAAAATAAAAGTTGACAAAAAAATAAAATCGAACTTATAAAAGTTCGATTTTATATTGTTTTATAGTGCCGCTGACCGGACTTGAACCGGTACGGATTTTACTCCGAGGGATTTTAAGTTTTTAAATCGGTGAAGTGTTTTAATTTCTTTTGTGGTCTTTTGTTCCCTTTTGTGCCCGATTTTTCGAGCTTTTTGAGTATCAAAAATTGAAAAACACCGAATTACAGCAGCTTTCAAGAATCATAAAAAACCATGTTTTTTGGTAGACTTTCGGTAGATTTGTGGTAGACAAAAGCCGATAACTTGACTTGGTAGACCTACGGTAGACACACGAAATAAATTTAGTTCCCTGCGAAAAATGCCGATTTTTGTAGAAGAAATTGGCACAAAGGATAGGAAATGTCTCGTGTATTTGCCACACAAGAAAATGATAATCTATTGTTACAGATAAAGCGGATCTGTGCTTTTGACCTCTAAAATTCAATCAAAAAAGCAATCATTTGGCGGACGATGTTCCATATAATCGGAGCGTTGTCCGCTATTTTTATGCCTGAAAATCGAATATCACGTCTGCTGTTTTAGTTATGCGTAATGAAAAATAGGAGGTTTTTTATGTCTGAACGCCAAATCATCACGATCAGCGATGACAAGCTGTCCTGCGAAGCAACAGCTATTCTGCTGAGAATGCTCAATTTTCCCGATACAGACTATCATACCGCAGAGGAGCTTTGTCCGTTCTTTGAGAATGATTCTCTGAGAACTATCAGGAACGCTCTGAACGAACTTTACGATGCAGGCTATCTCCGATACAGCGGTAAGACCTATATGGTCAATAAGCTCAGGATCACGCAAATGAAGCTCGCTTGAGCTGAAAACAGGAGGTGAATGGATATGTCTGCTAAGAAAACAAAAAAGGTCAAAACAACACCGTCATCGGTGTGCCGTGTCAATAAAAATGCAAACTATACCGTAATGAGCAACTATCATCTGCGGTCAACGAACCTCAGTCTGAAAGCGATCGGACTTCTGAGTAAAGTTCTTTCCTTGCCGGAGAATTGGGATTACTCTATCTCAGGTCTGACTGCGATCTGCAAAGAGAAAGAAACAGCAATCAAGGCAGCATTGGACGAACTGAAGCAATGGGGGTATCTCAATGTGACTAAGCTGATGCCGAATGAAACGAACAGCGGTCGGATCGAGTATGTCTATGACTTCTATGAGTATTCCGAAAAAGATACGCCTGATGCTGACCGGGACGATGATGATACATATGCCAAAGTAAGCTCCGTAAAAAAAGCACCGCAAGGGGCAGAAAAACAAGGCATAGAAAATCTACCCCTTGAAATTCTACCCATAGAAAAACAAGCGGTAGAAAATCAGGGGCAAATAAATACTAAGAAGATAATAAATAATAATCAAATACGGAGTGATCAAGTATCTATCGATCAATCCCACTCCGACAGCGAAAAAGCTGTTGAAAGACAGGCAGACGGACGGATCGACGGATATATCAGCGAAAAAGAGATCTATACCGAAGTAGTGAAAACCAACATTGACTTTCCATACTTTGTAGAGTGGCTCGGTGATGAGGAAGAAGCTGAGGAGATCATTCAGATGATCGTTCGGCGGATATGCTCCAGAAAGAAAACAGAGCGTATCTGCGGACAGGATTTTCCCAGAGAAGTTGTCAAGTCCACTATGCTAAAGGTTGATATAAACGTCCTTGAAAATGCGATTGAGCAAATGAAGCGTGCAGACAATGTGCGAAACTATGAGAGTTATCTTATCAGCACTCTGTTCAACGAAGCCAACGGCAAGCGGTTCAAGGAAAATGCTGAGGGACGGTGGGCTGAGTATGCTGTCAAAAGAGATTTTGGCGTTTATGATGACTGAACGTTCCTGAGAGGGGGTGGTGGCTATGGGTGCGAATAAGAAACCGGACGTAGCTGCTTGAAAGACGGCAAATGAGCTTTTTGGAAAGGAAGGTGAAGATCATGGCTAAGTCTATTCTGACACCGGAGGGCGATCTCATCAACTACGATAACCTGATTGCGGTCAGCGTCGAGGTGCGTTCTGTCGGTGTCGATGATGAGCATACGGAAGATGCTTACTGCATTGTTGGTACTGATGTGACCAACAGGGAGAATCTGCTTTATCACTCGTCCGACTACGATAAGGTGATGAGTGTCCAGGGCGATATTACCCGTTGGCTCCAGAGTGAAGCATTTTCCACTTTTGAGATGCCGACCGCAGACGAAGGTGGTGATGCCTGATGCCTTCGGACTATGAGAACGGTGCGAAGAAAACCATTGATATTTCGATTAAAGCGGAGAAAATGACTGCTAATGTGCTGAAATCGGCATTGCGGGAGTTTATATCGGGCAAGGCAGAGAAAAAAGGGCGAATGACCTACAAGCAGTTGCAGGCGAAGTCGCCGTCCAAGCTCGACAGCATTGAGGTTTCAGACAGAAATATCGGAGATTTTCTGAAAACCGCAAGAAAATACGATGTGGATTTTGCATTGAAAAGAGATAAAAACACCACTCCGCCTACCTATCATGTTTTCTTTTCTGCTGCTAAGACAGAGGATTTCAAGAAAGCATTTTCAGAGTATGTCGGTAAGGGACAGGGAAAATCGCAGAAGCGTGGTGAGTTCACTCGTGAGCAGATGCAGCAGCAGGCTCAGAAATTCAGGAACAAACCTCGCAAACAGAAACAGAGAGAGAAAACAAGGGAGAACAGACGGTGATCTATAACCACTTCCAGCCTGCACCCGTTCCACGGGCAAGGGGCGATGATATTTTTACGGCAGTCTTTTTTGCCGATACCAACAGAAAGGAAATGTCTGCAAATTGCAGATCGACACGAGAAAACTCAAAAAGCTGATCATCAAGACTATTCCCTATGTCGCTTTCTCTTATGTGGGTAACCTGATCGGCTTTGCGTACCGAACCGCTGATGGCAGCGGCTTTCAGGAAAAGCTCCTGCCTTTCATGAGTAATCTCGGTGTGGCATTTGCAAGAATCTTTCCAAGTTTACACCCGTTTGATCTTCTTATCGGCTTGGGTTTGGCGGGAGTAATGAGGCTCGTCCTCTACGTCAAGTCGAAAAACAGGAAGAAGTTCCGCCAGGGTGAGGAGTACGGCTCTGCCGTATGGGGCGGTAAAAAGGATATTGAGCCGTATATGGACTTATCCTGCCCCGAAAACAATGTGATACTCACAAAGACGGAATCTCTGACCATGGGCAAGCCCTCTGCACCGAAATTTGCCCGTAACAAGAACATTCTTGTGATCGGTGGCTCAGGTTCAGGTAAGACACGCTTCTTCGTAAAGCCGAACCTGATGCAGATGCACTCCTCCTATGTAGTGACCGACCCGAAAGGCACGGTGCTTGTGGAGTGCGGAAAGATGCTTGAGAGGGGCCACCCGAAACGTGAGGACGGAAAAATAGTATATCAGAAAACACCTGACGGCAAGTACAAAAAGGACGATAAGGGGAAATATATCCCTGTCTATGAACCGTACAAAATCAAGGTATTCAATACCATTGATTTTGCAAAGTCGATGCATTATAACCCGTTCGCATATATCAGCAAGAAGAACCGTGAGAAGGACATTCTGAAATTCGTGGAAGTGCTTATCAAGAACACTTCTTCTCAGCAGCCGTCCGGCGATGATTTTTGGGTGAAAGCGGAGAAACTGCTCTATACTGCGTATATTGCCCTGATCTTTGCTATGTATCCCGAAGATGAATGGAACTTTGAAACTTTGATCGACATGATCAACAATTCGGAGTGCCGTGAGGACGATGAGGAGTTCAAAAACAGCATTGACCTTGAATTTGAGATCGTGGAGTGCTGGCTAAACCATACAAAGCACGATGATCCCGATGTCATGGCTGATTACGGTGATGTCTTTGAAGCTGAACCCGATGCCGAACAACGGCGAATGGGTGCATTTGCACTCAAACAATACAAGGCATACAAATTGGCGGCAGGAAAAACAGCTAAGTCTATCCTTATT
>CAKSMF010000009.1 GCA_934474025.1 uncultured Ruminococcus sp. | reverse complement strand
AAACGTCTTTCTGAAAAGGTTTTCGTCCGACAGCTTTATTATTATATCATCATTTTTCGGAAAAGTCAAGTAAAATAGTTTAAAGACAATTGATTTATTTATGTTCATTTCAACCAATAGCCTGACGTTTTTCCATTCTGTTCCAGCTAATAAAACCATAAATATCATTAATAAAGAACATAATAAAGCATACCACTACTGAAATATAGGACGTATCATTAAATGATGCAAGCCCCCAGAGAATTATAAGAATAATATCATTCATAGCATAAGCAAGCGAAAAAAATATACTGCGTCTGAAAGTAAGATATACCGCAACAAAGCTTGTCAGCACTGAAATAGTACTCACTTCAAGATTAGAGGTATTAAAATATTTCAGAATGAAGTAAAAAATACCTGTTACTGCTGTTGAGATAATCGCTAGTAAAAAGACTTCCGAAGATTTTATATGATTCACTTTAACTTCCTTGCCGTCGCCATAAGGATTCTTAATCCATGATACAAGAGCTACAACAGCCATAGGAGCGGTCATACCAAGATATGTAATCATTTCACCATAGTATTTGCAACTATAAGATATAATTCCATACATAATACTGAATATTATCATCATTGCTTGACCTGTCGGATTTCCTTTTGCATTTACTATTATTGAAGTGACTCCTATTAATGATGCTATTAACGTAATATAACCGTTATTACTGAACATCACAAATGAAATTACAATCGAAGAAACAGAAAAGAACCAAAGTAATATTTCAGCTTTTGAAAAATAGTTTTTAAATTTATTCATAATGTACCTCCAAAAAAATAAGCATTTGTACACATCTTCAAAGACCTAACGATGTGTACAAATGCTTTTCGTTCTACCCGGTGGCAGTAATATTTAATTGTTTCACTCTATAGTCAATGTCAAGGCAACGCTATAGTAGACATATCAAAACTTTGTATAGGAGTACTATTAGTACCGTCCTGCTTTACAGGATAAGAACCTTTATGACGGTTGGTGTTTCCTGATGAAGCGACAACCGATTTAACCATGTAATCATCAACGCTTATTCTGTAAGTTGTATACTCTTGGTCGCCATAGATTCTGTTAACCTGATGGGCAAATTCATTTATAAATGTCGTATCAGAAACCTTACTTGCTGAACCTGTAGCAGAAGGTCCGGTATCTTTATCCCAGTAGAAATCGAAAGTACCAGAACCAATATTTTTATCAGAGTCGTCCATAGTACGTTCTTTAAAGCTGTATTCCTGTACAACAGTCTGAGCAGCATTAAAGATAACTTTTGCATTATTGTTTTGTTTTCTTACTTTAGAGTTAGCAATCCAGCTCATATAAGACGGAATAATAATAGCTGAAAGTATTCCGATTATAGCGATAACAACAATGAGTTCAGTCAAGGTAAAACCTTTTAATTTTTTATTCATATAGCAACCTCCAATCTATAATAGTCATTATAACATTTTATTCATAATTTGTCAATGATTTTATAGAGGTGGAACTGCACAAAAATGCACGATAAATTAGTGCAGTTTGCCGGATTACTTAATATTATCGGCGGTTTCAATTTTGTTTGTGATAACAGCCTGTTTAACAGCATCTTCAACGCATGACATAGTAGCGGAATAGCTTTCAAAGTTTTTAGAAGAAAGGAAAGTCGGGAAAGAACCATAATAATTTTTATTTTGTACAGCTACAGCCACGCATTCACCGGATTTTATATAAAAAGCCGCATCAATTTTATCAATATCGGAAAAATACTGTTCCATATCTTTTTTGAAATCAGTAATCTGATTGCCTGTATTATCTAATATAGTACTTTTTATATTGTGAGTGCCTTCTGAAATTATAGGAACATCTTCAAAGAAAAGGTCATCAATATATGCAACTATAGCTTTATGGAGTGTTGAAGCGTCTGTGTTAGCCCCCTGTATCTTAGCTTTTTTTACATAACCAAACATTGACGGAACAAGTATTGCAGCCAATACGCCTATAATAGCGATAACTACAATCAATTCAATAAGAGTAAAACCTTTAAATTTCTTCATAATTATAATACCTCCATTTCTGAGATTATTATAACACTTTGTTCATAAATTGTCAAGAAAAAATAAATATTTAAGTTATTTAAGCAATTCAAGGGCTTTTTGTAACTGAATGTCATTATCAGTACATATTATGTCAGGGAGATAGTCCATTGATACTTCTATATCTGGGGTAATTCCGATACCGTCATAACAGTCCCAGTTTCCAATGGTATAATAACCGGCGGTATATTTAACAAGTTCGTTATCTGAAAGGTATTGAATCTTTTGAAAAGTTCCTTTTCCTTGAGTGGTAGTACCTATTGTAGTAACTTCACCATTATAGAATTGTTTCATAGCGGAAGTAAATATTTCTGCGGAACTTGCTGTTTTTTCGTTCACGAGAATAATAATTTTTTCCCCGTTGGCTTTTTTTGTGCCAGATATTTTAAGTTCTTCTTCCTCACCATTATAATAATGATATTTACCGACGGTCAATGGCTGGTCAAGAAAATAAGCTAATACATTCAAAGATAATGGAGTATAACCGCCAACATTGTTTCTAAGGTCAATAATATAAGCATCAATTTCTGGATTTTCATTATCTTTGAAAAATTTTGTAAATCCCTGAATACCATCGACAAAAAAACTATCACTATTAATATAAACTATTTTGTTACTTATACTGTAGTTATTTGAATAATCATAATTATTTTCTTCTTTTTTGTCATCTTCATCTGATTCAAAAGAATATTCAAAATACTTGTCGTTGGTTTGATAATAACCATTTACAGCATTTTTTATTGCTTCTTTTTCGTCAGACAATTCAAAATCCGTTTTATTTTCGAGTTTATTTTCAATTGTATTGAATACTGATAATTTTTCGCCAAGTTTCAAAGAATCTCTATTTTCTGTTTTGCAAGTAAAATATCCTGCACCGAAACAAGCCACAAATCCAAGTATAACTAATACGTGTTTGGTATCATTATCCATTATATCACCTCATAAAAAAACCTCTCCCGGTATGAGAGAGGTTAATATTATTAATCATCAAATCAGATTCAAAATCATGTTGTAGCCTTAGTAACAGCAGCAGCAAGAGCATCATCAAGAGAACCTGGTTCATAACCAGTTGTCTTCCAGTTCTTAGCTGTGTATACTGCTGGATATGTACCGTAATATGCACCACTTGTAACAGCAGCGGCAATACATACACCATCCTTAAACTGTACAGCAGCATTATCACCAAGGTCTTTGAAGTCATTGAAGAAAGTATTGATAGAATCAGCAACTTCAGTATTAGTAGCAGCAGCAGTACAATCAGTACCCTTAACAGTACCATCAGCAGGAGCTTTATCTTCTTCGTCGAGGTCTGTTACAGCAGAGTTAGCAGCCTTAGCAAGTGTTGAAGCTGTAGAGTTAGCACCCTGAATCTTAGACTTCTTTACATATCCAAGCATTGAAGGAACGAGGATAGCAGCAAGTACGCCGATGATAGCAATAACTACGATAAGTTCGATAAGTGTAAAACCTTTTTTAGTTGTTTTCATAAAAGAAAACCTCCTTAACAAATATTCTCTATGGTATATAAACCAATACGTACATAGTCACGATATACAGAAAGTTTTAACAAAGCTTTAATCTCTATTTAATCTTTATTTAAATATTTCTCTGTGACTCCTTTACCATGATATTAGTATACCACTCAATTCACAAAATGTCAATATTTTTTTGAAAAAAAATTCTTCCAGCAGTCAATTTCTACATATAAACTCTTTATAGGGTAGCAGTTTTGCATAATTTAATCAGTTTGCACAATCATAAGTGAATAAGTTAAAACAATTAATATTTGTATTGTCACACTATATTTTGCTATACTTGATGTATAAATCAAATATTATTTTATTGTTTCGGAGCTCCGCCAAGCTGTGCAAGGAATCTATAAAATTCCTGTTTATCAAGACATTTTTCAAGAGCATCAACTTCATTGATAACTCCGCCATGAACGAATTTAGCAAGTTCCATGTCAAGTGCCTGCATTCCTGACTGTTTACCGGTCTGAATAGCAGACTGTATAAGATGAATTTTATTATCACGAATCATTGCGGAAATAGCATCTGTAACGTTAAGGATTTCCTGAACAGCAATACGACCTGTACCGTCCTTTTTCGGAATAAGTGTCTGTGAAATTACGGCAACAAGGTTATTAGCAAGCTGTGTACGAATCTGATTCTGCTGATGTTCCGGATAAACGTCAATAATACGGTTGATAGTATCAGATGCACTTGTAGTATGAAGTGTACTCATAACAAGGTGACCGGTTTCAGCGGCTGTAACGGCTGCCTGAATTGTTTCAAAGTCACGCATTTCTCCTACGAGGATAACGTCAGGGTCTTCACGGAGGGCAGCTCTGAGGGCAAGTGCAAAGCTTGGTACGTCATCGCCTATTTCTCTCTGATTGACCATGCATCTTTTGTGTTCGTGAACGTATTCTATAGGGTCTTCAACAGTGATGATATGAGCACTTCTGCTTACATTAATGAAGTCCATCATACCGGCAAGTGTTGTTGACTTACCTGAACCTGTAGGACCTGTTACGAGTATAAGACCACGTGGACGCATTGCAAACTCCGAAAGAATCGGAGGCAAAGACAAATCCTCAAGTGTCGGAATATCATTTCTAAGAAGACGTATAGCAATAGCTGGTTTACCTTTCTGGAAATACACATTTACACGGTGACGGTAACCACTTCTTGTCTGAAAAGAAAAGTCTGTATCATGATGTTGGTTAACACTTGTCTGTTGAGTTTCATTTGTCATCTGATGTACAACATCAAGTATTTCTTCCTCGTCCATAACCGGATAACGTGTACCCATAGTTCTGAGTGAACCGTTAAGACGTACAACCGGAGTTATTCCGTAAGTAAAATGCAAGTCTGAACAACCCAGAAGTCTTACTTCATCGAGTATTCTGTTAATTTCGATTACTCCCATAAAATTATAACCTCCCTGATTATATATAAATTACACTGAGAACGTAGTTCTTACGAGTTCATCTATAGAAGTTTGTCCCGCAATAACGAGTTCTGCCGCATTGTCACGGAGAAGCTTTGTACCGTTGTTTTTAGCGGCTTCTTCGATTTCCTCTTTACCGCCACCTGACGCAATAATCTGCGAAACTTTAGCAGTACAGTGAATTATTTCATGAATAGCAGTTCTGCCTCTGTATCCCGTATTGTTGCATTCGGGACAACCAACAGGCTTGTAAATTTGTATAGGTTGACTAACGCCCATAAGTTCGCTTTCTTCTTCTGTGGACATAATGGGCTGTTTGCAGGCAGGACAAAGTACTTTAATAAGTCGCTGTGCAATAACACCGATAAGTGAAGTAGCAACCATATAAGGAGCAACTCCCATATCTATAAGACGAACAACAGTTGAAGCGGCGTCATTTGTATGAAGTGTTGATAATACAAGGTGTCCGGTGATAGCGGCACGGATACCAATATCAGCAGTTTCAGTATCACGCATTTCACCTATCATAACAATATCAGGGTCCTGACGGAGAATTGAACGAAGTGCAGCAGCGAAAGTCATTCCGGCTTTTACATTAACCTGACATTGATTGATACCGTCAATAGCTTTTTCGACAGGGTCTTCAACAGTGATAACGTTTACATTAGGTTTAGCGAGTTCACCGAGAGCGGCATAAAGAGTAGTAGTTTTACCAGAACCAGTAGGACCGGTAACAAGTATAACTCCGTGAGGTACTCGGAGCATTGATTCAAACAACTGGTAGTTATAATCCGACATACCTAAATCGGTAATCTTACGAAGTGCAATCTGACCAGTTGAAAGAATACGTATAACTATTTTTTCACCGTTTACCATAGGAAGTGAAGATACACGGACATCAAGAGTTGTTCCGTCTACTTCCTGTGTAAAACGTCCGTCCTGAGGTATTCTCTTTTCAGCGATGTTCATACCGCTGATAAGTTTAAGACGAGTTGTAAGAGCACTATGTACAGTACTTGAAATGTTCATAAGTTCAACGAGGTCACCATTTACACGGATACGAATTCTTGTATATGTTTTAAATGGTTCAATGTGAATATCGGTAGCATCTGCACGATAAGAGTTTTCAATAATAGTTGTAGCAAGTTTAACGATAGGAGCACTTTCAACTCTGTCTTTTGACTCTTCGTCCTCCATGTTTCCGTTATCTCCGCCATTAAGAGCTGCGATACTGTCAACAACGCTGTCAACGTTCTGCATTGAATAAAGTTTACCAATAGCCTTATTGATAGCTGTAGTGGTAGCAAGAACAGGAATACAGTCTGTACCGGTTGCAATTTTAATTTCTTCAAATATGTTGAAGTTAACAGGGTCATTTGTAGCTACTGTAAGACGCTTACCTGTAATAGCAATAGCAATAACAGTATGTTTTCTTGCGAGTGCTTCTGGTATTTTGTTAACCGCATCAATATTTATATCTATTGCATCAAGGTCAACGTATTTAACATTCATTTTTCCGGCAAGTGCTTTAGTAAAGTTCACTTCGGACATAAAACCAAGTTCAACAACAACGTCACCAAATTTTTTAGCTCCGTTGGATTCTTTCTGAACTTCAAGAACTTTCATAAGCTGTTCCTGATTGATAAGTCCCTGACCAACTAAGTAATCGCCTATTCTTTCGTTTTTCATAAAAGACCTCCGCTCTTTATTGATAAAGTATGCTTTCATATATTTGCAGATATGAAAACAAACTTTTAAAATTTACTTGAATTTTTCAGAAATTATGTTATAATTAAAAATGTCACTATATTAATGTAAAGGAGGGTAAAACAAAATGGGTGAATTTGCAAATATGCTTCATGACGAATTTGTTTCGCCGTTATTCAAGATTTCGTTTTACACTATGGTATTTTTGTTTGGTATAAGTATAGGAAGTTTTCTTAATGTTGTTATATTGAGACTTCCCCGCAATGAATCTTTGATAAAGCGTTCATCGCACTGTATGACCTGTGGTGCAAAAATACGTGCAAGAGATTTGATACCTGTATTCAGTTGGCTTGCACTTAAAGGAAAATGTCATAGCTGTGGAGAAAAGATTTCTCCAAGATATCCTATTGTAGAAAGTCTTAACGGACTACTTTTTGTATTGACTTTCTGGGTTTTTGATATCAATGCTGAATCCATAATAACCTGTATTCTCATGTCACTGCTTATAATTGTAGGATTTATGGACTGGGATACTATGGAAATCGACGAAAGAATACTGGGCATGATAGCCTTGCTTGTAATTCCGTCACAGATTTTCACTGACCAATCAACTATTGAACAGCGTATTATCGGTGCCTTAATAATAAGTGTACCATTTTTCATTATTGGAGAAGTAAGCCGTGGTTTCATCAAAAAGAAATTTGGAGAAGATTTCCGTGCCATTGAACTTGGCGATACACTTTTAATGATTGTTGCTGGTGCTTACCTCGGAACAAAGGCTATTATCGTTTCAGCATTTCTTGGAATTATAATTGGTGCTGTTGCCGGACTGATAAACAAAATTATTTCCGGTGAATCAAAATTCGCATTCGGGCCATTTCTTTCAGTAGGAATAGCAATAGGAGCTTTATGGGGTAATGATATTGCACAATGGTACTTAAATTTACTGACTGCTCCGGTTCAGTAAAAATCATCAAAAAATATTACAGGCAGCAGTATATATAAGACTACTGCCTGTTTTTTTTGTAGATAGATTAATTTTCAGGAATAGTATAAATTATATAGATGTCATTTCCATCTGTTTTCTGAATATAATCAAAGTATCCTGATGCAACATATGGATTTGCTTCATAAACAACCTTGCCATCACTTGTAACCGGATTAGCATGATTGTATGAATTAGTACCGTCTGAACCGTTGCGTCTTTCAGGACAGAAACCAAGGCTTGCACGGTTTTTATCACCAAAAGCAGAATTGATATTCATGAGTGCAAGAGAAGCATTTGCAGATGAATAAGGTGAAACAAACAATTCTTCTGAACCTACTGTACGACGGTAAATAGAGTTTCCGCTTCCGTCCTTGTCATTTTTGTATGTTGTAAAAGTAAATGCAAACATATTTTGACTAAAAGTATGGTCAGCAACAGGTGTAATACGTCCGAAATAGTGTTCATTTCTTTTTGAACCAAGTTCAGCAGGCAATTCAGTTTTAGAAACGTCATTTGCAGCGTGCATTTCATTATAACCGAGAGTAATAAACATTGAATAATCCTTGTAATATACTTCGTTTATAACTTTCTTGTCTTCATAAACAGGAGAACCTATAATAGAAGAATTCACTCTGTCAGGATTAGACGGGTCTGCATAAGTCCATACAGGAACAGCACCGCTTGTATCCCATACTTTATAAGTGTATCCAGACTGAACTTTATACATACTTTCGGTAATTTCTCCTCCGGAAAAAGTTCCGTCAGAATCATTATGAATAGTCATAACATGAACATTAACTTTTACCGGATTGTCATTTGAATCAGCTCTGTTAGTGTAATAATCATCGACAAAGTCTACAACTGCACTTCTTTCGTCAAAAGTATTGTTACAACCGCCATATACATCAATGGCATTTGCATAACGTAAAGTACCTTCAAAATAACGCTTTACATTGTCAACGACAGCAGAATTTGCTTCCTGAAGTGATGCCCCTTTCATCATTTTGCTTACTGGGTCAAGAAACCTCATAGCACCAAGCATAATTATACCAAAAACTGCCATAACAACTATAAGTTCAACAAGTGTAAAGCCTTTGAGATTTTTTTTGTTTTTCATTCTTTTCCTCCTATGGCTTTATATATACAAACTTGAAATGTTTAGCTATGTCGCCGGTATAAATAGGTTCGCCGTCGGCATCAACAGTACCTGTATCAGTTAAATCTTCATTTGTGCTGTAAAGCTTGCCTTTAACATCAACAACATTGCCATTTGCAGAAACTGTTATGTTATAGTCATCTGTAATAAGATTTCCTTTACCAGATGAACCGACACCCTTGTTTCTGTCCTGTACTTCAGCGACAGGTGATTCAATGGCGATTTTCTGATTCCGAGCTTTAGTATCTTTTCTGTAATTGTCAATAGTAACGCCTATTGTTGTAAGGAGAAGTGCAAGCACTGCCATAACAGCAATTGAAATAATAACTTCAACAAGAGTCATACCACGCTTTTTGCGTGATTTTTTATTATTTTTGTTATTCATAGCACACCTCCATTAAAATCCTTCATAATAGGTAACAACAAACTTAAGGTCACCAGCTCCGCCAGGGTCTAAAGGTGGTGGAGTTGCTCCGACATTTCTTGGAACATAAAGGAAGTCCCAGTTATTTCCGGCACTTACAAGTTCACCTACGTTAAGAGTACCAATTACGCCGATACGTCTGTTTCCTCTGTCAGAAAGGTCTAAAAGGTCTTTGCCGTTGTAATAAATTCTATTTGCTGTAAAGTGAGCAACGTCCTGTATACCGAATTCCATATAAGGAGCTTCAATTGATGCAGTAACTATACCCATGTTGTTAATCTGAATTTTTGGTTTTGTCTCACCTTCAGCAGGTTTACGTGAATATATAGTGATTCTTGGGCATTCAAGTTCTGTTGCACCAGCGATTTTATTTACATTCTTATAAATGTTAATCTGATAATCACCATGTGAATGGAAAAGTGCCTGGTCATAAGATTTTGTAATAATTGCACAACCACTGCCGTTCATGTAAACCTGACCTTCAACAAAGATTTTAAGTTCGCCAGTACCGGTTGTATCATCATAAATGATTCTTGAACCGTTTGACAAGCTGAATGTAGGGTCAAGTCTTACCCATGTATCAGTTGAAGTTGCGTCAATAATTATATCCTTGCCATTAAAGTTTCCTTTAAGTGTGCAGTCTCCTGATACATGAATTGAGCGTCCGCCAAATGAATCTGTAACTGTCAATGCATCTGTTTTAAGTTTTGTAGGGTCACTGCTGTCCTTAGGAATTTCAGTAATAGCTGATGCACCGAAATTGTAATCAGTTTCAATTTCGTCAACTGTTCTTACAACCTTTGATGCTGAAACAGGAGTTCCGTCGCCGATTTCCTCGAATCCAAGTATTACAGTTTTTTCAGCGTTTCTCGGATAAATTACACCGTCATGCATACTTTTGTATAATGAAGTTGGGTCAATAGTTTTAGAACCGTCATAAGTGTAACCAGCTATTTCATAGGTGTCATTTTCATTTGTAGTAACAGAACCATCGTCTCTGTTAATCCATGTAGTTTCATCATAAGTCATTGTAACAGTGTGTTCATCTTCACCAAGAGACCACATTTCCTGAATTACAAAAGCAGGATTTACCATTGTTCCATAACCAAAGTCATATACATTGTTGTCGATAATGCCGTCACTGTCTGAATCAGGAATACCATATTCAGTTATAGCATCTTTATTGAGCCATGCATAAGGAATTCCCTGTGTCCAGCCACCACGATTAATAACTACATTTTTAACAAGAACAGCGTTATAAGTTTCTGTATGTTCTTCATAAAGTTCCTGAGAATTATCAGCAGTCATTTTCTTTGCACCTGTATTTGGTACAATTCTATTACCCATAGCAGAATCCGCTGCAATAGAACCTGATACATTCATTTCGCCATTGCAATTAAGAGTACCGCCTACAGCGACATTACCATTAACTTCAAGTCTTGAACCGCTTTCAATAGTAAGGTCATGGTCAACAAGTAAATCGCCTTCAATTTTTACTATACCTGTTACCTGAACACTACCTTTTGTTGCAAAGTTTCCGCTGATACCATATGGAAGGTCTTCTGTCTGACTGATAACAGAATCAGCGAATTTATAAAGCTTTGTACCTCCGCCGTTACCTTGAAGTACAGAGGTTTCATTTTCGTCCTGACAATAGATATTAGCATATATTGAAGATGGATTGCCTGTATACTGTCTTAATCTTCCTGCAAAGATATTAAGCGGAAGATAATTTCTGCCTAATATAATGCCTTCATTAAGTGATAATTCACCATCAACGAAAACATAAGGAATTTCATTGAACTGTTTAATAGCACGATTTTTTCTTGCGTTGTATTCGTCATCACTTTCGCCCGGCTGTCTTACATAACTGTCAGTGATATTAACGTTTACTGAAGATATGTCAAAAGAGTTATTTACAGTCATGTTGCCCCATATTGACATACCAGTGCCTTTAGTCGGAATAATAAGTTCAGAATGGTTACCAATATAGAAGTTACCATTTATAACAGCAGGAGCTTCAAAAGTCTGATTGTTCTGAGGTGAAAATACCGGAATTATTGTGCCATATGATTTTCTGATATCATTATATACATTGTAGCCCTCTTTACCACTTGGAAGTGTTTCTAAAGCTGTACCATCTGGAACATTAAGGTAAAGTCTTTGGTCAAGAGTAACATCGCCTAAGATTGGGTGTGTTACACCTGTACTTGCACTATCGTAAAATCTCTTGCCTTTTTCCATGCCTATTCCAAGATATGTACCACCAAATGAGTTGGTATGGTTTCCTAATGATGCACTACCAACAGTTACGAAACCACCGCCACCACTGGAATTAACTATATTTTCCGGAGGATTTTTAAGAAGATATGCTTTTACAGTTTTTACTTCGCCGGCATATAATACATCTGCTGAAACTGAAAGAAGGTCTTTGTCAATCCATTCATTTTCGTCTGAATCAAAGAATTTCTGTGAACCTTCATATTCAACACGTGCACTCTGAACATTACCCATGCCATTAATGGAGGAATCCATTTGTACATCTATAGTAAGGCTCGGACTTGTGGCACTGACAGAACCTACGGATTGAGCGAAATCTTCATCTTGCCCTATTGCCGCAAGAATACCGTCAATAGCGGCTCTTGCGGTGTAGTTAGCCTGTGAAGAGGAATAAGATTTTTGAGCTCTGTTGTTTGCAGCAGTAGCAAGCACAAGAGTACCCGTAAGAAATACTATCAGCAGGGACATTACCGATACTACTGTAAGGAGTACCGCACCCTTAAAACTTCGTTTTTTATCAGTTTTCATAATTTACCGCCTTTCAAATAACACAGCGAATATCAATATTATTCTTCGGTATTAGGCTTCGGCATGTCATAAACTGAATATAAACTTATTACGATTTGTATTGAAGAAGTGTCTGCATCGTCGATAGTAAGAACTTCCGGAGCCTGAGCAGGTGCTGGAGTATCAGTATTTGTTTCTGGAGTCTGATTTGCATCAGCAGGCTGTTCAGAATTTTCAGTAGGATTCTGTTCATCAGTATTTTCAGGGGTTGGAGTCTGTGAAGATGCTTCTTCTGCACTATCTGCACCAAATGAATAGTCTGAAATACTTACCTGATTTACTATCATAGTCTTTTTAAGTTCTTCAACAGCTTTAAGATACTTCCAGAGAGCTTCTTTTGTACCAGTAACTCTTATACCGTACTGTGTCTGAATAACTGTTTCAACGTTTCTCTGTGAAAGAGCTGTGCTTTCTGCAAGAATGTCATTCTGAGCCTTTTCATAATCGCCGTTAAGGTCTGCCATGTTAACCATATCAGATGCAAGTATAGTTTGGTCGGTGTAGTAATAATCCAAAGAAAACTCTTTAGGCTGAGATACTTCAAGATTATCAATACGAACGCCACTTTCTTCTGCATAATGTTGCATATACTGGTCAAGCTTATCAGTATTGTTTATATCACTAAGCGGAATAAAATCTGATGTAAGCTTAGCTGTATCTTCATAAACTTGGTCAATATCATCTTTAAGAGGTTGAATCTTGGCAATTCTTGCTTCAAGGTCTGCCTGTTCTTCCTGCTTAGTAGTAAGAGTAGCCTCATCGGTTTTAATTTCTTCGTTCTTAGGTTTAATAAGACCAACGAATCCGGCAATTAAGATAATAACGGCAAGAACTATGCCAAGAATTATCTTATCTCTATAATTCAGTTTCATTGTTAATCAGCCTCCTTATTCTGCTGTTTCTTCTTCTTCAACAGGGTGATAAGCACTCTGTTCGCCAGCAAGTTTTACTTGCAGTTCAAATTTTGTAATACGTTTTGTTTCAGGTTCAGCACCGTCCACTCCGCTGGATATCTGAATTTCTGATACACCATAACCGCCGTATGATACGTTTTCAAAATCTTCTTCTTCAAGGATACGGCTTACAAATAATGCAGGAAGTTCCTGATAAGCGTATGGAGCTTCATCATACTGAACAGTAAAACTCAATACTCCGTCGGTGTATTCATAAGGAGAAAGAATTTTAATTCCAGTAACATCAAGTTCTGTAGCGGTATCTGTAAGAATGGATTCAATAAGGTCATACTTGTCACCATTGATAACAGGCTGTGAATAGAAAGCATCATGAGCATTGGTCATACTTACATTGTAAGCATCAACCTTTTCTTTGATTCCTTCAAGTCTTGTAAGATAATTAATCTTAGAAGCTGTCTGAGGACTGTCTATAAAGTCCTGACAAACCTGAATATCGTCCTGAATGCCATTATCCTTTATTGTAAGTCCGCCCCATATACCGCCGACTAATACTGCGGAAACTGCCACTGCAACAAGCATAAATATATTACCGGCGTTTTCATTTCCGCCCCTGTTTCTTACTGCGGAACTGAAATCAGAATCAAGAAGATTAAGTTTTTCTTTTTCCTTGTCTCTCTTGAACATAGCACCAATAGCGTTAGCATAAAGAGAGAATTCAAGATTTTCGTGACCGTGAATCTGTGGAGGAACGTTAATAAGATTTGTATTAAGGTCAAGTTTTTCAAGTTCATCAGTAAGTCTTACATAATCGTGAGTATCACCATAGAAAATGATATTTTCAATAGTTTCACCAGTATTACGACTTCTTTGGAACTGGAGCATACGGAAGATATTTTCGTTTACTGCCTCAAATACATAGTCTTCAGAATTATCATAGTCAGCTGGGTCAATTGACGCAAAACGTGAGAAAGCAAGCTGATTTGCTTCATAAAGGTTAAGTGAAATGAAGTTGTTATCAATCTGTACTGCAAGCAACGGCATCTTGGATTGAATTTTAGTATCAGCAAGAAGAACCTTTGTAATACAGTTACAGCCAATCATAACAGATTTAAGTGAAATACCCAGAAGTTTAAACATTTCTCTGTAGCTGTTTACGATTTCATAAGGGCAAGCGGTTGCAAGTACTTTATATGTATCGTTTTCGCCCTCTCCAACTATGGTATAAGAAACGCTATAAATATCATCAAGACTGAGTTCAGCAAGCATCTGCTGTTTTACAGCTTTCTGCATTTCAGTAATTTTAACCTTTGG
This sequence comes from uncultured Ruminococcus sp., assembly GCA_934474025.1. Classification (GTDB taxonomy): domain Bacteria; phylum Bacillota; class Clostridia; order Oscillospirales; family Ruminococcaceae; genus Ruminococcus. The sequence continues at coordinate 38,371 of CAKSMF010000009.1, read as the reverse complement.
AACTTCAAGTTCCTTAAAGATAGTGAGGTTTGAGGAAATACTTACAATAGCTTCTTTGTCAGGCATTCTGTTTTTCTTAATAGCACCATTAATAAGAGTGGCAACATTCGGAACGTCCTTAATATGGCCATTAACTATAAGTTCCTCATCAATGTCAATGGAAAGAGCAGCACTAATTTTAATTTTTCCGCTACTTTCCGCACCTTTGACTACTCGTATATTTCTGTCAGTAATATCAAATGAAAGCATTTGTCTTTTCCACCTTTCCGTGAATTATTCGTTTTCGATAGATTCGAATGAACCATAAAGTGCAGGGTAGATACCACATACAACAAGACCGATAATTATAGCCATGAAAATAAGTAGAATAGGTTCTACCATACTTACAAGACGTTGTACAGCTGCATCAGATTCTTCTTCATAGTAGTCAGAAGTCTTTTCAAGAATTGAGTCCAAAGCACCCGACTCTTCACCAACGAAAAGAATGGAGCAGAACATATTTTCAAAAAGTTCAGACCTTGTAATAGCATTTGAAAGTGTTTCACCTTGTTTTACTTCGTCAACAACTTCAATGAATTTGTCATCAACATAGGAATTGCTAAGTACAGCAGAAGCTCTTTCAAGGCACTCAACCATAGGAATACCACTTGAATAAAGTGATGAAAGTGTACGTGCAAAACGTCCGGTATAAATCTTTGTAATAAGCGGACCAAAACCCGGACCTTTCATAATAAGGCGGTCAAATTTCAACCTTATACTTGGAACTTTAAGAGCATATCTTATTCCAAAGAAAAGAAGTGCTGCAATAGCGATAAGTATATACCACTTATGTTGAATTACATCAGAAATACCAGCCATCATTTTAGTAAGAGCGGGCATATCATCAGGGTCTTCATACATTGCAATAAATGTAGGCATGATGAAAGCAAAGAGGAAGATAACAATTACTACGCAAAGTACAAGAAGTATTATAGGATAAACCATAGCACTTTTTACAGTATTTTTCAGTTTACCTTCTTTGTTGTAATGGTCTGCCATACGGGTCATAATTACATCAAGTGAACCACTGGATTCACCTGCACCGACCATTGAAATAAGGAAATCCGGAAATGAGCCTGCATGCATTTCAAGAGTTGATGAAAAAGATTCACCCTTTTGAACATTTTCATAAATGTCTTGCCAAATAGCTTTACCTTTTTCATTTTCCTGTTCATTTTTAAGAATGTCGATTGCTTTTACAAGGGTAAGACCAGATGTAAGCATAGCACTCAGCTGACGACAGCAGAATGTAAGCTCTTTGGTATTGAACTTGTAAATAGATTTTTTGTTGGTTGAATCGCCTTCCGTAAAGTCTTTAACGTACAGACCTCTTTCTTTTGCTTTTTCAAGGAATTCTTGTTCATTTTCAGCATTAATAGTACCCTTTTGCTGTCTGCCACGTGCATCTTGTGCGACATAGGAAAAACTCTTCATAGAACCACCTCCATAGAATAAATTATAGGTTAAGGATAATATGCCACCTTAATAATAACAATTATAACATTTTGAAAGTTACATTTCAATTGTTTTTTTGACATAAATAATCAATAATTTTTTATCAATATTCAACAACTTTTATACAAAAAGTAATATACAAATAAAAAAGTAAGAACTATTCTACAAAAATTAAATAAAGCAGTGACATAATGCAAACAAAGTATAAAGCACTGGCAGGCTTGCACTTTATAGATTGTTAAACTTCCACAAATATTATATCATATCCGCTTGCAAATTGCAATAATCTATATTGAATTTAAATATTTTTTTACATTTTTTTACACAATTGTAAATTACAAGAAAAATTTTAACCTTACTTTGTGCAAGATAACACGTCCATAATTAAGACATAAAATATCATAATGAAATTTTATCACCATCATCGGAGATATTGACATTTTCAAATATATTTTTCAGTTCTTCTTCATAATCGTGAGGATTGCTTTCAGCCGGACTGTAATGCGTAAGCCATAAATTCTTAACATTTGCTTGTGATGCTATTCTGCAAGCGTCCTGCATAAGCATATGACCCTTTTCATTCATGGATTGTTTTTTAGAAATATCTCCATACATTCCCTCACAAATGAATAAATCAGAATCCCTTACAAAATCCGATATTGTATCGATAGGCAAAGTATCTGTAATATAAGATATATTTATGGAGGAACGCTGTTCTTTTATAACATCTTTCTGAAAAAATTTTCGTCCGTCATCAAGAACAACAGGCAAACCACTATGAAGTTTTTTCCAATACTTTACCGGAATCCCAAGCTGTTTGGCTTTTAACGGTTCAAAAACAGGTTTTCTTGCCAAAGAAAGCTTATATCCTATGCAGTTGACACTATGTTCAAGAGGTATAGTTGAAACAGTAAGCATAGGATTAATTTTATCTGCTGTAAAAACTGTGCTTTCTCTGTCCGGAAGTATATGAATTTCGACTTCATACGGAAGACCTCCGCATACTGATATAAGATTATTAATCATTTTCTCGGCACTCTCCGGAATATATATATCCAAAGGCTGAATACGTGAACAGTTTCCGACAGACAAAAGCAATCCCGGTAAACCTGTTATATGGTCAGCATGACTGTGAGTGATAAGAATAGTTTCAACTTTGCTCATTTTCAATCCGTGCTGTGCAAATGCAACTTGAGTTCCCTCTCCGCAGTCTATCAGAATAGCTTTACCATTATATTCTGCATACAGACTTGTAAGAAATCTGTTTTTAAGAGGAAGCATACCACCTGTACCTAAAAGACATATTTCTGGCATATAAAAAGTCTCCTTTCAATACATAAAATTGTGCTTATACATTATATCATAGCTGTACAAAATTTACAATTAAAATCTGCAAATATTTTCAATTAGATTACTTATTACAAAAATAAAAACGACTGCTACAAAAAAACAGTCGTTTTATTTATATGAACACACCTAATAATTGCATTATCAATAAAGTTTAATAGGAAGTTCAGTCACTTCACCAAGGATATATTTTTTAAGACAAGCAGCGTCAGAATAAGTTATAGCATTGTCTTTAAGGACGTCAGCACTTTCAACCTGTAACGGATTAAGTGTAATTTCTTTGTTAAGGTATCTGTTAAGTAAAACATAGTCGAATGAATCAATAATGCCATCACCGCTTATATCGCCTGCCGACTTAGGAACTACCTTATACTTGTCAGGATAATATTGTCCGGTAACTGATTCTACATCGTCCCATACTTTAATGAACATCTGTTCCCAATACCAGCCGTATGTACTGTTAGGTTCATAGGAAACGCCAACTCCCATGTGTGTTACTTCAGGATTCATAATAGCTTCCCAGTGCTTAGGAGACTGTTTCCACTGATTAAAAGTACCCTCAACAGTGCCTATACCGGAGGCAATATTTTCATAAGCTTTTTCCCAAGGAACAAGATTATCATCAATTACACTAACAAATGAACTGCCGTCAACACGCTGATGACCGAAATTAACAATACATTCTCTTGCACGAACATAAGACATATCATTAAGATACGGAACAGCATAGACAGGATTAAGACCGGCTTCAACTCTTGCTTCATTAACAAGAACAATCATCTGGTCTGCCATTTCTTTGAAATCTGGTTCTTCACTTCCTATTGTTTTCATAGGAAAGTTTACGCAAACCATAACCATTATAACTGAAATAAATGACGAAATTATTCTCTTAGTATAATTTAATTTATTTTTCATAAAATCATCTCCACATAATATTTTTTCTCTCTGATTATATAATAACATATACTTCTACAAAATTAAAGTGTTTTTATGTAAATTTGTGAAAAGTGTACAATCAAATTCAGTGTTTTGCACAAAGAAAATAATTACAAACAGTATAATATTTCTTATTTATCCTATATAAATATTAATATGATCTCATGAAAAATAAAAATACCGGACAGTTATTATAAATGCTGTCCGGTATAAATTATTTAACCTTTTAATTCAACACGTCTTATTTTACCGCTGATAGTTTTAGGGAGTTCATCTCTGAATTCAACTATTCTTGGATATTTATAAGGTGCTGTATGTTTCTTTACATAATTCTGAATTTCTTTTTTAAGTTCGTCAGTGCCGACAGTTCCTTTTGTAAGAACTATAGAAGCCTTTACAACCTGACCTCTTACAGGGTCGGGAGCAGCACTTACACCGCATTCAAGAACATAAGGAAGTTCCATAATAACGCTTTCGATTTCAAATGGTCCTATTCTGTAGCCGGAAGATTTAATTACATCATCGACACGGCCAACATACCAGAAATAACCGTCTTCATCACGCCAAGCGGTATCACCAGTATGATACATACCGTCATGCCAAACCTCTTTAGTTTTTTCGGTGTCGTTGTAGTATTCCATGAAAAGACCGCAAGGAGCTTTTTCATTGATTCTGATAACTATTTCACCTGTTTCACCAGTTTTGACAGGATTTCCGTCAGGGTCAACAATATCTATATCATAAAGAACGCTTGGTTTACCCATTGAACCTGGTTTAGCAGTCATTCCAACAAAGTTTCCGATAGCAAGAGTAGTTTCAGTCTGTCCAAAGCCTTCCATAAGCTTTATGCCAGTAGCTTTAAGGAACTGATTATATACTTCCGGATTGAGAGCCTCACCTGCAACTGTAGCATACTTTATAGAACTAAGGTCAAATTTTGATAAATCCTCTTTTATAAAGAAACGATACATTGTAGGAGGTGCACAGAAAGTAGTGATATTGTATTTCTTGAACATCGGAAGAATTTTATTAGCATCAAATCTATCAAAGTCATAAACGAAAACACAAGTTTCACTCATCCATTGACCATAAAGTTTGCCCCAAAGAGCCTTACCCCAACCGGTATCGGAAATAGTAAAGTGAATACCATTAGGGTCAACATTATGCCAGTAACGTGCAGTAATAAAATGGCCTAAAGCGTATTTGTGGCTATGCATAGCAATTTTAGGATAACCAGTAGTTCCGGAAGTGAAGAACATAAGCATAGGTTCACTGCCACATGAAAGTTTTTCGGGGTCTGTTGGTCTTTCATAAACATCACTGAAAGAATACATTTCATCATCAAATGAATCCCAGCCCTCACGATTACCATTAGCAATCATTCTCTTGATGTTCATTCCACATTCTTCAATAGCGAGGTCAACCTGATGTGCAACATCACCTTCACCGGTGCAGACAATTGCTTTAATGTCAGCAGCCTTGAATCTGTATGTGAAATCGTGCTGTACAAGCTGATTTGTTGCCGGAATAACTATTGCACCAATCTTATGAAGTGCAATTATAGAGAACCAGAACTGATAATGTCTTTTAAGAACCAACATTACAGTATCGCCTTTTTTGATACCCTTTGATAAGAAGTAATTAGCAGTCATATTGGAATACTTTTTTATTTCTGCAAAAGTAAATCTTCTTTCCTGCATATCATTTGAAACATATATAAGTGCTGTTTTGTCAGGGCATTTTTCAGCAAGAGAATCAACAATATCAAAACCGAAGTTGAAAGTTTCTTCATTCATGAAACTTATTTTCTTTAAAGCACCGTCTTTGTCTGTTTCAGTCTTAACAAACTTATCAATAACAGGATTTTCAATTTGTGCAAGGTCAAAATTAGTAACACCAGGAAGAATTACCGGTTCAAGATTCTGTAAAGCATGGTGTGGCTGATTTACACCGAATACAACAGCATAGAATTTACATTCTTTGTTTCCTACTGCCCATTCGTCATGAGGTTCGCCACTGTCATAATAAATAGAGTCACCCTCATAAAGAATCTCTTCATGGTCACCAATTCTTACTTTAAGCTGACCGCTTATAACTATATCAAGTTCCTGACCTTCATGTGTATGAGGGTGAGGTACTCTGAATTGTTCATCAACATACGGAATTGTAACAAGGAAAGGTTCACCAATTTTATTTTTAAATTTCGGTGCAAGTCGCATATAACTCATACCCTTGCGACGAGCAATAGGAAGACCGCCTCCCTTTCTTGTTATATCGTAGCTGTAAATTTTAGGGCTTTCACCTTCCATAAGGTCGGTTATTTCAACGCCGGTAGCATTTGAAAATTTATAGATAAAAGTGAAGCTGAAATCTTTAGCTCCGCCCTCATATGCGAGATACTCATAAACAGAAACATCTGTTTTTTCAGCCATTTCTTCAGGAGTCAGACCCAGTGACTCACGAACGGCTTTAATTCGTTCAGCTACCTCTCTTATCTTAAATTCAGGATTTATTGAATTGCTCACAGTTAGCCTGCTCCTTTCTTTTAGAATCGTCAAAAAATTTAAAATTTGTACTTTTTCCCGTAAAAAATACTTAATAAAGTATATCACTATTATTACGATTTGTCAAGAATAAATTTTTTTCAGGCTAAACTGCAAAAGTATTTTTAAATAAGTTTAATTTTAAAATGTTTAAGCCAGTAATCAAGTTGTATAAAAAATGCAATAGTTTGTGGCAAATTCATTAACTGTCCGTACCATTGAACATAATCCTCATGTTTTAGGAGTTTTTCCAACTGTTCACGCTTAACAATTTCAAAAAGAATATTGTTTTTTTCTTCCATAATGACGGATAACTTTTGTGTTACCGCATCAAGAAATGCCGGATTATGTGTTTTAGGATAAGGGGATTTCTTACGCCAGAGAACTTTTTCTGGCAACCATTCTTTCATAGCCTCACGGAGTAAACCTTTTTCCCTGCCCTGATAATCCTTGTATTCCCATGGAACATTATATAAATATTCTGCAATTCTATAATCACAAAACGGTACACGTACTTCTAATCCACTGTACATACTCATTCTGTCTTTGCGGTCAAGAAGAGTCTGCATAAACCAGTCAAAATTAAGTTGAGTCATTTCCCTCATTCGATATTCAAGAGGACTGTCTGTCGGTAATTTCATAGCATAATCGGCAGTATTTCTGTAGGCACTGTAAACATATTCATCAGCATTAATTTTTTCAGAATAATAATCAGATAAAAAACTTTTCCTGTATGCAGTGCTTTGTGACCATGGGAAACCATCAGTCATTCTTATATCCTTATCCCTGTACCATGGATAGCCTCCAAAAAGTTCGTCCGCACACTCTCCCGATAATGCAACTGTGCCATATTTTTTAATTTCACGGCAGAATATCAGCAATGACGCATCAACATCAGCCATTCCGGGAAGTCCTCTTGCTTTTGTAGCATCATAAAGGGCGTTAACAAGTTCTGGAGTGTCAACAACTGTCCAATGGTGATTTGTTCCGAGGTAGTCAACCATGCATTGAATGTATTCAGGGTCACTGTTTGGCTGAAAATGACTTTTCTGAAAATATTTATCATTGTCACGGTAATCAATTGAAAAAGTATCAAGTATTTTATTATGCTTTTTCATTTCGCTTGAAGCAACAGAAGATATCAAACTGGAATCAAGTCCGCCCGAAAGAAACGTACATACCGGAACATCTGAAACAAGTTGTCGCTGTATCGAATCAAGAACAAGTTCCCGAACATGTTCAGCAGTCTGTTCAAAAGTTTCATGAAGTTCATAGGCTTTTAATCGCCAGTATTCGTGAATTTTCAAACCATCTTGATTATAGAATCCGCAACAACCTGCTTTAACTTCCTTAATTCCTTTTATAACTCCGCATGAAGCAGTTCTTCCGGGGGCTATAAGTATGAGTTCAGAAACGCCCTGACTGTCTATTTCATGAGGAATGTCAGGGTGTTCGAGTAATGCGGGTATTTCCGAGGAAAAGATAAGTTTATTATTGTTTTCATAGTAGAAAAGCGGTTTTACTCCTATTCTGTCACGGGCAAGAAAAAGCTGATGTTTTTTTTCATCGTATACAGCAAATGCAAATATACCATTGAATCTGTCAAGACATTTTTCTCCCCACTTGATGAAACTTTTAAGTACAACTTCTGTATCCGAATGTGTTTCAAAATCAAAGTCACTTTCAAGTTCTTTGCGTATTTCATCGGTGTTGTATAGTTCACCATTATAAACAATTGTGAAACTTCCGTAAGTCATAGGCTGTCTGCCATTTGGAATATCAATAACAGCAAGTCTTGTATGAATAAGTGCTACTTCTTTTGTAAGAATAATTCCTCTTTGGTCAGGTCCTCTGTGAAGAAGTGCGTGTTGCATATTTTCATAAACTTTCATATCTTCACGCATATCCTCTTTGAAACTTATTGCCCCTGCGATTCCACACATAAAAATACCTCCTTTTTGGTTTGTATTATTATATGCAAAATATAGTTAATATGATACAAAAAAACTGCCCTGAATATTACAGAGCAGTAAAATTATAATTCTTAACACAAACCAACAGTCTGATTTCTGAAAAGCATATTTATAATATCCATAATGTATTCAGGACTTTCAAAACAATCATTATCAACCCATTTCATAATAATTGCTGTAAGACCATTACGATAAAATGCCATTAAATATTCATGTTTATCTTCAGAAATGCCATAAATTGACAAAATAGGAGAGAAAACATTTTTAAAAAAATTCATGAATGCCTTTTCAGTTCCGAAAATAAATGACTTTTCATGTACAACTTTATAGATGCGTTTGTTTTCCTTTACAAAATTCAGATATGGTATAATCCAGTCTGATGTCATGAGATATAATTCATCACGTTGTTTTCCGTCTAAAGAAAAATTTTTATCAGCATAGGAATGGCTGAATTTTTCATTTACAAACCGAACTGTTTCCATAAGCAAATCACCTATATTTTCATAATGAAGGTAGAAAGTAGAACGATTCACATCAGCACGTAAACATATTTCTTTTATAGTTATATATTCAAAATCTTTTTCGTAAAGCAATGACAGAAGTGCTTCGTTCATGCGTCTTGAAGTATTAAAATACTTGCTTTCAGACTTATTCATTTTTATCCCCCGCATTATTAACTTTCTGAATCAGTAATTTCCTTTGCAAGCTCGATTATCTCAAATGCGTATTTTTGTTTACCCTTTTCAAGTAATTTTTTATAAAAATAATAGTTTGTTGCAACCATTCCGATTCCAATAACTCCTAAGATTATTCCGAGAATCATAAACAAAACTGTTCCTGAACCAATAATATTCATTGTAAGACACATACCAGTACCAAGAATTAAAGAACCTATTATTCCATAAGAGTAAGCGAAAATTTCTGCTGGTTGTTTTGCTTTGCGGTCAAGCTTTTTTAAAGCAACCACTTTAGACGTTTTTTTGCTAGAATATTCCTCAGCAATTTTTTCTGCATAGACAGTATCAAGATTTTTCATATTAACATCTCCTTTATTTGATGTATACATTATAACTGAAAAATCTTGAAAACTGAACTACACATATAACAATAAATGTTTATTTCAGAAATTATTGTTTTTTTATCTTCATAGAAATATCAAAACATTTTACAGAATGAGTCAATGCACCAAGTGAAATTATATCAACACCGGTTTCGGCTACTGAACGGATATTATCAGTGGTAACATTACCGGAAGCTTCCAGTAAAGCACGTCCTGCCGTAACTTTGACAGCTTTTTTCATGTCATCATTTGTCATATTGTCGAGCATGATTATTTCTACCTTGTTTTCAAGAGCTTCTTTGAGTTCGTCAAGAGTGCGTACTTCAACTTCAATCTTGACAGTATGACCGATTTTTTGACGAAGTGCCGTAACTGCCGGAGTTATTCCGCCGTAAGCGTCAATATGATTATCCTTTAGCATTGCTGCATCAGAAAGGTTAAATCTATGGTTTTTACCACCGCCGACTGTAACTGAATATTTCTGTAACGCTCTGAGTCCGGGAAGTGTTTTTCTTGTATCTGTAACAGATGCTTTAGTTCCTGCAACGAGTTCAACACACTTGTTTGTAGCAGTAGCTATTCCTGACATATGCTGTAAAAGATTAAGAGCAGTTCTTTCGCCTTTAAGAAGTGTTAAAGTACTTCCTTCGAGAGTAGCTATAATATCGCCTTTTTTAACCTTTGTGCCGTCTTTCATAAGTATATTGAAAACAACATCACCGCCGGCGAGTTCAAAAACACGCTTAGCTACTTCGATTCCGCAAACAACGCCTGTATCCTTTGCAACATAGTAAGCTGAACTCTTGTGTTCTTCCGGAATAAGATTATCTGCTGCTTCATCAATATAATTTATATCTTCCATGAGAGCAGTAGTTATAATATTATCAATATAACATTGTAATAGCTTCATTTTATCTTCCTTTCAAAGTTTATATGTAATTTATTATATCTTCTTCTGATTTCAGGATATGCATTTCCGGATTACCTGTTTTTTTCCATTGCATAGTAAAATCTGATTTACTTATTTTAAAATTTCCGATTTTTTTATTTGATGATGTATATATATGAAGTCGCAGGTAATTATCATTATCTTCCGAAATAACAGACAATTCCGGAATATTTGATTTCAGAATTGTCTGGAGTTTTTCGGAAATTGCTTCTATTGATTTTACTTTTGGTTCTTCAGTAACTACTTCTGTAGTATTACATTCCGGAACTGTTTGTAACTGTATTCCAAAAATTTTAAGCATAGCTTTCTTAGTGCTTTCACGATATTTTTCTATCATCTGGCTTGTAATGCGGTTACCTGTTTTAACTTCCGGATTTGACAGAAAATATTTTACAATTTCATCACTTGGACTGATTAAATCCTGCTTTAGAGTTTTTTCTACAACTGTTGAATATTTCTGAAAAACAGCCTCAGAAATAACATTTTTAATATCAAAAGTATCTTTGCAAAACTGTTTAACAGCAGACATATATATTGATGAATCATCTTCAAGCAAGTTAAATGACAAAAAAGGTTCATCGTCCATAATATTCGGAACTTTCAAATCACTGAAAAACTGATATACAATACCATTTGTCAGTATAGCTATACGGCAATGGTTAGTTGAAAAATAACGGAATAACTGTCCTTGTTGCTGTTTTTGCAATTTGATTCCGGCACGTTTAGCCTCAATTATAATAACAGGTTCTCCGTCTTTCAATACAGCATAATCAACCTTTTCACCTTTTTTGGTAGCCACATCGCAAGTAAATTCAGGTAAAAATTCATCTGTATCAAATACATCATATCCCAAAACCGAAAAAAACGGCATTATAAGAGAAGTTTTTGTTGCTTCTTCTGTGAAATCATTCAATTGCTTCTGTATTTTCTTAACCTTTAAAAGATATTGTTCAAAGTTTTGTTCAAAATTCATTGTTGATTCTCCTATAAAGCTTAAACCTTATTTTACTGCATCACTTCACTGAGAATAATATATGCTACTGTAACTATTGATTTAGCAAGTACATAATCTGTATCAACAACATATCCAGAATTAAGGAGATTATCTCTGATTTCCTTTATACGCTTGAAACCTTCAGCAGCTTCTTTCTTATCAGGAATAACAAAGTGACTTTTTTGCATAATACGGCGAGTTTCTGTACGGAAACCTTTTGGCATATGTTCGCCGTCAAGATGTGCGTCAAATTCTGCTGTTTCAAAGTTTTCAGGAACTGAATCCATTCTTGATTTTATACAGTTTGCTGCATGACGTGAAAATACAAGTGCTTCGAGAAGTGAATTACTTGCAAGACGGTTACTGCCGTGTACACCTGTATGTGAGCATTCTCCGCAAGCAAAAAGATTATGCAGACTTGTTTCAGCATTGTTATCAACGTCAATACCGCCCATGAGATAATGCTGACATGGGAAAATCGGAATAGGTTCTTTAGTGAGGTCAAATCCTTGTTTAAGGAGATTCTGATAAATCATAGGGAAACGTTTTTTAAGGAATTCGCTGTCCTTATAACTTATATCAAGGAAAAATTCAGTAGAATTCTGTTTTCTTGATTCAAGCACTATTGCATGGGAAACTACATCTCTTGGAGCGAGTTCAAGACGCTGGTCATAATTCTGCATGAAACGTTCTTTTTTGCAGTTAAGGAGATAAGCTCCCTCACCTCTTACAGCCTCTGAAATAAGGAAACATTCACGTGTAGCCCTGTTATTGAAAGCTGTCGGGTGGAACTGTACATAACTTAAATTTTTGATTTTTGCACCCATTTCATAAGCAAATGTTATTCCGTCACCGGTTGCAATAGCAGAGTTAGTAGTAAATTCATAAACACGACCTATACCGCCGGTTGCAAAAATCATAAAATGACAATTATAAGTCTGATAACCGTCATCATTTTTCATGAAAGCGGAATATCCTGTTGAAGTTTTTTTAGTTGCACAAATAATAGTATTTTCCAGTATTGTAACATTATCGAGTTTCTGAACATTTTCCAGAAGTGTTGAAGTTATTTCCTTTCCGGTAGCGTCAGCATGGTGGAAAATTCTGTGATGACTGTGACCGCCCTCAAGTGTACGATGATATGTGCCGTCAGGGTTTTTGTCAAAATCAACACCAAGGTCAATGATATGCTCTAAATCCTGTGCTGCTTCACTTACAAGAGTGTGAACAGCTTCAACATTATTTTTAAAACCTCCTGCAATAAGGGTATCATTCTGATGATACTGGATATTGTCTGTAGGAGAATTATAAACTCCGGCAATACCACCCTGAGCAAGTGAGGAATTACAAAGACTGAGTTCACGTTTGCAGACAATCAGCACTTTGAGAGATGACGGCAGATTTATTGCCGCATAAAGACCAGCCGCACCACAGCCGGCAATAATGACATCATAATTAACATTCATGTTTCAGCACGTCCTTTTGAAAAAATATGGTACAAGAATATTATATCACAAAATTTTCTGTATGTCACTACCTGATAAAATATTTTTATTCTGTCGAAATATGTCTATTTTTGTCGAAATATACTAATTTATGTCGAATTGTAATATTAAAATAAAAATTTTTTTCTTAGACACTTGACATTCATAAATTGATGATTTATAATAATTACATATTCATGAGAACAAACGTTCTTTTTAGGATTATCTAAATGAAATGGGGGATTTTATGTATTCACTTATCAAAGACTACGAACTTTCATGTAGTTTGATTAAGAAACGGATAAAGTTTCTTACACAACAGCGTAATATGCTTATAAAATCCGGAGAAAAACGTATGGTTGATGACATGAACCTTGAAAAACGTATCCGTCTTTTATACGTGGAGTATCAACAGACAATGGAAATCGTTGAACATCTTACCAATTATGCAAGGAGGGTCAATAAGCGTGTCAAGACGTGAAAGTTATTCTGATACATATACTGGTGAAGCTGATAAAAGCATTCGTGCTATTCTTGAAAGCAATAATGAGGAGGATTCTGTAAGAAAACTAAAAAAACTTTTGTTAAATGTTATTAATAATGAACTTACCCCGAGACAAAAAGAAATTATTATGTTATACTATTTTAAGAATATTGATACTGTAACAATTGCTCATCAACTTGGTATCACTCCGCAAGCAGTATCGGCAGTTATGTCACGTGCAAGAATCCGAATGTACCGGATTATGCAATATTATTTCTGATAAATACTTCTGCAAAGTCAAACAAACATTTCTGAATATTTTTAAACTGATAACAGAATATAATTTGATTCTTCAAAAGTACAGAATGATTGTATTTATATTTTTCGGTCTTATCAGGAATATTTTAATGCATATTATCAGATTATATCATTTATCAGAAACGGGGGAAATATACAGATGAATAAAAAACTTCCATACTTACGTGAAAAAACTTCAAAACTTACAACCGCACCTGGTGTATACATCATGAAAGACAAAAACAATAACATTATATATATCGGAAAAGCTAAAAATTTACACAGACGTGTAAGCAGTTATTTCAGAGAAAATCCAAATCATACTGCTAAAGTAAGTGCTATGGTTTCAAATGTCAATGATTATGACTTTATTGTTACTAACAGTGAATACGAAGCCTTATTATTGGAATGCAGTTTAATAAAACAACATCAGCCTAAATATAATATTCTCCTTAAAGATGATAAGGGATATCATTATATAAGGATTTCTGACGACCAATACCCTCGTATTACCGCTGAAAAAAATACTCTTAAATCCGGCGTTTATTCAAGTCCTTATACAAGCGGATTAATTGCAAGAGAAACTGTAAACGAAGTAAACAGAGTTTTTAAACTTCCAACCTGTAATAGAAAATTTCCGCAGGATTTCAGAAAACAACGTCCTTGCCTGAACTATCACATAAAAAACTGCATGGGAGTATGTACCGGAAAAATAAGCCGTTCCGAATACTTAACAATCATAGAACAGGCAAAAAGCTTTATAAAAAACGGAAGTTCCGAATCAATAGAACGCATGGAAAAAGAAATGAATCAGGCATCAGAAAATCTTGATTTTGAAAAAGCAATTATGCTTCGTGACAGAATAGCATCTATAAAAAAATCAGCACAAAAACAGAAAATCATTGATAATAGTATTGAAAATGCCGATATTATAGCCACATCTGAATTTGATGACAAAATATATGTTTCAGTGCTTATGTACCGTAATAACCGTCTTTATGACAAAACTGTAATAGAATTTGGAAACAATTCAGATGATGATATTTTAAACTCATTCATAATGCAGTACTACTATAATAGGGAAGATATTCCAAAAATTATAATAGTAGAATATCTTCCCGAAGATTATAACCTTATTCAAGAAATGATTAACAACAGGCACGGAAAAAAAGTTACTTTCAGCGTACCAAAAAAAGGAAACCAAATGGAATTACTTAAACTTGCAAAGAACAACAACGCAGAATATGTTGCATTACAGAACAACCGCACCGGAAAAGAAATTACTGCCCTTGAACAGTTAGGGAAATTATTAGGGCTTGAAAAAACTCCTGAATACATTGAAGCATATGATATTTCCAATCTTTCAAATGAATCAATCGTTGCCGGAATGGTTGTATTTGAAAATGGCAGACCTTTGAAAAAAGCTTATAAAAGGTTTACAGTAAAACAAATCCAGTATCAGAATGACTATGAAAGTATGTATGAAGTGCTTACACGTCGTCTTATGCATATTATCAATCAGGAAGGTGATGAATATTTTTGTCGTACTCCAGACCTTATATTGCTTGACGGCGGAAAAGGTCATGTCAGTACAATAACAGAACTCATACAGGATTTAGGACTGAATATACCGGTTTTCGGAATGGTCAAAAATGACAAGCACCGTACAAGAGCCATAGCATCTGAAGGGCGTGAAATTCAGATTAATAATTTACAATCTGCTTTCATGCTTGTAACACGTATACAAGACGAAGTACATCGTTATTCAGTAAGCTATATGCACTCTAAACATAAAAAGAAAACTTATCTTTCTGAACTCACTACTGTAAAGGGAATTGGTGAAAAGAAATCCGAAAAACTATTGATAAAATACAAAACAAAAGATAATCTGAAAAAAGTCACTCCGGAAGAACTCGCTCAGACTATTGGTATAAATTCAGCCACTGCCCTTGAATTATGGGAAGTAATCCAAAATCTTTAACAAACATTCTATCACCTCTATAGATGATGAGATTAATTGTAAATCAGAAACTTAACGGCAGTGATGTGCGGAGATAAATCAGTATCTGCTATTGACATTAGGCAAATTATAGTCGGGCATACACTGACTCGTTAGTTTTTGTAAATTGCCGACTGTAGATTAAAAAAAACAAACAAGGAGTCGAAAAAATGAATACACCTATTTATGATTTTCTGAAAAAATATGCAGATTCCAATACATTAAGATGTCATATGCCTGCTCATAAAGGAAAAAGCATTATTTCAGAACTTTCCTTAATGTATGCATTTGATATAACGGAAATTTCAGGGGCAGACAGTCTTTTTGAAGCCAATGGAATTATTCAGCAAAGCGAAAAAAATATGTCTGAACTTTATGGTACTTCCAGAACAGTCTACTCAACAGGCGGTTCAACATTATGCATACAGACAATGCTCTATATAATGAAATCTGAAAACAGAAAAATTTTTGCAGTTCGTAATGTTCATAGAGCATTTATGAACTCTGTAGCATTGCTTGACCTTGATGTTGAATGGATTATGCCGGAATATTCAGACGGAATACTTTCAGGCAACATAAATTTAAATGACGTTGAACAAGCACTTAAACATTCTGAAAAACTATCTGCATTGTATGTGACTTCACCTGACTATACGGGAAAAACTGCTGATATATCCGAACTTGCAAGAATATGTCACAAATACAATGCAAGACTTATAGTTGACAATGCACACGGAGCTCATCTCAAGTTTATGCCAGAGGATATACACCCCATAACATTGGGAGCAGATATGTGTTGTGATTCGGCACATAAAATGTTGCCTGCTCTTACGGGAGCATCAATGTTACATACTTCAGTACCGGAATATGTTTCGTTACTTAAACAAGCTATGAATATGTTTGGTTCAACAAGTCCGTCGTATTTAATAATGATGTCACTGGATTTATGCAACAAGTATATTTCAGAAAAAATAATTTCAGATATAAAAAATAATCTTATCTGTTTACATAACTTCCGCCAAAGATTTTCGGATAAATTACTATTCGCAGACGGTGAACCTTTCCATATTACAATAAGGGCTTCTGAAAGCGGATTCAATGGAATTGAACTTGCTGAACATCTCCGACAGAACGGCGTAGAATGCGAGTATTCAGACAATTCACTTGTAATACTTCTTATGTCACCGATTTGCATAGATACTGATTATGAAAGACTTTCTGAGGCGTTAGAAAAATCCATTGCAAAGTGTAAAAAAGTATCTCCATACAGCATGGATTTCAAAATTAAACTTCCGGAACGTGTAACCTCTGTACATGACGCTGTCTTTTCAGAAAGCGAAACCATTCCCGTTAAAGATTCAGAGGGACGTATATGTGCATCTGTAAAAGTACCATGTCCGCCTGCTGTTCCGATTGTTGCAAGCGGTGAACGAATTGATAGAAATTCAATAAATATTTTCTTAAACTATGGCATTTCAGAAGTAATTGTGATAAAATAGAATTATGATACAACTCAGGGCGTGTTATCATGCCCTGAAATTTATTTAGACAGGTAAAATCTATGAAAAAAATATATGGAAATAATCAATTGATTTCAAATCTATGCAATATGTGCAAAACAGGACGTACTGCACATACAGTTTTATTTTATGGGGAAAAAGGTACAGGCAAAAAACTTATGGCTAAATTTTATACAAGTCTGCTTATATGTCGCAGTCCTATAAACAATATGCCGTGTGGTGTTTGCAGTGCTTGCAGAAATGTTGAAAAAAATACGCACCCTGATGTTGTATACGTTGAAACTTCCGGCAAACTCGGTGGATATTCGGTTGATACAGCAAGAAAAATTTGTTCAGACGCTTTCATAAAACCAAACAACGACAGTGGAATAAAAGTATATATTTTCCGTGACTGTCACAACATGGATGCACGCACACAAAATACATTACTTAAAATCATTGAAGAACCACCGGATTATGCATATTTTATATTTACATCGGAAACAAAGTCCGATTTTCTGCCAACCATAATTTCAAGATGTGTATGTTTCGGAGTTTCCCCGTGCAGTGAGGAAGAAGCTGAAAATTCCCTTGCCGAAGAAAATTTCAGTCAATCAGATATCAAAAAGGCTGTAAGTTGCTTTCATGGCAATATAGGACTTTGTACTGAATATATAAATAATGAAGATTTACGTCAACAAGTTGATTTGACAAAATCGCTCGCTGATAGTATAATAAAAAAAGATGAATATGCACTTGATACAGCGTTGTTTTCTTTAGGTAAAGACCGCAGTAATGTACGAACTGTTCTTTCAATGCTGGATAAACTTATAAGGGATTCCGCCGTACTGATACAGGATACAGAAGCCGAAAATATCGGCTGTTTCCGTGAAGGTGCTGTAAAACTTTCGTATATGCTGACTTCAAGACAGGCTGAAAATATTCACCGCTGTATTGAACGTGCATGGCATACCGTTGAATGTAATGTAAATATTCCGTTGGCAATGTCAGCCATGTGTGCGGAAATTATTGAAACAATACTTTAAAAAGACTGGAGAAAAAAATGAAAGAAATAGTAGGTATCCGATTCAAAAAAGTCGGAAAAGTATATTATTTTTCCCCTGAAGGAATACAGTTGAATATCGGTGATATGGCTGTTGTCGAAACCGCTAACGGTACTGAATGCGGAGAAGTCGCAATTGCTAACAGGCAAATCAATGACAATGAAATAACTGCACCTCTTAAACCAGTTATACGACTTGCCACCGAACATGATATGAAAATTCTTGCTCGCAACAAACAAAAAGAAAAAGACGCTTTTAAAATATGCGAAGAAAAAATAGCTTTCCGAAAACTGAAAATGCATCTTATTGACGTTGAATGCACTTTTGATAACAGCAAGTTACTTTTTTATTTTACAGCTGAAAACCGTGTTGATTTCCGTGAACTCGTAAAAGATTTAGCAGCAATATTCCGTACACGTATAGAATTAAGACAAATCGGTGTTCGTGACAAGGCTAAGATTTTAGGAGGTCTCGGAATATGCGGACGTGAATTTTGTTGCAAAAGTTATATGGGAGATTTTCAGCCTGTATCAATAAAAATGGCTAAAGAACAAGGTTTATCACTTAATCCGACAAAAATTTCTGGTACTTGTGGCAGACTAATGTGTTGCCTGAAAAATGAACAGAATGCTTATGAAGCACTTTTAAAAATTACTCCAAAGGTGGGGGCAATTGTTGTAACTCCTGAAGGTAATAAAGGTCGTGTTGAGGACGCTAATTTAATTACCGGAAAACTTCGTATAAAAACTGAAAAATCAGAAGTTCCAGTAATCCTTGACAGAAGCGAAGTAAAACTTCTGAAAGATGCTGAAATAAAAGTAAATCGTGATGAAATGAAAGCTCTTAAAAATCTTGAGGGAAAATAATGCAAAAAGTAAATTATGGAAAAATTCTTGATGATAAATTATCAGAAATTGAAAAATCCAATAAAAAACCGTCATTGTTGCTTCATGCGTGCTGTGCTCCATGCAGTAGTCACACATTGATGTTTATAGAAAAATATTTTAATATAACATTGTATTTCTGTAATCCTAATATATCTCCGGAAAGCGAATTTGTATATCGTCTGGACGAACTTAAAAGATTTGTGCATGAAGCCAATCTCAATGTAAATATTATTGAAGAAAAATATAATCCGGAAGTTTTTTACAATCTCGCAAAAGGTCTTGAGAAACTTCCGGAACGCAGTGAACGTTGTCAGAAATGCATATCATATCGACTTGAAATGACTGCTCAGAAAGCTGTATTGCTTAATTCTGATTACTTCACAACTACATTGACTATAAGTCCGCATAAAGACTGCACTTTCATAAACGAATGCGGTGCG
This sequence comes from uncultured Ruminococcus sp., assembly GCA_934474025.1. Classification (GTDB taxonomy): domain Bacteria; phylum Bacillota; class Clostridia; order Oscillospirales; family Ruminococcaceae; genus Ruminococcus. The sequence continues at coordinate 18,921 of CAKSMF010000009.1, read as the reverse complement.
GAAATTTCACATAAGTATGGTATTGAATATCTTTATTCAGATTTCAAGAAACATGACGGATATAAACATTCAATAGAGCTTTCCAGACAATACAACCTTTACAGGCAAAATTACTGCGGTTGTATATACAGTAAGATAAATTCAGAAAAAAGGTGATTTTCATGGGAAAAGAAGTTAAAACAAATGCCATGCGTTTTCTTGAAAAAAACAAAATAGAATATACTATGCAGTCATATGACTGTGGCGAATTTACAGACGGAATAACCTGTGCTAATGCTCTTGGTCAGCCTGTTGAAGAAACTTTCAAGACCCTTGTTGCAAAAGGTAAAACCGGTAATTATTATTGTTTTCTGTTGCCGGTTGCCCTTGAACTTGATTTAAAAAAATCCGCAAAAAGTGTGGGCGAAAAATCCGTTGAACTCATTCATGTAAAGGATATAAATAAAATTACCGGTTATGTCCGTGGAGGCTGTACTCCAATAGGAATGAAAAAACAATTTGTTACAGTAATCCATAATTCAGCGGAAAATCTGCCATTGTTCTATATCAGTGGCGGAAGAATCGGTACACAGATACATTTATCACCTGTTGAACTTGCAAAATCAATAAATGCAAAATTTGAGGATATCACATTATGAATAAAAAAATAGTAAGTATTATTTCTGGTATAGTAGTAATTTTAGCCGGAGCAGGAGTTATTTTTTTCAACCTTGACAATGAATCCGAAAATTTACCCGAAAGCTCCATTACTGAAACCGTTACTTCATCTATTATTGAAACTACTACTGAACCTATTACAGAAATTATCACGGAAACTGCCACCGAATCAACTACGGAAACTGTTACAGAAACCGTCACTGAACTTATTACTGAAATTACTTCTGAAATATTTTCTGAAGAAGCTACTGAAATTTTCACTGATGACAACAACTATATTGAATATCATTTCCGGAATGAAAAACTACTTAATCAACACTTTCAAAAACATGGCGGTGAATTTTCAGAATTCAATTACCTTACTGCTCAGGATTACGAAAAGGGTGCAAGTGATGTAATAAACAATCCGGAAGCCCTTTTTAAAGTTGAAGCAGATGACGGAGACGGCGTTTATTACATAGAACAGTCAAACGAATTTGTTATACTTTCCACTGACGGTTATATAAGAACATATTTTAGACCAACCAGAGGAATTGATTATTTTAACAAGCAATAATCATAATCTATGTCATATTTCACAAAGAGAAAAATGTTTTTTTGTGGATTTTCACCTATCTTTTAAAAAAAATATAGACAAATAACGCAAAATAAGTTATAATTAGTTTTATATAAATCCGGCGTCCGTATGCCGTAAATGCGGAAAACCGCACTTTAATTATGTGTGGCTACGGAGCATATTGAAATGAGAGTTATTACAGGTATTGCAAAGGGCAGACGTATTAATGCCCCGGAAGGTCTTGATGTGAGACCTACCACAGATAAAGTTAAAGAGGCTGTTTTTTCAGCTATTCAGTTTGAAATTGAAGGTACTTATGTACTTGACCTTTTTGCCGGAAGCGGTCAAATGGGAATTGAAGCTATCAGCCGTGGAGCGTCAAAAGCTGTTTTTGTAGACAGTTCACAAAGGTCTATCCGTTGTATAAATGATAACTTGCGTTCTATCGGTTTTGAAAAGCAATCGGAAGTAATCAACCGTGACAGTTATGACTATATAAAACTTACAAAAAAGACTTTTGACATAATTATTCTTGACCCTCCTTACCGTCATAATCATATTGATAATATTCTTCCATTTGTTGCAAAAAAAGTTAATGACGGCGGTTTTATAATTTGCGAATATGAAACAGAAGCAAATGAACCTTCAATACCAGAGGGCTTTACTATAAAAAAAACTTACCGTTACGGAAAAATTAACGTTTCAATACTTTGCAAATCATTTCCGGAGGTGTCGGAAGAATGAGAAGAATTGCAGTTTGTCCGGGTAGCTTTGACCCTGTAACACTTGGTCATCTTGATATAATTACAAGAGCATCAAAGCTATTTGATAAGGTTATTGTTCTGATTTCACGCAATGCCGGAAAATCAACACCGAGTTTCACTACAACCGAGAGAATGTTAATGATAGAAGCCGTTACAAGTAATCTTGACAACGTGGTTATTGATATTCTTGATGGTCTTCTTGCCGATTATGTAAAAAATGTCGGTGCTATCGCAATAGTAAAGGGACTTCGTGCTGTAAGTGACTTTGAGTATGAATTTCAGATGGCACTTGCTAATAAAAAGCTTTATTCAGGTGCAGAAACGGTATTTCTTACAACTTCCGCTGAAAATATGTATTTAAGTTCAAGCGTTGTAAAACAGATTGCTTGTTTTGGTGGCGATATAAGTCATTTTGTACCGGAGGCTATTCTTGAAAATATACAACAAAGACTTATTAAAGAAAGGTAAGATGTTATGAATATTGAAGATATCCTTAATGAAATAGATGAACTGATTGACAATTCTTCTACTGTTCCATTTGTTCAGCACAGAAGAATTATTGACGGCGACCGTCTCAGAGAACTTGTTAATGATGTGCGACTCAATATAAATCAGGAACTCAAAGAAGCAAAGGAAATTGAAAAAGAAAGTCAACGTATCTTAAGCAACGCAAAAGCAAGTGCAGAAGATATTGTTCGCCGTGCAGAAGACAAAGCTGAACAACTTGTATCCCATGAAGCTATAGTTGTTGAAGCAAGAAAACAGGCAATTGATATGATTACAAAAGCTCAGAATTCATCAAAGGCTATTCAACAAAATGCAGCTCTTGCAATTGCAAAAATGCTTAATGATACTGAAGCTCATTATACAAAGAATATTCAGAGTATAAAAATTGTAAAATCCAAGATAAGCAGTACACTTAAAACTTCAACAACATTCAATAATAATAACTTCGATGAAAAATAATAATAAACGGTACTTATTCTTTAAAGAAACAAGTACCGTTTTGTTTTTTTATATACTTATGTATTTTATGCTGAAGACTTCCTTTTCATTGCAGTAAGCTGATGAGATATGTTTTTGTTGATAGTACATATCAATAATATGATTTCCTGCGAAAAAAAGGTCTGAAAACGTATTCGCTGTAACATTATTTATTTCAGGAATACATGGATAACCATTATTCACCTCATTGCCCATACAAATCATTAAACCATGCAGATAAAGTTTCTGTATAATAACTGTAGGTATATCTTCAAATGATTCAAACGCCGGATAACCATTATTTTTATTATCATCGACAATGAAAATATAACTAAAATAAGGTTTTACAAAAATTGTATCCGGAAGTTCTGTAATACCTTCTATGTGTGGATATCCATTATTTATTTGCGAATCTATTATAAAACTCATTCGTCAGCCCCCATGCAATTGAATCCGATAGAACGCAGATAAACAGCATTTTTGCATTGCTGAGTAGTTAAGGCATAGAAATTTGAAGCATATGCGGTATCACATTTTACAGTTAAACTTTCTGATATTTGATTGAGTAATTCATTATCATAAAAACACGCACTGGCAATGTTTCCGTTCCAGTTAATGTATGAGATGTTTTTTATTTCCTGGAAAATAAAATACGAATGATTAAAAATACAGGCACTTGAAGAAACATCAATGCTTGTTTTGGAACTTTTATTTCTGATTCTCATAAAAAAATAAGAATCAGAAATGTTTGATGCAGAACATACGGCATTATAGGCATTTCCGCTGGATACAGAACTGTTGAAGTCCATTTCTATACTAACTTGTGTATGTGAAATGCTGTCCCATGATAAAAAAGCATACAGCTTAGCATAAGAAACTTTTACCGCAAATGTGCAGTAATCAGCAATAATTTTAATGTTTTTGTCATGCATAAGACAAAACTTGTTACTTTCTGTGGCAGTGGTTGTTGAAATCGTTGTAATATCATTCAGAACGAATGTACAGTGCGTCAGCGAAATATTACACTTTCCTCCGGAGTTTCCGAAAAGGAAAACACTTGTTCCAGAAAGTCGAATATTTTCGATTTTAAGGTTTTCTATGGTAATTTCTGAAGTTTCGTCCGTCCCCGACACTATAAACATACTTGCAGTAGCTTCCATAAGACTGTAATTGACATTTCGTATAACATGACCATTGCCGTCAAACTTTTTGCAATTGAGACTTATCGGCACAAAATTTTCTGCATAATCTGTTTCGTTGAAATCTATATCTGCACCAAGTGAAAAATAAGTTTCATTGCTTCCGGTGGTGGACATGGAATATAAATCATCAGCATTCATGATGATATAGGGATTTTCTGCTGTTCCTGAACCTGTCATAAAAAATTAATCCTCCTCCGTAATAACATAAAGTGCATTTTTCTTATGCTGAATGGTTTTGTATTGCGAACGTGTTACCGGTATAACTTCCGGACGTGCAAGGTAAATTGCTGTATCTGCTTCCATATCATCAAGACGTTGCTTAGTTCCGTCGATATCAAACGAATTAAGCTTATCCTGTACCCACGCATTGAAATCATCAAGTTTCTGCTGAATTTCAGTTTTAAAACTCTCAACACTATTTTGCAAATTTGTTTCAGTAGTAGTTGTATAGTTTTGAAGTTCTTCCATGCATTCAGCAGTAAAAAGAGTTATATTGTTGATAAATTGTTCCTGAGTATCCGGAAGAATTTCATTTTTTCCTTTGATAGTGGGCTTGACATAAACCGAAGGCATATCATACTTTATCATTGTAGTAACTTCTTCGTCTGTCTCCTTAAAAACTCTGAGTTCAAGACGTAATTTTCCGGAATTTACTGTAAAGTCGCCAGAAACATTCCATTTCAGTCTTATATAATGGTTGTCAGCGGTTCTGGATACAAGAACCTGATTAATTTCTGAATCGTTTTCAGTAAGTCCGACAATCATGAAATTGTATTCATTCAAGTCATAACCATTGTAATAGCGTTCAATGGATACAGTAATAGTATCAGCAAGTTTTTCACCCTGTATAAAGAGATTTCCGAAAGGGTAAGTAGGTATATTTTTACCTTTTGCAAAAACTTCCAAATTCTGCACACTCCTTAAAAATATTTATGAAAAGAATCTCCGCAGTAAATCTTTTCTATAATAGGGCAAAAAAAGTACCTCATTCAACGGAAACCCATTGAATAAGGTAAAAAGTTAACAAAAAGTTCAAAAAAAATAAAAGGAAAATTTTATGAAAAAAAGAGTTGGAACAAGCAATAGCATTTAAATTCACAGTTAATTTTACAAAAATACCAACTGTAAATTTAGTGTAACTTTATTACAAGTATATTATATCAAAAAAATTCCAATTTGTCAAGTGTTATTAGTAAATTTTCCGAAAATATTTCTTAATTGTAATAAAATAATGGACTGTTCTTTATTTAGAACAGTCCGTTAATATTATTGCTCTGGATTATTGTTTATAGTTTGTGTAATATTTGGAACCTCATCATCACGGAGAGGGTGTTTTTCAGCGTCCGGTTCATATTTAAGGATAATTTTCTTTACCTGCTCATCTCTTGTCATATTGTAAGTAATTTTAAGAGCATTAAGAGCATTAGGAATATCCCTTTTTCCTAAGTAATAGGCGGCAAGCTGTGAAGCAACTTTAATTACATCAGGATTGAATGCAAAATTAATATCATACTTTTTGAAAACGTCCATAATCTGTTCATGACTGAACTGTTTAAGCGGAGTACCTTTAAGCTGTGCAAGATGACGCATTTCTTGAGGTACAGCAGGGTGAGGATACATCATTACACTTGCAGTATAAAATGCTGCTGCGTCATCATAATCCTGTGAATCTATGAGTATATAACCTATATTTGTGTAACATCTTGCAAGAGCAACCGGTGATGACGCAACTTTTATAGTATCACGAGTAATTTCAAAAAGCTTTTTTCTGTTTCCAAGAAGTTTATATACTTCAGCAAGTTCAAACATCGGACCACAGTCAACTGGATTAAATTCAATAGCTTTTTGCAGAACCGGTATAGCATCAAACGGAGAACCTGTTTCAGTAAGTATGTATGCATAAGTGGTAAGATATGTTGCTAAATCAAAAGGAGCACGATTAAGAATTTTATCCTGTTTAAAGAGAATCTGTATAAGATTATCTTCAAACGGATTTCTTGTTGAAACAAATTTAGCTTTTTCTCCCTCTTTGAAATCAACAATAATTTTCTTGTAAAGTCTTTCAGCAAGAGGTTTAGCCTCAATAGAACTGTGATTATTTATCATTTCAACGATTTTATTATGCATAACATCAAGTCTTACACCGTCAAGATGAGTAATACGTTTAATTTCTTCTGCTTCTTCTTCCGGCATATTCTTAACCAAAAGTTCACCAGCAGCCTTTACACCGTCAGCATTTTTTGCCTTAGCGAATTTTTCTGCTTCTTTACGGAGCATTGTATCATTTTCCTTAATATCATCTGTAAGTTTTGATTTAAGGTCTGCGAGAATTTCCTCATATGACATAAAAATATTTCCTCATTTCATAAGTTGATTTTGTTGTGTTGATGATTGTTTCTGACGAGCCTTTTCAAAACTTTCAGACATAGCAGAAATAATATCATCAACTGTATCAAATACCGGCATAGTGCAAGGTGGTTCTTCATATTCCTGTAAAGTAAAATCCGGCACATCTTTATTGGAATATGTTTCAATAAGCTTTATACACTTATCGGCTACTGTATCGGCGAATTTCTGTGATTCCTCATAGATAACACGCCGAATTTCAATATAAAGTTCATCATTCAGCATAAATTTTATCTTCTCAATCCATAGTCAGTAATTTCACGGAGACTGACGAGTTATTAAAAACCTCTTTTAGCAAGGTCTTTTTTGAACTTAGCATCTATTTTGTCCTGTTTTTTCTTTTCTCTGAGTTCTGCCTTTGAAAGCGGTTTTTTAGGTTCTTCGGTTTTTTGTGATTTTGAAGTAGTTCTCACTTTATTAGTAGGAGTTGTGAATTCCTGATATACAGGGACATTCTTTTTCAGGCTTTCCTGATGTAAACGCTTTTCTTTTTCGGAATTGTCTCCCATAGCAGAAAGCATATCTTCAATAGAATTGATTATAGGCATATTTCTTGCCTGATTGCCTTGAGTTTCAGTAAGACTCTTGTTAGCATATTCCTTTGATTCAGCAATAGCATTTATAAATACCTGTGAAGTAGAACGGCTGTGTTCATGTACGGCGATTTTAGAAATATTGCTTGCTGTTGCAGGCATACCGCCTTTAGCAGCAGCAGCGGCAGCAATTTTCTGACCAGGAGTGAGAGGTTGATTTTCGCTTTCCGGAGTAACCGGAGGTGTTTGTACTGGCGGAGTAACTTGCACTTGTGGAGTTGGTGTAGCAACTGGCTGTACGAAAGGTTGTTGCATAACTGGCTGTTGCATTGCCGGCTGTCCGAAAGGTACATATATAGGCTGACCATTTGCACTGTATCCAGTTAACTGCATTTGAACGTATACATATACAGGTTGATTATTCTGGTCATATCCGTTAAATTGCGGAACGTTTACAATCTGACCGACTACTGGTTGCTGAGTATAAGGTGTCTGCTGAGGGAATACCGGTTGTTGCGGATAAATTGGCTGTTGTGGATATACAGGCTGTACAGGTGTAGGAATCGGCTGAACTGGTTGTACAGGCTGAACTGGAGTTTGTGGTATAACAGGCTGTTCCGGAACGGCAGGTTCAGGTGATATAATAGGTTCAGTTATTTCTTCAATAGATTCCTCTGCTTGTTCGACTTCCTGAGATGATTGATTTTCTTCATTTTGCATAAAAGTAATCATATCATCAAGTGACGGAACGCTTGTTTCTTCAACGATTTCTTCTTGTTCCAATTCTTCAGATTCCTGATTTTCAGGAAGTTCAATGTTATCAACAACCGGAACTTCTGATATAGTTTCTTCCTGAATCGGTTCAACTTCTACTTGTTCAGTTTCTTCAAATGATGGTAATTCAATATCAGAGACTTCAGGTACAAATTCTTCATGTACTGGTTCAACTTCTTCGAGTGATGGTAATTCTATATCATCAAGAATAGGAATTTCAGGTACAACATTTTCTTGTACTGGTTCAGTTTCTTCAAGTGAAGGTAATTCAATATCATCAATGGCGGAAACTTCCGGTATAGCATCTTCTTGTATTGGTAAAATTTCTTCAAGCGGAGGCAGTTCTATATCCTCAATAGCAGGAACTTCTGGTATAATATCTTCTTGTACTGGTACAATTTCTTCTTCTAATGACGGCAACTCAATGTCTGTCATTTCGTTTGGTTCTTCTTCATAAGATTCAGACTGTTCATTTTCTTCATTTCCGAAAAGCTTATTAGCGACGTATCCAAAATCAGAATTTTCTGAAAAGTCATTTTCAATTGAAACTTCCTCAACCGGTTCAGGAATAGGAGCAGATTCTTCTGAAACAGGGGTAACATAGTTATAACTTGAATTATCAACAGCAGGTGATTGACTTGATGATGCTTTAACATTTCCAAAAGCAAACATTTTCATGATATCATCTTCATCTATAATTCCTACAGGACGTTCATCAGTTTCAGGAACAATTTCATCAGATTCTTCATAAACAGACGGAGGAGGATTTATTTCTGAAAAATCAATAGACCCTTCGTCTGCAAAGTCGTCTGAATCAGACTGTATTTCTTCCGGTTCATTCTGCTTTGGAACATTGATTGCAAATTGTGCAAGGAAATCGTTTTCAGAATTGTTAACAGCAGGTTTAACCTCTTCCTTTTCAGGTTCTGGTTTCGGAATTGCAAATTGTGACATAAAGTCATCATTTTTAGCCTCAGGAGTAGGTTCTTCTGTAGGAGGAGTTATATTAAATTTTGCAAGACTATCATCAAGAGCCACACCAGTTCCAGCAATAACCTGTTTAGGCTGTTGATTTTCCGAAGCTTGATTAACAGTTTCAGGCACATTATCCGGTTCATTAACAGTAGAAACAGAAGTTATTTTTGCGACAGTACCACCAAGCGGAACAATTCCTTCATCTGCCAGACCAGCTTTTTCACGTTGTCTTTCTTCCTTTAAAAGACGAGCCATTTCTTTTTTATCAGCTTTAATCATCTTTTTAGCAAAGGCATTTTTACATCTTTCGCAGGTAATTTCTTTAAGGTCGGTCATTTTACCGCCACGACGATATTTATTTATATTGTCGCCTTTCTGAAGATTAATACCGCAACCAGTTTTTTTGTCATTATCAGTACCATGAACATCATTGTTCATGATAGAAGTCACAAGAGTAATATCCATAAGCTTATCCTTTCATACATTTTTTTGCTTTACGGCAACAAAATCCGATTTTTTCGCAGTACACCACCATGTGCTACGCAATACATATACATTATACAATATGATGCTTAAAAAATCAACACTTTCTGAAAAATTTGCACTATTAATTATACGCTAAATAATTTTTTTGTTAAAAATAACGAAATGTTAATGCTTTTTTCGTAAAAAATGTCATAAATAAATTTAAAATATTTTTTCTATAATTGATATCCAAAAATTAAAAAACAAAAAAATTTAAAATATCTGAAATTACTCTTGCATTATTTTATGATTTGGTGTATTATTAATAGTGTATTACTAAAAATGTTAGGAGGAATTTCGTGAAACTCGTTTCAGTAGTTGTACCTTGCTACAATGAAGAGGAAGTATTGCCAATGTTCTATGATGAAATCACAAAAGTAACAAGCCAGATGTCAGTTGATTTTCCGGAACTTGAGTTTGAATTTCTTTTTATAAATGACGGTTCAAAAGATAAAACGCTTGAAATATTCCGTACACTTGCAGACAAGGACAAAAGAGTAAGATACATATCTTTTTCTCGAAACTTCGGTAAAGAATCCGGTATGTATGCCGGTCTTAAAAATGCTAAGGGCGATTATATTGTTGTTATGGACGCTGATTTACAGCACCCGCCGTCATTTTTGCCTGATATGTACAGATATGTCAAAGACGGTGAATATGACTGTGCAACTACCCGTCGTACAAACCGTAAGGGTGAATCAAAAGTCCGTTCATGGTTTGCAATGAAGTTCTATAAAATAATGAACAAAATTTCACAAACAGAAATAGTTGACGGTGCTCAGGATTTCAGATTTATGACAAGACAAATGGTTGATGCTATACTTGATATGTCAGAATACAACCGTTTTTCAAAAGGTATATTCAGTTGGGTAGGATTTAATGTAAAGTATCTTCCCTATGAAAATGTTGAACGTCCTGTCGGCACATCATCATGGTCATTCTGGGGACTTTTCAAATATTCCCTTGAAGGTATCATGGCATTTTCAACAGCACCGCTTGCAATATCCTCACTTCTTGGAATTGTAAGCTGTATTATATCATTTATACTTATAATAATAACAGTTATCAAAACTCTTGTATTCGGTGAAAGTGTTGACGGTTTTCCTACGCTCATCTGTGTAATTTTCATGCTTAGCGGATTACAGCTTTTCTGCACCGGAATACTCGGACAATATCTTTCAAAAACTTACCTTGAAACAAAACACCGTCCTATTTATATTGCCAAAGAAACAGATGAAATTTACCGTCAGAAGAAACAAAATAACAAGGAAAATTCCGGCAAATAATCATGGAGGTGCAAATTTCTGAATAAGCAGACAAGATTTATAGTTTCCGCTCTTTTCATAGTGATAATACTGCTTGCCGTTGCTATCAGAAAATTTTACTCAGATACAACTCCAAGCACCGGAAACAATACTTTTCAGACAGATATCATTGATACCGTTGACACCGACAAAAACGGAAACAGAATTTTTAAAGATACAAACGGTCTTTCAGGAATTGCGGATAGTTCTGACAGAATTATTGTTGCTCCTGAATGGCATGAATTAAAATTCACTGACAGTAATTTATGTATAGCCCGTCAGCGTATAGGCGAAAAGCTTATGACAGGCTGTATAGATTACGAAGGAAATATAGTAGTACCATTTATATATGACAATCTTGAATATCATGAAAATAATGAATATGGTTTTTATATAGCCATTTCTGATGATAATTCATATGTTATATATGATGAGAGATTTGTTCCTTGTTTCCGGAGAGTGTGGAAAAACTACAGTCTTTCAGATGATGAAATAACATTCAAAACCGATAATGCATCATATAGTTATTCTGTAAGCAAAGATGGTTTCAGATTAAAATCTGCTGAAATAATCGGAAAAACTCTTGACAGAAGTTATATTTTAAGTATATCAAGCAGAATATTGCTTTCAAAGTTAAGTGTTTCCATGATTGAAAAAATTACTGATACAGTCGGAAAATATCTTGAATATGCATATACCGGAAACGATTCTGTTCTTGAAGAAATAACAACCGGCAGTCGTGCAGGATTTACACAGATGTTTCCGGACGACCACAAAATATTATCCAAGAAGTTAATTAATATTTCCGAGATATTTATTTATTCAGTGCGTTCAGATGATGATAAACCACATTATGCAGTTTCTGTAACAACTGATACAGAAATTGAATACTCTGACGAAATAAGCGGTAAAAATATTCTCCGTGACGAATACACAGCAATTGTAGAATTCAGTGGATATTCCGAAAATGACTTGACAGCAGTTTCAGGGAATTTTCTTCTTAATGAACCTGAATATCCTCAACCGGAAGAAGCAGAAACAACTTCTGTCAATGGAGATGAAAACAAAAATTCACAATAAAGGAGATTTTTTATAATGTCAAAAAAAGTTGCAGTTATCATGGGCAGTAACAGTGATTTTCCTGTTGTAAAGTCAGCCCTTACAGAACTGAAAAAATACGGCGTTGAATTTGAATGCCGTGTAATGTCCGCACACCGTACACCAGTTGAAGCGTGTGAATTTGCAGACAAAGCCAAGGAAAACGGTTTCGGAGTAATCATATGTGCTGCCGGAATGGCTGCTCACCTTGCCGGAGTAATCGCAGGTCATACAACACTTCCTGTTATTGGTATTCCTATGAAATCATCAGTATTAGAGGGTATGGACGCTCTTCTTGCAACTGTCATGATGCCACCAGGAGTTCCGGTAGCAACAGTCGGAATAAATGGTGCAAAAAATGCAGGTATTCTTGCTGTTCAGATGCTCGCTATATCAGATGACGAACTTGCTCAGAAACTTGCTGATGAAAAAATCAAAATGGCTGACGGAGTACGTCAAAAAGATATTGATTTACAGGAAGAAATCGCTAGTCTTTAAAAAATCTGATGCAGAAACAGTTCTGCACAAAAAATGCTTACTCGTCCGCTAAACAGGACTTGTATATATTTCATATAATTCTCAGGAGGAATTTAAAAATGGAAAACATTGTTAAACAGGAACAGCTCTACGAGGGCAAAGCTAAGAAAGTTTACGCTACAAACGACCCTAACCTTGTAATCGTTGATTACAAAGACGATGCTACAGCATTCAACGGCGAAAAGAAAGGCACTATCGCTGGCAAGGGCGTTATCAACAACAGAATGACAAACTTCATGTTCAAGATGCTCGAAAAGGAAGGCGTTCCTACACATCTTGTTGAGGAAATCAGCGACCGTGAAACCATTGTTAAAAAGGTTTCAATCGTTCCTCTTGAGGTTATTATCAGAAACGTTGCTGCTGGTTCATTCTCTAAGAGAATGGGCGTTGAAGAGGGAAAACAGCTTCTCACACCTATTCTTGAATTTAGCTACAAAAACGACGACCTTGGCGACCCATTCATAAATAACTACTATGCACTTGCTCTTGGTCTTGCTACACAGGAAGAACTTGATACTATCACAAAGTATGCTTTCAAGGTAAATGAATTCATGCTTAAATTCTTCAAAGGTCTTAACATTGACCTTATCGACTTCAAAATTGAATTTGGTAAAACAGCTGACGGTACTATAATTCTTGCTGATGAAATTTCACCTGATACTTGTCGTTTCTGGGACAGCCAGACACACGAAAAACTTGACAAAGACCGTTTCCGTCGTGATATGGGCGGTGTTGAAGAAGCTTATCAGGAAATCATGAAGAGACTTATGGGAGAATAATTATATGGGTGGATTTTTTGGTGTAGCTTCCAAAAACGACTGCGTTACAGATGTATTTTTCGGAACAGACTACCACTCACATTTAGGTACAAGACGTGGTGGTATGACTTCATACTCTGAGGAAATGGGATTTCAGAGAAATATCCATAGCATTGAAAATTCGCCTTTCAGAACAAAATTTGAAGACGACGTTGTTAAAATGCGTGGCAAACTTTGTATCGGAAGTATAAGTGATACTGACCCACAACCTATTCTTGTACGTTCAAAACTCGGACTTTATGCTATAGGTTCTGTTGGTATTATCCGTAATTCAGAAGCACTCGTTGATGAACTTCTTGAAAGCGGTTGTGCAAACTTTGAAACCATGAGTAGCGGAAGTATAAATTCCGGTGACCTTATAGGAGCTTTGATTGCACAAAAAAGCTCATTTGTTGAAGGCATACGCTACGCACAGGACAAAATAGAAGGTACAATGTCTTTAATAATTCTCACTAAAGACAGCATAATTGCTGCAAGAGATAAATACGGCAGACTTCCTATTATTATCGGTAAAAGAAGTGATGGTTTCTGCCTTTCAACAGAATCCTTTGCATTTCAGAAACTCGGATACACCACTTACAAGGAATTAACAGCCGGTGAAATTGTAAAACTCACTTCTGATGATTGTATCACTTTAAGTGAGGGAGACCCCTCAAAAATGAAAATGTGTACATTTATGTGGACATATTATGGTTATCCAACTGCTGCTTATGAGGGTGTAAACGTTGAAGTCATGAGAACCCGCAACGGTGAAATCATGGCTGAAAACGACATGAAAGCAGGTAAACTTCCTGACGTTGACTATGTATGCGGAATTCCTGACTCCGGAACTCCACACGCTATAGGTTACGCCAACAGAAGCGGTATACCTTTTGCAAGACCTTTTATTAAATACACTCCTACATGGCCACGTAGTTTCATGCCTACTAACCAGACTATGCGTAACAAAGTTGCAAAAATGAAACTCATTCCTGTTCGTGAACTCATTGAAGGAAAGAAACTTCTTTTTGTTGATGACAGTATAGTTCGTGGTACTCAGATGAGAGAAACTGTTGAATTTCTTTATGAAAACGGTGCTAAAGAAGTTCATATGCGTTCTGCCTGTCCACCAATTATGTATGGCTGTAAATACCTGAACTTCTCACGCAGTCACTCTGAACTTGAACTCATTGCAAGACAGATTATTGACGAATATGAGGGTGCAGAAGGAGTTAATTACATAGCAGAATACAGTGATACAAATACTGAACGTGGTAAGCTTTTGCGTGACGAAATATGTCGTCGTCTCAAACTCACATCACTTGAATTTCAGTCACTTCCCGGCAAGATAGAAGCTGTCGGACTTCCTGAATGTAATCTCTGCACTTACTGCTGGAGCGGAAAAGAATAATATACAAATTTTAAAACCTGTTTTCATTAGCGGAAACAGGTTTTAAAGTAATAATTGACAATATTCAAAAATACTGATATAATTAAATTAGATAAGGCATAAACTGCCCAAATTTAAGGAGGAATTTTACCAATGAACAATAGTTTTTCAAAAAGCTATGAAAAAGCTGGTGTAGATGTTACAGCTGGCTATAAGGCTGTTGAACTTATGAAAAAACACATTGCACGTACTATGACAGCAGGTGCAATTTCTGGTATAGGCGGATTCGGCGGACTTTATGAAATCGATATGACAGGTATTTCAAAGCCCGTTCTTGTTTCTGGAACTGACGGAGTAGGAACTAAAATAAAAATCGCTTTCATTATGGATAAACATGATACAGTAGGTATTGACTGTGTTGCAATGTGCGTTAATGATATTATATGTTGCGGTGCAAAACCACAGTTTTTCCTTGACTATATCGCTTGCGGAAAAAACTATCCTGAAAAGATTGCAGAAATAGTATCAGGCGTTGCAGAAGGTTGCGTACAGGCTGGTTGTTCACTTATCGGTGGAGAAACTGCTGAACACCCTGGACTTATGCCACTTGATGAATACGACCTTGCCGGATTCTCAGTAGGTGTTGTTGATAAGGATAAGATTTTAAAACCTGAAACTCAAAAAGCCGGTGACATTTTAATTGCTATCAAGTCAAGTGGTGTGCATTCTAATGGTTTTTCACTTGTAAGAAAGGTTTTTGAAGTAAATGAACAGAATCTTGCTGTACATTTCGATGATTTAGGAATGACTTTAGGTGAATGCCTGCTTACTCCTACAAAGATTTATGTTAAGTCTATAATGAATCTTCTTGAAAATGTAAATGTAAAAGCCATTTCACATATCACAGGTGGTGGATTTTACGAAAATATTCCTCGTGTACTTCCTGACGGAATTTCCGCAAAGATTGAAAGAAATGCTGTACAGGTACTTCCTATTTTCGACCTTATCAAACGTACTGGAGATATTCCTGAAAGAGATATGTTCAATACATTCAATATGGGTGTAGGCATGATGGTTTCAGTTGATAAAAACGACGCAGATAAGGCACTTGCTTCTCTTAAGGCTTTCGGTGAAGATGCTTATATTCTTGGTGAACTCGTTTCTTCTGACGAAGGCGTTATCATTTGTTAATTAAAAAATAATATCATTTGCTGTTATACTGGAAGTATTTTCTTCCAGCTATAACGGTAACTGTTCCTAATGATTAATTCTGATAATCTCATGAATTAAAAAGTAACAGACAGAACAATTTTAACAAGTATCAACAAAAATTCTTCCACTTCTATAGGTGGTGAGATGAATCGGTATCCCCACTGACTCTTTAGTCTCTGTGAAGTTACCGACTGTGGATTTAAACATATACTGTTATTATCAGCAATAATTAAGATAAAGGGGTGTTTTTCACAATGAAGTGTCCATATTGCGGAGCAGAAACACGTTATGCAAAATGCGAATTCTGCGATTCTGTTATATCGCAGTCTGCCTCTGAAACAGTTAATGAGGTTTTACAGGACGTGACAAGAAATATCACACAAAATATTACACAGAATATCACCATAAATCATAACTCAATGGAGGAAATCTCAAAGAAAAGAAAATCTACTTCAATAATTCTTTGCTGTCTGGGATTTTTTGGACTCGGTGGTTTTCACAGACTATATACGGGACACATTTTAACTGGTTTATTGTGGCTTTGTACAGTTGGCTGTTTCGGTATCGGAACAATTGTAGACCTTATTTCAATTATAATAAATAAGTTCTACGACAGCAAGGAAAGACGTATTTCCCAATGGTAAAGTAATAGATTATATATGATTACAGGAAATTCAGAAAATTTTATAAAATCAAAACTTCTTGAATATCGTTCTGAACTCGAAAATATTATCACAGGTGGAAATATTTCACAATACTATTACCTTGGATATAGAAATGATTATAATGAAATATGTGACAGCAACTATGAAAAAAGACTAAGAATTTCACTTGCTTTATGGTATGCATCAGATAATCTTGATGTTGAATTTATTACAGTTCCATTATTGATTGAAGAAATAAAGTATCTTGAAAATTCGTCCTACGGCGGAACAAGCAAAACTTTGTTTCTATTGCTGATGAAACTATATAAATACAAAAAATCATCATACAGAAAACTTTTCAAACGTGCAAAATATGCAAATATGGATTGTTTTTTTGAAGTTGATATTCATTATTTAAGAAAACTTATCAAAAACAGTGACTGGCATAAAGAAGATTGGGATTATATTTTTGAATTGCTTGACGATAAAAAAAGTCAAGAAATACTTAAAAATATACAAAAATCAGAGGAATGAAATATATGGAAAAAAATATAGTAGTTTTAGTTTCTGGTGGAGGAACTAATTTACAGGCTCTTATAGATGCTGAAAAATCCGGTATAATCAAAAACGGAAAAATCACTTGTGTAATTTCCTCAAAACCGGACGTTTATGCACTTGAAAGAGCAAAAAATAATAATATTCCCACAAGAGTAATACCAAGAAAAGAATACTCAGACAGCGTAACATACAGCAAAGCTATTCTTAAAGCACTTCATGAAGAAAAAGCTGACCTTATTGTTTTAGCCGGATTTATGACTATTCTTGATAAATGCGTTACTCAGGAATACGCTTACAAAATAATAAACGTTCACCCTGCACTTATACCGTCATTCTGCGGGGAGGGTTATTATGGACTTAAAGTTCACAAAAAAGCCCTTGAATATGGTGTAAAAGTTTCCGGTGCAACTATACATTTTGTAAATGAAGAAGCTGATGCAGGGGCAATAATTCTGCAAGGTACTGTAAAAGTGGAAAATGACGATACTCCGGAAACTTTACAGCGTCGCATCATGGAAAATGTAGAATGGAAACTTCTTCCCGAAGCTGTTTCTTTATTCTGTCAGGACAGGATAGAAATAGTTAACGGAAAGGCTTATGTAAAATAAACATAATAACTTCAACAAGTATCAACAAAAATTCTCGCACCTCTATAAGTGATGAGATAAATTAATTGAAACAACTATAAAGGAGAATGTTTTATCATGAATAAACTTGATATTTCAAAAGAACTCAGTTCAAATGCATATCCTGGAAGAGGCATAATCATAGGAAAATGCGAATGTGGTAAATACGCTGTTACAGCATATTTCATCATGGGAAGAAGTGAAAACAGCCGTAACCGTGTTTTTGTTGAAGAAGGTAAAGGTATCCGTACAGAAGCTTTCGACCCTTCAAAACTTACTGACCCACACCTTATTATTTATGCTCCTGTAAGAGTTCTTAACAATAAGATTATCGTTACCAACGGCGACCAGACTGACACAATCTACGAACTCATGAACAAGCAGTATACTTTTGAACAGTCCCTCAGAACAAGAGAATTCGAGGACGATGCTCCTAACTATACACCAAGAATTTCCGGTATCCTTAAATTTGATGACGGAAATTTCAATTATGCAATGTCAATTCTCAAGAGCAATAATGGAAATCCTGATTCCTGTTTAAGACATACTTTCACATATAATAATCCTGTTGCCGGAGAAGGTCACTTTATACATACATACATGGGTGACGGAAATCCGCTTCCAAGCTTTGAGGGAGAACCTAAGCTTATCGGAATAAAAGGTAATATTGATGAATTTACAGATACTCTCTGGAACAGTCTTAACGAAGACAATAAAGTTTCACTTTTTGTACGCTATGTAAATCTTGAAGACGGTTCAGAAGAAACAAGAATTATAAATAAAAACAAGTAATATATTGATAGTTTCATTTGACCTTGATGAAACACTTTTTGTAAATCCCGAAAAAGTTCCGACAGAAGATAACCTCAGTTTTCCGCTTAATAAAATTTACAAAGACAGATTGAGAAAAGGTACTTCAGAACTTCTTAAATGGATTAACAATAATAATATAGAGTTGTGGATTTATACAACTTCTTTCCGTTCAGAAAGGTATATAAAATCGATTTTCAGACATTATGGAATAAAAATTGATAATATCATCAATGGCAAACGTCATGAAAAAGAGATACAGAAAAACAATACAGAAAGACTTCCGTCAAAATATCCTGCAAAGTATCATATAGACTTGCATATTGATGACGAAATTTCAGTTTATCAGAATGGTATTTCCTATGGTTTTAGGGTGTATCTTCTGAAAGAAAACGACACCTTATGGACGGAAAATATAAAAAATGAAATCTTACACATTAAAAAAATAACAGACCTGCAAATAAGAGTCAATAGGTAAAACGAAAAAAATTCAAAAAATTTTCATGCTAAAATTGGCATGACAAAAAGACCGCAATAAAAAGAAATTTTAAAGCAGTCTGAAAAATATA
>CAKSMF010000008.1 GCA_934474025.1 uncultured Ruminococcus sp. | reverse complement strand
TCGATTTTATTCTCAAGTCGTGTCATCACACGGATAAAGTCTTCATTTTTGGTTGTATGTTCTTTTATATAGTCTATATTATCGCTGAGTTTCTGCATATTTGCCTTTATTTCGGCTACTTCTGCTTTTGTGGCATATTTTTCCGAAAGCGAATATTGTGTCTCACGACTGTTATACATTTCTTCATCCAGCTTGTCAATTTTGTCCATTGTACGCTTCAGAAAATAGCTTATTATTCCTATTGCGATTGTTATAGCCGTTGTTATCACGAAATATATCAAATTTGTTGCCATATTATCACCACCTAAAAAGTGCTATAATCAGCCTTTTTTTCTGATTATAGCATTAAAAATTATTGAAATCAACTTATAGTATTTGGATGGATTTTAATAAACATATTATTTATTTTTACCCAATATATTTCTTATTGTAGGTTCTGAAAGATTGTACTCTCTTACAAGCTGACGATAGTTTGAACCATTGAACTTTTTTCGGATTTCATCATCTCTGTCAGGTCGTGTAACGGTATCAGATTTATTGATGTAAAT
Organism: uncultured Ruminococcus sp.; assembly: GCA_934474025.1. Taxonomy (GTDB): domain Bacteria; phylum Bacillota; class Clostridia; order Oscillospirales; family Ruminococcaceae; genus Ruminococcus. The sequence goes on along the minus strand of CAKSMF010000008.1, from coordinate 59,429 downwards.
ATGACTTCCGCCATAATGCTCAACAAGTTTTTTGTACGCTTCAATACCAATAATTTCGGCAATTTCTTTTTGTTGTTCGCTGTGAAGCTGAGAAATCGAAATAAGCTTGTCAATGTTCATTTTTCATTTTCCTTTCGGCACTTTTTATGTACCTTTTCAGTGTCTCAATAAGTTTATTTGCATCATCTTCTTTCACCCATCGAAATGGGTCATGTCTGAATGAAGATGTATTCAGAATCTTTTCTACTGCACCACAAAGGCGTTCAGCAGGCTTTGCATCAGACGGATCAACATCACATAGTTCGTAAATCAGTGCCTATGCTTTGCTTATGTGTGCACGACTGATTTTCTTTGGATTTTCTTCGGTCGTTCTGTACGAAAGTAATTCTTTCAGAACAGCTTTTTCTTCTTTTTGATTCAGCTCGCTAACGTGTTCTTTTCTTGTAATCCTGTAAACGATAACATGAAAAGGGTCTTCAGGATTTCCACGTTCCAACAGATTCAATTCCGCCGCTAATGCGTACAGTTTTTGAGTCATTTTTGCCATAGTTTCACCTCATCACAAATAGCCTCGACAGTATTTTTCTGCCGAAGCTATTTATTGCTTATGTAATCGAAAAACGCTTTGACGTGCCTGTTTTCAGGTATTTGTTATAGAGTTCCTCGTCGGATTTTTTGAGTGCCTTGCTGTCGAAACGTTCTGTAGCAATTTCTGAGTAATGCACTGTGAAAATATCAACGGTAAGCTCGGAAGTCTTGTTCTTGTCCATGTATGCCTTGATGTCGTTTTTGATTTCGTCGATATCATCTTCAAGCTGTTTCTTCTGCTGTTCGAGTTCCTTGATTTGCCTGATTTTTGTGGCAAATTCTTTTTCTTTTTTCTTTGAAAGTCGCATAGTTATTTACCTCCGATATAATTTGACTAAATTATATCATATATGTAATATTATTTCAAGTTAAATAACTATGCATTTGATACATTTTTTACTGCGACCAATCCATAACCCATAAATCTTCTACGTGGCATCCGTAAAATTTTGCAAGAATCCAGCTATTTTCTTTTGACATTGATTTCTTGCGTATTGCCATGTACAATCGCTCACTGGATAACCCGCTTTCTCTGCTCAGTTGAGCAATTGTTTTGGTGTTATGTTTTCTCATCAGTCTGTACAGCTCTTCAACGTTAAATATTATTTTCACGGACTGCACCTCCTTGAAGAAAATTATCAACCGCATCTTCTGTGCTTAGCTTGCACGCTTCCATGTACTGGCATTTCAGACAGTTCCCACGTCGGCGGTTAAGAACAATCGCTCTGTCTCTTTCATCACAAAACTGTTTCTCAGTCTTCCAGAACGAACAGCATTTATTTCTGCCGTCGCATTTCTCTCCAACCAGAATTTTGCAGAAACTTCCGGATTTGTTAGCCGAAAACATACAAATTTTATCTTCCATAAATTTACCTCCTTTATTTTTCACTCTGACTCTGCGTTTATGCGGACTTGTCACCGCCGTTGGTCGCATTAGAGCAGGGGAATGAATCCCCTGATATTTAGATTTTTTCGAGCGTTCTGACCGCTCCGGTATGTCTGTTTATGACTTTGATTTCGTGCTTGCTTTCTGTCATCACAAGCCAGTCACGAAAATCAAAACCGAATTTTGTAAGGAGTATGCACTGCTTTTTAGTTGGCTTTTTAGCATTTTTGTGTTTCATTTCAGACCTCCATTTCCATGAATTTCGCCATCGCAACGAGTCCTTCATATGTTATATTTTCGTTATCATAAGCGTTGGAGAACAGGTTTACAACTCCTCTGATGCTTTGTTTTGTCTGCGATATGCTGTATAAATAATCAATTTCTTTGTCACAACCGGAAAGAACGGGGAACAATTTTTCTATGTCAGAACGCTGTATTTCCGACGTTGAATAAACTTTTATTTGCTTTGCTCTGTTTGCAATCTGGGCAAATTCAGCCTTTTTTACGCCCATTCTGTAAACTGTTTCAGGATTGCCGATAAAGCATATTCCGAGGGTTTGATTCATATTGTCAAAATAATCCGAAAAACTTCTGAGAACTTCAATATTTTTCAGAGTCATATGCTGTGCTTCGTCAAATATCAGTACCATGCCGTCACTCAGCCTGTTTCTAATGGCTGCATAAAGTTTCGGGATAGAGTAAGGATGTTCGCTTCCTATCTCATCGGCGATTATACTAAGCAATGTTTTTACACCTGTAAGGCATGGATTCATCGTGACCACAAAAGCGTTTGTCGGGTGATCTGCAACATACTTGTTTATCGCCTTGGTTTTTCCGATTCCTGCCTCGCCTGAAACTATAGATAATCCACCTTTTGTATGGCATACTTTGATAATATCATATATTTGTGATGATATATATGTATCAACATACTTAGATGGAGAGTAAGTGTTTTTGAGGTCTTCTTTCATCTCCAGATATCTGGAGATTCTGTCCAGTTTTTCATCAGCATTGCCCTCATAAGTGCCTTTTCTCAGTTTGGATATAACTGTATCCGACATTCCGAGGATTCTGCTTGTCTGTTTCTGGGACGGCTGCTCTTGGATAAATGCTTCCAGCTTATTGAGTGTTAATTTCTGGTCATCTGTATATTCAGTCATAATTACTATCCTTTCTTTTTGCACTGTTAAGTGCCATTTTTTTAAGGTTTATTTCAATTGTTTCAGTTTCAATTCCGACAGCTTTTTTCAGCGGTTCTTCTGCCATTACAATTTCAACATTTTTCGGCAACTGGACCTTAAATTTGCCTTCCCCTTGCTTTATCTGATACTCAATAGCGGACTTTCTCGTTATGCAAGGTTTGCCTTTAATTTGCCTTGCTCTTTCGGTTATGTCTTTAGCAGTGATTTTCTTCACGCCCTCGATTTCGGCGATTCTTGACGATTCTTCGTCAATGTATTCCGCCATGAGCCAATCTGCACACTCCCAGCTGAATAAATATCTGTCCTCTTTGTCGTATATTCTCACTTGTCTGAGGTCACATGGGTCGTATCTGACACACACTTCTTCGCCAATGTGTTGCCATGTCGTATTTTTGTCGTAGTACCATATTTTTTCTGACTGATACGGAACGAATACGCCCTCACGCTTAATTTTTTGATAACCGCTTGTCCTCATCATGAGAAGATTAAGCACATCAGGTTCGTAAACTTTTAAGCTTGTGCTTTGTATAGATTTATTCCACACATCTATCTTGGAACACCCCTGATATTTCGGGTCACTTCCACCGTATTCGCCGACGTTGTAAACGCATTCAATGTATTGTTTGAAAAAGTTGCGTATTTCGGGTTCAGTTTCGATGATGCCGTTTTTAATATGTCTTTTCAGGCTTTCACGGCGTTCGAGTATATTTCCTCCGCACCATCCGTTAAGTCCTCTGCAAAATTGGTTCTTGAACGTCAAATGAGCTCTCTCTATGGTTTTCGCTTGTGCATTTCGAGGTTTCGCGAACGTTGCACTTATTCCGAGCCTCTCAAGAATTGCCACTGGTATTTCTTCCTCCGACATCTTACGGCTACCACGACGACCGCTTATATCCTTTGCCGTAAACTATCTGCCGTTGTCAAGATATAATTCAACCGGACTGCCATGGCGTAAAATTGCATTTTTAAGGGCTATTAGAGTTGACTGTGAATCCGGCGATGTTGATATATTCCAACCGACGAGCACAAAACTTTTAGCATCAAGTACGCCTGTTAAATATATGCGTTTTGTAGCTGTTACTCCGTCTTCATTTTTGACCAGTACATCAATCGTATAGTTATCCATAACCCAGACTCTGTTTGCCTTGAGATTATCGGTAAGTCTATCAGCGTGCGGAACACAATGGTCATGCATAGCTTTTTCACCTTTATGAGCATATTCGAGTACCGCAAACGGTATCTTTTGTATCTTCCGCCTAAATGTTGCAATCGATGGAATATCTTCCATTAATTCCGGATGTTCTTCAGCAACAAAAGCTGTCATCTTTTTATAGCAGTCGGCTACTTTAGCTTCGTTGTCGTCGAGATAAAGTTGAAGAAACGCCTGCCATATTATACTATCATCATCGAGCTTACTTTTGCCTCTGTTCCAGCCCCCTCGTTTGTCTATCAGTCCGGAATAGCATTCGTTTTTGTAAAATGCATATTTGCGATACAATATTGCAACACTGATTTCGATTTCGGGATTTATGTATTTTTGATGTGCGACAAACAGTTTGTCAAATTCAGCTTTGTCTTTGCGTTCCGAACGTTCTGCCTGCCATTGATTGAGTAGGTTTGACCAAAATCTTATAGTCTCACGCTCAGCCCCCGAGAATTCCTGAAACGTTTTTTCCACGCTTTTGCAATGCTGTTGCAAAGGTGTTGCAACGGCGTTGCTGGATTCAATCTTTTCAGGAAGCACACCTGATTCGGTACGCTTTTGCTTGTAATATTTTATCTGCAACTCTTCCGGAAGGGCTGATACAGGTATCATATAGCATAGCTGTTTGTTTTGCGGATGAAGCTGTAAGTCTGCTTTAATCTTACCATCTTTGCAGAGCGTTTTTATATAACGCTCAGAACAGCCTTTAAGTTCTGCTGTTTCTTTTACAGTAAGATAATCCAAATTTTCACTCCTTTCTGCCGAAACAAATATGTTCCGACAAAAATTTATTCATAGGTATTGACATTTTTCACATTTTGTGATACACTTAAACTATACATTATTAAAGGAAGTCACACTCCCTTTTCAATGTTTCGTTTTCCAGTTTCAAGGTACTGATTAACTCGTCAAAGTTGTGACCTTGTAACTGGATTTTTTCTAAGTGCTTAATCAGACGGCTGTTGACGTTTGCAAACTTCTGTTTGCTGATTTTTATGAACTGCGGAATTTCACTGTCCAGTCCGACTTCTGAAATAAATTCAGAGGTTGACTGTTCAAGTTCAGTAAGTGTTCTGATTATCTTGTACTGTGCATCAATGTTGTTTTTCAGTTCGTCACTCATTGCCATGCCGGCAAGAGAATTGACTGTTGATACAATACTTCTCAAATATGCTTGTGCCTTGCATAAGTAGTTCATATTATTCACCTCTTTTCGATTTTCAAGTTTCTTTCAGCTTTTCAGCTGTGGGATGCGACTGATAGGCTCAGTCGCTCAGAAGCCTTTACGTATTAACGTATCAATGCCTTGTAAATATCGTTCATTACGGCAATGCAAGAATCTCCCCATATATTGACATATTTCTTGTATCCGTTTGTAAAAGTGATACGTACAAGTTCTTCGCCGTTCGCATTGATGTATTCCAGTTTTGTAATTTTTTCTCTCGAATACATTATAAGAATTGTACCAAGTTTCTCAACAAACTCTTTTTTGTTCTCCATATTTTCATCTTCTTTTAAGTCCCATGGGGGACTTATTTTTTTTAGACTGCTTGCTTATCCTCAATGAGCAGGTAATCAGTGCTTACTCCGAGTGTTACGGCAATGCTTACAACCATTTGTGTCGACGGATTAAAGTCATCTTTTTCAAGACGTGAAATATACGATTGAGATGTCTGGGTTCTCTTTGCGAGTTCTACTTGTGTGTAGCCGAGTTTTTCACGACAATGCTTCACTTTCTGTCCGAGTGTCATAAAAATCACCTCTTTAAAATAATGTAAGTTGCAATTCATCACTTTCAATGAAATTTTTGCGTTTATAATTGTTAACAGACATCTGTGATATTTCGATATCGCTGTTATTCATAATGTAGTTTGCAATCTGCTGGCAGGAATATTCTCCAGAAATAATTATCTCATCAACCTGTTGCTTGAGCTTAGGTTCAAGCATTGAAATCTTACTCGGAGTTATATGCTTATATTTCTTTTTGATGCGTTTTGTTTCACTGTGAAGTTCTTTTATTTCCTGAGCAGGAGTTTTCATGAGAGGAATTAAAGCTTTTACCGTTTCGCTTATTGACATAGTCACCGTTTTGGCAATAAGTTCTTCGAGATTGACATTTAAGCCGTTATTGTTCAGGAGCTGTTGTTCCATAGCATTGAATGCCTCAATGTATTTCAGCTTCCATTCAAGAGCCTTCTTGCCAGTGAAGCCCATGACCAGAAGTGAAAAGCCGTCACGGGTCATATCGTAGCACCTGTATGTTCTGCCACGCTCGTTGATGTAGGTGTTTTCGGTAAAGAAACTTTTCACTCCCCAGTTTTGGGTAGTGAGATTATCAGAATTTTCTGCTGACGTTTCAGCAATGAGATTCTCAATGTCACGCATAATGTGGTCGTGACGTTTACCAAAGTCTTTGGCTACCTGCAAACTCGAAACGGTAAGCTTACCATCCCTGTTTGTAATTGTGATTTCGTTCAAAAAAATCATTCCTTTCTGTTTACTTTTTTATTTGGCTGTGATAAAATATATATGCCCTGTGGTATTACCACTATTCATATTATAATACGTTTTTTCGTATTAGTCAAGTACTTGATACGAAATTTCTTACAGAAAGGAAGAAGTTTGTGAATAATAGTCAAGAAATATTAAAAATTTTATTGCAGTATATACAAAAAAATGGAACAACCGAAAAACAGTGTCTAACCAGCTGTGACATTAATACGAGTTTTCTGACGGATTGGAAGGGAGGTAGACTAAAGAACCCCTCTTACGACAAAATCGTTAAATTAGCCGAATATTTAAATATCGATCTAAACGTACTATTTTTAGGAACAACTAATAATAATAAACAAGAACCATTTGACGAAAATAAGAAAGAAGAAGTATCAGAAAAAATAAAAGTACAGAGCGATAACGTAAAAGATGAGGTTTACGAAGAACTTTCAAAAATCATCACTTCTCTGCCGTTGCGGGAGCGGTCAAAACTGATAGCAATGATTTATGATTGCGATGAGCAGTACCGCAAATATGGCTCAATGCAGATGCCTCAAGCTACGGACCTCCCAGCGAGTGAGCGACAGCTATTAGATGTATTCAGACAATTTAACGACTATGAGCAGGCTAAAGTGCTGGAGAGAATCAAAGAATGGCTTGACGTAAAGCACCGCAGAGAGCAGATAAATAAACAGAAAATCGTCGGCACATCATCAGGACAAATGCCGTTGACAGCTGAAGAAGCCGAGAAGATAGCCGAACTCCCCGAAGAGACCAATTTTTAACATTAGTAAAAGCACATCTGTGAGAGTACAATACTCTCTGGAGGTGCTTTTATTTTGAACTATGAAATTTATAAAACTGCAAGAAATGCATCATGGAAATTTCTTGTGCAACAAAACGTGACGAGCTTACCTGTCGACCTTAAAAAAATTGTTTCTGAAATGGGAATAATTATAAAAAAGGATTTAGGATTACTCGATAGCAACGAAAACGGAAGAGTCATCAACAATAATGGACAGCTTGTGATTATCGTTCGTGACATTTCGACTGTTCAAAACCGGTATACTATTATGCATGAGATAGGGCATATTGTTTTCGGTCATGCAGATGGCATAACAAACGATGTGGACGAATACACCGTGGAACGCTTTGCGATAGACGTGTTAGCTCCAGCGTGCGTGTTATGGGGATTGAATTTGCACTCGGCAGAAGATATAGCTCGTGTGTGCAATATCTCAATAACTGCTGCTCGAATAAGAGCCAAAAGAATGGAGGTGTTGTACGACAGGAATATGTTTCTTTCACATCCGCTCGAGCGACAGGTCTTTAATCAATTCAAAGATTTCATCAACCGAAACAAGATGAAATAAAAAAATACTATTTGTATAAAACAAGCCTGCGAACAAGTTCGCAGGCTTGTTCATTTTAGTTCGTAGGTTCGCAGGTCGTTTTAAGCTCCGAAATACATTTTTTCATTGCATTTTCTAATATGCGTTTAAATTTCCAAAAACGATTTAAACGCTATATTTAGCATTTTGCAACGATTCTTCAAAATTCTGCAACGCTCTGAAACGATAAATGTTGCAGAATTTAAAAAACCTCGAAAATGGATTATTATTTCCAAAATCGAGGTTTTTTAAGTTTCACGTTAAAATATTTGATTTTTAATTTTTTCTTTGATTCAACTTTAAATATCACGTATTATAGGCATTTTTTAGACTAATCCAGTTGTTTCAAGTTCAATCAAGCATATTCAACTTTTTTATGTTTTGCTTGATAGATTACAATTATTATAGTAATGAGTTATTATTATATATATAAATAAAAACCGTCCATTACTGAACGGCTTTTTTATGTAGATTATCAGTCAAGGAAGTCCTTGACTTTTTTACTTCTGCTCGGGTGGCGGAGTTTACGAAGGGCTTTAGCTTCAATTTGTCTTATACGTTCACGGGTAACATCAAAACGCTGACCGACTTCTTCAAGAGTACGTGATTTACCATCTTCAAGACCAAAACGGAGCTTTAATACTTTGGCTTCACGGTCAGTAAGAGTTGAAAGAACTTCGTTAAGCTGTTCTTTTAAGAGGGTATGAGAAGCTGCTTCTGCCGGAGCAGGTGCATCGTCATCAGGAATAAAGTCACCAAGATGACTGTCTTCTTCTTCACCTATAGGAGTTTCAAGGGAAACAGGGTCTTGTGCAACACGCATAATTTCACGGACTTTATCAACCGGCATATTGAGTCTTTCTGCGATTTCATCTGGTGACGGGTCATGACCGTTTTCGTGAAGCAACTGACTTGAAACTTTTTTAACTTTTGTTATAGTTTCAACCATATGAACAGGTATTCTGATAGTTCTTGCCTGGTCAGCAATTGCACGTGTAATAGCTTGTCTTATCCACCATGTAGCATATGTTGAAAACTTAAATCCCTTTGTATAGTCGAATTTTTCAACGGCTTTTATGAGACCTAAGTTTCCCTCTTGTATGAGGTCAAGGAATTGCATACCTCTGCCCACGTATTTTTTTGCAATTGAAACTACAAGACGGAGATTAGCTTCAGATAATCTTTTTTTAGCGTAAGAATCGCCTTTATTCATACGTTGAGCGAGTTCTATTTCTTCTTCTGTGGTAAGGAGAGGAACACGTCCGATTTCTTTAAGATAGATTTTAACAGGGTCATCAATAGCTATTCCCTCAGTAGAAAGAGCCATTTCTAAGTCATCTGTCATAACAGAATCCATACCTATTTTCATATCGGAATCAATATTCATGTCCTCTACGATTTCAATATTTAGGTTTTCACATGTATCATAGAAAGTATTAAGCTGGTCAACGTCAAAATCCAGTTCTTCAAGAGCGTCAGTGATTTCCTTAGTTGTAAGTTTGCCTGTAGTTTTGCCCTTTTCCATAAGAGCGTCAATGGTAGTTTTTTTGTTTTCCATAAAAATACCTCCTGTTTTTTGTGAGTCCATAGTTTATATATGTTTCTTTCTTCCAATCTATAGTCGGTAATTTCACGGAGACTGACGATTTAGTGTATGTCTGACTGTGATTTGTCTCATGTCAGTGGGGAATACCAATTTAACTCAGCCTACCACTGCTGTTAAGTTTCTAATTTACAGTTCATTTTACCATCTATAGAGTTGGAAGAATTTTTATTGATACTTATTAAACCGGATAACCGGATTAAAAAAACTTATTTTTATAAAACGGAAAATCATTTTTTTGAGTCAAAAAGTTTTTGTAATTCATCAATGCTTAAATCGTCGTTTGTTTTAATAGAACCAGATTTTTTAAGAACTTCTGCACAGTCCTGACAAACCTGAATATTTATTTCTGTATCACGGTTTTTAGCATCGATTCCGGAAATTCTTCCCATTTCATCGGGAGTGAACATTTCTGTAAGCATTGAAAGGGAAAAATTATTATTATTTTTTATACACTCAAGAATAGCCGTGTAAACTTTTTTATTAAATGTTGTCACGAACTTTTCCGGAGGGATTATATTATATATATTTTGATATTCTTCTGGCTGTTTTATAAGAAAACGTATTATATTTTCTTCTGCACGTGATTCTTTGGGGAATTTTACTGATTCAGGATTTATTGAATCGGTTGTTTTGGTGATGTTGGATTTTATAGATTTCCATGTATTTTTTTTGTTTTGCCTTTTGGAATTGTTTATAATTTCGTTTACATGATTTCTAAGTACATCTGTCGGAATATCACATTTTTTAGACGTTCGGGAAATATATATTTCACGTTCAAGCGGTGACTCCATTCCCGCAAGAACTGATGATGTTCTTTTAAGGAGTTCGATTTTTCCTGCTTCTGTGTCGAGGTCAAGACCGTTTTCGCATTTGTCAAGCATAAAATCATTAGCATCATAGGATTTGTCAAGCAACATTCTGAAACGGTCACGTCCGAATTTTTTAATAAATTCATCGGGGTCTTTAGCACCCTCCATTCGTAAAACAGTTGTTCTGACTCCTACATCAGAAAAGTGATTTATAGCTTTTTGTGTAGCTTTCTGACCGGCGGTATCGCTGTCATATGCAATTATAACTTCTTCTGCATAATGACTTATTATGCGAGCCTGTTCCGGAGTAATTGCCGTTCCGAGAGTTGCTACAGAGTTTTCAAAGCCTGCCTGATGCAATGCTATAACGTCCATATAACCCTCACATAGAATAATTTTTTTATCTTCTGTATTTTTTGCAAAATTAAGCGAAAAGAGATTAGAACCTTTATCGAAAACCGGAGTTTTGGCAGTATTAAGATATTTGGGTTTGCTGTCGTCAAGAACACGCCCTCCGAATCCTATAATATTCTTTCTGAGGTCAATTATCGGAAACATTACTCTTTTTCTGAACATATCAATCATATTTCCGGTTTTCTGGGAACGTCCGCCTAACCATGCATCAGAAATTTCATCATCAGAATATCCTTTTGAATTGAGATGCCTGACAAGGCTATCCCAGCTATCCGGAGCGTAACCAAGACCATATTTTTTTATAATCTGCGGAGAAATTTTTCTTTCCATAAGATACATAAGACCAGATTTATCACTGCTTGCTATAAGATTATTGTAAAAAAAGTTTGCAGAAATGCGGTTCATTTCATATATTCTTGTACGTCGCTGTGAATTTTGTGAATTACCTGAATAAACAGGCATTTCCAGTCCTGAACGTTGGGCGAGTAGTTTTAAAGCTTCAATAAAACTGAGGTTTTCAATTTTCATTATAAAGGTTATTACATCACCGCCAGCACCGCAACCGAAACAATAAAATGTTTGAGTATCCGGAAAAACAGTACATGAAGGTGTTTTTTCAGAATGAAAAGGACATGAACATAAATAAGTTTTACCATGTTTTTTAAGCTGGATATAAGAACTCATTATATTTTCAATTGGATTAGCACGGTGGATTTCTTCAATAAATTCATCATTTTGTGACATAAAATAATCCTCCGTTATTTCCATGATTTAGGAATAAATATTTCTGTATATAAATCAATAGCATATTGGTCGGACATTCCGGCTATATAATCGCATACAGCACGGTCAGGGTCAGAATTTTGCATAATTTTACGGTATTCCTCGGGAAGTTTGTCAGTATTTTTTATGAAATAAGAATAAAGTTCCTGTATAAGAATTTCTGCTTTTTTGTCCTCATGTTTTGCAGTGTAGTTGGTATAAACTCTTTCAAACATGAAGTCTTTCAGTTTGTCATGTGCTAAACGTATTTGTGGTTCAAAATCTATGGTATCATAGCCGTTTTTTATGACAGATGCTACAAGAGAAGTGATTCTTTCAGATTTGCTGTTTCCTAAAATATCAGTACATTCTTTTGGCAAATCGCTTTCATGAAGAATACCAGCACGTATTGAGTCATCAATATCATGATTTATATAAGCTATGGTATCAGCAAGCCTGACTATATTTCCTTCTTTGGTAAGGGCAATCCGGTTAGTATGAGATTCTATTCCGTTTTTTACTGCAAATGTAAGATTAAGACCTTTTCCGTTATTTTCTATTTCTTCGGCAACTCTTACACTATGGATATAGTGCTTGAAACCATGAGGGCATATTTTATTTAAAACGGCTTCTCCACAGTGTCCGAAAGGGGAGTGTCCTAAATCATGACCAAGAGCAATAGCTTCAGTAAGGTCTTCATTAAGTTGCATACAACGGGAAATAGTTCTCGCAATCTGTGAAACTTCGAGTGTATGTGTAAGCCGTGTTCGGTAGTGGTCGCCGGTTGGAGATAGAAAAACTTGTGTTTTACGTTTTAAACGGCGAAAAGCTTTACAGTGTAAAATTCTGTCTCTGTCCCTTTGAAATTCGGTACGATATGGACATTTTGTTTCTGAATGGTTTCGCTTTGTCATTTCAGGGTCGGTACTGAGACACGCAAAAGCATTTGTCAACTGACGTTCATTGTTTTCAATTTGTTCACGTAAGGTCATAATAATATCACCTCTTGTTATTATTTTACTGATGAGAAGTCTTCATATAGTTCTCCGCAATCTTGTATTACGACAGAACCGTTTGTAATTTCAGTAAGCTTTTTGATAAGTGGTGAAATATATTCAGTGAGTACAAGAATTTCAAGAATAACATTACTGATGAAGTCAGAATTTAATGTGATTGTAAAAAATTCAGGTAATATATAGGAAATTTTTCCGTACATAGTGTAATCGGTTGTAATTTTGATGCGATGACACAAGCACATATTCATAATATTGGCAGATTCGCAGGCGAGTGATACAGCGTGAGAATATGCACGAACAAGTCCACCGCCTCCTAATAGTATTCCTCCGAAATATCTTGTGACTACCGCACATACATCTGTAAGCCCCTTTTTTTGCAGAACGTCTAATACAGGTACACCGGCAGTTCCTTGAGGTTCGCCGTCGTCTGAATATCGGGAAATATTGTCATTTCTTAAAATGTATGCATATACGTTGTGTTTAGCCTTGCGGTTGTCAGCACGTACAGTATTTATAAAATCAATGGCATTTTCGTTTGTTTTTACGGGAGCAAGGCGACATATAAATTCCGAGCGTTTTTCAATAAAGGACGCTTCGGCAATATCAGATATAGTAAAATAGTTCATAGAGGGTTGTTCCTTTTTTATACGCAAAAAGCCGGTCTGTAGACCGGCTGTATAATTACTTGTCCATATTGAAACGCTTCTTGAATCTGTCAACACGTCCGCCTGTATCAACGAGCTTCTGCTTGCCGGTATAGAACGGGTGGCACTTGGAACAAATTTCAACCTTTATATTTTCTTTTGTGGACATAGTTTCAATTACGTTACCGCAGTGGCAAGTAATTGTGGTCTTGACAAAATTAGGATGGATTCCTTCTTTCACGATTGTCACCTCTTTCAGATACTATTTAAAACGGACAGCCCATCAGTTACATAAGACAGTAGTGTCACATTACTTAATTTATTCTATCATATTATTTTTAGCTTGTCAAGAGTCTGAATTATATTTTTTTTATTTAACTATTTTGAATTTGATTTATAATTTCTCGAGCTTTTTTATCGGTTATTGATATTGGACGTTCAAAAATCATTACTATCTGGTCAACTGTGAATTAGTTTCTGATGTATAATTGTATTGTTAGAGTACATGAAAATATCAATATTTTGTCAATGATAACTTCAATTTAAGAAGATTATTTTTTTAAAACATCATGTATTTATATAAAATTTTTTAAGAAAATGGGCGAACATATAAGTCCGCCCGAATGTGTATTATTCAAAAATTTTACTAAGAGTGTTTGCAAGCTTAGCCTCAAGTTCTTCTGCTTCTTCATGTGTAGGCTTTTTGGAAGTAAGATAAAGCTTGATTTTAGGTTCAGTACCGGAAGGACGCACAATCACCTTAGAACCGCCCTCAAGGAAGAATGCAAGAACATTTGATTTTGGAAGGTTTATTGTAGATTCTGTGCCATTGGTAATATCTTTGGAAATACTTGTTTTATAGTCATCAAATTTAATTACTTTGATTCCAGCGATTTCAGCCGGCGGATTATTGCGGAGAGTGTTCATGATTTCATTCATTTTGTTCATACCGCTTTCGCCCTCGAAAGTAAAGCTGTGAAGAGTTTGATGGAAAACACCGTATTTCTTGTACATATTTTCACGAGCCTGTAAAAGAGTAATGCCTTGTGAACGGTAATAAGATGCCATTTCGCAAATAAGCATTGATGCATTTACAGCGTCCTTGTCACGAACATAAGTTCCGGAGAGATAGCCATAGCTTTCTTCAAATCCGAAAATATATCTGTTTTCCTGATTTTTATCTTCAAGAAGTTTGATTTGTTCGCCGATAAACTTAAAGCCTGTAAGAACATCAATAACTTCAACGCCATATTCCTTAGCGATATGATTAACTATGTCAGTTGTAACGATAGTTTTAACAGTTATAGGATTTTTTGGCATAGTACCGTTTTTAATTCTCTGCTGACATATATATTCCAGAAGCATTGCACCCACTTCGTTACCGGAAAATAAAGCATAACCTCCGTTGCCGTCAGGAACTGCAATACCTACACGGTCGCAATCAGGGTCAGTAGCAAGAAGTAAATCGGGTTTAACCTTGTTGCAGTATTCGAGACCTACAGCGAGAGCTTCACGGATTTCAGGGTTTGGATAAGGACAAGTAGGGAAATTTCCATCAGGATTTTCCTGTTCTTTTACAACTGTAACTTCTGAAATACCAATTCTCTTGAGAATTTCACGAACAGGCTTATTACCAGTACCATTAAGCGGAGTGTAGACAACTTTAAGACCGCTTGTTGCACAAAGTTCAGTATTTAAGCCCTCAGCAAGAACCTTATCATAAAAAGCTTCAATAACTTCCTGACCGATAAAGCAGATATTACCCTTTTTAACTTCCTCTTCAAATGATGAAGTTTTAACATCATTGAATATGTCAAGAGAGTTTATTTTGTCAAGGATAATTCCAGCTCCTCTGAGAGTAATCTGGCAACCGTCATCACCGTAAACTTTGTATCCATTGTATTTTGCAGGGTTATGGCTTGCTGTAACCATTATACCGCCTTGACAATGAAGTTCACGTACTGCAAATGAAAGGCATGGAGTAGGCATAAGTTCTTTATATATATGAACTTTGATACCATTAGCCGCAAGAACTTCTGCTGCTGCTTTTGAGAATACGTCAGACTTGATTCTGCTGTCGAATGAAACAGCAACACTCGGATTAGAATATTCCTGATTAAGATAATCAGCAAAACCTTGTGTAGCACGTCTTACAGTGTAGATGTTCATGCGGTTAGTACCTGCACCGATAACACCTCTCAGACCGCCCGTACCAAATTCAAGGTCACGGTAAAATCTGTCTTTGATAGCGTCACTGTCATTTTCAATACTTTTAAGTTCTGTTTGTAAATCGGGGTCTTGAGTGGCATTTTTAAGCCAAAGATTATAGAGTTCTATTTCCGTCATTGAGATACCTCCTAAAAGAAATATAAGATATTATATCATACTTTTTTTAATTTGAAAAGTGTTTTTTCAGGTCAAAAGGATAAATTTTATATTTTTACCATATATACAATAAAAACATAGTTTATATTGTGGAAAATAATATAATTGTTTGTTTGTAAAAACATAAATGCTGTCTGTTGTTTTATGACAGCATTTATTATGCAAAGAAATTAGTCACCAAATGATACACCAATATCACGTGCAGCTATTACAAGGTGGTTATCAGTATCAACAAATTTTGTTTTTCCTGCAATCTCACTAAGCTTGTTTGAAGTTATCTTATTGCCGATTTTTGCAACAGTTCTGCCATATTTTTCTTGGGATATAAGGTATGCAGCGTGTACGCCAAACTGAGTTGAAAGAACTCTGTCATAAGCACTCGGAGCACCACCTCTGAGCATATGTCCGGGAACACAAACACGTGCTTCAATACCTGTATTTGCCTGAATCTGTGCTGCAATACGTGAAGTAGCTGTAATTATTCCGGCTTCAGAACGCTTTTTAGCACGTTCTTTCTTTTTCATTTTTGCTTCTTCGATATCAAAAGCACCTTCAGCAACCGCCAATATAGAAAATGGCTTTCCAGAAGCACTTCTTGCCATTACAGAATCGCAGACCTTATCAATATCATATGGAATTTCAGGGATAATTATAACATCTGCACCGCCTGCTATACCTGCGTTAAGAGTGAGCCAACCGGCTTTATTTCCCATAATTTCGCAAACAAGTATTCTTGAATGGCTTGCAGCGGTTGTATGAAGACGGTCAATAACATCTGTTGCAATATCAACTGCTGTATGGAAACCAAAAGTAACATCTGTTCCGTAAATATCATTGTCAATGGTTTTAGGAAGTCCGATAATGTTAAGACCCTCATCAGAAAGTAATTTTGAAGTTTTGTGAGTTCCGTTTCCGCCAAGAGTAAGGAGACAATCAAGTTTTTGTTTTTTGTATGTTTCCTTCATGTTCTTGACTTTATCAACATTATCTTCTCCTATAACCTGCATCATCTTGAATGGCTGGCGTTTTGTGCCGAAAATAGTACCGCCTTGTGTGAGGATTCCGGAGAATGACGATGGAGCCATATCTTTGCAAAGGTTATTGATAAGTCCGTAATAACCATTGGAAATACCTACGATTTCAACATTGTCTTCTCCAAAACGTTCATAGCAGGCTTTTGCAACACCTCTTATTGTGGCGTTTAAACCGGGACAGTCGCCACCGCTTGTCAGAATACCTATTCTTCTTTTCATGTGAGTAACCTCCATTAAAAAATAATTTTAATTGACTTTTTTCATATTCTCCTCAAGGAACTCTTGCAATTTTTCAGCGGGCATTGGCTTGCCATATAGATAACCTTGTCCAAAATCACAACCGGCTTTCCGGAGAATATCTTCTTGATTAAGATTTTCAATGCCTTCTGCAATAGTTTCAATTTTTTTGGATTTAGCAATTCTTATTACTGATGAAACTATTTCATAGGCTATATTATCGTGTTCAATGTCTATTATAAACGAACGGTCAAGTTTAAGGAGAGTAATCGGCAATATCTGGAGATAACTCAATGAGGAATAACCTGTTCCGAAATCGTCCATAGCTAGTTTTACACCGAGTTCACGAAGTTTATTCATCTGAGAAACAGCATAATCAATGTCACTTAAAGCAAGAGTTTCAGTAAGTTCAACTTCAAGCCATTTTGCGTCAAGACCGGTTTTCGCGAGAGTCTCAAAAACTTTGTCTTTAAGGTCTTTTTGATAGAAATCTGTTGATGTAAAGTTTATTGACATTACTATTTCGGGATAACCCATTTTCTGCCATAATTTATTTTGACGGCAACCTTCATTCAAAACAAATTCGCTTATTTTTCCTATAAGATGTGAACTTTCAGCAACCGGCACAAAAACATCAGGTCTTATAATAGTACCATCAGGTTTAATCCAGCGTATAAGGGCTTCAACACCCATTATTTTACCTGTTGAAAGGTCGATTTTAGGCTGATAGAATAATTGTAATTCATTATTGTCAATGGCAAGGGCAAGTTCTTTTTCAAGTTCATTTCTTCCTATGATAGAATCGTGCATACGGGCTTCATATCCACGTATTGAACTGTTATCAGTACCACCGGATTTTAAAGCAAATTCGGCGTGTTCAAATGCTTCAAGGAATGTTTCGCTGTCCTCCGGCATTTTTGAATAGCCAACTGAACAACTCAGATTTATTGAGGCAAATTCATCAACAGCCAGTTTAGCAAATTCTTCTTGAATATTTTTTGCAGTACGTACCGGTAAATCGTCATCACCGTAATCTCTCAAAATCATGGCGAAGTTATCACCACTTATTCTGCCGGCGAGTCCTCCCGGAGTTATGAACTTATACATAATATTTGCAAAATTCTTTAAAATATGATTTCCGTTCTGATAACCGCAACTGTCATTTATAATGTGAAAACGGTCTATATCAAATACTACAATCCAGTATGAACAATTGAGCAGGCGACATTGTTCAAATGTTTCCTGACCTACGTCCATAAATTTATTACGGTTAGGAATTTCCGTAACTTCATCAATATATGCAAGACGTTCAATTATAAGGTCTTTTTCGTGTTCCTGTGAACTGTCAATCAATGCACCTCCGAACATTGGCAGGGAGTCGGAATTATTCATGCCTTTGTAGCGGAATGTGTACCAATGATAAAAACTATCAGCGGAACATATACGTATTTCAAGACTATGAACTTCATTGCCATTATCGACATATGCTGATTTTATTGTACTGTCAAATGTTAGGCGGTCATTCGGGTGAATTTTTGCACGGAGAGTCTTTAATGAAATATTATTACCTTTCAAACCAAGCATACGGACGGTTTCCGGAGATGCTATGAAATTTGCCATATCATTTGACATAATTATTCCGATTTCAGCAAGATTCATTGAATAGTTGAAAAGGTCATTTGTACTTGCGAGGTCGAGACGCATTTTTTTGATTTCAGTAAGATTAAGTCCGGTACTTAAATATAGTGAAGTTTTTTTCTTTTGTTTTACAAGAGAAGTACTCCATGCTATAGTAGTCGGAACATCATTTGCACTCATAAAACGTGCTTCATGCGAATTGCTTTTTATTATTTCTTGTATAGTAGAACTATTGATATTATCAATTCCGAAAGCACGCATTATTTCGGCTTTATGGTCAAAATTAGTACCGATTCCGAGGAGTTCACGCATATGTTTGTTCATATAAACTGCGGAAAAGTCATCAGTCCACATAATCATTTCTGTGTTGAGATTTTCTGAAATACCTGCTATATCACCGGCATCAACAGATGATTTGTGTTTTTTGTAAATCCAAGCCGAAATAGCAAGTATAAGTGAAAGAAAAAACATTGTTGAAATATATGTAATAATTGTTATCATTGCCATATCAGGAAATATTCTTGTATATGCAATAACAAGACCTGTAGCAGTTGCTATTATTATTGCTGCAGCGAGTGGATTGTTAAGGTTCATATATTTTTGCCTCCAATCAGAATAATACTAAACCATATACATTATAGCAAAAATTACCGAAAATGTCAATCATAAATTTGAAATTGGTGACAAAATAAATAAATTTACTGTAAAATTACAGAAATTTATCACAAGATGTACACTTTTGTGTGATATTATGTTATAATGTAATTACCGGAGAATAACCTTTTTTCCGGTATAAAAATACAAAAAGAGGTGTTTGTTATTTATGGAACATATTCTTGTAGTGGACGATGAAGTTAATATAAGAAAAGTCGTCCGTGAGTACGCAGAGTTTGAGGGTTATGAAGTTACCGAGGCTGAAAACGGTATGGAAGCTGTCAATCTTTGTCACGAAAATGACTATGATTTAATTATTATGGACGTTATGATGCCAAGACTTGACGGTTATTCCGCTTGTAAGGAAATACACAAAACAAAGAAAATTCCGGTTATAATGCTTTCGGCAAGAAGTGAAGAATATGACAAACTTTTCGGCTTTGAAATAGGCGTTGATGACTATGTTGTAAAACCATTTTCACCTAAGGAACTTATGGCTCGTGTGAAAGTCGTTCTTAAAAGACACGTTGCCCCTGAAGCTCCGGTATATCAGGACAAGTATGTTTTTGAAGGACTGGAAGTTGATATTTCCGGACGTGAAGTTTATATTGATGGTAAAAAAATTTCCATGACCCCTAAGGAGTATGATTTGCTTTTTTACCTTGTTAAAAACAAAAACATTGCACTTACAAGAAACAAGCTTCTTGAGGAAGTATGGGGCTATGACTTTTTCGGTGACGACAGAACAGTTGATACACATATAAAAATGTTGCGTAGCAGTCTTGGAGAACATTACCGTAATTATATCGTCACTTTGAGGGGACTGGGATATAAATTTGAATATAATCCATAATATCAAAAAAGCAAATAACCATATGCCACTGCGTCTTAAAGTATGGATACATTTTGTTTTATTTACAATACTGGTATTTGTGCTTATGTGGATATTTCAGATATTTTTTCTTGAATCTTTCTATGAGGGAATGAAAACACGTTCTGTTACCGAAAACGCTGTTGAAATAGTTGATGCATATAATACTGACTACAAATCTGGAAACAGAACAAAATTTGTTGAAAAATATACTGATACAGCTATTGATAATGATGTGTGTGTTGAAATTCTTGACAGGTATGGACGCTCTATTTATTCAAAAGACGTTCTCGGTGACTGTTTGGTACATGGCAAGGAAAATAGTACATATAAGTTTATGAACGAAATAAGACGCACCGGTTTGCCAGAAGCTTTATATAAAGTAACCAATCCTACAAGCCATACTGATATGCT
Organism: uncultured Ruminococcus sp.; assembly: GCA_934474025.1. GTDB lineage: Bacteria > Bacillota > Clostridia > Oscillospirales > Ruminococcaceae > Ruminococcus. The sequence continues at coordinate 39,181 of CAKSMF010000008.1, read as the reverse complement.
TATTTATATATGTGTTCTTGGCAGTGTCGATAATCCGGAAGGTTATTTGCTTATAAATGCTGAACTCGCTCCCGTAAGTTCAACTGTTTCTATAATAAAACGTCAGCTTGTGATAATAACTGTTTTGCTGATACTCATTGCAGCGGTAATATCTGTATTTCTGGCAAACAGGATTTCACATCCGATAGACAGAATTACAAAATCTGCCGAAAATCTCGCAAAAGGTGACCTTAATACAAAGTTTGACGGTACAGGCTATCTTGAAGCACAAAAGCTTGCTGATACTCTTATGTATGCTGAAAAGGAACTTTCAAGAGTTGATACAATGCAAAGAGACTTGATAGCTAATGTTTCCCATGACCTTAGAACCCCCCTTACTATGTTAAAGGCTTACGCCGAAATGATACGTGATTTGTCAGGGGATAATCCCGTAAAGCGTAATGAACATCTTGAAATTATTATAAACGAAACGGACAGGCTTTCGGCTATGGTTAATGATATTCTTGACCTTTCAAAACTCGAAAGCGGTAAACAAAAGCTTAATCTATCAGAATTTGAAATAAGTTCAAAACTCAACGAAATTATAGGACGCTTTAAAGGTATTTCGGATAAAATGGGATATCATATACATTTTACTCCTGATACTGAAAGAATGGTTTGTTGTGACGTTGTAAAGATTGAGCAGGTAATATACAATCTTATAAACAATGCCATAAATTATACCGGCGTGGACAAACAAGTTTATGTGCGTCAGATTAACAAGCCTGACGGAGTTCTTATTGAAATCGAAGATACCGGCGACGGAATAGAAGAAGATAAAATTAAACTTATTTTCGATAAATACTATCGTTCTGAAAATCATAAGAGGGAAGTAGTTGGAACAGGTTTAGGATTATCTATTGTTAAAGCTGTTCTTAAACTTCATGGATACGATTACGGAGTAAAAAGTACTATCGGAAAAGGTTCAATATTCTGGTTTAAGATAAATGATAAAACATAAATGTAATCTTTTAGTAAGAATTGTTAAATATCTGTAATAGAAAATTTACTTTTCTATCACGTAATTTACACATAAGGCGTTTATAATGAATATGCTGAAAGGAGAAATCCTGGAAGCCGTTTTTTCATATTCGAATCGGCGTTTACCCCATCGCTGGTTTGAAAAATCCCCAATAATCCCTATATCATGGCAAACAGCTTTCCTTAACCAGAAAGCTGTTTGTTTTTTTAGACTATCAATTAATTACAAATTATACATATACTATTGACAAACCTCAAACAATATAGTACAATATAATAAAAAATATTGTGAGGTGCATTTATGAAGATTTCAATTTTTTCACGTAAGGAAATTCAGGAAATAATTAAATCTGGAAAATTTCCGGAAAATACCGTAGTTATAAGCTATTATGACCCTAATGCCCATAAAATTGACAAGGATTATGCCCCTGTTGATTACAGCGGAGTGTGTGATAATGTTTTTTCTTTAGGATTTGATGACATTGATATTAATTATCTTGAACAACAGGGTTATACATACGAAACATATTTTCCAGAATCTGTTGATATAGCTGAATTTATATACAATGCCTATAATAATGGCATGGATATAATTTGTCAGTGCGATTATGGCAAAGGTCGCAGTGCAGGTACTGCTGCCGCTATTGCAGAACATTTCTATAGTAATGGTATATGGATTTTTGCTGATTATGAGCGTTTCCCTAATAAAATATTGTTTCATAAAATCTTTGAAGCCCTTGAAAATTACAAAAAAAGTGCTTTTATTGAAAAAATCTCTTGACATTTCTGAAAAGGTATGTTATAATGCTATTATAACCTTATCAAGAGTGACGGAGGAAACAGGTCCTATGATGTCCGGCAACCTTCTGCTTATGTGCGGAAAGGTGCTAATTCCTGCGGTTTTATCCGGCAGATGAGGATTTTTTTCAGAATCAAAACGTTCCGGTTAATATTCGGAACGTTTTTTTATTAGGAGGTATACTTATGAGTAAAGTTTTTTTCACTTCTGAATCAGTTACAGAGGGACACCCCGATAAAATTTGTGACCAGATTTCAGACGCCGTACTTGATGCAATTCTTGAACAGGATAAAAACGGTCGTGTAGCTTGTGAAACTATTATTACTACTGGAATGATTCTTTGTATGGGAGAAATTTCAACTACTGCAAGAATTGATATTCCGAAAATTGCACGTCAGGTAGTTGCTGATATTGGATACGACCGTGCAAAATATGGATTTGATGCACATACTTGTTCAATACTTACAAGCATTGATGAACAGTCATCTGATATTGCAATGGGTGTTAATGAGGCTTTCGAGTACAGGGAAAACAATGACGAAAATGACGGTTTTTCAAATGGTGCTGGTGACCAGGGAATTATGTTCGGTTATGCCTGCAATGAAACTCCTGAACTTATGCCATTACCGATTTCACTGGCACATAAACTTGCAATGAGACTTACTGAAGTTCGTAAAAATGGCACTCTTCGTTATCTGCGTCCGGACGGTAAAACACAGGTTACAGTTGAGTATATAGACGGAAAACCTGCAAGAATCGATGCAGTTGTTGTTTCTTCACAGCATTCCGCAGATATTTCATTGAATCAGCTCCGCAAGGATATTGAAGAATATGTTATCAGAGAAATTATTCCCGAAAATCTCATTGATGATGATACCAAGATTTTCATTAATCCTACCGGACGTTTTGTTATTGGTGGTCCTCAGGGAGACAGCGGACTTACCGGAAGAAAAATAATTGTTGATACATATGGCGGTTATTCAAGACACGGTGGCGGAGCTTTCAGCGGAAAAGACCCGACTAAAGTTGACAGAAGTGCAGCGTATGCTTCAAGATATATTGCAAAGAACATTGTTGCAGCCGGTCTTGCTGATAAGTGTGAAGTACAGCTTTCTTATGCTATCGGAGTTGCTAAGCCTGTTTCAATTCTTGTTGATACTTTTGGTACAGGAAAGGTTTCAGAGGACAAGCTTTCAGAAGCCGTTGAAAAGATTTTCGACCTCAGACCAGCAGCTATTATTGAAATGCTCAATCTTAGAAAGCCTCAGTACAGAAAGCTTGCTGCATATGGTCATATGGGACGTGAAGAACTCAACGTTGCATGGGAAAAGACCGACAAGGTAGAACAGTTGAAATCTGTTATTTCCTGAAAGGAGTTTTTATAATGAAAAATTATGCAGAAATCAGTTTTGAAAATCATGCTTTTGCAGAAATACTTCATGTTGCGGAGTATGGAAAATATAATTTAAAGCTTGAATCATCTGATAAAATCGAATCCCCAAAGAGTGCTGTTGATGTATTAAGTATGGTTTTTTCATTACTTGAACAGAATCCGGAAACTCCGGCGGGAAAAGTTTACATGGGCAATCAGACAGAAATTCTTCACCGCACAATGCTTAATCTTTCAGAAGTTATAAATAGTTTCAGAAATATTGAAGTTGCAGTTGTAACTACTACTGAGGACGAAGAGGGAAATATTTCAGAAACAAAAGCAGTTACTAAAATAACAGTATCCGAAAAAACAGAAAATAACGACTGATTATAAAAAACAGGGCAGTTTATTAAAAAAACTGTCCTTTTTTCTGTGAGGTGAATTAATGAAAAAAATATTGATATTATCTTTAGCAATGCTGACAGCCTGCGGAACTGAACCTCAGAATCTAAATCCATTGGGTGGAGTGCATTCTGAAACAACAATGACAAAAAGTTCAATAATTACTACAGAATATACTGAAACTCAAACAACAATTCAAATAAAAAAAGTTGTCCGTAATCTTAAAGAAGAAATGTTTATAGATGTTCCGTATTATTCGCAACATGATTATCCGACAGGCTGTGAACTCGTAAGTACATCAATGTTGCTTGCGTTTTATGGATTTGATATAAAAGCAGGTGACATTATAAATAAAGGTTATCTTAATGCCGTTGACGTTACAAGAAAAGGAAAAGATAAAATCAAATACGGCGGAAATCCTGATAAAGTTTTTGTAGGCAATCCAAAATATAATACTGGTTATGGCTGTTATAGCGGAGCAATTATACTTGCGTTACAAAGGTATCTTACACCGCAGGAGTATAAACTCGGAAAAAATTATAAAATAACAGACCTCAAAGGAATGGAACTTGAGGAAATTTGTGAAAAATATATTAATAATGGAGTTCCGGTACTTATATGGGCAAGCATAAATATGAAACCGACTTTTATAAATTTAAGTAATAGTTGGATTGTTGAAAACACGGGAGAACGTTATTTCTGGAAATCAAATGAACATTGTCTTGTACTTGTCGGATATGATGACGAAAATTATTATTTCAATGACCCGCTTGTTTCAAAGAATACTCCATATATTAAAAGACTTGTCGAACGCCGTTATGATGAAATGGGTATGCAGGCTATAGCAGTAGAAATTATTCCTTAATTCTGCACCCCTTTAATTCAAAAATATCTCCGTCCTCGAGTGTTATTATGTTAGTAACATTTGAGTTGTATTCATCTTCTGAATAAAAACTTCCGCTATCTTTTTTTATTGGACCACCTATTGAAGTTAAATCGGAATATATATACCATTCGGCATAACCATAAGAATTATTTGTTTCTTCGAGTTCATAAGTACCTGCTTCAATGTCTCTGCCGACTATAAACATACCTTCTGTTTTGTGAGGGTCGTTAACTAATTCGGGGTGCATATCGAGATTATAAGCGGTAGCCCACGAAAAATCAACATATCCGTCACCCGAAATCTTTGCAATTCGAGTGCCATCAAAATGAACATATTCAGAAGAAATCTGATTTTTACATTCAGGGTCTGAATAAATTCCTTCTACAGCATGATTATCTGATAGTGTGGGAACAAATATATAAAGTCCCTCGGGAAATTCTGTTCCTATTTTGTAAGTGCCGTCCGGAAAAATACCCTCATTATTGAAAATTTGGTTTTGGTCGTTTAATTCAGGTGTTTCATAATATTCATTTTCTGATACATTCTCATCAATCAGACAATCTTTTAATTCAAGAATATCGCCGTATTCAAGTGTAATCTGATTGTCGTTCTGTTCTGAATTGTTTTCTTCATCTTCTTGAATGAGTAATCCGGAACTTTTTAATGTTGGATATATAGCGTCCACACTTGAATATATATTCCATTCTGAATCAGTAGAATACTTGGATTTAAGAGTATATGTTCCCTCGTCAATATCCCTGCCGACTATAAACATACCATCTGTTCTTTGGGGGCTATTGACTATTTCTGGGTGCATATCAAGGTTATAAGCAGTAGCGTATGAAAATCTTATACAGTTATCGCCGGTAACTTCTACAATACGTTCACCATCAAGACTATATTCCTGAGAGATAGGGTATTGACAAGACAAGTCCGAATAAATATTTAATGTGCCTGTATTGCCACTTGTGAAATTTGGCAGGAATATATAAGTACCCTCTGGGAATTGTTCGCCAATCTGATAAGTTCCTGCCTGAAAAACGCCGTCCTCTTGTGACGAATAATCAGAATTGTCAGTAGTAATAGGTTCGTAATAAGTATAATTATCTCTCATGGAAATATTATTATACATGCAAATTACCAATACACCTACAATAGCTGTAGCAATATAAAATCTTTTATTAGGTTTGAATTTGCGTTTTTTGTGTTTTTTCTTTATCTTTATAGGCAAACTTAAAGTACTTAATGATTTTTTATTAGATATTTTATTTTTAGGCTTTTTTGTAGTTTGTTTTGTTTGTTTATATTCTATTTTCTGAGGGGGGACAGAATTATTTACAGGCATATCACAGTATTCGCAGACATTTCCATAAACTCTTGCTCCGCAATGTTCACATATAGTCATAGAAATTCACCTCACATAGTTGTTATAATAATTATATCATTTTAATACATATCAGTCAAGTTACAATATCGTTAAAAAAACAGGGTACTCCCTGAGGAATACCCTGAATTTTTTAAATGTAGAGATTAAGCTCTTTCTACCTTACCAGAACGTAAGCATCTTGAGCAAGCGTATATATGACAAGGAGTTCCCTTGACGATAGCCTTAACACGCTTTACATTAGGCTTCCATGTTCTGTTTGTACGACGGTGTGAGTGAGAAACCTTGATACCAAAGGTTACACCTTTACCGCAGATGTCACATTTTGCCATTAGGATTGCACCTCCTTATCTATTACGAAAAGTCAACATGATTATTGTAACACATCTTTTAAAAAAAATCAAGGGTTTTTTGAAAAAAAATGAAAAAAATTTTTTATTTCATTAAATTTGCTTAGATTACTTGAAAAAATAATCATAATGTAGTATAATAAATAATAATCAGCTTTCTTAAAAATATAAGGAAATGCTGAAATTTTAAATTAAGAAAGGAAAACTATGAATACTTATACAATATTGCGTATATTTTCAAGACTGGTAACATTGTTGCTTGTAATGCCTGTCCATGAAGCATCGCACGCACTTGTTGCAAAATGGCTCGGCGATGATACCGCTGAACGTCAGGGAAGAATAAGTCTTAATCCTTTTGCACATCTCGACCTTATGGGGTCAATATTGATAGTTTTTACTGGATTTGGCTGGGCAAAGCCTGTACAGGTAAATCCTAACCGCATGAAACACCCACGAGGCGGATATGCACTCACAGCACTTGCTGGTCCTGTTTCAAATCTTATTGTTGCATTTCTGTCAATATTTGTATGGGCGTGTCTGTTGTGTACAAAATCAGGAATTACTGCTTATATGTCCAGTGACATCACTGCTATGTCAAGTGTATTGATGTTGTTGCAATTCCTTTTCAGTGTAAACGTTGGTCTTGCTATGTTCAATCTTATTCCCATACCTCCTCTTGACGGATTCAATGTACTAAGATTTTTCCTTGGTTCAAAAGTGGACAGATGGTTTTATGAACATCAGCAACAGTTACAATTAGGATTTCTTTTGTTTATTCTTGTTTTGAATTATATTCCGTCGCAGTTCAATCTTCTTAGTATAGCACGTGAATTTGTAAGTAATAAAATGCTTCACCTTGTTATAAAGATACCTATGCACAAGTGGGGTTTGTCTTAAATGGATAAAATATCATTCCGGCTTGAAGGGTTTGAAGGACCTCTTGACGTTCTTCTTTCCCTTATAAATAAACACAAGCTTGATATTTTCAATGTTGAAATTTCGGAACTCCTTAAACAGTATATGGCATTTATGGAAGAGTGTCACGAAAATAATCTTGAACTTGCAGGAGAATTTCTTGAAATGGCATCACGGCTGATATATATAAAAACAGCGTCATTGCTTCCACAGCCGGAAATCGCCGAAAAAATGAAAAAGGAACTTGAAGGTTCTTTAATAGAATATTCTCTCTGCAAAGTTGCTTCTGCCAGACTTGCTGAAAAATATACAGGCGATATATTTGTAAGAAATCCTATGCCCATAAAAGCAGATATGACTTATAAACTTGTTCACCCTCCGGAAATCCTTGCAGAAACTTACAGAAATCTTTCCGGCAGAAAAATTAAACCGGAATTTAAAGAAAATCAGATAGAAAATAAAATAAATTCTGTTGTGAAAAGACGTATAGTTTCAGTTATGAGTAAGGTTGTACACGTTTTGCGTGAACTCTATTCAACGGGTGAAGTCTGTATGGATAAGCTTTATAACGGAGTTAATGACAGGTCTGAACGTGTGGCAACGTTTCTTGCAGTTCTTGAACTGACACGTTCCGGAAGAATTATTATAAGTGATGACAATACAAGAATTTTTATGAAAGAAAAGGACGGTGGCAAGGTTTGGAAATCAAAGAAAAACTCGGCATAATAGAAGCAATACTTTTTGCAAGCGGAGACCCTGTTGAAATATATCGTCTTTCTGAGGCAAGCGGTGTTGATATCAGCACATTGTCATCAATGATAAAAGTTCTTAATGAACGTTACACCGATAGCGGGAGTGCTTTATGTATAAAAAGGCTTGAAAACAGTTATCAGATATGCACACGTGAGGAATTTGCTCCGGCTATCCGAAAGGCTCTTGAAACCAAGCGGAATACACCTCTTTCAAATGCGTCTATGGAAGCTTTAACCATAATTGCATATAATCAACCTGTTTCAAAAAGCTTTGTTGAAAAGGTGAGGGGAATAGATAGTTCATCAGTTATAAACAATCTTGTTGAAAAAGGTCTTGTTGAAGAAGCAGGTCGCCTTGATGTTATCGGAAGACCTGTTGTTTACAGGACAACCACTGTATTTTTACGAACTTTCGGACTTAGTTCAATTTCAGATTTACCCCCTATCGGTCAGACAACAATAAACGAAAATTATCAGGAGTGACGGCTGGTTTGATAATATTGAAAATTTTATTATATATACTTCTTGCTGTTTTAGGATTAGTTGTATTGTTGCTTTTTGTAGCATTATGGGTTCCGGTAACGGCAGATGTGAGCTTTATAGGTGGTGAGTTCAAATATAAAGCTAATTTTTCATTTATAAAGCTTATTGATTCGGACGGAAAAGGCTTTTTAAAAAGAAAAAAAAAGAAAAAATCAACTGAAATTTCAAATAATGAAGATGATATTGATTTTGAAGATATAGAGGATTTTCCGGAATATGATGATACGGCTTTTGAAATACCTGAAGATTATTCTGATACAGATGAGGATATTCCAGAAGAAACAGACGAAATGAATGAACGTTCTGAAAAGATTCGCAAAATTAAAGAAAATAAATCAGAAAAATCAAATGAACAAAAATCCGACAATACAAAAAGCATTTTTGATAAAATAGAATCATTCATTAATTTATTGGAAATGGGTGGACGACCATTATTAAGAACTTTAAAAGGATTTCGCTTAAAAAATGTCTATATAGATTTTATAATTGCAAATGAAAACGCTTATATATGTGCTATGAATTATGGTCATGTATGTAATGTTGTTTATAATGGTCTTGCATGGATTAGTGAAGTCTTTACAGTAAGCTATAAAACAGTTGATATACAATGTGGTTTTTCGCTTGATAAATCACAGTGGGACGCATCTTGTAAAGTAAGTTTTCGTTTTTATAATCTGGTAATCGCAGGAATATGGTTCCTGATAACATATATTTTTAAAATATTTATTCCTAAAAAACTTAAACACAAAAAGTGAGGTTATTATCTATGGAAAATGGTAAAACACCAGTAAGTGAACTTCTTGGAATTTCAATGGAAAAAGTCAAGGAAATGGCAGATATTAATTCCATTATCGGCGAACCCATTAAGCTTGATGATGGAACTACTATTATTCCCATTTCAAAAGTATCATATGGCTTTGCCTCCGGAGGTTCGGATTTGCCGTCAAAATATGAAAAAAATCTTTTCGGCGGTGGAGCAGGTGCAGGAGTTTCAATTAAGCCGGAGGGATTTTTGGTTATATCTTCTGACTGTACTGCAAGAATGGTATCTGTTAATTCGGGTGACGACTTAGCAAGTCAGGCTATAAATGCTATTCCGAGTGTAGTAAACAAAATTTCAGATATCATGAACAAGAAAAAGAAGAAAAATTCTGAAGCGGAAGTTGTTCTCAATGACTGAATAATTTTCTGAATATTGCATACAAAATCTGCATATCATATGAGTATATTATAATGGACTTGTTCCGGAGGTATGCAGATGAAAAAAATGGTAATTTCAATAATTGTGGCAGTTATTACTTTAAGTAGTGCTACTATGGACGTTAAGGCAATTGATAAGCCGGAAACTTCCGCAAAAGCCTGTGTTCTGATTTCAGCTGATACAGGAGAGATAATTTATTCGGTCAATTGTGATGAAAAACTTCCTATGGCAAGCACTACCAAGATTATGACAACAATGTTATGTCTTGAAAGCGGTAATCTCTATGAAGAATTTGAAGTTGACAGCGATGCCATAATGGTTGAGGGTTCGTCAATGGGACTTCAAAAAGGTGATATTGTTACAAAATATGCTCTTTGTTGCGGAATGCTTTTGCCGTCCGGAAACGATTCTGCCAATGCAACAGCGGTCAAGCTTGCCGGAAGTATCGAAAACTTTGCTGTTATGATGAATGACAAAGCCAAAGAACTGGGGCTTTCAAAAACATGGTTTGTTACACCGTCCGGACTTGAAGGGGAAGGTCATGGCTCATCGGCTTATGATATGGCTATACTTGCAAGGGAAGCTCTTAAAAATGACATTTTCCGTGAGATATGCTCATCATCAAGTATGAAAGTTGAATTTGGAAATCCTCCGTATACTCGCTGGCTGAAAAATACAAACAAGCTTTTAAATATGTATGATGGTGTTTATGGTGTAAAAACAGGTTTTACAGATGAGGCAGGACGTTGTCTTGTTTCTGCTTGTGAACGTGATGGTATTAACCTTATTTGTGTAACCCTCAATGACCGCAATGACTGGAATGACCATATGGCTATGTATGATTATGGCTTTGAAACCGCTAAAAATATTCAGCTTGATATTCCTGAAAATCTTTCTGTTTGTCTTGCGGGAGCAGAAAAAGACAGATTATCACTTACAGCAGGTGACACACCTATAGAAATAACAGCTCTTTCTGCTGACAGCAATGACTTTGAGTATCAGGTGATTTCAGCACCATTTGTATATGCTCCGGTAAAATCCGGCGATGAAGTGGCACAACTAAGTATAACATACAATAACAGGGAAGTCCGCCGTATACCTTTGTATGCAGAAAATGACGAACCTATAAAAATTATTAAAAAAACTTCTGAAAAGAAAAGCATTTTCAGAAAAATATCAGAAAAACTCGGGAGTGTATTCTCCTGAGAAAGTTATTTAAAAAGGAGAATTTAAGAGTGGAAAAAATAAGGATTCAAAAAATGATTGCGGATAGTGGTTACTGTTCACGACGCAAGGCAGAGGCAATGATTTCACAAGGCAGAGTAAAAATAAACGGCAGACCAGTTAAATTAGGCGATAAATGCGGTTTCAAGGATATAATAACTATTGACGGAGAACGTCTTTATATGCCTAAAAAGAAAAATTTTGTATATATTATGCTCAATAAACCAAGAGGTTATGTTACAACTGTTTCGGACGAGCTTGACAGACGTTGCGTTATGGATTTGATGACTGATATTGAAGAACGTGTTTATCCTATCGGACGTCTTGACAGAAATTCAGAGGGACTTTTATTATTCACAAATGACGGTGAATTTGCTAACAGTATAATGCACCCAAGCCGTCATATTTCTAAAACTTATCGTGTAACAGTCCGCCCAGATATTTCAGATGAACAGCTTGTAAGACTTTCAGAGGGTATTGAGATTGACGGAAAGAAAACTTTACCGGCAAGCATTGTTGTAAAGGAAAAAGAACAGGGAAGAGTAGTTTTACTTATTACAATTAAAGAGGGAAGAAACCGCCAAATCAGAAAAATGTGTGAGGCAGTCGGTCTTGAAGTTGCCCGTTTGCGTCGTATAAGTATAGGTCCTCTTAAACTCGGTATGCTTAAACCGGGAACTTGGCGTGAACTTACCGCTGATGAACTGCGTGCTTTACGTAATGCTATCGGAAAGGAAAATTAAAAATATTAGGAAAGGAGCGATTTTGTAATGCCTATTCGTATTTCATCAGAACTTCCGGCATTCAGAACGCTTAGAGAAGAAAATATATTCGTTATGTCAAAGGAAAGGGCTGAACATCAAGATATACGCCCTTTAAAAGTTATAATTGTAAATATAATGCCAAAAAAAATTGAAACAGAAAGTCAGCTTATGCGATTGCTTAGTAATACGCCTATACAGGTTGATATTGATTTGATTCAAATGGCATCACATATTTCAAAAAATACATCAAAACATCATCTTGAAGCATTTTACAAAAAATTTGACGAAATTAAAGATAATCGGTACGATGGTATGATAGTTACAGGAGCACCTGTTGAACTTCTGGAATATGAGCAGGTAGACTATTGGAATGAAATAACTCAGATTATGGAATGGTCTAAAACTCATGTTTATTCGTCATTATATATATGTTGGGCAGCTCAGGCAGGATTGTATTATCATTTCGGAGTGCCAAAATATATACTTGATAAAAAAATGTTCGGAATTTTTCCGCATCATGTTGAAGTCGAAAACTGTCGTATATTAAGCGGTTTCGATGATATATTTCTTGCTCCTCATTCAAGGAACACAGAAGTACGCCGTGAAGATATCGAAAAAATTCCACAGCTTAAAATTTTAACTTCTTCTGAACTTGCTGGTGTACATATGATTGCCAACAAGAATGGCAGACAGTTTTTTATTACCGGACACTCTGAATATGACCGTGATACTATCGCAAATGAATACTTCAGGGATTTGGCAAAGGGTATTGATATTCAGATACCTTATAATTATTTTCCAGATGATAACCCACAAAATACTCCTGTTTTTTCGTGGAGATGTGTTGCAAACTTAATGTTTTCAAATTGGCTTAACTATTGTGTTTATCAGAAAACCCCGTTTAATCTTGATGAATTAGCAGTTCGCAATTGGAACTGGGAAACTTCTCTTTAAGGAGCATACAATGAACGAAGATTTTTATTATGATGACAATCAAATGTATAGTTTTGAAAAAAAGCCTGAAGAACTTAAAACCGGACTTGCTATTGCTTCGTTTGTAATAAGTCTGGTAAACTTCATTTTCTGCGGTTTTATGCTGAGTTTTATATCAGCACCTATTTCAATTATTATGGGGATAGTTTCACTTGTCAAAAAACGTGGCGGAAAAGTTTTTGCTATACTTGGAATAGTTATTTCTTTAATATCTCTGATGATATTTTCTTTTTTCACGTCAATATTTATTAAAATATATCCCGATATGGAATACTTTGTAAAAAATGATACTCAGATTATTTCCGAATACAATGCAACTGGTGAAATTCCTGAACAATTTGAAAAATACCGCAGTTCAAAATATGACAAATACTGGCAAGCAGTTCAATGTGAGAATTTTGATGAATTTTTTGGAACTTTCATTAAAGCGTATCAGCAAAGTAAAGGTATAAATGCTCTTCCGTCAAATCCGAACACCCCTGATAATTCTGATACACCATCAACAACAGATGACGGAGAAAAACTTGTTGAACTTTCTTATAAAAATAAAGCAGGTCTGATTTTTAAATATGTAATATCAGCATAATTCAGTCAAAAATAAAAAATTCTCCTGTGGCATACAAAAAAAGCCATAGGAGTTTTTTTATATCAATAATTTATAAAAAACGCTGTAAATCAAGTTATTTCAGATACAGCGGTTTTTTGGATTGGTACGCCTGACAGGAATCGAACCTGCGCACATGGCGTCGGAGGCCACTGCTCTATCCCCTGAGCTACAGACGCTTAAAAAAATCTTTTATAATTATAACATAAACTATTGCAAAATGCAAGTCTTTATGTTATAATTATAAGAGAAATTTTCAGGAGGAATATTATGAATGATTATATATATTTGATTGTAGCACAAACTGGTACTGCTCCTGCCAGATTTTTTCGTTTCTTTACCCGTAAACCTTATAACCATGTTTCACTTTCGGGAGATATAAGGCTTTCAGAAATGTATAGTTTTTGCCGTACATATACACCCTTTCCGTTACCCGCAACATTCAACCGTGAAATAGTAGGTGAGGGAACTCTCGGACAGTTTGAATTTATACCGTGTGAAATTTATCGTATAGCAGTTACTCCGGAGCAAAAACAAATGTATAATCAGGTTATACAGCATTTTTCACGTAACAGACGTATATATTCTTATAACCTGCTCGGATTGCTTGCTGTTTATCTTAATGTAGAATGGAAACGTGAACATAGTTTTGTATGTTCACAGTTTGTAGCTTATACAATGGATAAAATAGGAATACAACTTGAAAAACCATTTTGTTTATATACTCCGGACGATTTTCGTAATTTTCCGGACGCTGTGCTGATATATTCCGGAGAACTGAATACATTCTATAATATGCAGTCACAGATTACCATGAATCAGCGAAATGCAATAAGCCATTGACCTTATATCATCAGGAGAAATAATATATGCTGTAAAATAAACCTTGCTGTCAGGCGAAAATATTTCTGTACTGAAATCCATTTTGTTTTCAAGTATGCTTACAGATGCTTTATTTTCGCTGATGACAATGCTTGCAGGAGCTATTTTTTTTTCAGACATTCTGTTATATGAATTACTGCAAGATTTTAAAAACATATATACGCCAGCGGTCAGCAGAAGATACATGAATATTATTCTGAGGGCTGTTTTTTTTCTGTGCAAAATTAATCAACCTCTTTCATTGAATTAAGTAAACGTCCTAAAGAACTGCCTATAAGCTGTCCGGAATACTGAACCTGTTCAAGAGTATTTCCATGTGAACCTACTTCTATAAGTAAACTTCCGGTTGTTAAATCCTGATTGTAGTGACGATAATCGAAAAGTATGGGTCTTGTAAGTCCGGAATAGTCATTTTCGAGTTTTTCCTGTAAACGACACGCAAAATGAAAATTTTTTATAAAATCAGGCATACCTAAAGTTCCGTCATCGCAACCGGATATAATCATAATTTGTGCAGCTTCTTTCCCATTGATATCAACAATAGGCTGATATGCCACTCCTTCACCTGCGATAGCATCTCTATGAATGTCAAGAACAACTTTAATACTGGGATATTGTTCAAGTATCGGAACAATAGTTTCTCTGCTTCTTCCGTAAGAGCCGTTGTATGATGGATAATCATGAATATCAGTTGCATGAATTACACTTATTCCCTGAGCTTCAAGTTCAGCCTGTATTGCATTTCCCACCATAATCATATTTTTAGTTTCGTCGGTGGTGCGATAGTTGAAGTTTGCATCATAGAAATCACGCACATAAGGTTCAAAGCTTTCTGTTGTGTGAGTATGATATATAAGTACAAGCGGTTCTGTAGTATCTTCAACTGTAAAATCCGCATTACATCTGCTTTCTGATAAAAGAGTTTCGTTAGGAATTGTTGTCTGATTGTTAACCTGTCCGCCGTTATCTAGGTCAAAAAATGAAACTCCGCTGTAATAACCGTAAGTTGTCCTGACTATTGAACCTCCTGTAGTCCACGAATCCTCAGAGGGATATGGTTTTTCGCCGGCATTTTCAGAAACTGTTTTAAGAGGGTCTTTCACTTCTGTTATAACATCAGTAGTATCTTCTTCTTTTTCTTCTTTTACTCCATAACCCTCGGAGATTTCAAAAGCTTTTTTTGTAGTTGTCTGAGTAAATGTAGATGTAACTGTTGTTTGTATAGATGTTGTTGTATTTTCAATGCTTATGTTACCCATTGTGTTTAAAAAGTTTTTAATTTTAGGTATTCCCTTTGCTGAAACTGCTACAACTGCCGGAAGAATCAGTAATATACATAATTTTAAAATAGCAGTAATTTTTCTTTTCTTGTGACGTGTCATTAACTCACCTCATTATTATTTCCGTTTAAATAAATTATATTCCTGTCCTGCAAGAAATATTTCTTTTAGGGACGGCATATTATTTGATGAGGTGATTATTATGTACGAATGCCGGAATATAAAACATTTGTTCAAGCTTCTTCTTGTTGATATAATGGTATTTTTATTGTGTGCGTGTTTCTTTTTTGTAGGAAAAAGTTTTTTTAATTCATCGGCGGGAGGGGATTCAGATAAACCTGTATTTATGCCGGTAATAATGTATCATAGTGTTTATTCAGGAAGTCCGGCAGAATACATAGTGACTCCTGCACAGTTTGAAAATGACCTTTCATGGCTTTCTGAAAACGGTTGTACAACGATTACGGCACAACAACTTACTGATTATGTAAACGGTATAGGAATTCTTCCCGAAAAGCCAGTTATGATTACTCTTGATGACGGTTGTTATAATAATCTTTCAGATGTTCTTCCGCTTCTTGAAAAGTATGATATGCACGCAATAGTTTCAGTAGTAGGGGAGTATACAAACGTTACGGCTAAAAATGACCCACATATTTCGGCGTATTCGTATCTTACATGGGAGGATATACGAAATTTAATATCTTCCGGACACGTTGAAATAGGAAATCATACCTATAATATGCATTCTTTTAAAGGTACACGGAAAGGGTGTTCAATGAATCCAGATGAAACTGAAGAACAGTACAGGCAATTGTTGACTGAAGATTTAAGCCTTATGCAGAACGAAATTAAACACAATACAGGAACATTGCCAATAGTGTTTGCGTATCCGTTTGGATTCAGAAGTGTGGAATCCACTCCGGTAATAAGGGAACTTGGTTTTACAATAACGCTTACCTGTACCGAAAAACCTAATTATATCTCACGTCAGCCGGATTGCCTTTATGGTCTTAACCGATATAACAGAAGTGGTTTTTATTCAACTGACGAATTTATGAGCAGGATTTTCAGTGAATGAATATATTAAAAAATCCTCACCCAAACAGGTGAGGAAAAATATTATAATATGTCTTGTAATAAAAGTTTTACGCCTATGAATATGAGTACAATTCCGCCGATAATTTCTGCTTTGTTTCCGTATTTTTTACCGAAACGGTTTCCGAGGATAACTCCTGAAAACGATAATAAAAATGTTATAATTCCTATTACTGATACAGAAAAAATAATATTAGTTTTTTGTGCTGAAAAAACTATTCCAACCGCTAAGGCATCAATACTTGTTGCTATGGAAAGAATTATAATATCCTTTAAATTGAAACAATATGTATTTTTGTTGTTTTCTTCTGGGTGAAAACATTCAAAAATCATTTTACTACCGATAATTCCAAGTAAAATAAAAGCTATCCAATGGTCGTAGGTAGATGTGATTTCAGAAAAACGACTTCCGAGAAAATACCCCAATAAAGGCATAACTGCTTGAAACATTCCGAAAAATAAAGCTGTAAAAAATGCACCTGTGTAATTGATTTTTTTCATTCTGATTCCTTCGCATACGGATGCAGAAAAAGCGTCCATTGCAAGACCTACGGAAAGCAAGATTAATTCAATATTATTCATAAAAAAACCTCTCTGTAATAATTATTATAATTTATATTACAGAGAGATTAAATATATTACAAGATGTATTCCATAATATAGTCGTCCATAACAAAACCGTTTCCGATATCGGTTACAACTGAATCAATAGTCTTGAATCCTATCTTGTTATAGACTTCAATTGCGTGGATATTACACTTATTTACCGTAAGATAAACGGATTTCTTATTATTTTCCCTTGCCTCACTGAAAACTTTTTTCATCATTAAGGAGGCGATACCTTTTCCACGCATATTACTGCGGAGATAAAGTTTGCTAAGGAAAAATCGACTGTCATTTTCTGGTTTTAAAGCAATATAACCGCATAAATCGTCATCATTTCTTACGGCAAGATAATAATAATTCTGTGAATTTATCTGATTTTTTATTGCATCATATGATTGAAATTTTTCAACCATATAATTAATCTGTTCTTCTGAAAGTATTGACGGAAAAAATTCATGCCATATCGATTCGGCAAGTTCTGCAACTTCCTTTAATTCTTCATCAGTAGAAACTTTTTTAATAGAAACCATATTAAATCAGTCCTCAGCAGGCATTTCCCAGTTGTGATATACATTCTGAACGTCGTCATTATCTTCAAGGTGTTCAAGAAGAAGATTCATTTTC
Organism: uncultured Ruminococcus sp.; assembly: GCA_934474025.1. Lineage (GTDB taxonomy): Bacteria > Bacillota > Clostridia > Oscillospirales > Ruminococcaceae > Ruminococcus. The sequence goes on along the minus strand of CAKSMF010000008.1, from coordinate 21,482 downwards.
TTGATATGGTCTTCATCTGTAAGAGTTGTATATGTTGCAGGAATTTGTTCAACTTCAGCAGATATTACATTGTAACCCTTTTCTGTAAGACCTTCACGGAGTGCATGAAGATTTTCAGGAGTGCATTCGATTTCAACAGTTTCTTCATTAATATCGAAATCATCACCGCCACATTCAAAAACATCGTCCATAACCTTATCTTCGTCAAGACCTGTATTTTCAAGAATAACAATACCTTTTTTAGAGAACATGAAAGATACACAGCCGATAGTACCAAGATTTCCGCCGAACTTGTCAAAATAGTGACGAATATCACCAGCAGTTCTGTTTTTGTTGTCTGTAAGGCATTCAACAATTACAGCAACACCATTAGGACCGTATCCCTCATAAACCATGTTTTCATAGTTGTTTTTGTCTTCACCGCCGGCAGCCTTTTTAATAACACGGTCTATATTGTCATTTGGAACGTTATTAGCTTTAGCTTTAGCTATGAGGTCACGGAGTTTGCTGTTATTATTCGGGTCTGGACCGCCCTCTCTTACAACAACAGTGATTTCACGACCAATTTTAGTGAAAATTTTACCTTTTACAGCGTCAGTAGCTTCTTTTTTACGTTTAATATTATTCCATTTTGAATGACCTGACATTTTTTTAATGCTCCTTTTTTATAAAATTATTCAACTGTATAATAATAGTCAGCGTTAGAACCTTTTTCAATTCTACGCATTTCCTTGCGTTTGTCGTCGAGATAGTCAATAACAGCAACAATCATTGCACCAGTGGCAAAACCCATTAAGAAGCCAATGTTTAAACCTCTGCTGAAATTGTTGTTGCATTTGGGACAGGTGATTTTTTTAGGTTCAACTTTTTTGGGGAGTTCAGCTTTTTTTACCTTAGCTGGTTTAACGGAAGTTTTTTTCATAAATAAATCATCTCCTGAAATCAAAATTCTGGCAGAACATTTTTGATAACTACATTATTAAATAAGTGGGCGATTCGGTCATTCTGACCCGTAAGGAAAAGATAACCGAAAAGACATTCAAAAGCGGTGGCTCGTCTATAATCCATAGTGTTGGCGTGTTTAGGGACTGTATTTCCTGTAGAATTTCTTCCACGTTTCAGAATAGAGAGTTCTTTTTCAGTGAGATTTTCTGAAAGAACGTCGTATAATGAAGATTGAAATTCAGCACAAACAAGTTTAATTTTAGCGGTGTGAAGCTTTGATACTGGCATATTGGCTTTGCACAACAGAAATTCTCTTATCAGAGTGTCATAAACGCTGTCGCCAAGAAATGCCAGTGCAAGCGGACTATATTGACTTGCTTCACGTTCTGTCATGGGAGTATCAGTAAATGAAATCAAATTCAAATCCCTCTATATTAACGGTGTCGCCTTCCTGAATGCCCATTTTTTCGAGTTCTTCAATAATACCGCTGTTAATGAGAACTCTCTGGAAATATTGTAATGACGAATAGTCATCAGGGTCAACAGTACGCATAATAGGCTGAATCCATTTAGCTTCAACATAATAAATATCATCTTCAACAGTAATTTCAAATTTATTTCCGTTGCCGACCATTTCATCAAGTTCAGCTTGTGGAATAGGTTCAGGTTCGTATTCTTTAATAGGCGGGAGAGTGTCAAGGACTTCAGAAATCTTGTTAACAAGTTCAGAAGTACCCTTTGTAGTACCTGCCGAAATACAGAAGAACGGCAAGCCTTTATTTTCGATATACTGTTTGAAAGATTCAATTTGTTCAGGGGTTGCTAAATCGGCTTTATTACCTGCGACAATCTGCGGACGTTCTGCCAGTTCCGCATTGAATTTAGCAAGTTCAGCGTTGATAACTTCAAAGTCTTCACAAGGGTTTCTTCCCTCAATTCCTGAAATATCCACAACATGAACAATCAGACGGCATCTTTCAACGTGTCTGAGAAATTCGTGTCCCAGTCCTACACCGTCACCAGCACCTTCAATTAGTCCGGGAATATCAGCCATAACAAAGGATTTTTCATCACTTGTGCGTACAACTCCAAGAACAGGGGCTAACGTTGTAAAATGATAGTTAGCGATTTTAGGTTTTGCTGCACTGACTACGGAAATAAGTGTGGATTTGCCTACATTTGGATAACCGACCAGTCCGACATCAGCAAGCAATTTTAATTCGAGAGTAACTTCAAATTCCTCACCCATGAATCCTGGTTTTGCAAATCTCGGAATCTGACGTGTAGACGTTGCAAAATGAACATTGCCTTTACCGCCAGCACCGCCTCTTGCTAAAACTTTCGGTTCATCTGATGACATATCAGCCATAATTCTGCCGGTTTGGGCATCACGTATAACAGTACCTCTCGGAACTTTTATAATAAGTGGTTCAGCACTTTTGCCGGTGCAGTTGCGTGAAGAACCGTTCTGACCACGTTCAGCGACATATTTTCTTTTGTATCTGAAGTCAATAAGCGTTGAAAAGTTGTCATCAACCTGAAAAACAACGTCACCACCACGACCGCCGTCGCCACCATCAGGACCGCCTGCTGCAACGTATTTTTCACGATGAAAAGATACAGCACCGTCACCGCCATCACCGGCTTTTATTTTAATTCTCGCCTTATCAACGAACATTTTATACCTCCGGATTTCTCTAAAGAAAAATCCCAAGCTTACTGCTCGGGATTAATTTTACTTACTGTTCTGTGTAAACAGAAACCTTCTTGCGATCACGACCGTAACGCTCGAATTTTACTTTACCGCTTACAGTAGCGAATAATGTATCATCTGAACCAATGCCTACGCCTTCACCTGGGTGAATGTGTGTGCCTCTTTGACGAACGATGATGTTACCAGCCTTTACAAACTGACCGTCTGCTCTCTTAACGCCAAGTCTCTTGGATTCAGAGTCACGACCGTTCTTTGTAGAACCAACGCCCTTTTTATGAGCGAAGAACTGCATACTAATCTTAAACATACTTACACCTCCGAAATAGTGATATTGATAGTGTCGGGAAATTCTTCAAGAATTGCTTCAAAATGAAGCTTCAGTGTATTAATAATCCGTGATGCCGTATCAGTAATTTGACTTACTTTGCATTCAACCAAATTTTCACCGACTTTAACTTGCGGGGAAAAATTCAGTTCATCAAGGATATTTACTGTTAACTGTACTGCTGATGAAACAGATGCACATACTATATCTGCTCCGGATTCAGCATAACCAGAATGACCACTGAAATTAAATCCTGTTAAAAATCCCTTTGACTTAAAGAATTTTGCTGAAATCATGATTAAGCCTTGATAGCTTCGATTTTAACCTGAGTGTAAGGCTGTCTGTGACCCTGCTTTTTCTTTTCACCCTTCTTAGGCTTGTAAGTGAAAACAGTGATTTTCTTAGCCTTGCCATTCTTGATAACCTTAGCTTCAACAGTAGCACCGTCAACATAAGGAGTACCAACCTTGATACCATCAGTAGCTCCGAGAGCAACAACTTTATCAAAAGTAACTGTTTCATCTGCTTCAGCAGCAAGTTTTTCAATAAAGAGAACGTCTCCTTCGTTAACCTGATACTGCTTACCGCCGGTTTCAATAACTGCGTACATTATTACGCACCTGCCTTTTCAATAAACTCGCTGTCACGGGTGTTGATAAGACAACTTGAAAAATACCCGTTCACAAGCGGTGTTTTTATTATATCATAAAAAAAACAGCTTGTCAATAGTTTTCTGATAATTTTTTCTGAAAAAACCGCCGGAAGATTCCAGCGGTTAGAGGGATTAAAGCTTAACGAAACGTCTTACATCACCAGCTTTGTCAATGAACATTGTTTTTGGTCTTGCAAAGACTTCACCGTTTTCAAGTGACTTGTAAATAACGAGTTCTTCATTTGTTTCGCTGTGACGTGCAACAGCTATGAGTTCATACTCACCGCCCTTGAAATGACGGTATTTTGCACCGATAACTATTTCTGTATCTTTGTCTTCTTCTGTTTGCTGAACAGGAGTGTTTTCTGGTTCAACATTCACGATATCGTCAGAAACAATTATCATTGAAGAGAATGGAGGCATTTTAACATAAGCGTTGCCATTGTTGACCTGTATCATTTTACCTGAAATAACATCAACGAGTGCCGGAAGATGTGTTCCGAAATTAAGGTCATAATCATAATCAGCAAGATTGAGAGCTACATAAATATTCTGGTCTCCCTGAACTTTTTTGAAAAGTAACTGCTGATTAGTTATATGCATTCTTTCATAAGCACCTGTACGAATTGCAGGATATGCTCTGTAAATTCTGCCAAGTTTTACAATATGATTGTAGAGAGAAATGTTTTCTCTTTCCATATCCGGAAGATAGAGACAAGGACGAAGATTGTCATCAGAATTATTTTCCTTGCAACCATGGATTCCGTATTCACTTCCGTAATAGATTGACGGAATACCAGGCATAGCATAAAGAAGTGTATAGATTAAAGGTAAATGCATAGGATTAACTACAGTGCTTGCAAGACGGTTAACATCATGATTATCAACGAATGTATAAAGGTCAATGTTTCTGTAAATACCGCCATTAGCACCGGATTGTCTGTTTATAGAATAATCTATTTCATAATAGTTTTTGTCATTGTGAGATGAATAAATACCTTTATAACACTCATAGTTTGTTACACTGTCAAACATTTCAGGATTAGCCCAACGGTTGTAATCGCCATGAATAATTTCTCCCATAAGCCAGAAATCAGGTTTTTTGGATTTGCAGAAATTACGAACTCTCTTGATGAAATCAAAGTCAAGACAATCGGCTGCATCAAATCTGATACCATCAATTTTAAATTCTTCAATCCAATAGTTTATAGCATCTATAAGATGGTCACAAACTCCTACATTGCGGAGGTTAAGTTTAACAAGGTTGTAATGACCGTTCCAACCCTCATACCAGAATGGGTCACCGCAAGGGGATTGTCCGCCAAAGTTGAGATTTTGAAACCAGTCACAATATCCGGAATTTTGTCCGTTTTGCTGAATGTCAACGAATTGTGGGAAATTTCTTCCAACATGGTTGAAAACGCCGTCAAGAATAATTCTTATTCCTGCCTCATGAAGTTTATCACATATATTTCTGAAAGAATCATTGTCACCTAAACGACGGTCAATTTTTTTGTAATCTGTTGTATCGTAGCCATGTTCAACGGATTCAAAAACAGGTCCGAAATATACAGCATCGATATTCATTTCCTTTAAATGTGGAATCCATTCAAGAACCTTTTCGAGTCTGTAAACAGTTTCACCGCCGTCATTGAATTTAGGTGCACCACAGAATCCAAGTGGATAAATGTGGTAAATTATCGCATTATCATACCAATTCATAAAAAATAACTCCTTTTTTCAATAATGTTTTTTATTTTATGCTTCCTTCAATAAAATATGATGCTTCCATGTCAGCAACATTCAAAGCACAGGCAAGAGGATACATTTCAAGAGCTTTTCCGATAGTATTTTTATCTTCAACGCCGGAAAATCCCATATGATATCTTATTGCAAAAGCTTCTTCACGGGTCAGGCGACCTTCACCATATAAAAATCCCGATATTATGTAAACGGACTTTTCGCCATGACCATATGGCAAAGTGTCATTTATAGCATAATATGGGTATTTTTCCCATTTGCCAGTTTCTTCATTTTTTCTGTTGCGGTATTCAACAGTATAGAAATTGATTTTGCAGAGGTCGTGAAGAAGTGAAACTATAGCAATAGTTTCTTCAGAATAATTCATGCCATATACTTCTTTAACTCTTGGTCGTGAAAGGTAATCTTTAAGGCAGTGATAAACGTTAACACTATGTTCAACAAGACCGCCTTCATAACTTCCGTGATAACGTGTACTGCTCGGAGCGGTAAAGAAATCACTTTTTTCAAGATATTCAAGAAGTTTGTCAGCACCTTTTCTCTTGATATTCTCATTATAGATTGAGATAAATTCTTCTTTAGCTGTCAATATATGCACTCCTTTTTTCAATAAATTACATTATAATTATACCACACTTTATAAAAATATTCAAGTCCTGACGTAATTATTTTCAAATTTTTGTGATAAAAAATTTTCCGGTACATTCAAGCACCGGAAAACATAAATACTTTATACATTGTAAATCATTTCAGAATAGTCTGGAATAGGCCACTGGTCAGTTGGGATAATTCTTTCTATAGTGTCAGAAGTTGTACGCATGCGTTCCATTTCTGAAAGCACACTATCATGGAAATATCGTGCCTGTAAAGGAACATCTTTTATTTCACAAGCTTTATTTACAAGAATTTCAAGTTTTTCAATAGAAATGTAGAAAGCTTCTGCAAGGTCATTAAGTTTTTCTGCTGTTTTTCTTTCAACTGTGGAATGAATGTCAATGTGTTCTTTAATAGATATAGCATCACAAAGCTTGTGAATATATTCTAAAGTAGCAGGTAAAAGCTGTTTTCTTGCCATCTGAATCATAGTTCTTGCCTCAATACGAATAGTCTTTGAATACTTTTCGAGAAGAACTTCTGTACGTGCTTTTAATTCATTTTCATTGTATATGCCGAATTTCTTAAAGATACGCATATTTTTTTCATCTGTGTAATGTGGCATAGCATCTACTGTTGACGGGTAATTAGGAAGACCACGTTTTTCAGCTTCTTTAATCCATTCAATAGAATATCCGTCACCATTGAAGATAATTCTTCTGTGGTTTTTGAGGACGTTTTTCATAAGTTTTTTAACTTCTGTTTCAAACTGTTCTGTGCCTTTGAATGGCTGGAGGATATCTGTAAATTCGCTTAATTCTTCGGCAACTATAGTATTGAGAAGAGCATTTGGGCAGGCTATATTATCGGAAGAACCAACCATTCTGAATTCAAATCTGTTTCCCGTGAATGCAAATGGAGAAGTTCTGTTTCTGTCTGTAGAATCCTTAGGGAATGACGGAAGAGCATTTACACCTATTTCAAAATCCTGAGTCTGAGTTTTATATACGGAGTCTTCTTCAATAGCCTTTAAAACAGCATCAAGTTCTTCGCCAAGGAACATGGAAACAATAGCCGGAGGAGCTTCATCAGCACCAAGACGGTGGTCATTTCCGGCAGAAGATGCAGAAATTCTCATAAGGTCTGCATATTCGTCAATACCTTTAATCAATGCACAAAGAATAGTAAGGAATTGCAGATTTTCAATAGGAGTGTCACCAGGGTCAAGAAGATTCTGTCCGTCATCAGTAGACATTGACCAGTTGTTGTGTTTTCCTGAACCGTTAACGCCTTCAAATGGCTTTTCATGAAGCAGGCATACAAGATTATGTCTAAGAGCAACTTTTTCCATAACTTCCATAGTAAGTTCATTCTGGTCTACTCCGAGATTTGAAGTAGTGAAAATAGGAGCCATTTCGTGCTGTGCAGGTGCAACTTCATTATGTTTTGTTTTTGAATAAATTCCGAGTTTCCATAATTCTTCGTCAAGGTCTGCCATATATGATGCTATTCTTGGACGGAGGTTAGCAAAATACTGGTCATCGAGTTCTTGACCCTTAGGAGGTTTAGCACCGAAAAGCGTTCTGCCGGTAAGTATAAGGTCCTTACGTTTATCATACATATCCTTGTCAATCAGGAAGTATTCCTGTTCTGCTCCAACTGTTGAAGTAACTCTTGTTACATTTTCATTTCCGAAGAGCTTAAGAAATTTTACTGCTGAACTGCTGAGAGCGTCCATAGAACGAAGAAGAGGAGTTTTTTTATCAAGAGTTTCTCCGGTATATGAAAGAAATACTGTAGGTATGTAAAGACTGCCTTCTTTTACAAAACAGTATGAAGTAGGGTCCCACGCTGTATAACCTCTTGCACTGCTTGTTTGTCTTAAACCGCCTGACGGAAATGATGATGCATCAGGTTCACCTTTAACAAGAGCCTTTCCGGAAAATTCCATAATAGCTGTACCTTTTGAGGCGGGAGTTATAAAGGAATCATGTTTTTCAGCGGTTGAGCCGGTCAAAGGCTGAAACCAGTGTGTATAATGTGTAGCCCCTTTTTCTACAGCCCATTCTTTCATAGCATTTGCGACAAAATCAGCAGTTGTCATATCAAGCTGTCTGCCATTCTGAATAGTATTCATAAGAGTTTTGTAAACGTTTTTAGGTAAACGGGATTTCATTACCTCGTCACTGAAAACGTTTTCAGCAAAAATTTCGGGAACACTTTTATTCATAAAAAAATCCTCCTATAGTAATAACTTTAGTTTTATTATATTATTATATCATGAATTTCAGAATAGTCAAGCATAATTTCAGATTCAGAAAATCATAGTTTCTTAATAGTATTTATTATATCATATCCGGAATATATTTTCAAGTTTTTTTACAAAAATATGCTTGCAATTTTGTGCATTATGTAGTATAATAATATAAATCCTGATTTTTTTCGGGAACTTATGTTATAAAGGAGTTTTCTATTATGAGTATCAAAATAGGTTTCATAGGAGCAGGCAATATGGGTTCTGCAATTATGAAAGGTATTTCAAAATCTTCTGTTGATGCGGAAATTTTTGCTTTTGACCCTGATAATTCAAAAGTGACAGCACTCAGCGAATACGGTGTTAAATCATGTTCAAGCGAAACAGAACTTGTTTCAACCTGCAAATATGTATTTCTTGCTGTTAAGCCACAGATTATTGAAGGTGTACTTGAAACTATATCTTCTGCTGTAACTGTTGATACAGTTATTATCTCAATAGCTGCCGGAATCAGTGACGAGTTTATAGCAGGTAAAACACGTATGGACGCTAAAGTTATTTTAGTTATGCCGAATACTCCATTGCTTATCGGTGAGGGAGCATCTGCACTTTCACATAATGATACTGTTAATGATGAGGAATTTGAAACAGTTCTTAATATTTTCAGTTTGTGCGGTAAAGTTGCTGTTATATCAAAGGACAAAATGAAAGAAGTAATTGCTATTAACGGCAGTAGTCCGGCATTTATATATCTTTTTGCAAAAGGGTTCATTGATTATGCTGAAAAAAATGGCATTGACAAGGATTCTGCAACAAAACTCTTTACACAAAGCCTTATAGGTTCAGCAAAAATGATTACTGATTCCGGTTATAGTATTGATGAACTTATCAAAATGGTATCTTCTCCGGGAGGAACTACTCTTGCAGGTCTTGACCGTCTTTATGAAGGCAACCTTACAGGTATAGTTGATAACTGTTGCGATAGCTGTACAAAAAGAGCTTATGAACTCTCTAAATAAGTTATAATTTTCGGACAGACTGCATATTCTGTTATATAATACATAACAGAAAGGCAAATATCATGAAAAATAAAATTCATTCGGGGCAGAATAAAGGTTTTCTGCTGTTATGCGGAGCAATCACATTAGGAATACTTATAGGAGCAGTTTATGCAACTGTTGAACCTGTGAAAAATCCTTTTTTACATCAGTATTTTTTGCCGGAATGTTCAGGCGGTACTATATATGAAGTTTTCAGGAATACTTTTCTTTCACTGGGAATATTTACTGTTGTTTCGTTTTTTATTGGACTTTCGGCGTTTGGACAACCAGCAGGCTTGTTAATGCTGATTTACAGAGGATTTGGAATAGGTACGGCTGTATCTTCTGTTTATCTTTCAAAGGGTATTCATGGCATATCGACAGTGTTTGTACTTATTCTCCCTGAATGTATAGCGATAATTATTATATCACTTCTTGCTGTCCGTGAAATTATGCGTTTTTCCAAATCTATATTTATGTTTATGATTTCAGACAATTCTCATACTGAAAAATCTTTCCGAATGTATTGTCTGGAATTTTTTGTACTTGTAATATTTTCATTTGTTATTGCAGTTTTCGCAACTGTTATGAATTATATTTTTTCTGGACTGCGATAATATCTGAACAAATTAAAACGGAGGATTTTTAAAATTGTCAGTATTTTCAAATGATTTTGAAAGCAGAGGTTCAGGCATATCCAAGAACGCTCCAAAGAAAAAAGGAATAAAACTGTTTTTTGAAATTTTTTTCCGGAAATTCTGGAAACTCATTGAAGTAAATATGTTGTACTTTGTTTTTTTTATACCGATTTTTCTTATGCTTGCATCAGTTGCCTTTATTAAAAACACTGTTTTGTCGCTTGTATGTGCGGGAATATGTCTTTTAGGATTTATCATATGTATAGGACCTGCAACCGCCGGAATGACAAAAATTATGCGTAATTATGTACTTGAAAAGCATTCATTTATAGTCAATGATTTTTTCAAAGGTTTTAAGACTAATTTCAAAAAAGCCTGTATTGTCGGAATTGTGGACTGTCTTATAATAGCTTCGGTGTATGCGTCATTTGTAGTATATCCCATACTTGTTGAGCAGGCAGGAACAAAACTTATGTATATTCCTATGGTAATAACATTCAGCCTTGCAATAGTCGTTGCAATGATGAATTATTATATTTTTCCGATGATGATTGCAACTAATCTTTCATTTGTCAATCTTGTAAAGAATTCATTTGCATTGTCATTCGTTGCCCTTAAACAGAATGTTATTACTTTTCTTATAACAGGTATAACAGCATTTGGAATGCTTTTGTTATATATTTATATGCGACCGCTTTTTCTCTTGCTGATACCATTTATACCAATGGCTTTTCTGAGTTTTATAGCGTGTTTCAATAGCTATCCGGTAATACAGAAATTCGTAATAAATCCGTATTACACCAGCATAGGAGAGGTTAATCCCGAAATTATTAACGATTCTCCCGATGAGGAAAAGATTTTTGAAGATATGGGAGGAAAGGAAAAACCTATAGAAAAACGTAAAAAAGGCAAAGGTAAAAGAATTTCATAAACTTATAAACGGCTTTTTCATTGTAAATAGCCGTTTTTTTAATGCTTATTACATTATTTCCCAGTGATTACTGAAACATTTTCCGGCAATAATAAAACCATAATAAAACCTTTCAGGAGAATAATTTATTATGGCTTACAATAAAGTTTTGATTTCAGGAATAAATACATCAGAGCTGACAGTTCTGAAAGAAGAAGAAAAAATGGCACTTCTTCGGGAAATAAAGGCTACAAACAGCAAACAGGCTCGTGACAGACTTATTAAAGGAAATCTTCGGCTTGTTCTTAGTGTTATACAAAAGTTTACCGGTAGGGGAGAGGATATTGACGACTTATTTCAGATAGGAGTTATGGGACTTATTAAAGCTATTAATAATTTTGACCTTTCAAAAGAAGTACGTTTTTCAACATATTGTGTTCCTATGATAAGCGGTGAACTTCGCCGTCATTTAAGAGACTACAGTCAGATAAAAGTCAGCCGTTCTTTGCGTGACCTTGCATACAAGGCTATACAGTCAAAGGAACGCCTTACAATAGCTTTGCAGAGAGAGCCTTACATGGAAGAAATAGCTAACGACATAGGGGAAAAACGTTCAGATGTGGTTATAGCACTTGAAAGCATAAGTGACCCGATATCTTTATATGAACCTGTATATTCTGATTCTGAAGAAAATCTATATGTTATTGACCAGATTGGTGATAAAAATGATGTTGATGGCTGGCTTGATGAACTTTTTATCAGAGATGCTATAAAAGAACTTGGAGAACGTGAAAAAAATATATTGTATCTTAGATTTCTGCAAGGCAAAACACAAGTTGAAGTAGCCGGAGAAATAGGAATATCTCAAGCACAAGTTTCACGATTAGAAAAAAGTGCTATAAATCGTATAAAAAATAGTGTGTAATATGTGCTTAAATATATTTTTGCCCCAAAATGCTTGACTTTTTCCGTCTGATGTACTAAAATATTAATATTATATGTAAATTGGAGTGAAAATTTCTTTTATGGGAAAAAGTCGGTTAAAATTAAAAAAATCAACAATAATTACTATGGTTTCATGCGGAAGTTTTATTGTAATGACATTTCTTGCATTGCTTTTCTTTGTAAAATTTCCTATTACGCCTTCTGAAAAAATTATATCAAGCATAGGCAGGGAAAGCATTTACAAAAATAATAATTTGGATAGTATGGCTGTTACGCAAACTTCTTCTGGAACTCAAACAACTGTTTCCGCCACATCTCAAACTACTGCAACACAGACTACTACTGCTTCTGCAACTCATTCGGATTTTGTTATAACTATAACCACTGGCAAGGGCTTTTTTACGGGCGGACATATGTCGGCAATGTCTGATGTTTCTGAAAAAAATGATGATTATTCGGACTTTATAGCAGAAGAAACAACTGATATTTATAATTATGACGAGCAGGTTTATACTGAAACTGATGACAATGAAAGTTATGATTATAATTATGACTATTACAATGAAAACTATTAAATAAAAAGGACTGATTTATTATATCAGTCCTTTTTGTTTAAAAAACAGCTTTTTTTATCATAGCGAGTTCTTCAATTGAAATACAACTTTTCAAGTTATCGTCCATAACGGAAATAAGTTCATCAATTTCAGCCCATTCAGTTTTAGAAACTTCTTCCGGACTGGGTTTTATCATGCTGTCATCAATGTTTGCACGACACATGAAAATAGCTGTCAATTCATTATCTTTAATATTTTTTTCAATGTGACTGTTTTTTCTGAATCCTAAAAATTCAAGTTTTTCTCTCTTGAGGTCAAGACCGAGTTCTTCACGAGTTTCATTAATAGCTGTTATGCCGTATTCTTGCCCTTGTCTGACGTGACCGGCTGATGAAACATCCCATAAATCCGGATATGTATCTTTATTGTGGGAGCGTTTCTGTAAAAGTACATATATTCCCATGTCTCTGCGTCTGATTAACCAAACATGCACAGTGGGGTGCAGTTCCCCGTCACGATGAACAAGTGAACGTGGTTTGCTGGCAGTAGTAATTCTGTCATTATCGTCAATAATATTAAGAAATTCATCAATAATAATAGTATGATTAGTATCTGCAAAATCTGTCATTACTTCATCAATAGTGGAATTTTGAACGTTTTCATCTGAAACATACAATACATAGTTTGCAGTACTGCCCGATAAGTATTCCATAAGTTTTTCTGAATTGTTTATTTCAGTATTAAGCTTTTGACTTATTTCTGAAAAAATTTCGTTTTTTCCTGAAAGTCTGTTAAGAAAAATTTCAATTGGTTGCATAAAATCATTCCTCCAATTTTTTAAGCATAGTAATTATATACCCTATTTACTCAAAAGTCAACACCTTTTTTTGAAAAAATTTTAAACTTTATTATTAATGTCTATTATATAACATAACATATTATTTGTTTGGTGATAAATCATATATTTAGTTGGATTATGTTGATAAATAAAGAATAATACAATAAATATAACGTTAAAACGAAAAACTTTTCAAATTTGCTTGACAAATCTAATAAGATATGATATAATAATAATCGTTGTAAGGGTTGCAACAAATATAAAGTAGGGGTATAGCTCAGTTGGTAGAGCAGTGGTCTCCAAAACCACGTGCCGAGGGTTCGAGTCCTTCTGCCCCTGCCAAATGTAAACGGAATGATTTGTGTAAAAGTCATTCCGTTTTTCTTTTTTCACTATAACAACTAAAATAAAATGTTTTTCACCGAAACAATGTCTTATTTACTTGACAATAATTGAATTGTTTTCAAAACTATATTTTATTTTGTCATAATCTGAAAATCCTATATAAGATTTAGAATTTTCTATTAAAAGAGAATTTAAAAAAATAACATCGGATAGTTTTAATTGATGAATTTCGTAGTTATATAATTTTGTTCTAGCTATTAATTGTTTATTTGGAGGTGCAAATAGCTTATTATTTCCAAATCCCATACACTTTGATAATGTTGGTGCTTCAGGAGGAAAAATCATTTTATATGGTGAATTCGGAAGCATTATTTGTATAATAGGACTGACAGCTATCAATGCTAAATTTTTTGATAATGGAAAAATTGCATAATCTTGAGGAGATGACATTTTTAAAATTTGTTGTGCAAAAGGATCAAATGAAAAAATAGGCATATTCATTATTGCATTTAGCTTTTTCACACTAATAATACCGCAATAATTAGCCCAACCTCTATCAGGCATAACAAATTCTTCTTTAGTTTTATTTGTTTTCACAAAAACATTGTAGGAATACATAACATCTTTAATAACAGATAAATAAGGCATATTATAATCTTCAAAAGCCATATTTAATGCTGTTTGAGGATTAGGGCAGTCAAGTATTCTTGAAATATTATCAAAGAAATCTCTACTAAACATTTCTTTGAATTCATCAGGATTATCAATAAAACCATCTCTTAAAAGAAACCTAAAAAGTACATTAGTTTCCATATTATCATCATGAACTCTTAACATTGTGATTATAAGATATTTTTTTACTATCCATAAGTCATCAGCATTTAAAGTTATGCTATTTTTTGCATTCAATATCTTACTATTAAGTACTACAGAAAACTGATATTCTATTTTATGACACAAGTCTTTTTCAAGTTGTTCTGGATAATATCCCTTTTCTGAAAATACTGACTTTGTAGAACGAGTTTCTGTAAGATGTGTTTTTTTATTGTAATATTGAATTTTATTGTTTGAACAAAAGTTTCTTAAAATAAATTGTGGTATGTAGTGACTATTTACCATATAAAAACCTCCTTTATAAAATTAATACTGAAGCTTATACTATTATTACCATTGTATCACATCTGAATACTTTTTTCAACTTTAATTATGTAATGATTTATTTTACTATAATAAATAAAATATTTTTTATAAAGTTTATGCAGAATTTCCTTTGACAAAAAAATACAGATATGATAAAATATAATCAGATGTGTAGCTTCAGGCGTAAGTCCAATCTGAAGCTACACAATTTCCTTAAAAATAAATCGTGTAGTTTCGGCTACACGTTATTTTTTTGTAAGGAGAGTTTTATTTATGGAAGAAACAAAACACAACAAAATGGCAGAAATGCCTGTGAAACGATTAATGTTGTCAATGGGGATACCTATGATAATTTCAATGGTATTACAAGCGGTATACAACATTGTTGACAGTGCATTTGTGTCAAATATGGCTGAAAACGGCGAAAATGCCCTTAATGCTCTGACACTTGCATTTCCGCTCCAGATTCTAATGGTTGCAGTGGGCATAGGAACAGGTGTTGGTGCAAATGTGCTTGTTGCAAAAAGTCTTGGAATGAAAGATAATGAACGTGCAAATCAAGCCGCAGGAAATGCGCTATTCCTTGCATTTGTAATTTATATTGTATTTCTAATTTTTGGAATAGTCGGTTCAGGAGCATATATTCATTCGCAGACAACAAATACAGAAATTGCACAGATGGGAACGGATTATCTTCGTATATGTTGTATTTTTTCATTCGGAATGTCATTTTTTGCAGTATTTGAGAAGCTTTTGCAATCTACAGGACATTCAGTATGTTCAACTATTGCACAGATTTTAGGTGCACTTACAAATGTTATTCTTGACCCGATAATGATTTATGGCTGGTTTGGTCTGCCTCCTATGGGAGTAAAAGGAGCAGCATATGCAACAGTAATTGGTCAGATTGTATCATTTGTAGTTGCACTTACTTTTTATTTCAAAGTCAATACTGCAATTGATACAAAAATAAAGTATTTCAAACCGTCTGCACAGATAATTAAAATGATTTATTCAATTGGTCTTCCTGCTATCATTTCACAGGCACTTATTTCTGCTATGACATACGGATTAAATATTATTTACGGAAATATCGGAGAAAATATGGTTACAGCATATGGACTTTACTATAAAATTCAGCAGTTTCTGTTGTTTGCTGCATTCGGTATGAGAGATGCTATAATGCCAATTACAGCTTTCAGTTTTGGAATGAAAAACAAGCAAAGAATGCATGATAGTGTTAAGTATGGTCAGCTTTACACGGCAATAATTATGATTATCGGATTTGTGGTAATTGAAATTCTTGCAGTTCCGTTTTCAGAAATTTTTGAACTTTCAGGTGAAACACAACAGCTTTGCATAAGTGCCATGCATATTATTTCAATCAGTTTTGTATTTGCGGGTATTAATATTGCATTTCAGGGAATATTTCAAGCTATGGACGGTGGATTACAGTCACTTATCATTTCATTCTGCCGGCAGATTATTTTTGTATTTCCATTTGCACTGCTGTTTTCTTATATCGCAAAAAGCAACACTGAAATGAATTATCTCTCATGGTTGACTTTTCCATTTGCAGAACTTATAACATCTATAATTTCAATTATTATGTTCCGAAAAAAGTGGAAAACAGCTTTTATAAAATGAATTGACATTCTTATTCAATTAAAAACAGATTATCTTTATATATAATATGTTTTTAATTTAGTATATCATTATTTGAGTTTTAAAAAAAAATTTTGCAGTCCACAAAAAATTCGGTATATTCAACTATTCATAGATTTCATATGTAACAATAATCGGTCAGATTATATTATTTGTAGTTAGACTATAATTATGGATTTTTTATAGATTATTTGGAGAGGGCTTTATAATGCCCTTTCTTAATATTTTTTTACTCATTGAAATGTAATAAAAATATTGAAAAAAAGCTTGACAAATTATAATATTTATGATATAATCTTATAAAATGTTATTAAGGGGGCGTAAAGGTTTCGACGGGGGTTTTGAAGTGTGATAAGCGAGCGGAGTTGGACAATCTCCTTAAACTGTACCACGTTTTAAATATAAACGCAAGAAATAATATTACAGTTTCTAGAAATAGCGAACTGGTAGCTGCTTAAGTCAGCTACTGTCCCATATCTGAGTACCACGACTTTTATGGGGCATCGATTAGTGGTGAACGACTTTTCAGCGTGTCCGTGCTGTTGAGTTGTATACGGACTACTCTTGTTTTCAGCTCGCTTACCAGCGGTTCTCAAGAGGAATCTTAATAGGTAATATACGCTCGTAGAAAGTTGCATGAATGAGCTTTCGGACAGGAGTTCAATTCTCCTCGCCTCCACCAAACTTAAAATCGCTGTATTTTAGAAAAATCTAATTTACAGCGATTTTTTCTTATATTTTCAGTTTTGAATTTTAAACAAAAAGCTTAAATTTTGAAATGATTTACAGGATTTTATAAAGAAAGTCGACACAATAGCGACACAGTCATAGTCATGACCTTGTATAACCTTTTCATAAAAAATATGAAGGCAACAAATAAAAAAACCGCTCCTCAGAGACCGATTCAATGGTCTTTAAGGAGCGGTTAAATTTTACTTTTCGGAAAGTGTACCTGAATACATTTTGCCTTCAATAGTAAGCGTGATACTTATATTTTTGTTAGTTGTAGTTGTTGGATAAACGTCCGATTTTGATAATCCATAGTACTTATAGAAATCATCTGTAACAGAATAAGAAGAGGTTCTGACCTCATCGCCACGCCAGAAATTGCTTTGTCTAACGTCAACATGAGTTGCGGTATAAGAACTGTCAATATTTGCGATACCTCCGAAACCGATATCCTGAGCGACACAGCTTACTTTTTTAGACGATATTTTATTGTTTGATTGGTCATAACAAACGATATCGGCAGCATTGCCATAGACATGGTGACCAGCTCCTGAGCCACCAACAGCTTTGTCGTGATTGACACAGCGATAACCGGAATTTATGATAATCTTTGAACAGTTCAATTTTTTATAGAGCTGTTCGAGCTTTTCGGGAAGTTCGGGGTTGATAATAGTGTCATGATTTTGTCCGCATTTACATTTAAATTCTGAAACATTAAAATGTGCTGTGAGTTGAGTTTTGTCGTTTGACTTGTAAGTATTTGTCATTATAGTACCTCCTGATATATGTTAATTTTGATTCACATTTTCGAGTGCTGAAATTCTTTTTTCAAGTTCAGGAAGAGAGCCTTTGATAAGCGGAATGTATACAAAACCCTCCCTATCCTTATAAAAGGTTGTCCGAAATTGTGTTGCGTTTTCTGGGACTTTAAGTGTTATTTTCTCCACATCGTTGTCACCCTGTTTGAATTGATATCCGCTGATATATTTTTCATCTGCGTCGTAAAAAGCCAAACCGAAACTTGCTCGTAGACCGCTCACCGTTGTGTAAATTGGCATCGTTATGGTAAATTCGGCAACGTTGTCCAGACTTATAAAATCAGTATATTTAAAAACCGCCGAACTGTAGATTTTACCGCTGTTTGCATCGCCATTATTTTCACGGATTCCTCCGCCTTCTATCCAAACAATATCTGAAGACAAATCTTTCTGAATCAAACAGGTTTCTATTTCTTGAATTTTAGAATCTAAGAAATTTTTCAAATTGATTATTTCATTTGCGTTTTCGGATACTTTATTAAGAGTTTCATTAACGACATCCGAATTTTCGTAGTCTTTGAGTATACCCATAAGCTACCTCCTTGTTTCAATTTTTTTACCGTCTGTTGTCATTATTGGTTTATAATTTGATGTCAATAATACAGATTTTTTATAGTTAGAAATCAATTTTTTAGCTAAAAGCATATCATACAAATTACTTGCTGATAATCCTTTGTTTTTAAGTATTTTATGAAGATTCATTGATTTCCTCCGAGTCTGTAGATGCTGGTGTGCCGTCTTCTGAATTGTACCATATGTCGTCACTTCCCATGACATAGAGACCACCTGTTTTTATAACATATGCTAGACTTCCTTGCAATAGTTGACCTCTTTCTACAGTTTCAAGAGTTAAAATGTCTGACAAATCATCAGCAAAAATCTCCGCTATGACACGGTTCTTGTTTCCGATACAGTCTACGAATTTCATGTTTATGATAGTTATCACATTTATTCCTCCTTATTTTTGATTTGGTTAAGAACGTCTACAATTTTTTGCGGAACAGGAACACCGATTTTCACAGCATTTTCTGTGATTGATATTCCCTCGTTTGCGATATAGAATCCTATGATTGCCGAACGACAAATCGAACTATCTCCGACAATCTGGGAATCGAGAATATTTGCAACGGCTACAAGCACCAAAATAAAAACCTTTTTAGCAATTCCTTTAAATCCCGTTGCAGATGATAGACTTTTCTGAATGCAAGCCACGATAATTCCCGTAATATAGTCCAAAATCATGAATGCAATCAAAGCATATAACAAACCGTCAAGCCGTCCAAAAAGGAACGCACAAACCGCACATATTCCGGCTGATACGCATTGTAAATTTTTATCCATTTTCTCCTCCTTCCTCATTATCTTCCATGCAATTGAATCCGATAAAACGCAGATAAACAGCATTTTTGCATTGCTGAGTCGTTAAAGCATAGAAATTTGAACTATAGATAGTATCACATTTTACAGTCGAACTTTCTGATACTTGATTAAGTAATTCATCATCATAAAAACACGTACTGGCAATGTTTCCGCTCCAGTTAATGTATGAAATATTTTTTATTTCTTGGAAAATAAAATATGAATGATTAAAAATACAGGCACTTGAAGAAACGTCGATGTTGACTTTTGAATTTTTGTTCCTGATTTTCATAAAAAAATAAGAATCAGAAACATTTGATGCAGAACATACAGCATTATAGGCATTTCCACTGGACAAAGAACTATTGAAGTCTATTTCTATACTAACTTGTGTATGTGAAATGCTGTCCCATGATAAAAAGGCATACATCTTGGCATAGGAAACTTTTACTGCAAATGTGCAGTAATCAGCAATAATTTTAATGTTCTTGTCATGCATAAGACAGAATTTATTAGTTTCTGTGGCAGTGAGTGTTGAAATTGTTGTAATGTCATTCAGAATGAATGTACAATGTGTCAGCGAAATATTACAATTTCCTCCGGAGTTTCCGAAAAGAAAAACACTTGTTCCAGAAAGTCGAATATTTTCGATTTTAAGATTTTCTATGGTGATTTCTGCTTCTGTTCCCAAGACTGTAAACATACTTGCAGTAGCTTCCATAAGACTGTAATTTACATTTCGTATAACATGACCATTGCCGTCAAACTTTTTGCAATTGAGACTTATTGGCATAAAATTTTCTGCATAATCTGTTTCGTTGAAATCTATATCTGCACCAAGTGAAAAATAAGTTTCATTGCTTCCGGTGGCGGACATGGAATATAAATCATCAGCATTCATGATGATATAGGGATTTTCTGCTGTTCCTGAACCTGTCATAAAGTCCTCCTTATTCGTAAAATTCTATTATGCAATCTGTTGGAAAACTTGTCGGATAATATGTGCAATCTGCTGAAATTTTGACTTTTTTCAAACTTGTTCCGGCAAATGATTTTATGCCGATTTTCTTCACAGTTTGAGGAATACGGATATTTTCGAGAGTCTGAACCCCCTCAAATGCTCCCGAAAAGTTGTACAGTTGCGGAATACACGGATAACCGCCATTTACTTCACTTATACATAACATAAAACCGTTTGAATATGGTGAAACCATTATTGTATCAGGAATTTCCGGCATTTCTTTAATGTGAGGATAACCATTATTTTCATCATTTTGAATTAAAATGCCTGTATAATACGGTTTTATGGGGATAATGGACGGGATTTCTGAAAGTTCTTCAACGCTTGGATATCCCTCGTTTTTTTCATTGGTTACAAAATAAAAATCCATATGTCACCTCACTTTATTTCGGTTACGCCGTCCGGAATATAACAATTTTCGATTTTTGTTCCCGAAAACGCTCCATACCCGATAACAGCGGTTTTTCCGCCCCCTAAGTCGTCCGGAATAGACGGATATAGGCTAACACCTTTATAGCCTGTAACGGTCGTTAAATTGTCTCTGACGGTATATGTATAATCACTATCTTCTGTGATATCAGGAGTTTCAGCAGTGACTTCCTGACCCCAGACAATCGCCTGAATTTGTTCGATTTCTGCCGTACCGTTCGCCAAAATCTCAATATTATGTTTACCACCCGAAATTTTCACAGGCAAGGTAAAATGCAATGTTTCATAGCCGTTCAAATTGATTTTTGGCTGTAAATCTTGCTGAATGCCATTTATTTTTATAGTGGCTGTCAATAATTCGTTGCCTGTAGCAATTATTGTACAGTCAACAAAAATCCACGTTTCACGGATACAGGAAAACGTTCCTTTTGCTATGGTCCTTTCCGTGAAGATTTCGCCACAATATTTTTTGAGGTCGATTGCCGATATATTGCTTGTCTGGTTTATTGTGGTGATAGATGTGACGGTTCCAGAAGAGCCAGAAGAACCGGAAGAAACTGTTGTACTTGTTTCGGGTGCTCCGGCTGATATCAGAATTTGCGGTGCTCTGAATTGCCATGAAATTGATGTAATCAAAAAATTTGAATTATTATAAGCGCCACCTACAATTCGTACCATGTCGCCAACGTCAAGTGCAGGATTGCCATAATATTCGATTTCACCAGGTGACCATTTGGTATCAATTGCTGGATTTTGATAGCAACCAACATTGTAAGCAATTCTTTTCAGGTCATTATAATAAGCGG
>CAKSMF010000007.1 GCA_934474025.1 uncultured Ruminococcus sp. | reverse complement strand
AACTCTAATTATAGACATTATCACCACCTTATAAAATCGAAATAAAACAACTAAATACCATACATTTGGTGCAATAATATAAATTTTTGTTTTAATTGTTCCCTATGGCTAACCCAATATTTTCAGGACTTGCATTTTTTTCGGATATGGTGTATAATAATATTATTATTTGTAGATTGAAGGTGGTTTTTTATGCAGATTGTTTTATGTTTTCTGATAGGTTATCTTATTGGAAATATCAATCCGGCGTATATATTATCGAAACTCAACGGATTTGATATTCGTGAAAGAGGTTCAGGTAACGCTGGAGCATCAAATGTGACTATGATTATGGGAAAAAAAGCCGGAGTATTTACAGCATTATTTGATATATCCAAAGCATTTATTGCATCTGTTATTGCTGTAAGTCTGTTTTCTCCTCTGAGATATGCAAAAATCATATCAGGAGTTTCATGCATAATAGGACATATATTCCCATTTATGATGAAATTTCATGGCGGAAAAGGTCTTGCCTGTTTAGGCGGAGTTATACTTTCGTTTAATCCTACTATATTTTTTGCTCTCCTGCTCGTTGAAATTATAATTGCACTTATGGTTGATTACATATGTATTGTAGCACCATCTGGTTCTATTATATTTACCATGGTATATGCACTTTTTACCGGAGACCCTGTGGGAACAATTTTACTTTCCATAGTTTCTGTAATAATTTTATTTAAACATATAGAAAATTTTGAGAGAATTTATAATGGAAAAGAAGCACATATCAGTTTTCTTTGGAGAAGAAATGACGAAATTAATCGTCTGAAAAAACAATAGTCTACATAGTAAGAACCGTTCTTAATGAGCGGTTTTTTTATTTTGTTGTAACATAACATCAACTGTTTGAATATAATATAACGATAAATACTAAATTTTCTAAGAAAGGAGGTTTGTTATATGGATTTGACTATAGCTATTTCTGTAATATTGCTTGTGTTTATAGTTGTTCTGGAGTTTATAAGCCTTTTTCGTAGCAAGTCATGCAATGAAAATATACTTGATTATGTTGTAACTGTTCCCCTGCTCCCTAATGATTCCAATCTTTCTATAAGGCTCGATTGCCTATCGGAAAAAATAGCTTGTGGGCAATGTCATGCAGAAGAAATTATACTTATAGATTTCGGAGCATCTCCGGAACAACTTGAAATATGTCACCGATTTTGTCTTGAATATCCATGTGCCGTTATAGCCTGCTCAGAAGAAATTGAAAAAATATTTTCAGAAATGTTTGCAATTGATACGAAAAAATAGTATAATATAAGATGTACAACTATCAGGGAGGTATTTTCTATGGAACAACAATTATTACAAATTCAAGGTACAGTAGAAAATATAGTTTTCAGAAACAAAGATAACGGATATACAGTAATGGATTTTGATTCAAATGGAGAGTTCATAACTGTTGTCGGAGAATTCGGAGAAATTACAGAAAGTGAAAGCCTTTCTATTTATGGAAACTATATTAGTCACCCTAAATTTGGTATGCAATTTAAGGCAGAATTATATGAACAAAAACTCCCTGATACATCTGTAAATATAGAAAAATACCTTGCTTCCGGAGCAATTAAAGGAATAGGTCCTAAGCTTGCAATGAAAATAGTAAGTACATTTGGCAAGAACAGTCTTGAAATTATTGAAAAAGAACCGCAAAGACTTTTAGAAATCAAGGGTATATCCCCTAAAAAATGTAAAGAAATTACTGAAAACGCTCGTGAAGTCTTTTCATTAAGGATTATAAAAACCTTTTTTGATAAATATAAAATAAAATATGCTTTTGCTATGAAAGCTTATTTAAACTGGGGTTCAGACGCACTTGAAATAATTCGTAATAACCCTTACGTTCTTTGTGATGAAATTATAGGAATAGATTTTGAAAAAGCTGATGAAATAGCATTTTCCCTTGATTTTAAGGAAAATTCGTCAGAAAGAATTATTTCCGGTACATACTATGTACTTAAACAGAATGCAATGCAGGGAAATTCATGTATGCCTGTTAAACTTCTTTTTAAACAGACTAATGCATTACTTAATATAGAAAAAGAAGACTTTATTTCTGTTTGTAACAAGGTAATATCGAGTAAAATGTTATATACATACAAAGCTGATAATATTTTATATGTATATCTTCCGGAATACTATACAGCAGAAAAATATATATCCACAAGAATATGTTCTTATCGTCCATTGAAGAAAAGAATAAGCTGTGCAAACCTTATCAGCTATGAAGAAAAGAAAAATAACATAAAATATGAAACATTACAGAAAAAAGCTATAAATTTCGCAGTAGCAGAAAAAATGATAATACTTACCGGCGGACCAGGTACAGGAAAAACAACTACTCTTAATGCCATTATATCAATTCTTGAAAGAAAAAATTTAAAAGTATTTCTTACTGCTCCTACTGGACGTGCAAGTAAACGCCTTACAGAACTTACCGGACATGAAGCTAAAACTATTCACCGTCTGCTTGAAATGAAATATGATGAGAAAAAACATTGCCGTATATTTAATTACAATGAATCAAATAAACTGAATTGTGATGCAGTTATAATTGATGAAACTTCTATGGTAGATGTTCTTTTATTTGAAGCGTTACTACGTGCAATAAAACCTTCATGCAAGCTTATAATAACCGGAGACAGTGCTCAATTACCATCTGTAGGAGCAGGAAACGTTTTACATGATTTGATTGAAGGAAAAGTATTACCAGTAATCGAACTTAAAACAGTTTTCCGTCAAGCACAGAAAAGCCTTATCATTACAAATGCTCATAAAATAGTATCCGGTGAATATCCTGACCTTGCTACAAAAGATAATGATTTCTTTTTCTTTTTGCGTTCAAATCCCGTACTTGCTTTACAGCTTGTTGTCTCCCTTGTAAAAGACCGCTTGCCAAAAACTTACGGCTACTCCCCTATTGATGATATACAAGTAATTGCACCTTCTCGAAAAGGCTTTCTTGGCACTAATGAACTTAACAGAGTTTTACAAAATGAAATCAATCCTCCCGACAGCTTGAAAAGCGAAATAAAAACTTTAAATGGTGTTTTTCGTCTGGGCGACAAGGTTATGCAAAATTCAAATAACTATCAGATTGAGTGGGAAAAAAACGGTGAATCAGGTTCAGGGATATTCAACGGAGATATCGGAAAAATTATATCAATATCAAAAGAAAAAGTAACAATTGATTTTGACGGAAAAATAGTAGAATATGTTTTTGAACAACTTAATCAGATTGAACTTGCTTATGCTATAACAGTTCATAAAAGTCAGGGGTGCGAATTTAAAGTTGTTATCATTCCTGTTCAGGACGGATTTGATATGCTTAATCACAGAAACCTGCTCTATACAGCAGTTACACGTGCTAAAAAGCTTTTAATACTTATCGGAAATGAACAAGTGATATTCAGAATGGTCGATAATGTTAGAAATACAGAACGTTTTACTTGTCTGAAGAATATGTTATCAGAAAAAAGAAAGGAATTAGAAAATAATGTCAAATAATGATATCGGAATAGATTTAGGAACTTCAAATATCGTTATAACTATGGGAAACAAAGGAGTTGTTTTAAGTGAACCGTCAGTTATAGCATACAATACACGAACAGAAAGAGTTTTAGCAGTTGGAAAAGAAGCCTATGAAATGATAGGAAGAAATCCGGATTATATCTGCGTATCACGTCCGGTAAGTGACGGAGTTATTTCAGATGACGATTTAGCTAAAAGCATGATTCGTGAATTTATTATAAAGATTTCCGGACATCAGTTACTTAAACCACGTATCATTATATGCGTTCCGGCGTTTGTTACTGATATAGAAAGTCGTGCAATAGTTGATGCTGCAAAGTTTGCTGGTGCAAGACAGGTATATCTTATACAAGAACCAGTTGCTGCTATGATTGGAGCAGAAGTCGATATTGCCAAAGCCAAAGGACACATGATTGTTGATATTGGCGGAGGCACTACTGATATAGCTATTGTTTCAATGAATGGCGTTGTAACTTCCCATACAATAAAGGTTGCCGGAAACTCTATTGACCATTCAATAATAAAATATATGCAGAACAAATACAAACTTCTCATAGGAGAACGCATGGCAGAAAAAGTAAAAATAGGTCTATGCAATCTTTATGACCCGAGTGACGATATAACATTTATTGTTAAAGGAAGAAGCCTGCTCAAAGGACTCCCCTCTCAAGTATTAATCAGCGAAACTGAACTTTTTAAGGCTGTTGAAGATGATACTTTCGCAATTATGGAAGCTGTAAGAAAAGTTCTTGAGGAATCCCCTCCCGAACTTGTCGGAGATATATATGATAATGGTTTACTTCTTACAGGAGGAGGAGCATTATTAGGAGGTCTCTCTCATCTTATAAACCGTACCCTTGGTATAAAATGCATTGTTGCAAAAGATGCTGTTAACTGTGTTGCAAAAGGTACAGGGCTTGCATTCGGAAAAATGAAAAATCTGCTTGACGGTTTTGAAACAGCTACACTACACAAATATTAATAAAAATAACTCCCATTTGTTACCATATATAACAAACGGGAGTTTTAAATTTCAATTAAAGATTTTCAATTTTATCTACTGCATTTTCAATCCAGTCGCCCTTGAAATCTTCTATTTTTCCGTTATCACAGAGTTTTGCAAGGTCTGTGCATATCGGAAGTCTTGCAAGTACAGGAATACCATACTGTCCAGCGATTTCGTCAAGATGACTATCACCGAATACATTAATTTTCTTTCCGCAATCGGGACATTCATAATAACTCATATTTTCAATGATTCCTATAATTGGAATATTCATTATTTTAGCCATTTTTACAGCTTTTCCGACAATCATTGATACAAGTTCCTGCGGAGATGTTACAATAACGATTCCGTCAACAGGAAGTGACTGGAAAACTGTTAAAGGAACATCGCCTGTTCCCGGTGGCATATCAACAAAAAGATATTCAGTATCTTTCCATATAACATCAGTCCAGAATTGTTTTACAACTCCGGCAATAATAGGACCTCTCCATACAACAGGGTCAGATTCATTTTCAAGCAAAAGATTTACTGACATAATATCAATGCCGTTTTTGCTCTTTGCCGGAAAAATTCCTTCTTCACAAGCTTCTGCCTTGCCATGTATTCCGAAAGCCTTTGGTACTGAAGGTCCTGTTATATCGGCATCAAGAACACCAACATTTTTATTTCGTCTCTGCATACTTACAGCAAGAAGTGATGAAACCATTGTTTTTCCAACACCACCCTTACCGCTTACAACGCCGATAACTTTTCCTATGTTGCTGAGTTTATTGGGCTTTTCAAGAAAGCTCTGTGGTTTATCACAATTGCCAGAACTTGCACAGCTTGAACAATCGTTATTACATTCATTTGACATATTAATATGATCTCCTTTTGTGATTACTTAGTACCGAACATTCTGTCGCCAGCGTCACCTATACCCGGAACTATGTATTTTTCTTCATTGAGTCCCATATCTTCTGCACCTGCGTAAATATCAACGTCTGGGTGTTCTCTTTTTACGGTTTCAACGCCCTCTGGTGAACAAATAATACACATAAACTTTATGTTTTTAACGCCGAGTTTTTTAAGTTCGCTGATAGCTGAACAAGCAGAATCTCCAGTAGCAAGCATAGGGTCAATAATTATACAATCTCTTTCAGCAACATCATCTGGCAATTTAGAGTAGTACTTGACTGATTTGTGTGTTTCAGGGTCTCTGAAAAGTCCGATATGACCAATTTTTGCAGCCGGAACAAGTGCGGTAACACCTTCTATCATTCCGAGACCTGCTCTTAAAATTGGTACAAAAGCAAGTTTTCTGCCGGAGATTATTTTTGTTTTTGCAACGGCTACTGGTGTTTCAAGTTCGATTTCCTTTAAAGGTAAATCACGTGTAGCTTCATAACAGATAAACATTGCAGTTTCAGAAACAAGCTCTCTGAATTCTTTTGAACCAGTGTTCTTATCTCTCATAAGTGAAATTTTGTGCTGAACAAGCGGGTGGTCAATAATATGTAACTCTCCCATAAGTCAGTACCTCCTTTATTATTTTAACCTGAATATTACAGATTATTATTTTCTATATCAGTGATAAGGTCAATTCTTCTCTGATGTCTGCCCCCTTCAAAACCGGTTGTAAGGAAAATTTCAGCGAGTTCAACAGCGAGACCGTTTCCAAGAACTCTAGCACCCATACACATAACATTAGAATCATTGTGCAGACGTGTGAATTTAGTGGAAAAAGAATCAGAACACAAAGCTGCTCTTATACCTTTAACTTTATTGGCAGCTATTGACATTCCTATACCAGTGCCACAAATTAAAATACCCTTTTCACAGTTTTCGGAAACAACTTCATTACATACAGCCTTAGCAATAACTGGATAGTCACAAGGCTGACCGTCAGTTCCCATATCTTTAAATTCAAATCCTTTTTCAGAAAGTTCTTCAATAACAGCTTTCTTCATTTCCACGCCGGCGTGGTCACAACCTATAGCAATCATTTTATAATCCTCCGATTTTACGAATTTTTAATGTTTTCCAAGTCTTTTTCTGCTTTGACTTTCTGTAAATATGATACTTCAAGTTCATCAGGTGAAACAGACTCTTTTGAAAGTGAAGTAAGACACACACCACAAGCATTTTGTAACCTGCTCTGCGGAGGTGCTATATATAATTTTGGTAATGCATAATCCTTAAAAAAGTCTTCAGCACCATCTCCGCATAACAATACATCTGAATTGACTTCTTTAAGAAATTCAGCCAATTCATCACGAGAAATAATTTTTTCTTCGCATATTTGTTCAAGATGAGTATCATTTTTATATGAGCAGGTATAAACAAGTTCTCCCCTTGCTTTCATAACTGAACATATTACTCCTTTGAATGCTGTGTTATTAAATGCCAATCCCTCTAAGGTGGAAACTCCTGTACATTTTATATCAAGAGCAAAACACATTGCTTTTACAGCAGAAACACCTATACGCAGTCCTGTATATGAACCGGGACCATTTGCAACAGCTATAAGTCCAATATCTGACATAGTTTTTCCTGTCTGAAAAATAATGTCTTTTACTATAGGCATTATAACCTGTGAATGTGTTTTCTGCGTATAAAGAGTGCTTTCAGCAAGAAATGTATTTGTTTCAGTGTCAAAAAGTGAAGCAGAAGCAGTTTTTCCGGAAGTATCGATTCCAAGTATCAGCAAAATCTTTCACCACCTTCAATAATGATTTCCCTGTCATTTTCACCGATAGTATTTATTGTAATGTATATTATATTTTCAGGAAGAAATTCAGCTATATTTTCAGACCACTCAATAACGGCGATGTTATCTTCAAAAGGATAATCAAAAAAACCAGTGGTTTCAAGACCGTCTTCAGTTTGAATACGATACATATCAAAGTGATACAGAGTAATATTTTTTCCTCTGTATTCATTAACAAGGGCAAAAGTTGGGGAAGATACACAATCCCCCAACCCAAGACCATTAGCGATTCCACGAGTGAAAGTAGTTTTTCCTGCTCCGAGACCGCCTTTATATGCAATCATGTCCCCCGCTTTTAATAAAGAACCTATTTTTTCAGCGGTTTTAATAGTTTCTTCCGGTGAATGCGTTATAACTCTCATACTCATCAGAAAAGACCTGTGATATTTCCATTGTTATCACAGTCGATATTAAATGCAGACGGCTTTTTAGGAAGTCCCGGCATAGTAAGAATATCTCCGGTATATATTACAACAAATCCTGCACCAGAAGACAACTTTGCATCACGGACTGTAATTTTAAAGTTTTCAGGTTTTCCGAGAAGTGCCGGATTATCAGAAAGAGAATACTGTGTTTTTGCAACGCATACCGGCAACTGTCCGAAACCTATGTTTTCAATTTCCTTTATAGCCTTTTCAGCCTGAGTAGTATATACAACTCCGTCTGCACGATATATTTCACGGGCAATGATTTCAACTTTTTCTTTTATAGGAAGTTTTTCGTCATATATTGGTGCAAAGTTATTTTCAGTGTTATTATCTATGACAGCACAAACTTTTTCAGCAAGGTCAGTTCCGCCTGCTCCGCCTTTTGCGAAAACTTCACACATAGATACTTCAACGCCCATTTCAGCACAGAATTTTTCTACAAATTCAACTTCACTGTCTGTATCAGTTCCGAAACGGTTAATAGCTACTACTACAGGAACGTTATATTTATGCATATTTTCTATATGAGTTTTAAGATTAACAATACCTTTTTCGAGGGCATTGATATTTTCAGCAGACAAGTCAGTTTTAGGAACTCCCCCATTATATTTCAATGCTCTTATTGTTGCAACCAATACTACGCATGAAGGATTTAAATTTCCGTAACGACACTTTATATCGAAAAACTTTTCAGCACCTAAATCAGAACCGAATCCTGCTTCTGTTATGCAATAATCGCCGAGTTTAAGAGCAAGCTTAGTTGCACGGAGTGAGTTACAGCCATGAGCAATGTTTGCAAAAGGTCCGCCATGAATAAATGCCGGATTATTTTCAAGAGTCTGTACAAGATTTGGTTTAAGAGCATCTTTAAGAAGTGCAGTCATAGCACCGCATACTCCTAACTGTTTAGCAAAAACAGGTTCTCCGCTGAGATTGTATCCGACAAGTATATTTCCAAGTCTTTCTTTCAGGTCTGAAACATCAGAGGCAAGGCAAAGTATAGCCATAATTTCAGATGCAACAGTTATATTGAAACCGTCCTCACGAGGAACACCATTTACTTTACCGCCAAGTCCTATTACAATATTTCTTAATGCTCTGTCGTTCATATCCATGCAACGCTTGAACATTATACGTCTCTGGTCAATCTTTAATTCATTTCCTTGTTGAATATGATTGTCAATAATTGCACAAAGAAGATTGTTTGCAGAAGTGATTGCGTGCATATCTCCAGTAAAATGCAGGTTTATATCTTCCATAGGAACAACCTGAGCATAACCACCGCCGGCAGCTCCACCTTTTATACCAAATACAGGACCTAAAGAAGGTTCACGCAATGCAAGAACGGCTTTTTTACCGATTTGTCCCATAGCTTCAGCAAGTCCTGCACTAACGGTTGTTTTTCCCTCCCCTGCCGGAGTTGGATTTATTGCAGTGACAAGTATTAATTTACCGTCTTTTTTATCGGCGAGTTTTGAATAGAGTGCTTCTGAAACTTTTGCTTTATAATGTCCATAAGGTTCAATATCGTCATACCCTATGCCGATTGATTCAGCGATTTCATTTATATACTTCATTTTTGCACCCTGAGCAATTTCGATATCTGATAACATGGGTTTCCTCCGATTTTCATAAAATTTTATTTCAGAAATGACTTTATCCCCTTACCATAATGGCGGGGATTTTTTTCAACAACTGTATATTCAGCTATCAGCATTTCTGTCATGATATTACTATACCATATTCTTGAATTTTTGTCAACATCAAAAAAATTAAATATATAAATCGGGATTGACAAAATTTACTTAATATATTATAATAGGAGTACGCTTCTTTAAATTGTTAAAGCTTTAAAGCAGTGAATTTTTCAGAACGGAGAAGTTATAAAAAATGAAAACCGCAACACTTATTATTCTTGCCGTGTATATTATTGTCATGGTAGGAATAGGCTTCTACACGTCACGCCTCACAAAATCTGCTGATGACTTTATGCTTGGCGGTCGTAGCGTGGGAGGCTGGCTTACTGCCTTTTCTTACGGAACAACGTATTTTTCGGCAGTAGTATTTATCGGATATGCCGGACAGTTTGGCTGGATGTATGGTATATCTACAACATGGGTCGGCATAGGAAACGCTATTTTAGGCAGTCTTATCCCGTTTTTCCTTATTGGAAAACGTACCCGATTAATGTCAAATCACTTACAGGCTAAAACAATGCCGGAGTTTTTTGAACACCGCTTTGATTCAAAGTCACTTAAAACCGCATCTGCTGTTATTGTATTTGTTTTTCTGATACCATATACGGCATCTGTTTATAACGGATTATCGAGACTTTTTGGAATGGTTTTTGATTTTGGTGAAAACGGTTCTACAATTATTATTATCGCAATGGCTGTACTTTCTGCTATATATGTAATTCTTGGTGGTTATAAAGCTACTGCTCTCAACGATTTTTTTCAGGGAATTATTATGCTTATTGGTATTGCGACAGTTGTTGCACTTACCGTTAAAACAAAGGGCGGACTTTCAAGTGCTGTTGAACAGCTCAAGGAAATTTCCGATGCCGAAAAACTTGCCTCTCTGATAGGTCCTGACCCACTTAATCTGCTTGGAGTTGTAATACTTACTTCTCTTGGTACATGGGGACTTCCTCAGATGGTGCAGAAATTCTATGCTATAAAAGATGAACAGGCTATAAAAAAAGGGGCTGTCATTTCAACAATATTCGCACTTGTTGTTGCCGGAGGTTCTTATTTTATGGGCGGTTTTGTAAGACTTTACTGTACTTTAGACCCTAACGAAAAAGGAAAAGACTTTATCGAAACTGTTAACGGAAGACCTGTATATGATACAATGGTACCTGCTCTTCTTCAGAAAGCTCTTCCAAGTGCTTTGATAGGATTGGTTGTAGTGCTTGTACTTTCTGCATCACTGTCTACATTGTCATCACTTGTTCTTACATCAAGTTCAACACTCACAAATGACCTTATAAAACCTCATGTCAAGGACTTTACAGAAAAGAAACAGCTTATTGTAATGCGTGTATTTATAGCTGTTTTTCTCCTTATTTCCGTAATTATTGCCTGTAACAAAAATGCATCTATTTCTACTCTCATGTCATATTCATGGGGTGCATTGTCCGGAGCATTCTTAGGCCCTTTTGTTTATGGTCTTTTCATGAAAAAAGCTTCAAAAACTGCCTGTTGGACAAGTTTCTGTACTGGTATAGGAATAAGCGTTATACATATGGTTCTGTTTAGTATGAATATATCTGCTTTTGATGGTATAAAGCAGTCTATAATTGATTTAGGACTTAAATTCAATCTTCTTTCCCCTATCAATGCCGGAGCGTTTGCAATGATTGTTTCACTTATTGTAGTACCGGTTGTAAGTAGTTTTACAAAAGCTCCTGAAAAGAAAGTTGTTGATAATGCTTTCAGTGCTATCAAGTAAACACCAAAAGAACGGATATTATTTCCGTTCTTTTTTATTGACAAATATGAATATACATGATAAAATTAACTTAAAATACACTAAATAAGGAGTGTTTTTTATGGAACAAAAAAGACCACGTTCAAGAAATAAAAACGTTACTTCCGGTGGTAACGGTGTTCATAAAAGAGGTAACGGACTCGGTTCGGGAAACGTTGGAGGACAGGATTATTCAGGAAAAGGAAGTTCAGGTGTTCCTAAACGTGCTATTGCCGGTGGAAGTGGCGGAGCATTACTTTTAATTATTCTTATGATGATTTTTAAAGGAGCAGGTGGATTTTTAGGAAATGACTCTGATAATTCGGATACTTCCGGATATTTTGCAAGCACTGAAACTAAGGTTGATAACACAGTAGCAAAAGGTTCACGTGAAAAATATACCAAAATACTGGGAAACAATCAGGATAAAATTACAATTATGGTTTATATGTGCGGTACTGACCTTGAATCAAAATATGAAATGGCATCTTCTGATATTGAGGAAATGAAAAATGCCACTCTTGGAAACAACATAGATATTATATTATATACCGGAGGGTGTTCACAATGGCAGTCAAATAATATAAGTTCAAATGTTAATCAGATTTATCAGATTAAAGGCGGAAATCTTATAAGCTTAGTTCAGGACGACGGCAAAAAAGCAATGACTTCACCAGAAACTTTATCAGAATTTATAAAATATTGCAATAAGAATTTTCCGGCAAATCGTAATGAACTTATTTTATGGGACCATGGCGGTGGTTCTGTAAGCGGTTATGGATATGACGAAAAATATAAATCAAGTGGTTCAATGAATCTTGGCGGAATAAATCAGGCACTTAAAGACGGAGGAGTTAAGTTTGATTTTATAGGATTTGATGCTTGCCTTATGGCAACTGCTGAAAATGCTTTCATGCTTGATGAATATGCAGATTATTTGATTGCTTCTGAAGAAACTGAACCCGGAATAGGTTGGTATTATACAGAATGGCTTACTGAACTCGGAAAAAATACTTCAATGCCTACTGTTGACATTGGAAAAAATATTATAGATGATTTTGTAGAACGCTGTAATCAGAAATGCAAAGGACAAAAAACTACTCTTTCAATTATTGACCTTGCAGAATTTTCAAATACTGTTCCGGAAAAATTAGATAGTTTTTCACAATCTGTAAGTAATAGCATTCAGAATAAAAATTATCAGAACATTTCGGACGCTCGCTATAAAACAAGAGAGTTTGCACAGAGTTCCAAAATAGACCAGATAGATTTGGTTGACTTTTCCGAAAAAGTCGGTACTCCCGAGGGAACTGAACTCAGCAAAGTTTTAAAAAATGCCGTGAAATATAACAGAACATCATCAAGTATAACTAATTCTTATGGTGTATCAATATATTTTCCGTATCAAAGAACTTCCTACGTTGATTCAGCCTGTAATATATATAACAATATCGGAATGAGTTCAGATTACAGCAATTGTATACGACAGTTTGCAAAGGTGGAAACAAGCGGACAGATTGCAAGTAATTCAAGTAATTCTCCTTTATCTTCGCTTTTGGGATTGGGTAATGCATCATCTTCTGCAAATATTGATATTATAGGAAGTCTTGTAAACGCATTTTTAGGTGATTCATCTGGAAAAAGTATCAGCTATATGAATGATGATGGCATTTCACAGGAAAGTGTCAATGAATATGTATCGCAGAATTTCTTTGATGCAAGTAATCTTTTCTGGCAACAGAATGAAAATGGTTATTTTATGAAACTTCCGGAAAGACAATGGGAAATGGTTCATAAAATAGACCTTAATATGTTCTATGATGACGGAAACGGCTATATAGATTTAGGACTTGACAATATATATGACTTTGATGAAAACGGAAATCTTATTCCAGATACAGAAAGAAACTGGCTTGCAATAAATAATCAGCCTGTAGCGTATTATCATACTGACACTACTGAAACAGATGATAGTTACACAATTACAGGATATGTTCCCGCAATGCTTAATGATGACAGAGTTAATTTAATACTTGTTTTTGACAGTGAAAATCCTGATGGATATATTGCAGGGGCTTCGACGGATTATATCAACAATGAAACAGATACCGTTCCAAAAAGTCTTACAGAAATAAATGTTGGTGATAAACTGGATTTCTTATGTGACTTTTATAGTTATGACGGTGAGTATCAGGATAGTTATTATTTAAGTGAGCAGGTTACTGTTTCGGATAATATGACTATAAGTAATGTTGATGTTGGTGAAGGTGAAGTACGTTTAATGTATCGATTTACGGATATATATAATCAAGTTTATTGGTCCGAGCCTATATCAGAATAAAAAAATGACTGCTTATTTATAATAGGCAGTCGTTTTTTGTTATTGTTGTATTGATGAAAGATAACCGGCAAAATCAAGTTCACCGCCAGTTGAAATATATGCATAATATCCAAGAATTGCGGTGGCGTCTACAGCATCTATAAATTCGTCCATATTTATATTGGCTGAATATTTTTCTTCGGTGCTGAATGTGCTTCCCTGCTCCGTTGAAAGTGATGCATATTCAGAAAGTACCAATGATGCATCAACAGCATCAACTATACTATCATTATTTACATCGCCCATAGGTCTGTCAGAAACAACAATTTTCTGTTCTTTGACTTCCGGAGTAAAAGTAGATGATTCACCATTGTCATATCTGAATGATATTGAAGTAGTTCTTTGTTCGGGGTCATCTTCTGGTTCAGTAAGAAAATATATTCTGTAGCTTCCGGCAGGAATATCTGAGTTTACAGATGCATTAAAATATGCTATAGGATAATCATCTGTATTTTCACTGGAAACTTCAAGTTTTGTTCCGGTTGGAAACATAGGGGTTTTAAAAGTTATATTCACAGTGTTATAATCTTCGTCAAGACTTTCAATAAATTCATGCGGTGAACTATATGCATTATTTTCGTTTTCTACAGCATGTTCATTAAACTTTATATTTGCATCAGCACATTTTATTTTTGGTGCTATATTCCAACAGCTTTTTGAGTCGTCACGGATATATATATTTACACGAATAGAATCATCTCCGGTAAGGTTCTGATTATTTATGTAAACAGTTCCGTCAGGAAGAACAGAAATTTTATCATTGTCTTCAACCGACAGATACATTATCGGTAAATATCCTTCTTCAGGGTCTGCCATTGCGTTGAATGGCATAACTGCTGAAAATGACATTACAAGGGCGGTCATAAAAACTGGTAACTTTTTCATAAGGATTTCCTTTCATCAAAGAATTTCTGCCATTCTTAAAACTATATCAGCAACTCTTTTGGCAGCGATTTTTTCAAATTCATCAAATGACATAGCACCCTCATCGTCTGCATTATCGGAAATACAGCGTACACTGACATAAGGTTTCTGATTGAGATAACAGCAATGTCCTATTGCTGCACTTTCCATGTCAACGGCATATGGATTTAAACGTTTCTGAATTTCGTCTTTTACTTCGTTACTGGAAATGAAAGCTTCTCCTGAAACAATTCTTCCACGGAAACTGTTTACAGAAAATTCTTTACATACTTTTTCTGCAACCTGTATTAAATTTTCGTCAGCTTTAAAAGTCGCACAATATGGCGGATAATCTTTAAGGAAATGTAAATCAAGGTCATGCGGAAGCACTTCTGTAGAGATAACTACATCACAAACTTTTACATCTGAGTTCATTCCTCCGGCAATACCGGTATTTATAATGCAGTCAGGATTGAAATTATCAATCATAACCTGAGTGCAGAGAGCGGAATTTACTTTAGCAATACCACAACAGGAATTTATTATAGTTTTTCCTTTATATTCTTTCACAAAAAATTCAAAGCCGGATATTTTTTTCACTTCAGCATTATCAAGAATTTTTCTTATATCCGCAAGTTCGGACGGCATAGCACCTATTATTGCAATAGTATTCATAATTCAGTTGCTCCTTTTATACAAAATTACTATTCAATTATAGCATATTCCGCTATACAAATCAACACAATTCAATAAAAAAGTTTTTTGAAGAAATTTGTAAATAGGGGTTGATTTTTCTGAAAGCATATGTTATAATATAAATAACAAATTAATATTCTGCCTTGTTCGAGTAATTATAGTTTTTATAATCCAACACATCTTATTAGGGAATTCGACTCCATTTGTGGATTGCAGACCTCCCGCTTTTGCGGAAGAAGGGAGCGTGAATCATATGGGCGTTTACCCACCTGCTTCGTGCGGGTTTTATGCACTATATGACGGCAAGGCGGATTATTTTTTTATTTTAGGAAATAAAAAAACCGGAATGCATATTCCGGTTTTTTGTTATTTATGGTTCAGTTTCAACTGCCCTGCCCTCTTTCAGACTTGCCTGACAGTCAATGTATCTTTGATTTGAACTTCCACGAAATTTTATATTCCAGTCTTTTAATTTCAGAATAAAACGTCCATCAATAAGAATATCAGTAACAGAAAGGAGTTCATTCCAGTGATTTTTTTCACGGTTAAGATATAATTCCTCGAAAGTATAACCAGTATATACTGTTAAATTAAGTCCGAGTGATTTTATCTGTTTTCCTAATAAAGCGAGTTCGTGAGCCTGACAGAAAGGTTCACCACCGCTGAATGTAACTCCGTCAAGTAATGGATTTTGTTTTATTTTTTTAAGTAAATCATCTGTGTTTACAATATTTCCTCCGTTGAAATCATGGGTCTGCGGATTATGACAACCTTCACAATTATGCGGACAGCCTTGTGTAAATATTGTAAATCTTATTCCGTCACCGTCAACAATTGAATCGTTGACAGTTCCGGCAATTCTCAAATCAGACATTATGTTTCACTCTGTCGTGTTCTTCGGCACGTTTTCCGTTATTGAAACGGTCAAGAGTTCCCACAAGATAACCAGTAATACGGCGTATTCTGTCAAATGCCACATTATTGGAATTTTCTTTTCTTCCGCAACATGGACAAGTTTCACCGATAATTCCGGTATATCCGCAACATGGGTCACGGTCAACAGGGTGATTTATTGCACCATAACCTATACCGGATTCTTTCATGCAACGTACAATTTTTTCAAATGCATTGAGATTTTCAAGGGGGTCTCCGTCAAGTTCAATATAACTTATGTGACCTGCATTTGTAAGTTCATGATACGGAGCTTCGATTTTGATTTTTTCAAATGCACTAATCGGATAGTAAACAGGAACATGGAAAGAATTTGTATAATATTCTCTGTCTGTAACACCCTCGATAATTCCGTATTTTTTAGCGTCCATACGTACAAAACGTCCGGAAAGTCCCTCAGCAGGAGTTGCAAGCAATGAGAAGTTAAGACCAGTTCTTTTTGCTTCTTCATCAAGTCTTTTTCTCATAGCTGTTACGATTTCAAGACCAAGTTCACGAGCTTCTTCACTTTCTCCGTGATGTTTTCCGATAAGAGCTTTAAGAGTTTCAGCAAGTCCGATGAATCCGACAGACAATGTACCATGTTTAAGAACTTCTTCTATGCTGTCATCAGGTGAAAGCTTATCTGAATCAATCCATATACCTTGTCCCATGAGGAAAGGGAAATTACGTACTTTTTTCTGACACTGTATTTTAAAACGGTGCATAAGCTGGTCAATAGTCAAATCCATCATATCATCGAGCATATCAAAGAAAAGTCCTACATTATGGTCTGCTTTGATAGCAAGACGAGGAAGATTGATTGAAGTGAAACTTAAATTACCTCTTCCGGTAACAATTTCTCTTGACGGGTCGTAATTGTTTCCTATAACTCTTGTACGGCAACCCATATATGCTATTTCAGTATCAGGATTTCCCTCTTTGTAATACTGGAGGTTGAAAGGAGCATCAATAAATGAGAAGTTCGGGAAAAGACGTTTTGCAGAAACACGACAAGCAAGTTTAAAGAGGTCATAGTTAGGGTCAGCAGGATTATAGTTTATTCCCTCTTTTATCTTGAAAATATGTATCGGGAAAATAGGTGTTTCACCGTTTCCGAGTCCTGCTTCCTGAGCGAGAAGAACATTTTTAATAACCATTCTTCCCTCCGGTGAAGTATCAGTACCATAGTTTATTGAACTGAAAGGTGTCTGAGCTCCTGCACGGCTGTTCATAGTATTGAGATTATGGATAAGAGCCTCCATAGCTTGATATGTTGCACGGTCAGTTTCTTTTACAGCATTTCTTACAGCAAATTCCTGAACTTTTTTAGCTGTTTCAGCATCTGTATAGTTGAGTAAAAGTTCAAATTCCTTATCCTGATAACCGTTGTCATTTGCAAGATTAGGAATGAGACCATATTTTTCGCAGATTTCTTTCTTTATATTTCCGGCAACTTCAAATTCATTTTCAACTCCGCCTATGAGAGACAATGCCCTTGCAACGTTCTGTACATATCTTGAAGCATAAGTCTTTTTTACACCGTCGGACATTGCATAGTCAAAAGTTGGTACACTCTGACCGCCGTGTTGGTCATTTTGATTAGACTGAATAGCAATACAGGCAAGAGCAGAATAACTTGAAATGTCATTAGGTTCTCTGAGGAATCCATGACCAGTAGAAAAACCGTTAGTAAAGAGTTTTTTTAAGTCAATCTGAGTACAGGTGGTTGTAAGTGTATAAAAGTCAAGGTCATGTATATGAATATCTCCGTTGCGGTGAGCTTTTGAATGCTTAGGGTCAAGAACATACATTCCATAGTATTCCTTAGCAGATACTGAACCGTATTTAAGCATTGTACCCATAGCGGTGTCGCCATCAATGTTAGCGTTTTCACGTTTTATGTCACTGTCCTTTGCAGAACTGAAAGTCAGTTCATTAAGAACACACATGAGATTGGTTTTCATTTCTCTGGAACGTGTACGCTCATAGCGGTAAAGAATATATGCTTTAGCGGTTTTAGCATGACCTTTTTCAATGAGAGTTCTTTCAACGAGGTCTTGAATTTCTTCAACTGTCGGAACTTTTCCGGCATTTTCTTTTTCGTAAGCTTTACATACTTCAACAGCGACTTCCATTGCTACATTGAAATCAGTGCCACCGCATGACTGAGCAGCTCTAAAAATGGCATTAGCTATTTTTTCGATGTTAAAAGGGACTTTTCTGCCATCTCTTTTTATAATATGAATTATCATTTGACATACCTCCAGCTACAATATGTTGTATCTTGATTAACATACGCATATATTAGTATAATCCAAATTACAGCAGTTGTCAATTGTGAATAATTACAATTCAATTCCAAAAATAAATAATACTTCTATATGTATTGCATAATTTTTACTGTTGAAAACAACCTTTTTCAGCAATATTACGTTGATTTTCTATCATATCAAAAATAATCGCACACCACAAGATATAGTGATGTGCAATGAATTTTTATGCTACGTGTGTAAGGATATATTCGGTAACTGTTGTATACATATCTGCTGTATATTTTTTATCTTCTGCTGACCAGTATTCTTCTTTAAGGTTACCATCAACAGATTTAAGAGCAGTACTTGTATCTATACAATAAACACCACATGAATTAGCCATTGCTAAAAGCTGTTCATTGTAAGTGTTTATAAGTTCGTTGGTAACGGGTTCTGCATCTGTTCTTACAGGAGGTATCTGCATTATATATATATTCATATCAGGCAGAACTGTAGTAAGATTTTTGATAAGGTCAGTATAGTTTGCTACCATATCTTCAACAGGACTTGTTCCTATATCGCTTCCAAGCATAAAATACACATTCTGAGGTTTTTTTATTTTAAGAGTATCATATATTGTAACCGCACCATAATTGCTTTCAACTTTAGCTGTCTGGCAGTTTAAGGCATTTAATGAAGAATCACCTATAACGTCTTTGAATAAAGTATGTTCACTGATTTCAAGAAGAGTAGAATCAGTAATTAGACAGCAATTATCAAAATACGTATAGTCAACTGCTGATGATTGCGGTACAGGATTAGTCACAGGAGTTTTAGGAGCAGGTTGATTTTCATTTGGTTCAGATGATTCTTCTTTAACATTATCTGATGTTTCTTCAGTAGTAGTTTCTGAACTTTCTTCAATGTCTGCCTTGAATTCATCAGCAAAGAAGTCTTCATTAAGATTTGCAGCTGTCATATACAATGCAAAGCACGCACTGAATGACAGAATAAAAATTATAAGCAGAACTCCAAAATTGAATTTGAATCTGCGTTTATATTTTCTTGATGTTTTTTTTCTTATATTATTATCCATAGTATCTCCATAAATATTTTTTATCAGACGGACAGTCTATATAATATTATACCTTGTTTAAAAATTTTTTTCAAGGGTTTTTTTGTATTTTTATATTTAACTTATTTCTTCTGGAAATTTTCCCTTGACTTAATGCATTTGGCATGATATAATTAAAATAATATAGTTTTTTCCACAGAAACCATTAAAAAATGAAGTCAATGTAACAGTTATATTTGAAAATCAGATTTAATTAGTATCATTTAATTTGAAATTGAATTATTATAAATTACAATAGGAAGTGATTTCTGATGCCAGTTAAAAAAAGTGAAAAGAAACGCAAAAAATATTATCTTGTTGATTATGAGAATGTACATAAAACGGGTCTTTACGGAATAGATAAACTTGAAAAAAATGACAATGTAATTATTTTTTATAGTCCTAATGCAGATAAACTTCCATTCAGTCTACATAATCAGATTATAGAAACAAAGGCTGAAATTACATACTTTGAAGTAGATACTGTTGGAAAAAATGCTCTTGATTTTCAGTTGTCATCATATATCGGATACATAGTAGGAAAACACCCTAAATGTATGTGTTATATTATTAGTAAGGATAACGGGTATCAGAATGTATGCAATTTCTGGCGTAAACATGGTATGAAAATATCTCTTACTCCGGATATTTCACAGTGTAAAAAATATGACCCCATTAAAAAATCTGATATAAAAGATGCTGTTAACAGTCTTGAACTTGAAAAGGAAGATACAGACTTTGTAAAAGATTTGATTATTGAAAATATTGAAAGATATGATATTCCCCTGCCGAAAATAAAATGCCTTATAAATCAGGAGCTCTGCCGTAGATTTGGCAGTGAAAAAACGAAAACTATTTACTCATCAATAAAATTCCTTATAAAGTAGGTGTAACATGAGATATTATTTCATAGATTATGAAAATGTTCATCAGTCTGGTCTGAATGGTATTGAAAAACTTACCGAAAATGACAAACTTATAATATTCTATACAACTAATGCCGAAACTCTTACATTTTCACTTTATGAAAAATTGATATTGTGCAAGGCTGAAATACAACTTTATAAAGTTCAGTGCGGAGGAAAAAATGCTCTTGATTTTCAGCTTGCAACTTTTTTAGGTTATATTCTCGGACAGAATACAGATATAGATTGTCATATTATCAGCAATGACAAAGGTTACGAATATGTAAGAAGTTTCTGGA
Source organism: uncultured Ruminococcus sp. (assembly GCA_934474025.1). Lineage (GTDB taxonomy): Bacteria > Bacillota > Clostridia > Oscillospirales > Ruminococcaceae > Ruminococcus. The sequence goes on along the minus strand of CAKSMF010000007.1, from coordinate 84,081 downwards.
AAGAAAAAAATGTCAAAATAAAAATATCATCTGATATTGAAGGAAATATTCTTAAACTTTTGCCGGCTGTTGTTCCTGCTCCGGTAGTTGTAAAAAAAGAAACAGATTTTGACAAAGCTGTAAAGCCATTGAATTTATCAAAATCAGATAAAGATGCTTTATTGAAAATTTTTAATGATTCATCAAGTGTTAAAGATATTTCCAAAAGAAAGCAATCTATCAGTAATACAATAACACAGACATTCGGAAATTCTAAATCAAGTAAATATTATCAGGCTTTGAAACCGTTAATAAAATAGCGGTATATATAAAATACAAAGGAGTTAAAAAAATGACTTACAAAGAAAGTTTTATCAAATTCATGGTGGACTGTGGAGTGCTTACATTCGGAGAGTTTACTCTTAAAAGCGGAAGAAAAGCTCCATATTTCATTAACTGCGGTAACTACAAAACAGGAGCTCAGCTTGCAAAGCTGGGAGAATACTATGCTGAATGTATTCATGAGAATAATATCCCTGTTGAAACACTTTTCGGTCCGGCATATAAAGGAATTCCCCTTGCTGTTTCCGCTGTTGTAGCACTCAGTAATAAATTCGGAATAGATGTTTCTTACTGTTTCGACCGTAAGGAAGCTAAAGACCATGGAGAAGGAGGAATGTTTGTCGGAAAAAAACTTACAGACGGTGAAAAAGTTGTTATTATTGATGATGTTATGACTTCCGGAAAAGCACTTCGTGAATCAATGCCTAAACTTAAATCTGCCGCAGACGTTGATGTTACAGGAATGGTTATCACTGTTGACCGTATGGAAAAAGGTACAGGTGAACTTTCAGCCGTTCAGGAAGTAAAACGTGACTTTGGAGTTACAGTTTATCCGATAGTAACTATGGAAGATATTATAGATGCTATAAAAAATGACATTGTACCGGGTAAAGAATACCTCGATAAAATGCTTGAATACAGAAATACTTACGGTATATAAAAAGAAAGCACGGATTTAATAGTCCGTGCTTTTTTTATTATTTAAACATTATAAGCAAAACCTGCGAAACAATTACTACTGCGATAAGTGCTATCGGATATGTAGAAGCATATGCTGCTGCTATATTTTCAGTACCCGCTGTATTGATAAGAGTACCAAGAGCAGGAGTAGAAGTCATACCGCCTGTAATTGCACCAAGGTTATTAAGAAGGCTGAGTTTGAGAACATATTTTGCAAATATAAATCCAATAACCATTGGAACGATTGTCATAATTATTCCATAGAGGAAGTAAACAGCTTTAAAGTGCTGAATGAAGTTTGCACCACCGGAAATTCCCGCACCGATAAGGAAAAGAAGAAGTCCGAATTCTCTGAAAACTTTAAGAGTGCTTTCCTTAGGAGTAACCGACATAGCACCAAAGTTTCCGAAATGACCGAATATGAGTGATGCAAACAGGCAACCACCTGTTGTTGTAAGAGAGAAGTTTCCGATTTTTATTGAACCTACAAATATACCGATAATTGCTGCAAGTGAAAAAGGCATTAATCCGAAATCGTCCATTTCAATAAGTTTTCTTTCTTTCTTTTTTCTTGAACCACTTGCATCAGCAGCGATAAGCTTTTCACGTTCTTCTTTCATATCAGCTTTTACAAATTTCGGAACAAGCTGAACAAAGAATACAACACCGATTACACCGAAAAGATATGCAATACCATATCCGACTGTTACAAGGTCCTCAAGGAGTTCTCCGTTAGGACGGCTGGCAACAGTTGCTTTTGCTGCTGAAAACGCTGGTGTACTTGTAAGAGAACCTGAAAGGAGTCCTACAAACATTGCTGAAATATTTTCAATAGGGTCGCCGGAAATGCCTTTATCAATAAGAATGCAAGCACCACAGGCAAGTCCGCCGGAAACGATGATAATAAGTGCAAGAAGTACATATGATTTGAAATTTCTTTTAAAGTTTCCGAAAAAGCTCGGACCTGCAATAAATCCGACAGATGTTACAAATAATATAAGTCCCAGATTTTCAATAATTTTCAATGCGTTTTTAATATAAGTAGTGTCGCCAATCATGAGGTTATCGCCAAGATGACTATACAATAAACAGCCGTAAACGAGTGAAACAATAAATACGCCGGCAGTACCAAGAGAAATACCTTTAACAGTTATTCTGCCGAGCAGGTATCCTATAGTTGTAATTGCAAGTACTGCAAACATAAAGAAAGTAATTTCCTTAATAGCAATGGAGAAACTTCCTATCGAGATTAATTCCATAATACACAACCTTTTTGTTAAATTTTGTTTTAATATATTAATTTTTTTATGCAATATCACAATTTGTCTATAACTACGTAAACCGACGAACACATAAAATGCCCGTCGGTTTATAGTTAATCATAATTGATTATTTTACTTTTCTTGCATAATGTGGGAGAAGCATAGGAGATACTTTACCTGTATCAACTCCGGCAGATTCAAGTTCTGCATTAAACTTATTGATGTGTTCAAGAGTAAGATTTTCAGGAGTAGCAGTTTCCTTAGCCTTAGCAGCAGCATAAATACCAGCGTTTCTGCCGAATACAATTACATCGAGAAGTGAGTTACCCATAAGTCTGTTTCTGCCATGGATACCGCCGGCAACTTCACCTGCTGCAAAGAGGTTTTCAACAGCAGTAGCACAAGTATCATCGATATCAATACCACCGTTCTGATAGTGGAGTGTAGGATAAACAAGGATAGGTTCTTTACGGATATCTATACCATATTTACCGAACATTCTGAGCATTGCAGGAATTCTCTTTTCGATAGTACCTTCACCATTCTTGTATTCAATCATAGGAGTATCAAGCCATACAGCTTTACCGAGGTTTGTTTCAATGCCCTTGTCTCTTGCTGTGCATTCACGAATGATTGAAGCAGCAGTTACGTCACGTGTTTCAAGTGGGTGCATGAAAACTTCACCGTCGATATTTACGAGTTTAGCACCGAGTGAACGAACCTTTTCAGTAACCAATGCACCGAAAATCTGTTCAGGATATCCTGTACCTGTCGGGTGATACTGGAGAGTATCAACATCACGAAGCTTTGCACCTACTCTGTAACCAAGGATAAGACCGTCAGCTGTTGCACCATAGTGGTTGGAAGTCGGGAATCCCTGATAATGCATTCTTCCTGCACCACCTGTAGCAATAACAACAGTTTTAGCTCTTGCAACCATGAGTTCCTTAGTTTCCATGTTCATGAGAACAGCACCGGCAGCCTTGCCGTTTTCGTCAAGAATAATTTCAACAGCAGAAGTGAAATCAATTACAGGAATACCTCTGTTAAGAACTTCATCACGGAGAGTTCTCATGATTTCAGCACCGGAATAGTCCTTAGCAGCGTGCATTCTCTTTCTGGAAGTACCACCGCCGTGAGTAGTAATCATAGTACCGTCTGCTTCTTTGTCGAATTCAACGCCGAGATTATTAAGCCACTGAATAGCTTCCGGAGCTTTTGTAACCAGTTTTTTTACAAGTTCAGGTTTAGCTGCAAAGTGACCGCCACCAAAAGCGTCAACATAATGGATAGCCGGAGAATCATTAGGCTTGTCAGCAGCCTGAATACCACCTTCAGCCATCATTGTATTTGCATCACCGATACGGAGTTTTGTAACAATCATAGCTTTAACGCCTGCTTCATCTGCTTCAATGGCACATGAAGAACCTGCACCGCCGCCGCCGATGATAAGTACATCTGTATCATAATCAGGATTTGAAAGGTCTATATCAGCCGGATTGATTCTGCTGTGACCCTGAAGAAGTTCAGCGAGCTGTGTAGGAACTTTACCGCCCTTGTTTACACCTACTTCAAGAGTACAGAACTGGTCTTGTCTGTAATCAGGGTGAAATTCTGCAAGAAGAGTATCTTTTTCTTCAGCAGTCATTCTTCTTGGTTCAAGAGCTGAATTTTCAGGTCTTTTAGCTGCAACTATCTTTGCAAGCTCATTAAGCTTATCAATTTTATACATTTCTGCTCCTCCTTACTTTTCAATCTCACGATGATTGTAAAGGTCTTTGATTTCTTCGATGTTATCAACTGACTTAGCCATGAGGTCAGCAATTTTTTCATCAAAGATACCTTCATTTATTTCATTTACACGGTCAGCAAGGTGTTCACATTTCGGAGCAATATACTTACCGTTAAGTCTTCTTGCAAGCATAGCAACCTGTGGGTGAGAAATTCCGGCAGGGCAACGTGAAGAACATACACCGCACATTACGCAGTCAAATGATTCTTCAGCACACTTGTCAAATTCGCCTCTCTGAGCATAAGCAATGTACTGCATTGTATTGAGTTCCTGAGTACAAGCCTTAGTACAAGCGTTACAACCGATACAGCTGTAAATTTCAGGATAAAGTTGCATCATAAGCTGAGCGTCAGGCTTAATTTCTTCGATATTGTAAATCTGCTTTACAAGTGGGAAGAATGGAAGTGTAGCAACATACATACCTTCCTGAACTTCTGTCTGACAAGCGAGACAGGCATGAAGTTCCTGTTTGTCTTTAATTCTGTAGATAGTAGCACAAGCACCGCAGAAACCATTACGGCAACCGCAACCTCTAACGAGTTCATAACCGGCATATTCCATAGCCGTCATTATAGTCAGTCCTGCCGGCACCTGATACTTTTTGCCAAACAGGTAAACGTTTAACATATTTTCCATGTTCAATACTCCTTATTAATATTCGTCAGGCAGTTCGTCAAGTTGGTCGAAACGGAATACAGGACCGTCTTTGCAGACGTACTTGTCACCGATATTGCAACGTCCGCACTTGCCGATAGCACACTTCATGCGAAGTTCCATAGTTGTATAAACCTGTGTTTCAGTAAATCCAAGTTCTTTAAGACCAGCAAGAGTGAATTTAATCATAATCGGAGGTCCGCATATAAGAACAGTTTTGCTGAGTGACGGATTAAGTTCTTTTACATAGTTAGGAACAAAGCCAACATGACCGTCCCAGCCTTCTTGTTCTCTGTCGATAGTAAGGTTTACTGTGATTCCGTCGTCCTGCATCCATTCGTTGATAATTTCCTGATAGTCAACGAGGTCATCTTTTGAACGTGAACCATAAACAATCTGAACATCACCGTAATTAGCACGGTTGTCACGAACATAATTTATAACTGAACGCAGAGGAGCAAGACCGATACCACCGGCAATAAAGAGTAAATCTTTGCCTTTGAGTTCTGTTTCAACAGGAAAATGATTTCCGTACGGTCCTCTTATTGTAATTTCCTGACCTACTTCCATAGCGTGAAGCCATGTTGTAAGGCAACCGCACTTTTTAATGCTGAATTCCATAAATTCCTTGTTTGTAGGGGAAGATGTAATTGAAAACATACCCTCACCTACTCCAGGAATGGAAAGCATTGCACACTGACCGGGCATATGTTCAAAAACCTTGCCACCAATAGTGCCGTCTTCAGCAATAGCGTTAACTCTGAAAGTTTTTACATCAGGAGTATCCTCTCTTATATCGGTAACAACTCCGATGTAAGGAATTAATGTATCATGAATCATTACTTTACCTCCAATGCTTTCATTACCTTGACGATATTCATTGAAATAGGACATTTTGAAAGACATCTTCCACAGCCCACGCAACCAAATTCGCCATTATTGTTTGAAGGGAAATATACAAGCTTGTGCATGAATCTCTGACGGAAACGTTCAAGCTGTGAATTACGGATATTACCGTGAGCCATTTTAGTGAAATCAGAGTACATACAGGAGTCCCAGCAACGAAAACGTTTTATACCGTGACCGGTGTTGAAGTCTCTTATATCATAGCACTGACAAGTAGGGCAAACAAAAGTACAAGTACCGCAACCTAAACAGCTTTCAGAAAGTTCAGCCCATTTTTCAGACTTAAAGTGTTCCATAAGCTTGTCTCCGCCGAAAGCTTCAGTAGAGAGGTTAGCAAGCGGAAGTTTTCCAAGGATTTCCTTAGTTTTAGCCTTTGTTTCGTCAAGCTTGGCTGTATCACCGTCTTCAAGGAGACCGGAAACAGAATCAATAAAGTTCTGCCCTTTTTCGTTGTTAGCCTTGAAGAAAATGCTTTCACCGTCGGACCAGCAGGAAACGTCTCCCTCTGGTTCAGTCGGGTCAATTCCGAAAGTACCGCAGAAACAAGTTTCAGTTGGTTTTGTACAAGCCATAGTTACAACAGTTCCGTGTTCACGACGGTTTTTGTAATAACTGTCAACAGGGTCACTGAGGAAAACTTTGTCAAGAATAGTAAAGCTTCTTGCATCGCAGGCACGAACGCCGAAAACTACGAAATCTTCAGCTTCTTCACGAATGTCAATAACTTCAATTTTCTTGCCTTCCATTTTGAAATCAGCAAGATTTTCAGTCTGAGGGAAGAAGAAATCCTTGGCACTACGGAGTGTATTCAGATTTTTGCTGAGTTTCATGCCGTTTTCATACTTTGTATATTCAGAAGCACCGTCCTTACGGTCAGCAGGAATATAGAGAGTCTGTTTTTCAGCAACAGCCTTGAATAAATCATCAAGTTTCTCAATAGAAATTTTAAGCATTACTCAACACCCCTTTCATGAACTATACTTGCTTCACAGTCTTCCTTTGTATAATCGTTGAGAGGAGCTCTTGAAGTGGTATCAGCTCCTGCCTGATATTCACCGTAAAGTGAGTTGATATCCTTGATAAACTTTCTGTTAAGGAGATGAAGAGGAATATTCTGAGGACAGACTCTTGAACATTCTCCGCAGTCTGTACATCTTCCTGCAACGTGGAAAGCACGGATAATATGGAACATATTTTCTTCAAAACTGTCAGCCGGAGCTTTGTTTGATACTCCTGAATTAGGGTTATCAAAAACGCAGTTTTCACAGGTACAAGCCGGACAAACGTTACGGCAGGCATTACAGCGGATACATTTTGAAAGTTCATTTCTCCAGAAATCATAACGTTCCTGTGAAGTCATATTTTCAAGTTTTTCTACCATATCAAAACGGTTTGAATCTGTAACTTCTCCGTCTTCTCCGATAAGTTCATCATAAGTAACGTGTTTTTTGCTCTTACAGCTAAGGCACTTATTGCTCATAGCATCAGAAACAGGCATAGTTTCTTCGCCGTAGATAGTATCTATTTTAAGAATATCTCCGTCTCTTACAACTCCTGTGATACCTGTAATACCCTTTGATTTAATTTTTTCAATATCAAGCTTGCCTTCGCTCTGAATACCTACAACATAAACGTTGTCACGGTTGACACGGTGTTCTTTAGTAAGCTGATTAAGGCTGTAAGTGTCACAAGGTTTAAGGAAAACAAGAACTTTGCCTTCTTTTCTGCTTTCCTTGACGAGATACTTTGAAACATTGGCAGAAGTGAAATCGTCATAAACGAAATCAGCATCTATTTCTTCCGGAGTTTCAAAAACAGCCGGAGTGATATCGTAAGCGAATTCGCCTCTTTTCCAGCCGATAACACGGTTGACTGTTCCATCAGCGAGCAACTGTTTAGCCTTGCTGATTATTGCTTCCTGCATCGTAAGTCCTCCAATCTGCGATTAGGTCCGAGTTTCTTTACAGCTTCGGTAAATTCGTTCATAGTAGCAGCGAACTTAGCACCTTCAGCAGCGGAAACCCATTCTACTCTTGTACGGTCACGTTCGATACCGAGAAAATCAAGCATACTGAAAAGAAGAGTCATACGTCTTCTTGTGAAGTAGTTGCCTGATGTATAGTGACAGTCGCCAGGGTGACAGCCACAGAGAATAACACCGTCTGCACCTCTCTGGAAAGCTCTGAGAATGAACATAGGGTTTACACGGCATGAACATGGTACTCTGATGATTTTTACATTAGTCGGGTAATTCAGTCTGTTAGTACCTGAAAGGTCTGCACCTGCATATGAACACCAGTTACAGCAGAATGCTACAATCAGGGGCTGAAAATCTTTATTATCATTTACTTGCATATTGCGTCTACCTCCGCCATAATCTGACTGTTAGAGAAACCATTAAGGTCCATAGCACCTGAAGGACAAGCAACTGTACAAGCACCACAACCTTGACATACAGCAGGGTTAACGCTTGCAACACGTCTGATAGCTGTTGTACGGTTAGGCATTCTAAATTCCTTATCCTGATAAGTGATAGCACCATAAGGACAAACTTTTTCACAAGCTGAACAGCCGTTACACATAAGCTCGTTGGAATGAGCAACACATGGGTTACAAGTGATACTGTTCTTTACAAGAAGACCGATAGCCTTAGCTGCGGCAGCACTTGCCTGAGCAACAGTTTCAGGAATATCCTTAGGACCTTGACAAGCACCTGAAAGGAAAATACCAGCTGTAGCACTTTCAACAGGACGGAGCTTTGCATGAGCTTCTGTGAAGAAATCATTTGTATCCATCTGAGTTGTAAGCATTGTAGCGAGTGGACGAGCAGTTTTATCCGGTTCAATGGCAGTAGCAAGAACAACCATATCAGCATCAATATGAAGCTGTTCATTTGAAATAAGGTCAGATGCCTGAACATCAATAGTTCCGTTTGCCTTAGGAGTAACCTTGCCGACCATACCCTTTATATAATGAACATTGTACTGTTCAACGGCTCTGCGGTAGAATTCATCAAAATTCTTACCAGGAGTACGAACATCTATGTAGAATACATAAACTTCTGTATCCGGATATTTCTCACGGATAAGCATAGCGTGTTTAGCTGTATACATACAACAAATCTTTGAGCAGTAAGGCTTGCCCTTGCTGTCATCACATCTTGAACCTACACACTGTACAAAAACAATTCTGTGTGGGTGAGTTTTATCGGAAGGTCTGAGGAGAGTACCGCCGTTAGGACCAGCAGCATTCATAAGTCTTTCGAGTTCAAGGGAAGTTACAACGTCAGGACACTGTGAATAAGCGAATTCATCAAACTTATCAAGTTTAATCGGATTGAAACCTGTTGCAACAACGATTGCACCATATTTCTGTTCAATGTATTCATCTTGTTTCTTGTAATTTATAGCACCTGCACTACAAACTGTTGAACACTTACCGCATACTTTTTCCTTAACAGTACCGCCCTTGAGTTTAAGACAGTAATTAGGGTCAATAGTAGCAACCTTTGGAACAGCCTGTGCAAACGGTATATAAATAGCACTTCTGTTATTAAGACCCATATTGAAAGCATTAGGAACTTTCTTCATAGGACATACTTCTGTACAAAGTCCGCAACCAGTACACTTTGTTTCATCAACAAAACGAGTCTTTTTCTTGATTGTAACTGTGAAGTTACCAACGAATCCCTTTACAGCACTTACTTCACTGAATGAGTGAATAGTTATTTTTTCGTTCTGGGAAGCCTCAACCATTTTAGGTGTGAGGATACAAGCAGCACAGTCAAGAGTCGGGAAAGTCTTATCAATCTGAGCCATTTTACCGCCGATAGTAGCTTCTTTTTCAACGATGTCTACTTCAAATCCGGCTTCAGCGATATCAAGAGCGGTCTGAATACCGGCAATACCGCCACCAATAACAAGAGCTCTTTTAGCAACAGGGCTTTCACCAGCTGTAAGAGGTGCATTAAGGTGAACCTTAGCAACAGCAGCTTTTCCGAGGATAATAGCTTTTTCAGTAGCAGTTGCAATGTCCTTGTGAATCCATGAACATTGTTCTCTGATGTTAGCGATTTCCACGAGATACGGGTTAAGACCAGCAGATGCAGCAGCTTTTCTGAAAGTATTTTCATGCATACGTGGTGAACATGAACATACAACAACACCTGTGAGTGAATGTTCTTTTATAGCATTTTTAATAAGATTCTGACCAGCCTCAGAACACATATACTGATATTCCTGAGAGATAACTACTCCGGATTCATGGCTGAGAGCCTCTGCAACTGCTTTAACGTCTACAGTTGCGGCGATATTAGTACCGCAGTGACAGACAAATACTCCTATTCTCTGCATATTATCTCCTCCTTACTTAGTATATTTTCTGAATGCTGTAACGATAGCCTGCTGTGGCAGTTCTTCATCAAGCATTTCAGGGATTTGGTCTGGAATAAGGTGATTATTACCCTGTTTACGAATAGCAGCAAGACGGACAGCTTCTACAACCTTTGCAGGTTCAACGCCTCTTGGGCATCTGTCTACGCAGGCAAAACAAGTGAGACACTTATAAATTGACTTGGAATTCATAAGAGTTTCAATATCGCCTTTTTCAACCATGTAAACAAACTGGTGCGGGTGGTATTCCATTTCATCATAAGACGGACAGGTTCCTGAACATTTACCGCAACGCATACATTTAAGTACGTTTACGCCACTTGAACGTATAACCTGTTCTTTAAGATTATTATTCATTGTCAGCCTCCTTTACTCCGAGAGCCTCGGCAAGAAGTTCAGTGAAGTAATAAACAGGAAGTTCAGAGCCGGAATTCTTTTTAAGATTGTACATACAGAGAGGACAGGCAGTAATAACCATATCAGCACCCTGGTCCTGTGCAGAATCCATAACTCTGGCACTTCTTTTTGATGCCTGAGCCTTGTCCTCCATAGTTATATAACCGCCACAGCATTCATTACGCTGAGCATATATAACAGGAGTACCGCCGATAGCCTTTATGAAATCTTCCATAATTGTAGGGTTTTCAGGGTCGTCCATAGCGAGGGCCTTGCTTGGACGGAGAAGAAGACAACCATAATAAGCAGCGATTTTCTTTCCCTTAAAAGGATTTACCACTTTGCTTTTAAGGTTATTGAAACCAACAACATCACGAAGCATTTCGAGGTAATGATAAACAGTAGTTTCGCCGTTATAAGGGGTATCAAGTTTAAGGTAATTATTTACCTTAGATGCCATTTCTTCATCATGGGAAATATCATAATTAGTCTGCTTTATAACATTGTGACAGGCAGAACAGACTGTAATAAGAGGTCTGTCAGCTTCTTTAGCGGAATTAAGAGTTCTTACCGCAGAAAGTTTTGTAGCAATTTCATCTTTGGCTGTTGTATAAGCACCGCCACAGCACTGCCAGTTCTCAGGTTCTTCAAGAGAGATACCGAGAACTTCGGCAGAAGACCTTGCATAATTATCAAGGTCTTTTGCTTTGGTTCTGAGCGTACAGCCAGGATAATACATGAAAGTATTCATTTAGTACGCTTTCCTTTCTAATAATTTTATGCCATTTGCTCTGGGTGGAAAACTTCATCAAAGCGTTCAGCAGTCAAGAAGCCAAGTTCAACGCAGGCTTCTTTAAGGGAAATATTGTCCTTGAAAGCTTTTTTAGCAGTTTTAGCAGCATTTTCATAACCGATGTAAGGGTTGAGAGCAGTAACAAGCATAAGGGAATTATGAAGATTATGATGCATTTTTTCCTTGTTAGCCTTGATGCCTACAGCACAATTTTTGTTGAATGAGATAATTGATTCAGCAAGAAGACGTGCAGACTGAAGGAAATTATAAGCACAAACCGGCATAAATACATTAAGTTCAAAGTTACCCTGAGATGCTGCCATACCAACTGCAACATCATTGCCCATTACCTGTACGGCAACCATAGTAACCTGTTCGCACTGAGTAGGATTAACCTTACCAGGCATAATTGAAGAACCAGGTTCATTTTCAGGGATAAAGATTTCACCAAGACCGTCACGTGGACCAGATGCAAGCCATCTTACATCGTTGGCAATTTTCATCATATCACCAGCGAGAGCCTTTAAAGCACCGTGTGCAAATACGATTTCGTCCTTTGATGTAAGAGAATGGAACTTGTTAGGAGCAGTAACGAATTTTTTCCCGGAAATCTGGCTGATAGCTTCAGCAGCTTTTTCAGCAAAACCGGCAGGAGCGTTAAGACCTGTACCAACTGCTGTGCCACCAAGAGCGAGTTCACGGAGTTCTTCAACAGCAGAAAGAAGCATTTTCTTATCTTTTTCAAGAGAAGCTCTCCAGCCGCTTATTTCCTGAGAAAATTTAATTGGTGTAGCATCTTGTAAATGAGTACGTCCGCTCTTTACGATACCTTCATTTTCCTGCTCAAGTCTTTTGAAAGTTTCAATAAGAGTATCAACAGCAGGAATAACCTTGTCTTCTACAGCAATAACTGCGGCAATATGCATAGCAGTCGGGAAAGTATCATTAGAAGACTGGCTCATATTGATATCGTCATTAGGGTGAAGAAGTTTAGCACCAGCAATTTCGTTTCCTCTGTTAGCGATAACTTCATTTGCGTTCATGTTGGACTGAGTACCGCTTCCGGTCTGCCAAACAACGAGTGGGAAATGTTCATTAAGAGAGCCACTCATAACCTCATCACAAGCCTGAGATATAGCAGAAAGCTTTTCATCAGTCATTTTTTCAGGCTTTAAAGCATGGTTAGCAATAGCGGCTGCTTTTTTAAGTATTCCGAAAGCGTGAGTAATTTCTCTTGGCATAGTTTCAATACCTACACCGATAAGGAAATTTTCATGGCTTCTTTCGGTCTGGGCTGCCCAATACTTGTCAGCAGGGACTTTTACTTCGCCCATAGAATCGTGTTCGATACGGTATTCCATTTAAAATATCCACTCCCGAAAATTTTTTATAATAAAAAACGTATAATACGTATTTCTCATACAATAATAAGTATAACAGCAAGTAGCGAAAAATTCAAATTCAGTTTAAGAATATTGGTATTTAGATATTGATATAATATTAACAATTATTTCCATAAGCAAAAAGATATATATTATATGAATATCAGTATACATAAAAGCCCTGTTTGTTGCGTATGGTTTACTGGAAAAAAGGTGCAATTTATTAGATACAGTCGGAATAAATTCACAGAAACGCCAACAGCATAAAAGGTAATTTACCGAAAATCACCATAAACAGCAGAACTTATATCATATATAAAAAGAATACATATATTCCTAATTTTATATAACAAGTATATTTGATTGATAATTATTTCACATTCTTGATGTTAATATACTGACTGAAAATTTCATCAAAGTAATTTTCCAATGGTAAGGTAGCACCAGAATGTCTGCCTTCCGGAAAAATTCTGAAACGTTCATTGTTGAGAAGTCTTTTTGTCATATCATGATAGTCAATAATATTGTCTTTACCACCTATAATAGTGCTTTCAAGAGATAAATCTATTTTAGTGATTTCCGGAAAAAGCTCTATATACGGTTGTATTTCACCTGTAAAACCTAAGCGGGTCAAAGTAAGAAACGGCATAAGACATGGATTAACCAGAATAACAGGAGTATTAAATTCAACAGAAAGCAATATTCCGAAAAATCCGCCAAGGCTTGTTCCTACAATAGCATCACAGCCATTGAAATAATTTCTTAATGTGTTTAATGTTTCCTGAGGGGACATATTGTTATAATTAAGCTGAGGAGAAATAACTTCAAATCCCATATTTTTTAAAACAGAGCAGGCAGTATTTTCTGAACCTCCCTTATAACCATGAATATTAAGTACTTTCATTTCTTTTCTCCTTTTTTGCCGAGTTTATAGCATATGAAAGTATTGTAAGACTGTCGCCGAGGTGTACATTTTCCACAATTACATTTTCATGGCTGATAGTTAAATCGTAGTGAGTGAAGTTCCAGAAAGCATGAATGCCACAATCAATAAGTCGATTTACTTCTTTTTCAGCCACTTCCTGAGGAACGCACAAAGCAGCGACTTCTGGTTTATTTTTCATGCAGAAATCTTTAAGTTCAGAAATATCACTTACAACAATTTTTCCGAGTTTTTTTCCGATAATACTGGGCTTTACATCAAAGATTCCAATTAGTTCAAAACCTTTGTTACTGAAATTAATATGAGTGGCAATAGCTTTTCCAAGGTTACCTGCTCCCATAAGTATCATAGGGGTTTGTCTGTCAAAACCGAGAATAAATCCAATTTGCCGGCGGAGTTCACTCACATTATATCCATATCCCTGTTGTCCGAACTCACCAAAACAATTGAAATCCTGACGTATTTGTGAGGCAGTAAGACCCATTTTTTCAGCGAGTTCCCTCGAGGAAATCCGGATATAACCGTTTTCCTCAAGTTCGCCGAGAAATCTGTAATAACGTGGAAGCCGTCTTATAACTGAATTTGATATTACATTCTTTGACATATTATCATGCCTTTCGTGTATTGACAAATTCTTTATTACATCAATTTGTCAAGTCTTGTCTTGATTTCATCAAGGAAAGTTTTTGAATCAACTTTCTTTTTATTTTCAAGTTTAGAAATAAGGTAAAGGTCGCCTGTCATTACGCCATCTTCAATAGTCTGGATAGTAGCCTTTTCGAGCTTATCAGCAAATTCGCAAAGTTCCGGAGTTGAATCAAGTTCGCCTCTTTTGCGTAAAGCACCGCTCCAAGCGAATATTGTAGCAACAGAGTTAGTAGAAGTTTCCTCACCTTTGAGATACTTATAATAGTGACGCTGTACTGTACCGTGAGCAGCTTCATATTCATAGATTCCGTCTGGTGAAACGAGAACAGAAGTCATCATGGCAAGACTGCCGTAAGCTGTTGAAACCATATCGGACATAACATCGCCGTCATAGTTTTTGCAAGCCCAGATATAACCGCCATGTGAACGAATAACTCTTGCAACAGCGTCATCTATGAGAGTGTAGAAATATTCAATGCCTGCGGATTCGTATTTTTCCTTGTATTCGTTATCATAGATTTCCTGAAAAATATCCTTGAATCTGTGGTCATATTTTTTTGAGATAGTATCCTTTGTAGCAAACCATACATCTTGTTTGAGGTCAAGACCATAATTGAGACAAGTTCTTGCAAAGCTTGCTATACTGTCATCGAGGTTATGAAGTCCCTGAATAATACCGTCACACTTTGAAAAATTGTGAATGAGTTCACGGGTTTCATTTCCGTTTTCGTCAGTAACAACAAGTTCAGCCTTGCTTCCCTTGCTTACACGCATTTCGGAGTTTTTATAAACATCACCATAAGCATGACGAGCAATAGTAATAGGTTTAGTCCAAGTAGGAATATAAGGTTCGATACCCTTAACAATAATAGGAGTACGGAAAACTGTACCGTCAAGAGCTGCACGGATAGTACCATTAGGAGATTTCCACATCTGAGTGAGATTGTATTCAGGCATTCTTGCAGCGTTAGGAGTAATAGTAGCACACTTTACAGCAACACCGTATTTTTTGGTAGCCTCTGCTGAATCAATAGTTACTTTATCTTTAGTAGCTTCTCTGTGTTCAAGACCGAGGTCATAATACTCAGTATTGAGTTCAACATAGGGTTCAAGAAGTGTTTCCTTAATCCACTTCCAGAGGATTCTTGTCATTTCGTCCCCGTCCATTTCAACGAGAGGGTTTTTCATAATAATTTTAGCCATTGGTTTTTACCTCCTGTAAATTAAATTGTTTATTCATATATAAATATAAACAGCAAATATAATAGAAAGCAGAATTATAATTCCTGTAATAATTGCATTTTTTATGTTATTAATTGCTCATCGTAAAATCATTGCTATAATCATCATCATAACAAAAAATATAAAGCAAGGCGAAAAACAGAGAAATGTATATAAAATCTGTTTTTAAACAGGTATCTTTTTCAATCTGTCTTTTCTTGTATTTAAATTCTGAATATTTTTGACAGAATACATAATTAAGTGCAACTATAAAAACAGGAATAATAATCGTCATATAATTATCCTTTTCTGAAATCAGGAACGGCAAATATAACTTTAATATCATCAGAAACAAAAGAATTCACAGCATTTTCAAATATTCTGAATACTGTTTCACGTTTGTTTCCGAATACTCCGCACCCGAAAACTCCGAGAATTATAACATCAGGCTTATTTGATACTGCAAGAGAAATGATTTTATTTATTCTTACAGTCATTTTGTCATTTATTTTTTTGTCAGTAAATATAAATTTTGCAAAAGTGCGATTGACAGCGGGACAGGTGATGAAATCACATTTTGACGGATTATCAAGCAATTTGCCTGAATCATCACGAATAATGGGGACATTTCTGGAATAAATCATATTATCAGTGTAATCAGGCAAAATATGAAATCTGTTTGCTCTGTAATATTTTTTCTGTGTTCTGATAGTATAATAAAGCATTGAGGCACGGCACAAACTTTCTTCCTGTGCGTCACCACCAAGAATATATCCCCCACCGGCAAACATGGCATTTGCAAAATTCAGAGCGATAATATTTTTTTGTTCCGAATACTTTAAAATAGCCTGTATAGTAGTAACCTGCTCAATGTGTTCAGAAACAGAATAATATTTTTCACGCTGTATAGTGTTTCCGGAAACCGAAAAAACAGTTTCCGAAAACATATTAAAATCTCCGTTATGAAAGATTTTGTCATTCTGAAATTTCAATTTAATAAAATCAGTAAACTTCACAGTTATTATTTCATGGATTCTCTTGTATAGTCAAGAAGTCCGCCGGCAAGCATGATATCCTTGGTACGTCCAGAGAGTTCACAAAGTACAGGGATTTCCTTGCCATTAGTCTTATTAATGACAGTAAGTTCTGATTTACCATCTTCAATAGCCTTACGAACATCAGCAAGAACAAGTTCATCGCCCTGATTAATGTTGTCATAATCAGATTCGTTAACGAATGTAAGAGGAAGTATACCTGCATTTATGAGGTTAGCACGGTGAATACGTGCAAATGACTTTACAAGGACAGCCTTTACACCAAGGTAAAGAGGAGCAAGTGCAGCGTGTTCTCTTGATGAACCCTGTCCATAGTTTGAACCGCCTACAATAATGCTCTTTCCGAGAGCTTTGGCTCTTTCTGGGAAACTTTCATCACATACTGCAAAACAATGCTGGGAAATCTTAGGAATATTTGAACGGAGAGGAAGAATTTTAGCACCAGCAGGCATAATGTGGTCAGTAGTTATATTATCCCCCACTTTAAGTGAAACAGGTGCATCAATAGTTTCGAGAAGAGGAGAAGTTTCAGGATAAGGCTTTATATTAGGACCTCTGAGAATTTCAACGTTGTCCATTTCTTCCGCCGGAACAGGAGGGACAACCATATTATCATTGATTGTGAAGATTTCAGGAAGTTTGAATTCAGGCATATCACCTAATTCTCTTGGGTCTGTAAGATAACCTGTAAGTGCGGAAACAGCAGCCATTTCTGGAGATACAAGATAAATCTGACCGTCTTTAGTTCCGGAACGTCCCTCAAAGTTTCTGTTAAAAGTACGGAGAGAAATACCCTTTGAATTAGGAGATTGTCCCATACCGATACAAGGACCGCAAGCACTTTCAAGAATTCTTGCACCTGCTTCAATAAGGTCAGATAATGCACCATTCTGAGCGAGCATATTAAGAACCTGTTTAGAACCTGGGGCAATTGAAAGAGAAACATCAGGATTAACAGTTTTTCCTTTTAAGATATACGCAACTTTGAGCATATCGAGAAGTGAAGAGTTAGTACATGAACCAATACATACCTGGTCAACTTTAAGCTTTCCAATTTCTTCAACACTCTTTACATTATCAGGAGAGTGAGGACAAGCTGCAAGCGGAACGAGTTCACTAAGGTTAATTGTGAGTTGTTCGTCATAAACAGCATCTTCATCAGCTGAAAGAGGAGTCCATACATCTTCACGACATTGAGCTTTAAGGAACTGTTTTGTAATTTCATCAGACGGGAAAATAGAAGTAGTTGCACCCAATTCAGCACCCATATTTGTAATAGTTGCACGTTCAGGAACAGAGAGAGTTTTAACGCCTTCACCGCAGTATTCAATAACTTTTCCTACACCGCCCTTAACAGAAAGTCTTCTGAGTACTTCAAGAATAACATCTTTAGCAGCAACCCATGGACGAAGTTTTCCAGTAAGTTCTACTTTTACTACTTTAGGACAGGTTATATAATACGCACCGCCACCCATAGCAACAGCAACATCAAGACCGCCTGCTCCGATAGCAATCATACCAATACCACCGCCAGTAGGAGTGTGGCTGTCTGAACCTATAAGAGTTTTTCCCGGAATACCAAATCTTTCAAGGTGTACCTGATGACAGATACCATTACCGGGACGTGAAAAATAAATACCATGTTTTTTAGCTACACTTCCTATAAATCTGTGGTCATCGGCATTTTCAAAACCATTCTGGAGAGTATTATGGTCAATATATGCAACAGAACGTTCTGTTTTTACACGAGGAACGCCAATAGCCTCAAATTCAAGATAAGCCATAGTGCCTGTAGCGTCCTGAGTGAGAGTCTGGTCAATGCGGATTCCGATTTCCTGACCCTTAACGTATTCACCGTCAACAAGATGAGCTTTAAGTATTTTTTCAGTAAGGGTTAAACCCATTTTTTATCATTCCTTTCAGTATTACTGATTTAATTGTACAACAAATAAACAATTTTGTCAAGGTTTAGATAAAAAAAACAGCCCCGATACTTTCGGGACTGTAAGTAGATTCATATATCATTACGGATAATATCATCAAGAGTTTCACGTTTTATAGCTATTCTTGATTCACCATTGTTAACGAAAACAACAGCAGGTTTCTGAAGTCTGTTATAATTTGAAGACATTGAATAGTTATAAGCACCGGTAGCACATACAGCGATTATGTCACCTGATTCAGCGTGCTGGAGTGGCATATTTTCTCCGATTAAGTCACCGCTTTCACAACATCTGCCAGCGATAGTGACTTTTTCAGTGCGTTCTTGAGTTGCTTTGTTTGCAACAATAGCTTCATATTCAGACTGATAAAGAATGTATCTGGGATTATCAGCCATACCGCCGTCAATTGACACATATGTACGGATATTAGGAATTTCTTTTCTTGCCCCAACGGTATAAAGAGTTATTCCGGCAGGAGCAGCAATTGAACGACCAGGTTCAATAAAGATATACGGTAAGGATATTCCAAGTTCTGAGCAGGTATCTTTAACTACTTCTGAAGTTTTTTCCATATATGTTTCAAAAGGTACAGGGTCATGTTCATTCAGATATTTTATTCCGAATCCGCCACCTAGATTAAGACCTTTTATTTCGTAATGGAGTTCATTTTTTATTTTTGCAATAAAGTTAAGCATAACTCTTGCAGCCTCTTCAAACGGAGCAATATCAAAAATCTGTGAACCTATATGGCAATGAAGTCCCATAAGATTAACATTTTCACAAGCGATAGCCTGCTTGACAGCCTCGAAAGCCTCACCAGTTTCAAGAGCAAAACCGAATTTACTGTCAATCTGACCTGTTTTTACAAAGTTATGAGTATGAGCATCAATACCCGGTTTAATTCGGAACATTATATCAGGTTTAGCATTCTTGGATTTAGCGATTTCTTCAAGGCGAAGAAGTTCAGATATGTTGTCAACAATAATGTGACCTACTTTAACATCAACAGCATATTCAAGTTCTTCATTGGTCTTGTTGTTTCCGTGAAAACCAATCTTTGAAACATCAAATCCAGCTTTTACAGCGGTATAGAGTTCGCCGATAGAAACAACATCAAGTCCAAGACCCTCACTGCCAACTATACGACACATTTCCATACAGGAAAAAGCCTTGCTTGCATAACACACAAGACCATTTCCGCCATAGTACTTGTCAATGCTGTTTTTGAAACGCTGACAAGCTTTACGAACTGCCTGTTCGTCCATTACATAAAGAGGAGTTCCATACTGTTTAGCAAGATTAACAGTGTCAATACCTCCTATTGTAAGGTTTCCTTTTTCGTTAACGCCTAAATTTTCAGATACAAACATCTTTAACAATCCTTTCATTAATTATTTTTTGTTCCGAGTTTTGCACAAATCCTCATTAATATCTTGTTAATCGCAGATATCTTCAACAATCTCTCGCAATTCTTCAACTCCCTCAAAGGTCTGTGAAGAAAACGGTATTGAATGGATATCACTAAAACACGGGATTTCGTTCTCAAAAGCTTTCATACGTTTTTCACGTTCAGATTTATTGAGTTTATCCGCTTTTGTGAGAACTATTACAAATGGCATTTCAGTATCTATAAGGTAATTGACCATCTGTACATCATCTTTAGTAGGAGCGTGACGCATATCAATAAGCATAAATACAAGTCTGAGATTTCTATCAGCTTCTAAATATCCTTCTATAAGTCCCGACCATCTTTCCTTTTCAGATTTTGAAACTTTTGCATAACCATATCCCGGAAGGTCAACGAAATATATATTTTCAAGCTTATAGAAATTTATAGTAGCAGTTTTCCCAGGAACAGAACTTACACGGGCAAGATTTTTTCTATTGAAAAGTTTATTGATAAGAGTTGATTTACCGACATTGGAATGACCTGCAAAAGCTATTTCAATATTCTGTGATTGCGGGATTTGCGAAAATGTTCCGTAAGATGCAAAAAATTCAGCTTTATTATAATTCAGTTTCATGCAGTCTCCTCTTTTCTTATAAGAGCGGTTTCAAGAACATCAGTAAGATTTTCAGCAAATACAAATTTTATGCTGTCTTTTACAACGTTGTCAACTTCTTCGAGGTCAGGTTTGTTTGCAGCAGGGATAATAATGGTTTTAATACCTGCTTTGTAACCAGCCATTGTTTTTTCACGCAGACCGCCTATTGGGAGAACTTTTCCATGGAGAGTTATTTCTCCTGTCATTGCAACATCTGCACGAACTGGTATTCCGGAAAGAGCTGAAACCAAAGCAGTAGTCATTGTGACACCTGCTGACGGTCCGTCTTTTGGAACTGCTCCTTCTGGTGCATGAATATGAATATCCTTATTTTTATAGAAATCCGGACTGATATTATAATCTTTGGCAATACTTCTTACATAGCTTATAGCGATTTTTGAACTTTCTTTCATTACATCGCCAAGAGAACCGGTAATTTCAGTTTTACCTGTACCCTCCATAACAAGAGCCTCAAGAGGCATAATAACACCGCCGACAGAAGTCCATGCAAGACCGTTAACAACTCCTACCTGATTTTCCTTTGAAGAAATATCTTCCGAATATTTTTTCATTCCGAGAAATTCCTGAACATTATTTGGTCTTATATAGACTTTTTTCATTTCTTCTGATGAAAGCTTTTTAGCAGTTTTACGGCAGAGTGATGCAATAGTTCTTTCAAGTGAACGTACTCCGGCTTCTTTTGTATAGAATTGAATAATATCCCTTAGAGCATCATCGCCGATTTTCATCTGTGAAGCTTTAAGACCATGTTCTTTAAGCTGTTTTGGAATAAGATGTTCTTTTGCAATATGGAATTTTTCTTCAGAGGTATAGCTTGGCAGTTCTATAACTTCCATACGGTCGAGGAGAGGTTCAGGAATAGCAGAAGCATTATTAGCAGTAGTAATAAATAAAGCTTTGCTGAGGTCAAAAGGAATCTCTATAAAATGGTCTCTGAAATTATTATTCTGTTCCCTGTCAAGAACTTCGAGCATAGCAGAAGACGGGTCACCTTTAATATCATTGCAGAGCTTGTCTATTTCGTCAAGAAGTATAAGAGGATTGCAAGAACCAGCCTGCTGTACAGCCGTAATAATACGACCTGGCATAGCACCTATGTAAGTTTTTCTGTGACCACGTATATCAGCTTCATCACGGACACCGCCGAGTGAAATTCTTGCGTATTTTCTTCCCATAGCTTTTGCAATGGATTTAGCAATAGATGTTTTACCGATTCCGGGAGGGCCTACAAGACAAATAATCTGTCCTTTGATTTCAGAGTTAAGCATATATACAGAAAGAAATTCAAGAATACGCTCTTTGACTTCTTTAAGACCATAATGTTCTTTTTCAAGAATATTTTCAGCCTTTGTAATTGAAGTGTTAAGCTTTGAATACTTTCCCCATGGAAGTTCAAGAACTGTATCAAGGTAATTGCGGATAACAAAAGCTTCCTGAGAATAAGGAGGCATTTTGCTTAGCTTTTCCACTTCTTTTAAAAGCTTGTTGTGACTGTTGTCATCTAAGTGAATACTTTCAATTTTTTCAATGTAATTAAGATTTTCTTCAGCATCACTTTCACCAAGTTGTTCCTGAATGACTCTCATCTGTTCACGCAGGTAATATTCTTTTTGATTCTTGTCCATGTTTTCCTGAGTCTGTTCATTTATTTCATATTCTATTTCAAGAATTTCATTTTCAGAATTAAGGAAAGCGACAAGCATTGCTAAACGGTTAAGAAGATTAGTTTCTTCAAGGAGTTCCTGTTTTTCCCTGTAACCTATAGTACAGTTGAATGTTATGAGTTCAAAGAGTTTTTCAGGGGTTTCCTGAGTCATAACAGAAGAAATGAGTTCCTGTGGCATTTTAGGGAAAAATAATGCATATTTTTCAAATGCATTTTTAGCAGAACGCATAAGAGCTTCTGTATCGGTAGGGTCAAGCTTAGCCCGTGAGTGTGACGGAACTCTTTTTACTACTGACATCAATGTTTCTTCATTATCGATAAAATCAACCAGACGAGCCTTGTATAAACCTTTTACAAGAACTTTCATAACATTGTCCGGAAGTCTTAAAACTTGTCTTATTTCTGCTACAACACCTATTTTATACAAATCTGAAACTTTAGGATTTTCAATATATGCTTCTTTTTGTGCAATAAGGAATATTTTTCCATTTTCTTCAAGAGCCTTTCTGATTGCTTTTATTGATTTTTCACGTGCCACATCAAAATGCATGACCATATTCGGAAATGCGACTAATCCACGCATAGTAACAGTATAAAAAACATTATCATTTTCATTGATTGTGTTGTTTTTAGTAACCTGTTTCATAATTATCACCATATTCCTTTTAGTTGATGAGTTTATATACGATAAATACCGATAATAACCGGTAGTCTTTATTATACTATAAAGTTCTGTAAAATGCAAGTATAAAATTTAATGTGCGTAAATAAAAGAAAAATAAATAGAAAAAACACTTTACTTTTATGTGATAATGTGTTAAAATGTAAAAGAGAAATATAAAGCCAACAGGCAGACAGGAGTAAAAATATATGATTAACAAAATAAAATCAGATAATATGGATTTGCTTTTTGAGGCAATTCTCACACTTGAAACTATCGATGACTGTTATAAGTTTTTTGATGACCTTTGTACAAGTATAGAGTTAAAGTCATTTGCACAGAGACTTCAGGTAGCAAAGCTTCTTGATGACCATAAAGTGTATAATAATATAGTTACTGAAACCGGTGTAAGCACTGCTACAATAAGCAGAGTACACCGTTCGCTCAAGGACGGAAACGACGGATACAATATAGTTTTTGACCGTCTCAAGAAGAAAAACATTCTTAAATAAGTTTGAAATGTTCAAGAGCGTTGTAAATTCCATCTTCTTCAATAGGTGATGTTATATATGAAACATATGGATATAATTTTTCAGAACCTCCCATTGCTATACTGTTAGGAACAGCCTGCAACATTGGTAAATCGTTCATGCTGTCACCGATTGCATAGGCATTTGTAATGGGAATATTGAGTTTTTTTAGTATAACATCAATAGCAGTAGCTTTTGTATAACCAATGGGAACATTTTCATAGAAACAGTTTCCTCTGTCTATAATAGAAAAATGTTTGCTGACTTCCCTGTTGAATAGTTCCATATCACTTTCTGGATTTGTCCATGCTACAAATTTATCAAATATAAAATCTTTGTCTTCTGTTCTTCCGGAAACGTCCATTGTATCATCAACGTAATTAATCATAAAGTCGTCAAGTTGCGGATTTCCTACTGCCTTGTCATCAAAGAAATATTTGTTGCTGTTTTCATATACCGGAGTAATATTGCATTTTCTGATAATATCAACTATTTCATTGCATAACGACTTTTCCGGTGTATGATGAAGAAGTACTTTTTTGTTGTATTCAATGTACGTACCGCAACCGCATAAATACCCGTCAAAATCAAGCTTGCGGATTTCTGGATTTATATTGAATATAGTACGTCCGCTATTTATAAAAGTAAGATTACCTTTTTGACGGGTATGGGAAATAGCTTCACGAGTACTTTTAGGAATATGGAATCTACCGTCTTCTGTAGCGAGAGTACCGTCGATATCAAAGAAAATAACTGATGGCATATGCAACACTCCTTATTATTAAAATATAAAAACATTATAATATCATAAAACAGATTTGTCAAGGCAGGTGAGAAAAATTTTACACATTTATCATGGTGACGGAAAAGGAAAAACAACTGCATCAATTGGGATTGCGATAAGAGCAAAGGGAGCAGGTTTAAAAGTATGCTTTGTGCAGTTCCTGAAAAAAGGCAGTTCTTCTGAAGTTAACATTTTAAAAAATATAGATGGAATAGAATATATTTGTTGTGAAAAATGCAATAAATTTGTTTTTCAGATGACTGATACTGAAAAAGCATTCTTAATATCTGAATATAACAAGATACTTGAAAAGATATTCAGCGATAATGCAGATGTAATTATACTTGATGAATTTCTTGATGCATATAATCTCAATATGATTAGTAAAAAATCCGCCGAAAATCATATACTCCACTCAGACAAGGAAATAATTCTGACAGGACGCAATCCGGCGGAAATATTTACAGATAATGCTGATTATATAAGTGAAATAAAAGCAATTCGTCACCCGTATAACAAAGGTATTTCAGCACGTAAAGGAATAGAATTTTAAGAATGCAATATATTACGCATTTCATTTACAAGGTTCATATCATTTTCAGATACTTTAATATTGGTAAAATATTCTTTTCCTTCTGCGGTTGTTATCTTAACTTCAACAATGCTGTTTTCATCGGCTTCCTGAAGTGCTTTTCGTACAAACATAAGAAATTTCGGGTGGTCTTCTTTAAACTTTTTAAGCAAAGGTTTAAGCTTTACCAAAGATAATGGGTTCATGTTAATACCTCCGATAAATAACAGGCTGACTATTACGTCAGCCCGTTGTTTTTTTACTTTTTAATAAGTGATTTACCAGTCATTTCCGCTGGCTGTGGCATTTCAAGAATTTCAAGCATTGTTGGTGCAAGGTCTGCGAGTACACCACCTTCACGGAGTTCACAATCATAACCCACACAGAAAAGAGGTACAGGGTTTGTTGTATGTGCTGTGAATGGGCTACCATCTGGTTCATACATTTTATCAGCGTTTCCGTGGTCAGCAGTGATGAGAGCAGCACCGCCCTTAGCAAGAATAGCATCAACCATTCTTCCTACGCAGGTATCAACAGCTTCAACAGCTTTAACAGCAGCATCAAATATTCCTGTATGACCTACCATGTCGCAGTTGGCATAATTAAGAATGATAACATCATACTTATCAGAATTTATAGCATCTACAACAGCGTCACAAACTTCATAAGCACTCATTTCAGGCTTGAGGTCAAATGTTTCAACATCAGGAGACTTTATAAGGATTCTGTCTTCACCCTCAAACTGTTTTTCTTCACCGCCATTGAAGAAGAAAGTAACATGAGCGTATTTTTGAGTTTCAGCAATACGGAGCTGAGTTTTTCC
This sequence comes from uncultured Ruminococcus sp., assembly GCA_934474025.1. GTDB lineage: Bacteria > Bacillota > Clostridia > Oscillospirales > Ruminococcaceae > Ruminococcus. Next base: position 58,592 of record CAKSMF010000007.1, on the reverse strand, counting down.
TGATTTGCTGAGATATTCACCGAGAGTCATTTTAAGCTGTTCCGGAGGATATGCCACTGTAACATTTGGCATAGAAGCATCATATTGTGCCATGCATACAAAGTGAAGATTAAAGAAACCATTCTTTCTTTCAAATCCTGTGAAATCAGGGTCAACGAAAGCTCTTGTAATCTGTCTTGCACGGTCAGGACGGAAATTAAAGAAGATAACACTGTCATCAGCTTTAATTTTTTCACCGCCGTCAATTACAGTCGGAAGCATAAATTCGTCAGTAACTTCATTTGCATATGAATTCTTTATAGCTTGTACTGGGTCAGATTCTTTAACGCCCTCTCCGTAAACCATAGCGGAATAAGCTTTTTCAACTCTGTCCCAAGCGTTGTCTCTGTCCATAGCATAGAAACGTCCGGAGATTGTAGCTACTTTTCCGAGACCGATTTTATTTAATTCGTTAACAGTCTGTTCCATAAATTCAGCTGCTGATGACGGAGGAACGTCTCTTCCGTCGAGGAATGCGTGAATATATACTTTGTCAAGACCATTTTTCTTAGCCATTTCAACGAGACCGAAAAGGTGTTCCATATGGCTGTGAACGCCACCAGGTGAAAGAAGTCCCATTAAATGAAGAGTAGAATTTTTTTCCTTGCAGTTTTTCATAGCATCAAGAAGAACTTTATTTTCAAAGAAAGTTCCGTCCTTAATGTCTTTGGAAATTTTAACAAGCATCTGATAAACTATTCTTCCTGCTCCTATGTTTGTATGACCAACTTCAGAGTTACCCATCTGACCGTCTGGAAGTCCTACATTAAGACCGCTTGCACCGATAAGTGTATGTGGTCCATTCATGTATTTGTCAATGTTTGGAGTTTTTGCGGCAACAATAGCATTGCCGTAATCAGACGAGTTATAGCCAAAGCCGTCCATAATAATGAGTGCTACAGGTTTTTTTGCCATAGTAATAAGCCTCCTTAATATTCTACAGTTGGCAGATATTCAAAGTTTATATGCCAACCAATTTAATGTTAGTTAATTAAAACTAATAAACGAGAATCCTGCGATTAAAAATTTTGGAGCAGGATTATTATTTTATTAGTGGGCAAACAAAAAATGTTTACCCACTCAGAAATAGTTGTTTCAATCAACAGTCGTTAATTTCACGGAGACTGATGAGTCAGTGTATGTCTGACTGTGATTTATCTCCGCCCGCCAATGCCGTTAAGGTTCTAATTTACACATTTCGCCACCTATAGAGGCGGGAAAATTTTTGTTAATGCTTGTTAAAATCAGCCGTTTACAGCAGCCTGAACGATTGTATTGAAATCATCAGCCTTAAGTGAAGCACCACCGATGAGACCGCCGTCAATATCAGGTTTAGCAAGGAGTTCAGCACAGTTTTTAGCGTTCATAGAACCGCCGTACTGAATTGTGATACCGTCTGCAACTTCCTGATTGAAGAGACCAGCAATAGTTCTACGGATAAATGCACAAACTTCCTGAGCCTGCTCCGGAGTAGCAACTTTACCTGTACCGATAGCCCAAACAGGTTCATAAGCGATAACAACGTTCTTTATGCACTTAGGGCAAGTACCCTGTAAAGCAATTTTTGTCTGCATAGCGATAACTTCTTCAGTAACTCCCTGTTCTCTCTGTTCAAGAGTTTCACCGACACAGAGAATAGGCTTTAAACCACCCTCGAGAGCAGCAAGAAGTCTCTTGTTTACAGTCTGGTCAGTTTCGCCGAAATACTGTCTTCTTTCGCTGTGACCAACTACAACATATTCAACACCGAGTTCAGAAAGCATATCAGCAGAAATTTCACCAGTAAATGCACCGCTCTTTTCAAAGTGAACATTTTCAGCACCAATCTTTACATTAGAGCCTGCTGTTGTGTTGATAGCTGTTTCAAGATTTGTGAAAGGTACACAAGCGATAACTTCAACATTACCCTCAGCATTAGCAACGAGAGGTTTAATAGCTGTAAGAAGTTCCTTAGCTTCCGGACGAGTTTTGTTCATTTTCCAGTTACCAGCAATAATAGCTTTTCTTGTTGACTTATTCATTTAAAAAAACTCCTTTTAATTTAATATAAATCTTCGTCATCATTTTTCATATTACAGTTTTTGTAATTAGTTGCCACATTATTGCAACCTATTGTAAAACCTTTTTTTATGGGTGCGAGTAGTATTCCTGCAATAATTCCGGAAAGAAAACTCACAGTTGATAAAAGTATAACAGAAGAATTTTCTTTTATTATGCTTTTAAGTTTCATATATACACCTCATCTGCATATAAGGGCGAATATTTCTACCCGCCCTTTTTGGATATATAGAATTACTTTTCAGCGATTGCAGCAACGCCCGGAAGAACTTTACCTTCGAGGTATTCGAGGGAAGCACCGCCACCAGTTGAGATATGGCTCATCTTGTCAGCGAAACCGAGTTGCATAACAGCAGCAGCAGAGTCACCGCCACCGATAATTGTTGTAGCATCTGTTTCAGCGAGAGCTTCAGCAACAGCAATAGTACCCTTGGCAAGAATAGGATTTTCAAATACGCCCATAGGACCATTCCAAACAACAGTTTTAGCAGATTTTACAGCGTCAGCAAAGATTTTCTGAGTTTCAGTACCGATATCAAGACCCATTTTGCCAGCTGGAATCTTATCAGAAGCAACGTTTTCTACTTCGATTTCAGCATCAATTGGATTTGGGAAAGCAGAAGCTACAGTTGTATCAACAGGGAGAAGAATTTTCTTTCCGAGTTTTTCAGCCTTAGCAAGCATTTCCTTGCAGTAGTCGAGCTTTTCGTCATCAACGAGTGATGTGCCGATTTCGCCACCGTTAGCCTTGATGAAAGTATAAGCCATTCCGCCACCGATAATGAGTGTGTCGCACTTTTCAAGGAGGTTTGAAATAACATTAAGCTTATCTGCAACCTTAGCACCACCAAGAATAGCAACGAAAGGTCTTTCAGGAACTTCTACAGCGTTTCCAAGGTACTGGATTTCTTTCTGCATAAGGTAACCTACAGCTGTTTCTTTAACAAACTTTGTAACGCCTGCTGTTGAAGCGTGAGCACGGTGAGCAGAACCGAAAGCGTCCATAACGAAAACTTCGTTGTCAACGAGGTCAGCGAGTTCCTTTGAGAATTCTTCACCGTTTTTAGTTTCTTCTGCACCACGGAATCTTGTATTTTCAAGAACAACGATTTCACCGTTATTCATAGCTGCAACAGCTTTTTTTGCATTTTCGCCTACTACTGTATCATCAGCAGCAAAAACAACCTTAGTATTAACAAGTTCAGCAAGTCTTGCAGCAGCCGGAGCGAGTGAAAACTTAGCTTCCGGACCATTCTTAGGTTTGCCGAGGTGTGAGCAAAGAACAACTTTAGCACCATTTTCAACAAGCTTGTTGATTGTAGGAAGAGCTGCCTGAATTCTATTGTCGTTAGTAATAACGCCGTCCTTAAGTGGAACGTTAAAATCTACTCTTACGAGTACTTTTCTGCCGGTGACATTAATGTCTTCAACAGTAACTTTGTTTAATCCTGCCATTGGTATGACATCCTTTCATATTAAATGTATAAACAGTTGTTATTTAATTAACAACCTACATATATTATTTTACACTATCCTGAAAAATTTTTCAAGTACTTCTGCAAATTTTTTCATGAATTTTCAATAAATTTTTTAATATCAATATTTTTTTAGAAATTCTTGACAATATAATAATTATGTGGTATAGTTTTTATAAAGGACGTGATATAAAAGTGAAGATAATACTTGCCTCTTCTTCTCCGAGACGGCGTGAATTCTTGAAACTTATTACAGAAGATTTTGAAAGTATTTCAACAGATGTTGATGAAACTTTGCCGGAAAATACAGACCCGCTTAAAGCTTCAGAATATCTTTCTTTGATAAAGGCAAAAGCTGTTGAATATTCTTCAGAAAATATAGTTATTGGTTGTGATACAACAGTAATTATTGATAATAAGATTTTAGGTAAACCTAATAATATTAATCAATGTCGGGAGTATCTTGAAATGCTTTCCGGCAGAAATCATAAAGTTATTACTGCCTGCTCAATAGTTTGCGGAGATAATATCAGGACTTTTTCAGAGGTTACAGAAGTGACTTTCCGTACTCTTTCAAATGAAGATATTGAGTGGTATATTTCTACTGGTGAGCCTTTTGATAAAGCCGGCGGTTATGGTATACAGGGAAAAGGTTCTTTGCTGATTGAAAGAATTAATGGTGATTACTTTAATGTTGTAGGACTTCCTGTATCACGACTTAATCAGGAATTAAAAATGTTTATTAAAGGAGCGTAATTTTATTATGAACAGAACTGCTTTCACAAATGCTGATATTCTTATACCAAATAATCAGGATATGCATAAATGGTCGGTAATTGCTTGTGACCAGTATACCAGTGAACCAGAGTATTGGAAAACTGTAACTGATATTGTAGGTGATGCTCCGTCTGCTCTTAATCTGATACTTCCGGAAATTTATCTTGAAGAAGACAACGTTTCAGAAAGAATTGACAATATTCATAGTTATATGGATAAATATATTTCTGACGGCGTTTTCAAGGAATATAAGAATGCTATGATTTATGTTGAGAGAGTTCAAAGCAATGGTATTCTGCGTCAGGGAATTGTAGGAGCAATTGACCTTGAAAAATATGATTTCTCAAAAGGAAGCACTTCACAGGTACGTGCAACAGAAGCTACTGTTATAGAAAGAATACCGCCACGTATAAAAGTACGTCAGGGAGCAGTTCTTGAACTTCCGCATATTATGATTCTTATTGATGACCCGAATAATACAGTTATAGAACCTCTTGCAAATGGTAATATGCAAAAGCTTTATGATTTTGAACTCATGCAGAATGGTGGCAGTATAAAAGGATATCTCCTTGATGAGCAGGCACAGGAAAAAGTAAATTCTGCTCTTTGTAATCTTGCCGGTGATAAAACTGATGATATTCTGCTTTTCGCTATGGGAGACGGAAACCATTCACTTGCAACTGCCAAGGAATTTTATGAACAGCTTAAAAAAGCTAATCCGGATAAGGATTTATCAAATCACCCTGCAAGATATGCTCTTGTTGAAATAGTTAATCTTTATAGTGATGCTCTTAAATTTGAAGCAATTCACAGACTTGTATATGATGTTGACTGCGATAAGCTTATTTCAGAACTTACTACAGCACTTGACCTTTCTGAAAGCAAAGTTTCCGACCAGTACACAATAATGTCATATAACGGTACAGAAAAGAAACTTTATATAAATAATAAATCTTCTAATCTTTCAGTTGGTTCACTTCAGAATTTCCTTGATTCTTATATCAAGAAAAACGGAGGAAAAATTGATTATATTCATGGAGCAGATACAGTTAAGAAGTTAGCTGAAAAGCATAATGGTATATCATTTGTGCTTCCTGATATGAATAAATTACAGCTTTTCCCTACTGTAATTCAGGACGGAGCTCTTCCTCGTAAAACTTTTTCAATGGGTCACGCAGAAGATAAGAGATTCTATATAGAGGCAAGAAAAATTACTGAATGAGGTATCAGATATGGCAGAAAGACCCGTTTATTATATAAGTAATGGAAAAGTAAAAGTAAGAGATTATTCTTTTGAATGGTTTCCGGGGTTTGCAATATCACAGAAACAAAAATCTATTGATAGTCTGCATAATGCCATATTGAAAAATAATAAGGCTGTTCCTCTTGAAGTAAGTACAAAGAGTAAAAATCCATTAGGAGTAAAGCTTAGTGCTTTTAATCTGAAACTTAATGGTTATACTTTAGAAAATATTTTTCAGAGTTCAAAAGTTTTCGCTTTTGGAGGTGCTTATAAAGATTTATTGAATGTTTATCCGAAAGATGCAAAAAAAGACCCTCGTTTAAAAAACTATGGTGAATTGAAAGCTTTTGATTATAATGGAGAGATTTTTCCTCTTTTTCCAAAAACATTGTTTTATGACTATATCTATATTAAAGCTGTAGTAGAATCACTTAATGATGAAGAAATTCAGGAAATCAGAAATTACAATCATTTTACAGATATAGAGTTTAATCCTCAGAAAAGTATAAATACTCAGGCAAAATCAGTTGCAATAATCAGACTTATGCTTGATATGTATGGAAGTATTCCAAAATTCAATAAGGAAGAATTTACTAATTTTCATACTGAAAATGTTTTCTGACATAATAAAAAGGCACTAACAGCAATAATTATTTCTATGATTATATAGTGCCTTGTAAAAAAATAACGGTTCGTACAGCAAAACATATAAATAATGGTGTTATTAAAATGAACCGTGTAAAAAGGCACTAACAGCAATAATTATTTTGAAAAATATTATGAAGAATATAATAGTGCCTTGTAAATATTAAAACAGAAAAGAGGTAGTTTCATGCTGAATTTTTTGAAAAAGCAAGCTAATCTTACTTATACTGAAAACGGCGGTTTGACGTATTCCACAACAGAAAATAACTGTCTTGACCTTTTTTTCAGAGCAGGCGGAATGCGAGACGCAAAAGAAAAAGAGATTTTAGATATAGTAACAAGTGCTTATGCTGAAAATCCCGAAATAACTATGAAAATCCTTTTTTATATAAGAGATATAAGAGGCGGTTTGGGTGAAAGACGCTTTTTCAGAATAGCTATGAAAATTCTTTCTGTATATGCACCAGATGCAGTTGAAAGAAACATTCAATATATTTCGGAATATGGAAGATATGACGATTTACTTGTGTTTCTTAATACTCCATGTGAAAGTTGTGCTGTTAATGAGATAAAAAAACAGCTCGAATCAGATATCAAATCAGCAAATAACAATGAATCAATATCTCTTTTAGCAAAATGGTTACCGTCTGTTAATACATCATCTGACAAAACTAAAGTAATGGGAAAAAAGTTAGCCAGATTACTTGGAATGAGTGACAAAGAATATCGACAAACGCTTTCCCAATTAAGAAAATATATTGATATCATTGAAAATCACATAAGAACATATGATTATACTTTTGATTATTCAAAACAGCCTTCATGTGCTATGTTCAAATATCGTAATGCATTTATAACATATGACAAGGAACGCTATAAACAGTATCTTAAAGAGGTACAAAGCGGTAAAGAAAAAATTAATACATCAGTTCTGCAACCATATGAAATTGTAAGACGCTGTTTCTCTTTATTTAAAAAAGATACAGATGAAAGACTGTCACTTGATGTAACATGGAATAATCTCCCGTCTTATGGAGATAACAATGAAAATGCAATTGCTGTTATAGATACTTCAGGTTCTATGACTATTGGTCAACGTAATTCAATAAGACCAATTGATGTATCTTTATCTCTTGGAATATATTTTGCTGAACATAATAAGGGTGAATTTTCAAATCATTTTATAACATTTTCTGAAAATCCAAGACTCATAGAAATCAAAGGTAATGATATATACGAAAAAGCCCGTTACTGCAAAAAATTTAAAGAATTGGCAAACACAAATCTTGAAGCAGTATTCAAATTAATTCTTGATACAGCTGTTAAAAATAAACTTTTGCAAAGTGACATTCCGGAAAAAATTTATATAATATCTGATATGGAATTTGATAGTTGCATAATCAATGGAAATAGTTCTCCCCTTTTTGAAACTATGAAAAAAATGTATGAAAAAAAAGGATATAAACTTCCATGTGTTGTTTTCTGGAATGTAGCATCGAGAAATAATAATATGCCTGTCACTATGTCTGAAACAGGTGTAACTCTTGTTTCAGGATTTTCACCGCTAGTATTTGATATGACAATTTCTGGTGATATGTCTCCTTTAGATGCCATGAATAATATAATTTTATCAGAAAGGTATCTTGTTATAAAATAATTATTAAAATTTTATGGAAACAAAAAACGCTATTTATTTAAATAGCGTTTTTTTATTATTGAGATATAATTTCTTTATAAAGTTTTATATACACTTCTGCTGAAGACTTCCAGCTATAATCACAATTCATAGCACGCTTTACAAGAGCATGCCAAGCTTTTTTGTCATTGTATGTATGAATAGCACGTTTAACAGCATTTAGCATATCATTTGCGTTATAAGTTTTAAATGTAAAACCATTACCATTCACACCGCCGTTGTCTCTGACGGAATCACGCAGACCACCGGTTTCACGAACAATCGGAACATTTCCGTATCTCATTGAAATCATTTGTGCTAATCCGCAAGGTTCGCTTTGTGAAGGCATAAGGAACATATCAGCCCCAGCATAAATTTTATGTGAAAGTTCAGGAACAAAGCCAAGTGTCAAAGAAACTCTGTCTGGATATCTTAGTGACATTTCACGGAAAAAGTCTTCATAAATTTTTTCACCGCTTCCGAGGATTGCAAACTTGACACCCATTTCAACAATTTCTTCAAAAACACATCGTATAAGGTCTATTCCCTTGTGATTCACAAATCTTGTAACAATACTAATAATGGGTTCATCGCCATCAGCTAAACCGAGTTCAGATAACAGAGCTTTTTTACAGAATTTTTTTCCGGAGATATCATCAGCGGAAAAACTTCCGGAAATAAATTTGTCATTCATAGGATTATATAAATTATAATCTATGCCATTCAGGATACCTTTAAGCTTATACTGTTTAGTGACAAGTATTCTGTCAAGAGAATGAGCATACCATGGGTCAAGAATTTCCCATGCATAACTTGGACTTACAGTAGTAATATAATCAGCCGTTTCAAAAGCACCTTTCATCATATTAACGTAGCCGTCATATTCGAGAAGATTTACATTATAATTAGGAATACCCATAAGCTCTTCTAAAACTTCAAGACCATATCGACCCTGATATTCGATATTGTGAATTGTAAATACAGTTTTAATTTCGCTAAAACCTTGCTGATACTTGTAATAAATATTATAATAAACAGGAATTAATGCTGTTTGCCAGTCATGGCAATGAATTATATCCGGTTTAAAATCTATATGACGTAACATTTCAAGTACAGCACGGTCAAAAAATACAAATCTTTCACAATCATCATAAAAACCGTATAAACCGTCACGGGCAAAATAATATTCATTATCAATGAAATAATAATCTATTCCTTCTACAGTATATTTAAAAATACCACAGTATTGTTTACGCCATGAAACATCAACAGTTATGTTATTTATGAAAGTCATTTGTGAACGTAATTCTTTGCTGATTGAACTATAAAGAGGTATAACCACACAGCATTTATTGCCACTGGCATTAATTGATTTAGGAAGTGAACCTATTACATCGGCAAGACCGCCGGAGGCCGCAAATGGTACAGCCTCGCTGGCAGTAAAAAGTATATTCATAAGGAAACACCCCGTCAGATTTTACTGTTTCTGCCTATGTAAAGCGGATAGGTTTCAGAACCAGTAAGAACTTTATCAGAACTTATTTCAACGTTCTTATCAGTGATAACAGAAGAAATACTACAATTTTCACCGATTTTAGTGCCCTGTAATATAATTGAGTTTTTAACAACTGTACCCTTGCCTACTTTTACTCCTCTGAATAAAATAGAATTTTCTACAGTTCCTTCAATTATACAGCCATCAGCGATAAGAGAATTTTTTATATTTGATTCAAGACCGTATTTTACAGGGCCATTATCACCGATTTTTGTATAAACAGGCATACTCTTGTTAAAGAGAGCGTTTCTTTTTTCAGAATCAAGAAGCATTTTATTAGCTTCATAATAACTATGAATACTGTCAATTCTTGTAAAGAAATTTCTGTGTTCATAACCCATAATCTTATATTCACCGGCTTTGCTTTGAAGTATTTCACGTGTAAAGCTGTGCTGATTACGGCTTGAAGCTTCAAAAACAATTTTCTTTAAGAAATCCTTGCTGACAATCATCATATCAAGCCACATATTGCATTCGCCTGAAATCTGTGGAGCAACAAGAGCATCTCTTAAACAATTATCCTCATCGAAATTAAGAACAGTAACATAATTGTTTTTTTCGCAGTCGTAAATACCTTTGCTGTATATTAAGGTGATATCTGCATTTGTATCTGTATGTTGTTTAAGTACAGGAACAAAGTCGATAGAAGTAACAACATCACAGTTAGCAAGAATAACATACTTTGCCTGTGAATGTTCAACAAAGCTCCATATATTGCTTAAAGCGTCAAGTCTTCCCTTGTACATACCGCCTGTCTGGCTGTATGGTGGAAGAAGATGTAAACCGCCTTTTTTACGTGATAAATCCCAGTCACGTCCTGAACCAAGGTGGTCAAGAAGTGAACCGTAGTTTGACTTTGTGATAACACCGACTTCATAAACGCCGGAATTTACCATATTTGAAAGCGGAAAATCTATAAGACGATAACGTCCGCCGAATGGTATTGAACCCATAGTTCTCTGCTTTGTAAGTTCGCTTACATAAGAATCATGCATACTTGCGAAGATAAGTCCTAAAAAATTATAATTAACACTCATATTAAAAATTCCCTCCGGTCAGATGTTTTCGCCAATAATTTCTTTAGGAGCAACTGTTTTGTTTTCAGAAACAGTTACATTGTTACCAACAACGGCAACGCCCCAGTCGTCACGGTTTTCAACTTGTTCAGGGTCTAAACCTACGTGAGCTCCGCTTTCAATAACGCTGTCGCTTCCGACTATTGCGTATTCAACGACTGCTCCGGATTTTATAACAGTTCCCGGCATAACAATGCTGTATTTGACAGTTGCGTCTTTTTCCACTGTAACACCTGAAAATACTATTGAGAAATCAACTGAGCCATCAATATTGCTTCCCTCATCAATCATGGAATTTTCGATATTAGCATTTTCTCCGACATACTGAGGAGGCATATAATTATTACGTGAATATATTTTCCAGCTTGGGTCATAGAGGTCGAGAGGAACACTTGGACTCAGCAAGTCCATATTAGCTTCCCAAAGTGAGTCAATAGTTCCGACATCTTTCCAGTAGCCCTCAAATTCATAAGCAAAAAGTCTCTGGTCATCACGGAGCATAGAAGTAATAATATCTTTTCCGAAGTCTTTAGACCATTTTTCACCACGTTCACGCTTAGCATTTGCGTCATTTTCGTTTTCAATGAGATATTTTTTCAGTTTTTGCCAGCTAAAAACATAAATTCCCATTGATGCAAGTGTGGACTTAGGTTCTTTAGGCTTTTCAACGAAATCTGTAACTTTGTTGTTTTCATCACAAATCATGATACCGAAACGTGATGCTTCAGCTAATGGAACATCTATAACGGAGATTGTACAATCTGCATCATTAGCAATGTGAAAATCAACCATTTTTGAGTAATCCATTTTGTAGATGTGGTCACCGCCGAGAACTACAACGTATTCCGGATTATAGCGTTCAATGAAACGGATATTCTGATAAATAGCGTTTGCTGTACCTTCATACCATGAAGCTCCGGACTGAGTTTCATAAGGCGGAAGAACGTGTACACCGCCATTCATTTTATCCAAATCCCAAGGCTGACCGTTGCCGATGTATTCATTAAGTACAAGTGGTTGATATTGTGTAAGTACACCAACTGTATCAATACCGGAATTAGTGCAGTTAGAAAGCGGAAAATCTATAAGACGATATTTTCCGCCGTATGGAACAGCCGGTTTAGCGACATTTTTAGTAAGTGCATATAGTCTGCTTCCCTGACCGCCGGCAAGCAACATTGCAACGCATTTTTTCTTTGTATACATATAATCCTCCTAAAAGTGTTTCATAAGTCCACAGTGGACTTTACTGAAATAGTTACAAAAATTTATTCAGCCTTAGCAGTTTTTTTCTTTGCTGAGGTTTCAGACTTAGAAGTTCCGGAAGACTTTGCTGAAAGTGTTTTCTTGACGGTAGTTTCAGCTTTTGTGCTTTCGGTTTTTGGAGTTCTTTTCTTTACCGGAGCGAATTTTAAATATATTACGGATAATGGGGCGAGTGTCATAGAAATACTCTGGTCAAAACCATGCATAGCAGTTTTTTCAGTTTTGAATGATTTTTCAGTTATGCCCGAACCTCCGAATTCTTCAGCATCGGTATTGAAAATAAGTTTGTATCTCCCCTTTTTCGGAACGCCGATTTTATAATCATGACGAGCAACCGGAACGAAATTACAAACGATAATAATTTCTTCGTCATTGTCGCCTATACGGCGGAATGCTATAATACTTTGTTTGTTGTCATCGTTGGAAATCCAGTTAAAACCTTTCCATGAATCGTCATTCTGCCATAAGGGAGAATTTTGTAAATAGAACTTGTTAATTTTTTCCGAATATTTAAGCATCAGTTTATGTTCGGGAGAATCTTTTATCAAATTCCAGTCAAGCTGTGTCTGATAATTCCATTCATTTTCCTGTGCGAATTCCTGACCCATAAAAAGAAGTTTTTTACCGGGGTGAGCCATCATATATGCCAGAAATGCACGATAAGATGCAAATTTTTGACTGCGTTCGCCAGGCATTTTATTGAACATTGAGCATTTGCCGTAAACTACCTCATCATGTGAAATAGGAAGTACATAGTTTTCGGAAAAAGCATAATAAAATGAGAAAGTGAGTTTATCGTGATGGAAAGAACGGAAAAGAGGGTCAAGGGACATATACTGTAACATATCATTCATCCAGCCCATATTCCATTTAAAGTTAAAACCAAGACCGCCTACATCAGCAGGTTTAGTAACCATAGGCCAAGCGGTTGATTCTTCTGCAATCATGAGAGCATATGGGTGATTTGCAAAAATAGCCTGATTAAGATTTTTAAAGAACTGTACAGCTTCAAGGTTTTCTCTTCCGCCGTTTATGTTAGCGACCCATTCGCCGTCACGACGGTCATAATCAAGATAAAGCATTGAAGCGACTGCATCTACTCTGAGACCGTCAACATGAAATTCATTAAACCAGTAATTAGCACTTGAAATCAAGAAAGAACAAACTTCCTGTTTGCCGTAGTCAAAAACTCTTGTTCCCCATGATTTGTGTTCTTTTTTTCGTTCGTCGGTATATTCATAACAACAAGTACCGTCAAACTCGTATAAACCTGCTCCGTCTTTAGGAAAGTGAGCAGGCACCCAGTCGAGAATAACACCTATTCCGGCTTCATGGAACATATCAATCATTTTTCTGAAATCGTCCGGAGTTCCATAGCGTGAAGTCGGAGCAAAATACCCTGTAACCTGATATCCCCATGAACCGTCAAAAGGATATTCAGTAAGTGGCATGAACTCTATGTGAGTGTATGACATTTTTTTAAGATATGGAATAATTTCAGTTGCAAATGATATATAGTCCATAAAAGTATCTTGTTTTTTTACTTTCCATGAACCGAGATGAACTTCATAGACATTGACAGGACTTTTATATATATTCTGTTCCTGCTTTTGTGTAAACCATTCTGAATCGTTCCATTGATATTCGCTTTCATATATTTTGGAAGCAGTATTCGGACGGGTTTCAAAATGTGAAGCATAAGGGTCAGACTTCAATATAGTTCTGCCATCTCTAGTTCTTATGCTGTACTTGTAAATATCAAATTGTTTAAGCTTAGGGATTTCAGCTTCCCATACGCCGTCAGAGATAAGTATCATAGGATTTTTGTTTCTGTCCCAGTCATTAAAATCCCCCACGACTGAAACACTCACAGCATTAGGAGCCCAAACCCTGAAAGTGAAAACCCGTGAACGACCTTTTTTACGGGAATGAGCCCCGAAAAACTTATAAGCCTCGTAATTTTTACCCTGATAAAACAGATAAAGTGGAAAGTCATTGAGATTATTATTTTTAGCAGACATAATTCAGCCTCCTTTGCTATATACATTTTAACAGAAATCAGATAATTATTCAAGTGTTTTTAGAAATAAGATAAAAATTTCAGCAATATGCCAATTTTTATCAAAGTTATTTTATGCAATATGCTACAAAATCTCTAAATTATTTCCAAAAGACTTGTTAAAATGTACACTTGAATATCTATTCATATATGGCGTATTTACGGGGAAAATTTTACTGGACGTATTCCGATTACCGTTATGTCATCATTATGTATGGTAGGATTGAATACTTCAGCTTTGGCAGTTATTTCGTCAACAATTTTTTTCAGGTCATCTGAACTTAAAAGTAACTCCTTTATAAAGCGATATTCATTTTCACTTATACCATCAGAAAACATAATTATAATATCGTTTTCTTCAAAATCACAGTTGCATGAAAAGATTTCAGACTTGCTGTAAATTCCTATTGGAAAGGTTGGAGATATAATTTTTATTACATTTCCCTTATGACGTATCAGAGTTGCAGATGCTCCGGATTTTATTGTAGTAAGTTCACAATTATCGAGATTAATACAAACCGCATCAAGCGTAGCAAAAGTTTCATCTGTTGATTTTGTCATCATTATGGAATTTATAAGCTTTATTGCTGAACGGTAATCAACACCACTGCCGACAAGCTTTCTGAAAAGATTAATAACCATTCTTGATTCAACAGCAGCACTTTTTCCGTTTCCCATTCCGTCGGACAGAACAATATATGATTTTCCCGTGCCGTCACCAAAAGAAGTAAATGTATCTCCGTTTTCATTGTAGGAATTTTCAGAACACACAGATTTTGAATATACATCAAGCTTGTATTTAGGGCGTTCAAAAAGTCTTATTCTCACCTGCTCACCGGAGTTTACCGGAACTGAACTTTCAAGAGGCACTCTGAGGTCATCTGAAACAAGGTCACATACTCTTGTGAAATTTTCAGGAGAGTTTCTTTTATTGAAGTATATTTCTGTATGCAGACGATTTTTTTCATTATAGTATGAAATTACCTGCGACGGATAAAAACCGAATTTATTAAGTTTATTTTTAACCATTTTGCTTATTGGTGCAGAGAATCTCATATCAAGACGTTGACCGGCTGAATATATAATTTCTTCAATGGTTTTCATTTGTTCAGAAAGCAATGTCATATTATCTGATTGACGTAATGACATAATACGTTCATTAGCCTTTTCGGAGTTAATTTTTTTATAAAAGTTAATTAATCCGTTTTTGTAAATGCAGTTACCTATTTCATATGGAAAAGTTTCTGCTGAAAATTCCATCATTGTTGCAAGTTTCATGAAACCCGATTTTGTATTCTGGGGGTTATTTTTCCAGCAGTCAAATTTATTAGGACATTCAGTACATATAGCATTAATAACATCTTCTGTTTTAAGATTGCTTTCATATTTTTTTCTGGAAAGCATCTCAGAGATTTTTTCTGATTCTGTTCTGATTGTACCGACAGTATTTGCCAGAAATGTCATTCTCACGTTAAGGACTTCCGGTAAAGCTGAAACTTTGTCACTTCCTGTTGTAAACCATTTATCAGAATACACAGGAGAAATTATAAGAAAAAGTATCACTGCAAAAATAACGTCAATCATACTATAAATGCTGTCCTGTGTAATTCCTGTAAGAACCATAAGTGTAAAGTTTATTCCAATGAAGCAGAAAGAAGCAGTAGTATTTTTTTGTTTATTCAGATATCCGGTAAGCAGTCCGGAAGCCGGAAGAAGAACTACAGTCATTCCGCAGTCAACCGAAGATAAAAAAGCACCACAAGCTGTCAAAGCACCACACATAACACCTCCGGTATGGCAATAATAATAAGCTCCGAAAAGCGTTACAGTAATTCCGAAAATAAGTCCTATATTTATGTAAGGAATGTTTACTGAACATAATGATGCAACGCATATAGTGTAAACCATTGCATAGGCACAGCCGGTAGTTGTTGAAAAATCAAGTACAAAACGCTTTTTAAGTCCGCAAATTATGAATGCAAGAGAATATGCTGTAAAACCTGCAAGTCCGCCGTAAAATGTATAGAAAAGAAGTTTATATGGCACTTCACCTATAAGAGCTGAAATAGCTGTTCCTGCCGTGAAAATACTGATTGCCGTAGTAAGACCGTTTACACGTGGAGTGTTTTTAGGTTCATAGAACATTTTTGCAATAAGGATAATTACCATTGCTGTAATTTTAACAATGTTCTTTCCTATGGTATGATTAATTATGCAATGCAGAAAACTGCCGGCAAGTACCGTTGCAGACAGTGGCAGAGGCAAAGCTCCGGCTATTGATATATCTGCAAATGATGCGACTCCTGCCATATCTGTTCCGGTGAGCAGGAACCCTGCTCCCAGTGCTGAAATAAAAGACCATAGTTTCAAAGCAGAATTACTCTTATATGATTTTTTTGTGTTTTTCAAATTGTATCACCCTCTGATTTTATAGGATATGATTAATATTATATCACTGTTATATAGTGAAATTTATCATAATCAGTAGAATGATACGTTGTTATATTAAGTTTTTCTGATAAAATATGTCATAATATGATATATTAGGAAAACTATTTCATTTCTGATATAAATTCTCGTATAGCCTTGTCTGCATTAAGATATTGTTCATGAAGTTCTCGTGCAGAAATTCTCATAGCACCGTTGCCCATAATAATAATTTGTTCGAGACCGTCAGAGGTTGCAACTCTTACACGGTGTTTTTTTGATAGTTCGTGTGAAACTTTTTCAATGTAAGTATCAGCAGTTTCAGATTCCTTTGTATATACTATGTTTATGTTGTAGTATTTTTCAATATCACGATGTTTTCCTTTTACTTTGTAGGCATCAAATACAACAATAGTTTCATAGCCAGTAACGCCCTGATAATTACACATCATATTAATGAGTTCAGAACGTGCCATATCAAGATTATCTTTTGCAATATTTTTAAGTTCGTCCCATGAAAAAATTATATTATATCCGTCAACAAGTAAATAGTCTTTTCCGTCGTAATTGTATGTTAATGGCTTGCTTTCATTTGAAATAACTGTTTTTGTTTTCTTAAAAGCTTTTCGTGGGTCACGATTAATTTTTCCGTAAGTTCTTTCAAATATTTCTCTAAGTTCGTCATCAGATACAGCTTCACGTATAAAATGGCGAGCTTTTTCTCTGTATTCTTCATGAATTTCAGAATTTTCCGCAAGACCGGACGGTAAATGCATATGTTTTGGAACATCATTCCACTTTACAATATATCCTGCTCCATGCGTACAAAAAACAGAATCAGCAGTATTTTCAAGGTCACTGTCACAGTCGTAATTGAAATCAGATATAATTTTTTCAGAATTGTGACATTCTTTGTAGTCTCCGGCTGTACAGGTTAAACGTCCTTTACCATGAGTATATGCAATGACTTCTGACTGATAACCATTTATTTCAGAAACAGGAGCAGACCCCTTTATAACAGACATATCCCCCATAGTTTCAGGCTGTTCAAAGCTTGCAGACATACGTTGTAAATCAGCTATTGCACGACCAGTATTTATTGAAGGTATTTCAAGTTCGTAATTATAATAGGGTTCAAGCAATATATTTTCGGCATTTCTTAATCCTTGACGGACAGCCCTGTAAGTAGCTTGCCTGAAATCTCCTCCTTCTGTATGTTTGGTATGAGCTTTTCCGGAAACTATAGTTATTTTCATATCCGTTATAGGTGAACCTGTAAGAACTCCGATATGTTGTTTTTCAGCAAGATGTGTTAAAATAAGCCTTTGCCAGTTTTTGTCAAGAACATCTTCACTGCAATCGGTTTCAAATACAAGACCTTTGCCACGTTCAAGCGGTTCAAGAATAAGATGTACTTCAGCGTAATGCCGTAGAGGTTCATAATGCCCTACACCCTCAACCTTATTTTTGATAGTTTCCTTGTAAGTAACTGCACCATTGCTGAAAGTCACATCATATCCGAATTTTCGTGAAATAATTTGAGTGAGTATTTCAAGTTGTATAGCTCCCATAAGCTGTATGGAAATACTTTTATTCTGTTCGTTCCATAGTATATGTAATTGAGGGTCTTCATCTTCAAGTATTTTCATATTTTTAAGAACGTCATTCACATTTATTTCCGGAGGGAAGTTAATATGATAAGTCATTACCGGTTCTAAGAATGACTTTTCTGAATTTTTTTCAATTCCCAGACCTTGACCGGCATAAGTTCCGGAAAGTCCGGTTACTGCACATACTTCACCGCTTTCTGCAACTTCTGCCGTATGGTATTTTTCACCCGAATAAAATCTTATACCGCTTACTTTTGAAGTAATTTTTTCACCGTCCGGATTTATATATATAATTTCGTCACGCACTTTGAGCTTACCGCCGGTGATTTTCATATGCGATAAACGATTTCCTTTGCTGTCGTAAGTAATTTTAAAAATCTTAGCCCCAAAGCTTTCTTTTCTGATGATTTCGGCTGTAAAGCGGTCAAGAATACTTAAAAATTCGTCAATACCAATCATTTTAAGTGCTGAACCAAAGTAACATGGATATATATTTCGGTTTAATATTTCGTTAATAATATCATTGTCGGATAGTGTATTATTCAAATACTTTTCCATAAGATTTTCGTTGCAATAAGCAACATTTTCATATATATCGCTTTCACTGCCTGAAAAATCCACACAGTTTGCAGAAAGATTATGATGCAGATTTTCAAGAACAACTGATTTGTCGGTTGTATTTAAGTCCATTTTGTTAACAAAAATAAATACCGGTATGTCATATTTTTTAAGAAGTTTCCACAGCGTTGAAGTATGGGATTGTACACCGTCAATTGCACTTATTACAAGAACAGCATAATCAAGTATACTGAAAGTTCTTTCAGTTTCTGCCGAAAAATCAACGTGTCCGGGGGTATCAGTAAGAAATATATGAGTGTTACCCGTTATAAAGTCTGCCTGATGAGCGAATATAGTTATTCCTCTGTTTCTTTCTGTGGGGTCTGTATCAAGACTGGAATTTCCATTATCAACACGACCTTTGGTGCGTATAGCTCCTGCCTTGAATAGCATGGATTCTGAAAGTGTTGTTTTACCTGAATCAACGTGTGCAGTTATTCCGACTGTTATTTTTTTCGTAATAGCCACCTCTTTTCATAGTTTATAAATCTATAATGTTTCATAAGTTCGTCACCCGATTTTCTGTAACCGAATATATTATAGAAAACGCAACAGGGAGTGATTTTTATGAAACACAGAAAAAAACGTCCAAATCACAAATATATAGCCTTTGCTATTTTCACATTAACAGCAATATTGGTTATATTCGCAATATGGACTGATAAAGCAGTACGTCCGGTAGCATCATTGCAAGCCGAACACTTTTCAATTGCAACAACGGATATTGCAATTGAAGAATCAGCTGTAAATTATCTTCGTGATAACGCCTGTACATACAGTGATTTTGCTTCTGTAAAGTACAATCAATCCGGACAGGTCACAGCTATAGAAGCAGTTCCGGACAATATAAATAAAATACAGTCCGAACTTTCATTAATTATCAATAAACGACTGGAAAATTCTAGAGATTATGCGGAAATTCCTGTAGGTTCGCTTACAGGTTCATATATGCTTGCCGGAAAAGGTTTTAATATAAGACTGCGTATATGTCCTGCACGAAAAGCAACAGTCAGCCTTAAAAGCGATTTTAAATCAGCCGGAAACAATCAGACTTGCCACCGTATATCAGCGATTGTAAAGGCTGAAATAAAATCCTCATTGCCATTATATGATTTTGAAACTGAAACTGAAGCGGAATTTTTGCTTGCTGAAAATGTAATAGTTGGTGATGTACCGGAAGCAAGCATTTATAGTTGGAAAGAATATTAATTGTCAGTCAGGTCATACGAAATTTCTTTATTTGATAAAGCAAGTTCTATAATCTTTCTGTAAAAACCCGACGGATTAAGCATAATTTTTTCACCAACGAGCTTAGCCTGTTCTAAGTCAGGAGCAAATAATTTCATATCCATAAGGTCATACTTAGGGTCAATGCATCTTATGTAAATGTAACAGCCGTTTTCGTCGGGAAGATAATCAACAATTATTTCTTGTTCGTATTTTAGGCGTGCAAAATATTTCAATGCTACTGAAACAATTTTATCACGGCAAGATTTCGGAGCATATGATTTTAACTGTTCAGCACAAGCTTTTCCTTTAGACTGAATAATATAATATTTTTTACCGTCAATATTTTCAATAGTAATAAGACCATTATTTATAAGATAGTCAACAGAATCCTGATAATAGAAATAACTGATTATACCTGTTTCCATAGCTATTTCGTAAAGCTGTTCTGATTCTACGGGTTTTTCTATCCTGTAAAGAAGGTAGCAAATCAATATATTAAGTGTGGGCAGGTCTTTGATTTCAGTATCTGCCATATCTGTCATTTTTCTGATATTTTCATCATGCATACAATCACCTTAACAAAAATTCGGATAATCCAACATATGAGTAAGTATAGCTATATTGGCAATTGCTTCAACTGCTGGTATAGCTTTTAAAACTGTACAGGGAGTATAATTTTGGTTTGTATGATAATCTGCTGTTGTCATTTCCTGTAAATCAATAGCTTTATTAGGTTTTGAAAGAGACGGATTAGGACGGAATGCTACTTTGAATATAATAGGCATTCCGGAAGATATTCCGCCGAGTATTCCGCCATGATTATTGGTTTTGGTAAGCACATGATTGTGACTGTCAATGTAAAAATCATCATTCCATTTGCTTCCGGTCATTTCAGCGGATTTGAAACCTGTTCCGAATTCTATACCAGTGACGAGTGGCAATGCAAAAATAAGTTGTGATATAGTATTCTGTAAACCATCAAAAACAGGCGAACCAATACCAGCAGGAACATTTATAATAACACATTCGATAACTCCGCCGAGTGAATCTCCGGTATTGCTGATATCATCAATTTCTTTAATCATCATAGAACCTTTTAAGTCGTTGATTACAGGAATATTTTTATTACGTATATTTATAATGTCCTCACGACTTATTTTAACCGGATTAAAAGGATTGTCTTTTACATTGTGTATGCGTGAAATATGTACACCGGTATATATTCCTCTTCTTTCAAGAATTTGACCGCATATTGCACCTGCGAAACTTAAAGGTAATGTAAGCCTGTCCGAAAAATGTCCTCCGTCCCTGACGTCATTGAATCCTCTGTAGCGGACTGCTCCGGTATAATCTGCATGACCTGCCCTTGCTAAATGATTGTTTTTTGCTGATGATGTATATTGTTGAAAATTCTGTATAAATGCACATAAAGGAGTTCCGGTAGTTCTTGAATTAAAGAGACCTGATATAATGTGTGGAGTAAGAGTTTCATATAAGTTTGAATTTTCAAGACGTGCCATGAATTTTTTTATTTTAGAAATATCTATGTATTCTCCGGAGGGCAGATTATTTACGGTAACGCCGACTAAAGGGCTTTGTGCCTCTCCAAATAAGGAAACTGAAATTTTATTGTTCCATACTGATGACATTTACATTCCCCCCAAGTTTTTTGTAATCTTCAAAAAAGTCCGGATAAGATTTGGTAACTGCTTCTGCACCATTTATAATAAGTTCTTCTTTAAGAGCGGTAGCCATAACTGCCCCTGCCATAACTATACGGTGGTCACCAAAGCTTTCAATTGTACCTCCATGCATATTGTTTGTAGGACGGATAATAAGTCCGTCACTAGTAATTTTGACATCACCGCCGAGGTTATTTATAAGTTCAGCGGTTGTTTCAAGACGATTGCTTTCTTTGATTTTAAGGCGTTCTGCATTATATATTGTTGAAGTTTTTTTGCCGAATGATGCAAGAACAGCAAGAACTGGTACTAAATCGGGAATATCTGAACAATCCGCATTAAAGAATCCATTTTGTTCAGTTTGATTGATTATTTCGATAATTTTTTTGTCTCCTTGAACGCTGTTTGTATTAAGATTTCCGAGCATTATAGAAGAGCCAAGGGAATTAGCTACATAAAAGAATGCTGCTTGTGAAAAGTCTCCTTCGACATTTCCGCTGTATGTTTTGTAGGTCTGATTGCCTTTTATATGAAAACCCTTTTCAGTTTCTTCAATAATAATGCCGAATTTTTTTAATACATTGATAGTAATATCAACATACGGTTGTGATTCAAGATGTGAAGTCATAACTATTTCTGAATCACCATTAAGCAATGGCAATGCAAATAAAAGTCCTGTTATAAATTGTGATGATACATTGCCCTCTATTTCATAGATACCATTAGAGAGTTGACCGGATACTGTAAAAGGCATAGTATTATTATAATCAAAAGTAATGCCATGTTTACTGAGTTCTCTTGTGTAAATGTCGATAGGTCTTTGAGGAAGTCTTCCTCTTCCATGAAATTCAGTTTTTATTCCGAGAGCAGTAGCAACTGGTATTATGAATCTTAATGTTGAACCGCTTTCATTGCAATCAATAACAGATTTTTCAGGAATATGAACAATTCCATTAATTTCCGCATTATTTTTGTCAGTAAATATTTCAGCACCTAAAGCTTTCATAGCGTTAATAGTAGCCTCAATATCTTTTGAATAGTTTATGTTTCCTATAATAGACTTTCCGTTTGCCAGTGCTGAACAGATTAACATGCGATGTGCAATACTTTTTGAGGCAGGAATGTTAACATAACCTTTAAGTTTAGTCGGATTGATTTTTATATTCATAATTATTCACCCATAGCCTTTTCAAATTCGCTTATAGAAGACTTATGTATTTCAGCTTTTCCGATAGTTTTGCATACTATGTAACTTATATTTCCGTATTCACGCTTTTTATCTTTTGAACAGTATGGCAGGAGTTCATTAATAGGAGCTTCCGTACCTGTTGGAAGATTATAAGCAAGAACACATTTTTTAAGTCTATCTGAGAGAGCAGGCACAAATTTATCTGTAATGAGACACATTCCGGCAGAAACACCCATACCATGAGTATAATTTGTATAATTGTGCCAGCCTTCAATTGCATGTCCCAGAGTATGTCCGAAATTCAAAATCATTCTTTCTCCCCTGTCGAACTCATCATTTTCTACTACATTACGTTTTATGTCAATACAAGTATAAACTATTTCGTCCATTATTTCATCAATATTTTGTAAATTATGTTTTTCTACCATTTCAAATAAGTGACTGTCTTTTATCATTCCATATTTTATAACTTCTGCCATACCGCAGGAAAGGTTTTCAGGAGTGAGAGTTTTAAGAGTGTCACTGTCACAAATAACCAGTGCAGGTTGTTTGAAAGCACCTACAAGGTTTTTTCCTCCTGCGATATCAACAGCAGTTTTTCCTCCGACAGAAGAATCAACTTGTGCGAGTAAAGTTGTAGGTATCTGTACAAATTCAACTCCTCTAAGGTAACAAGCTGCTGCAAATCCTGTTATATCACCAACAACTCCCCCACCAAGAGCAATAATAATATCACTTCTTGTAATTTCTGATTCACAAAGAAAATCAAATATTTGTCCCAGTATGGAAAGATTTTTTGATTGTTCGCCATTAGGAAACGTAAATAGTGAACAGTCAAAACCATTATCTTTAAGTGATTTCATAACGATATCTGCATAAAGATTTCCTACAATGTTGTCAGTAATAACTACTGTTTTTTTGGATTTAGTGATTTCAGATATATATTCACCACATTTATTTATGCTTCCACGTTCAATAAGAACTTCATAGGGATTGCTTGTTTGTATATGTATTTTTTTCATAGTTACCTCCTGAAAAATAAAAAAACGTTGCTTTAATAACACTAAGCAGCGGTTAGATTTAGTATAAATTTATCATGCTTGTGCATAGATTTTTTGAATAATAAAGGTTTTCTGTTTTTATTATATCATATACTTTTTGTGTTGTCAATGTGGATTTGTGATTGTAAGAGTTATTTTTGTCGATTTTGTGGTTGTGTTGATTTACTTTTCTTTTTTTGTTTTTATTTTTTATTTATTTTAATTTTTTAAAACTTCGTATAACTTATATTATATTAATATTATTAGATTTCAACATAATTAAAATAAACTCTGTATTTAATTGACATTTTCTTTTATTCTGTTATAATATTAATAAAGGAAGTGAATTTTATGGAAGAAACAATTACAACCAGCTTAACTACCGAACCAGCAGTCAATGCTGTCGAGGCGATTCAGGAACAAGTAAGTAAAGCATCAAATATTTTCACAAGAATGGCACAATATTTTGCGAATTTATTGCCATCACTTATAACAGCAATCATAGTTTTGATACTTGGTATACTTATTTCAAGACTTATAGCAAGAATTTCTTCAAAAGCCTTGTTAAAAACCAACCTTGACGGAGGAGCAAGAAGTTTTTTAGTATCTCTTGTACGAATATTACTTTATGTTGTAGTAATTATTATGTCGCTTTCGGTATTAAATGTTCCTATGTCATCTATTATAACAATTTTCGGTGCAGCGGGACTTGCTGTCAGCCTTGCATTGCAGAACTGCCTTGCTAATCTTTGCGGAGGTTTTATAATTTTGTTTTCAAAACCTTTTACAGCCGGAGACACTATAGAACTTGATGGAAGTATTGGTAAAGTTGATGCCATAAGCATTCTTTATACAAAGATAAAGACATTTGATGGCAAAACAGTCTTTATTCCGAATGGCAAAATTTCAGATGCAAAGATAATAAATTATACTGAAAGTCCTGAAAGACGCATAGACCTCTCATTTGAGATAAGCTACTCAGCAGATTATGAAAAAGCTCGTCTTATAATAATGGACATACTAAAAGATGACCCATTTGTTCTTGATGAACCAAGTTCAATTGTGAGAATGAGTCAGCATAAAGAAAGTTCTGTAGTAATTGATACTCTTATATGGGTGAAAAATGAAAATTATAATTCAGTGCGTTATAGTATCATTGAAAATGTCAAGACAGCATTTGATAAAGAGAATATAGAGATACCATTCAATCAGCTTGACGTACATATTAAGGAGTAAATTATTATGGAGACAACAAAAAAGAAACGAAAATTTCCTAAATTTTTAGTAATAATAATATTTTTAATATTTATTTGGTGGTTCAATAACTATACACTGAAAACTACTCATGTTGAACTTGACTCTGAAAAATTAAACAATTCAGTAAAAATTGCAGTTATAAGTGATTATCATGCAACTAAACATGGTATAAGCAAAGAAACTATTATCCGACGAATTAAAAAAAATGAACCAGATATAGTTCTTGTAATTGGTGATATGTATTCAAGGAATAGTTCTAAGGAATTGATTCAGATATCTGTTGACCTTACAGCAGGTATAATTTCAGAAGGATATCCTGTTTATTTTGTAACCGGAGACCACGACACAGACCAATCGTATATAGATTCCATGCAGGAAACTGGTGCTGTGCTTATGAATTACAATTCAGAGACAATAAATATAAATGGAAACAATATTCAGCTTATGGGAATTGATAATGTTTATTACTCCCCTACTTTTAACCTAAATAATGCATTTTCAAATAAAGATGATTGTTATAATATTCTTATGGCACATATTCCTAATTATGAAAAATTTGCAGATTTTGGAGCAGATTTAACTATTTGTGCAGATACCCATGGTGGAATGATTCAATTACCATTTTTAGGAGCTGTTATAGATTCAGCCACTATGAAAATTTTCCCAGAACTTCGTGGTGATACAGTTTATGATAAGGGGCTTTTTGATTATAATGGTGGTACAATGTTTATAACTTCCGGAATAGGTGTTTCCCCTGCTCCAGTGAGATTCAATAATCGTCCGGAAATTGCTATTATAGAGATATCTCCAAATAATTAATAAATTCAAGAGAAGGTGAAATAATGTATACAGATGTAGCAATAATAGGTGGAGGAGCGTCAGGCTTTGCATCAGCCATAACAATTGCAAAAAACTATAATGGAAAAGTTACTATTCTTGAAAAGCTTTCCCGAACCTGTAAAAAAATCATTGCTTCCGGAAACGGTAAATGCAATCTTAGCAACGAATCATTAAAGGCAGAAAATTATCATGGTTCAGTTGATGCAATGAAAATAATTAATCAAACTCCCGATTGGTTTAAATTTTTTTCGGAGGATATGGGAGTTATATGTGTTTCCGGAAGTGAAGGACGTACAGGCGGAATTTATCCTAAAAGCAATACTGCAACTACGGTTGTAAATGCTCTTAGACTTACAGCCGAATCACTCGGAATAAATGAAATCTGTGATTTTGAAGTTATAGGGATTTCAGGAACTGACAATAATTACACTATACAATCAAAAAAAGAAACCATAAATTGCAAAAAAATAATAATAGCTACTGGTGGATATTCTGCTCCGTCATTTGGAACAGATGGTTCAATTATGCGGTTATTTAAAGATATGGGATATAAAGTTTCAAAGATATGCCCTGCTGTTGCTCCTCTAAGAGTAAACCCCGAAATCCTGAAAGGTTTAAAAGGCGTGAGAGTAAAAGGTAAAATATCAGCAGTTTCTAATGGTAAAATATTGCGTACTGAATATGGCGAAATGCAGTTCAATGAAAACAATATATCCGGAATATGTGTATTTAATTTAGCTTATCTTTTTCAGAACTATGAAAATAAACTTTCTTTGCGTGCAGATTTGCTTCCGGATATGGATACAAATTCAATAATTAATTATATAAAGAAAATAAAAAAAATCCGTTGTAACTATTCGCTTGAAGAATTACTTACAGGAGTTTTTCCAAAGAATTTAGCTGTATACATAGTTAAAAACACTCTTAAAAGACCCCTTACAGAAAAAATACAAACATTATCGGATAACGAAATAAAAAATTTTGCATATGTTATAAAATGCTTTGAATTTCAGGTTACAGGGTGTTCAAATTGGCAAAATTCACAGGCAACTTGCGGAGGGATTCATGCTGATTGTATAACAGAAAATCTTGAGTCAAAAAAACATAGCGGAATATATTTTTGTGGTGAAATACTTGATACTGTCGGAGATTGTGGCGGATATAATTTGCAATGGGCATGGTCTTCCGGAATATGGGCAGGAATGCATTGTGCAGAATCGTTGAAAGGTGGAAAAAATGCTAAGAATAAATAATATACGTGTTCCATTGGAATTTGATTTTTCGGAACTTGATAAATTTTGTATTAAAAAATTCAGAATATCCCCGCAAAACCTCATAAGCGTAAAACTTTCCAAGAAATCAGTTGACGCACGTAAAAAAACAGATATACATTTTATAATATCAGTTGACCTTGAATTAAAAAATGAAAAATCCGTTAAAGTAAAAGATTCTGTTCATATCGAAAAATATGTATATAAGGTAAATAAAGTTTCCGGAAAATTCAAGAATCCTGTAATAGTAGGGTTTGGTTCTGCCGGAATGTTTTCGGCACTTGTTCTTGCAATGGCAGGAGCTGAACCGATAGTTTTAGAACGTGGTTCAGATATTAATTCACGTCAAAAAGATGTTGATAAATTCCGTTCATCAGGAATACTTAATCCAGAATGTAATATACAGTTTGGCGAAGGTGGGGCAGGAACTTTTTCAGACGGAAAACTTACCACAGGTATAAAAGATAAACGTATTCAATGGGTTCTCGAAAAGCTTGTTGAATTTGGAGCTCCTGAAGAAATACTTTATCTTGCAAAGCCTCATATTGGTACGGATAAATTAGTTGATGTTGTAAAAAACTTGCGTGAACAGGTAATTAAATACGGAGGAAAAGTTATTTTCAATGCAAAGTTCTGCGACTTCAAAACAAATGAAAATAATATTTCAGAAGTCACTTATTCTGATGGTGAAAATCTGCATACCATTCAAACAGATAATGTAATACTTGCTTCAGGACATAGTGCAAGAGATGTTTTTGAACTTTTATATAATAAAAATATATCCCTGTCGCAGAAAAACTTTTCAGTAGGTGTCAGAATCGAACACAAAAGAGAAGACATTGACAGGGCTATGTATGGAGAATTTGCAGGACATAAAGCACTTAAATCAGCTGATTATAAACTTGCAGTACATCTTCCGAATGGCAGAACGCTTTATACATTCTGTATGTGTCCGGGTGGAGAAGTAGTTCCTGCATCTTCCGAAAAAGACAGACTCGCAATAAATGGAATGAGTTATTTTTCCCGAAACGCTGAAAATTCAAATAGTGCCTTATTAGTAGGGATAAGTCCAAAAGATTATAATAGTAATCATGTATTAGGAGGAATGCATTTTCAGAGAGAACTTGAAGAAAAAGCATTTATTGCAGGAGGAAAAAATTATTCTGCTCCTGTAACTCTTGTAGGAGATTTTCTGAATGGTAAAAATTCAGAAAGTTTCGGAAAAGTTATTCCTTCATACCGTCCGGCAGTAAAATTTGCACGCCCAGAAGAATATTTACCTGATTTTGTCTGTGAAACACTCCGCCTTGGTATAAGGGAAATGGGCAAAAAAATAAAAGGTTTTGACAATCCGGAAGCAGTTCTCACAGGAATAGAAAGCCGAAGCAGTTCACCAGTAAGAATTGACAGAAATGAAGAATTTCAGTCTATAAGCCTTAATGGACTTTTTCCATGTGGAGAGGGAGCAGGATATGCAGGAGGTATAATGTCAGCATCTGTTGATGGAATAAAATGTGCTGAATCCGTAATAAGAAGATTGGAGGATACTAATTTATGAAAATAAATGTAATTGGTGACGAAATGAATACTCATGAAATTGATGAATATATAAAATATGTGAATAATAAGTACTCTGGCAGACAGATAAAACAGCTTGATATAACGATTGACGGTGAATATATTGACTTAAAATGTTATTTCAAAGATACAGACTTTCAACACGCATATCGTTCCGCTGATTATCTTGTAAATAATATGGAAAAACTCAATGATGCTAAACAAGCAGAATTTTCCGAAAAAGAACGCCATACATTCGAGGAGAATACAATAAATGAATTTAACTAATATTAAAACTATCAAAGAAATAATGTCTCGTCATGGATTCAGTTTTTCAAAAGGTCTGGGACAGAATTTCATCATCAATCCAGAAATATGTCCTAAAATTGCCGAATATGGAAACGCTCGTGAAGGTTTTGGAATACTCGAAATAGGTACAGGAGTAGGAGTTTTAACCGCTGAACTTGCTAAACGTGCAGATAAAGTTACAGCTATTGAGATTGATAAAAGACTTTTACCTGTGCTTGATGAAACACTTGCAGAATTTAACAATATAAAAATTATAAATCAGGACGTTATGAAAGCCGATTTGCAAAAGATTATAGCAGAAGAATTTAAAGGACTTAAAGTTGCTGTATGTGCGAATTTGCCATATTATATCACATCACCTGTAATAATGCTACTTCTTGAAAGCCGTTTACCTATAGAATCAATAACAGTAATGGTACAAAAAGAGGCTGGACAGCGTTTGTGTGCGGAAGTCGGTACAAGAGATTCAGGAGCTATTACAGTTGGAGTAAATTATTATGGTACTGCAAAACAACTTTTTAACGTTTCAAGAGGAAATTTCATGCCATCGCCTAATGTTGATTCAGTAGTTATCAGAATTGACATCAATCAGAATTACAGGCTCGAACCTAACGGAGAAAAATTTTTCTTTAAAATTGTAAAAGCTGGATTTTCACAACGTCGTAAAACTCTTGCAAATACACTTTCTTCACAACTTGGAATATCTAAAGAAATTGTATATTCCACACTCAAAGAATTGGGACTTTCAGAAAGTATACGCATAGAATCCATGAATATGAAACAGCTTATTGATTTTTCCGAGAAACTCAGAAACATAATATAATAATAAAAAAATAAAAGGTCGTTCATATGTTTGAATGACCTTATTTTTATAAATAATCAGGACAGACGCTAAGCCTGTCCTGAAATTTTTTTACTTATAGAGTGGGAATTTTTCGCAAATAGCATTTACACCTGCACGGATTTCATCAGCCTTATTTTCAAAGTCTGTAGCACAAAGGTAAATATATTCAGCGATTTTTTCCATTTCTTCAACGCCTAAACCTCTTGTGGTAACTGCTGGTGTACCAATTCTGATACCGCTTGTTACGAAAGGCTTTTCAGGGTCATTGTGGATAGCATTTTTATTTACTGTGATGTAAACTTCATCAAGACGATGTTCAAGTTCCTTACCTGTTATATTGAACGGTCTGAGGTCAACAAGCATAAGATGATTATCAGTACCGCCGGAAACAAGATTGAAACCTCTCTTTAAGAGACCTTCAGAAAGAGCCTTTGCATTTTCAACAATTTTTTTCTGATATTCCTTGAATTCAGGTTTAAGAGCCTCACCAAAGCAAACAGCCTTTGCAGCTATTGTATGCATGAGAGGACCGCCCTGAGTTCCTGGGAATATAGCAGAATTAATTTTCTTAGCAAGAGCTTCGTCATTTGTGAGGATAAGACCGCCACGAGGACCTCTTAAAGTCTTGTGAGTTGTTGTTGTTGTGATATCGGCATAAGGTACTGGAGACTGATGAACACCAGCAGCAACAAGTCCGGCAATATGTGCCATATCTACCATAAAGAGAGCATCAACAGACTTTGCGATTTCTGAAAGTCTCTTGAAATCTATTGCTCTTGGATAAGCACTTGCACCAGCAACAATAAGCTTAGGCTTGTGTTCTTCTGCGAGTTTCTGAACAGTATCATAATTAATAGTTTCTGTTTCGTCATCAAGACCATAAGAAACAAAGTTAAAATACTTACCAGAAAGGTTTACAGGTGAACCGTGTGTAAGATGTCCGCCGTCAGCAAGACTCATGCCAAGAACAGTGTCACCTGGTTTGAGAACTGCAAAATATGCTGCTGTGTTTGCCTGTGCACCGGAATGTGGCTGAACATTTGCAAATTTAGCACCAAAAAGTTCTTTAGCACGTTCAATAGCAATCTGTTCAACAACGTCAACGCACTGACAACCACCATAATAACGCTTACCCGGATAACCCTCAGCGTATTTGTTTGTGAGAACAGAACCCATAGCTGCCATTACAGCAGGAGAAACGATATTTTCACTTGCGATGAGTTCAAGGTTTCTTTGCTGACGTGCGAGTTCCTGAGCCATAGCTTCTCCGACTTCGTTGTCATATTTAGTTACAAAGCCGATTGAATCCATTAAATCATTGTACATTGGAAAAAACACTCCTTAATTAATATTGTGATATAATTATACAACAAATTCAAAATAATTTCAATAGAAAAAAACAAAAAAAAACAAAAAAATGTAAATTATGCAAGTTCAGGAACAATTTCTTCCCAGACAGGAGTTCCACCCGTTGAAGATAATGAATAATGTGTAAGTATATAACCTGCATCATTGGCATTAACAAAAGTATCACGATTTACGTCATATATTTTTGTTTTTTCATCATCAAGGGAAACTTCTTCACCTGTTGAAAGGTCAGCATAAGTTTGAAGTATAAAAGAAGCATCAACAGCATCAACAATGCCATCACTGTTTGCATCTCCGAGACTGTCAAAAAGTGTTATTTCATATGTAAAAATGGATTTATCATCACCTATTGGAATAATATTCACTTCAGCAGTTTTTCCATTAGCAAAAAGTTCATCAAGTTTTTTATCAGCATGACAGCTTTTTATAATGTTTTCAGTTTGCTTGTTGATGTAATAATCTCCGTTTTCATCAGTAATAGGAGTTTGTATTTCAAGGGTAATTGTAACTGATAATCCATCAAGTTTCACTTCGCCTATAGGAGTATAATATTCTGTTTTATTCGGAGTGCCTTCAACAGAAATAGTAGCTTTTTTGTAAAGTGCCTGTACAGTTGTATCTGAAGCTATTGTTTCGGGGGTTGCACTCCACATATTAAAATCCTGTTCAGTATACCTGTCAATATGTTCATGAAGTGATGAGGTGTCAATCTGGGAATAGTCTATTTTTTCGCCCTCTGGAACTTCAATTGTCTGCATAACATTCCCGTTAAAATCAAGAAATGTCATTTTATGTGAAACTGTTGTATTATCTTCTGCAAAAGCATTAAATGGAGTTATATTCATTATAACAGCCATTATAGAAATCAATATATAATTTTTCATTTTTCTTGTTCCTTTCGTTCTTTAGATTTTTTTCTTTTTATTTTATAAGTTATCAAAGCAGAACTTACAAAAGTTACTGTAAATACAGCAATCAAGATTATCAAAACCAATGTGTTATCCATAAAAATCCTCCTTTTGCAATTATTATAACACATTTTTGTCATATTGTCCATACTTTTGGCGAAAAGTAGATATTAAAGAAATTTAATCAAATTTTCAGATAGCTGTAATAATTAAAGTAAAAAATTAAAATATATATAAAAATACTTGATTTTTAATTGTGCATATGATATAATATAAATGATGTCCCGATAGCTCAGTAGGATAGAGCGACTGCCTCCTAAGCAGTAGGCCGGAGGTTCGATTCCTCTTCGGGACGCTTTTTTATATCATAATGTTTGTATATGATAACATTACTTTCTGACAAAATTTTACATATCTCTTGACGTTTAATAAGAAATGGTGTAAAATATTATATGAAGTATTCCGGTGTGCTCCGGAAAAAATTTTACATGGAGGCATTAAAATGTCAAAAGAATTTATTGTTGAAACTTCCGCAAGACACGTTCACGTAACACAGGAACACCTTGAAATCCTTTTTGGAAAGGGTTATGAACTCACTAAGAAAAAAGACCTTTCTCAGCCAGGTCAGTTTGCTTGTGAAGAAAGAGTTACTGTTGTAGGTCCTAAGAAAGAACTCGCTGGTGTATCAATTTTAGGTCCTGTACGTCCTGCTACTCAGGTTGAACTTTCTGCTACTGATGCCCGCTCAATCGGTATTGTGGCACCTGTCAGAGAATCCGGAGATATTGCAGGTTCCGGAGCTTGCAAGCTTATAGGACCTGCCGGTGAAGTTGAAATTTCAGAAGGCGTTATCGTTGCTAAAAGACACATTCACCTTACTCCAGCAGACGCTCAGGAACTCGGCGTTACTGATAAGCAGGTAGTATGGGTTAAGCTTGAAACTCCTGAAAGAAGTGCTATCCTTGGTGATGTTGTATGTCGTGTATCTGATAAATACGCTCGTGCAATGCACATTGATACAGATGAATCAAATGCTATTGGTGCTCCACGTCAGCTTTTCGGAACTATTGTTAATGTTGACTAATTAAAAAAAATCAAGACCGTACATTAAATTGTGCGGTCTTTTTTTGTTATTCGCTGTAATTTTCACGGAGGAATTTTATTTCTTTTGCATATCCGTCCATATCATTAGGAGTTTCCAGAATAACAGGTAATCCCTTTAATTCAGAACGATTTATAAATTTTACAAGAGCATCTGCTCCAATGTATCCTGCTCCGATTTTTGCGTGCCTGTCCTTATGAGAACCACAAGGATTTAAACTGTCATTAAGATGAATAGCTTTCAGACGGTCAAGACCTATAATTCTGTCAAATTCTTCAATAACTCCATCGGGATTGTTAACAATGTCATAACCGCCGTCCCATATATGACAGGTATCAAGGCATACGCCAAGTTTATTATTTAATTCAACACGGTCAATTATAGCTCTGATTTCTTCAAAATTTCTTCCTACTTCTGAACCTTTTCCTGACATAGTTTCAAGCAAAACTGTCGTTGATTGTTCAGGAGTAAGAACTTCATTAAGCTGTTTAGAAATTAATTCTATACCGATTTCAGCCCCTTGTTTCACATGAGACCCTGGGTGAAAATTATAATAATTATTTGGTATAAATTCCATACGTTTCAAA
Organism: uncultured Ruminococcus sp.; assembly: GCA_934474025.1. GTDB lineage: Bacteria > Bacillota > Clostridia > Oscillospirales > Ruminococcaceae > Ruminococcus. The sequence continues at coordinate 24,885 of CAKSMF010000007.1, read as the reverse complement.
TCATCTGCCATAGCATTTTTTGAAAATTCTCTTATTTTTTCGTCAGCCGAACATGGATTCATAGTATACGGAGCATGAGCAACAAGTTTTCCAAAATTACTGCAACTTTCAAGAAATTTATTTGCATCTTCCGGATTCACTTGTTTGGCAGAACCTCCACGAGGATTGCGAGTAAAAAAAGCAAAAGTATTTGCACCAATTTGTTTAGCCTGATTTCCCATAGCGAAAAAACCTTTTGAAGCGGACAAATGACAGCCTATATATAACATAAAAAATCATTCCTTTCAAGATAAAATAATGCCGGAAAAAAATATCTTCCGGCATTGTTGATTATTCGATTGTAACCTTTTTCATAACCTGTGGTTCAAGAGGAGCGTCATTGTAATTTGTAGCAACTTCTGCTATTTCGTCAACAACGTCCATACCCTCAACGACCTTGCCGAAAGATGCATACTGTCCGTCAAGGTGCGGAGCGTCTTCATGCATGATAAAGAACTGTGAACCTGCTGAATCAGGCATCATAGAACGAGCCATTGAAATAACTCCTCTAGTGTGCTTGAGGTCATTTTTAACACCATTGGAAGAAAATTCGCCTTTGATGTTCCACCCCGGACCACCTGTACCATTTCCAAGAGGGCAACCTCCCTGTATCATAAATCCAGGGATTATTCTGTGAAATGTAAGTCCGTCATAAAAACCGTCCTTAACAAGCTTTTCAAAGTTTTCACAGGTAATAGGAGCAATCTCCGGATAGAGTTCGATTTTGATTTTCTTACCGTTTTCCATTTCAATAATAACCATTTTTTACCTCCATAATTAATTTTAGTGTATTTCGGACAGAAGATTATAACTGTCTCGTAAACTTTTAAAAACCTTTATTGGCAGAAGCATTTTTATTTTCGTTGTATTGTTCCAGTATTGAACGTTCCTGAGTAGTTGTCTGAATATCTGAAACTGAAGCTGATGTTGAAACAGTGCCAACAACTTCACCAAACATATTAGTAACATATTCAACCGGAACACCCGTTTGTTGTGAAACAATTTCCGTCTGTGGAGTAGTATTATAGTTGTTATTATAGCTATTATTGTAATCATAAGCCGGCATTGTCTGTGAGACATTCTGAACAGGCTTTGAATTTTTTCTGACTAAACTGTCAGTACAAGCTTTTCCAAGCATCATAACAAGAACTGCGATTACTAATGCTACTATAAAAGCTATTTGACGGTATTTATCCATAATATCCTCCTTGTCCGGAAAATTTTTCTTATATATTATACACTGTTTCTGTCAAAAAGTCAAGACATAAATTTAAGTTGAGAAACGAGATTTTTAAAAACATTTCCTCTTTCCTCAAAGTTCTTGAAAATTCCATAGCTTGCTGATGCCGGAGAAAGTACACAACTTTTTCCGGATTCTGTAATTTCATGTGCAAGTTTTACAGCATCATCAAGATGTGAAACATAATAAACACGTTCCGGATTATTAAAATTCATGCTTTGAATCATATCAAAAATACGCTTTCCGGAAGTTTCCATACAGATTACATTTACATTATTGATATTAAGAAATTCTATCAATGAAGTATAATCTATTCCCCTGTCCATACCGCCTATAAGAATAGTCTGAGCATTCGGAACGCTTTTCAGTGCTTCAATAGCAGTAGCACAGGCGGTTGAAATAGAGTCGTCATAATAGCGTACTCCGTCAACAGTATCAACGTATTCAAGGCGGTGTGCAAGCGGATTGAATGTAATTAATGCCTTTTCAAAGTCTTCCTGCTCCACGTAGAAAGACGTTATAAAATATGCAACGGCTATATTATAATGATTGTGTACGCCTAACAGTTTTATATTTTCAGTTGGAATATTATAGATATAGTCATCCATATGAAAATGAATTTTATTCGGAATACCACTGTAAACATAAATTCTGGAGTCCGGATTTGTGGCAGATATTGTGTAGTCATAAGCTCCGGTAAATTCATATTCAATGTCGCTGTTAATCAGCAGACAGTCATATTCTTCCTGGTGCAGATAGATATTTTTCTTTGCGTTGTGGTACTTTTCCATAGTACCGTAATGGTCAAGGTGTTCTTCATAAAGATTAAGAAAAACAGCTGTTTCGGGCGAAACTGTCATATATTCAAGTTGATGGCAGGACAATTCACAAACTATAATAGTATTTTCTTTAACGTTCTCTGCAATATCAAAGACCGGCACGCCTATGTTTCCGACAAGATAGGTATCAAGACCGGATTCTTTCAGTATATGGTAAATAAGTGATGATACAGTACTTTTTCCCTTAGTGCCTGTAATACCTATAATCTGTTTCCTGTATACCGTAAAGAATACCTGTGTTTCAGAAGATATTTCACATTTAAGACTGTCAGGAGATTTTTCAAGAACTATTCCAGGGGATTTGAATACAATATCAAAATCATCAAGGCACTTCTGATAATCCGAACCTGTAATTATATTTACATTATCCGGAAGATTATTCAATGTTCTGTCAACTGGATTAAGGTCAGAAATAGCTATAGATTTTGGAGAGCAGTATTTTGAAATAAGTTTGTAAGTAGACTTTCCTTCACGTCCATATCCCAGAATACAAACAGACTTGTTTTCCGTGTAATTTTTTAAGTATTCGGTAAATTTATTCAAAGAAGTTTCCCCATTTCATTTAAAAGTATTTCCTTGAAATCGTCAGGAAGAAGATTTTCATTATTGAAATATCTGCAATATTCCTGATATTTTTCATCAATATTTTCCGGATTATAATAATTCTTCCGATAGTATTCAAAAAGCAATGGTAACTTTTCTTTTGATTGTTCTCTACGGCGTATTGCCATTGAAACAGCAAGATTCACTTCATCGACACTTCCGACACATTCAAAAGGCTTATGAATGGATTTTCCTATAAGTTCCGTAAAGTATTCTGACATGGAACTGTCATTCAGTAAATCTTTTCCAAAAATTTCAGTAAGTTCATTGTTTGTAAGAAATGGCGAAAGTATCAGACAAACAAAAAGACACTTTGGACACTCACCGCACCATATATCAGGAGATACTTTGCTTCCAAGATTACAACTGCGGAATATTGGTAAATATTTTTTATGAGCAGAAAACATTGAGGCTATCTGAAATTCTGATAATGGTCTAAGGAAACTGAAATAATAAACGCCTGTTTTTAGGTATTTTTCTTCATATTCATGGAAGTCTTTTTCAAACTCAAAACTCTTTGAATACTGATGATTGACATTTTGTCCTATAACAGTACTTTCGTTTGCACTGGATTCATTTGAAAGAACAATATATTTAAGTCTGTTAATATATGCTACTATTTCCGCTGAAAACGCCACAACTGATGAAAACGGAGTATGACCATTCAGAAAACCTTTTTTATTATATTCTATCAATGAACGGTCAAAATTTCTTTTTGCAGTAATAAGAGACTTTTCAGAAAGTCCCGCAGTTGTAACGGTTGCTGTAATGGAACAACGGCTGTTTATTCCGTAACAAAAACATTTCATTCCGGCGTTATTAAGAGTTTCAAGGGTAAGAGCAGAATCCTTACCGCCACCAACGGGAACAAGACAGCCTGACAATTCCGGACGCTTTACAACATCACCTGAAAAACTGCCATTTGATGTTATATTTATAAAATCATTGAAATCTGCATCAATATTATTGACATAGAAGAATTCTCCAAGACCAGAAAAATATAATTTTTTCCACCATTGAACCTGCTCTGGAGAAAGTTCACCGCATTCAATAAGCATTTGAGGTGAGCATACAGACTTCCAATAACTGACGGCTTCAGCCATGCCAAGTGAAAATACAAGTCTTTCAAAGATTTTGTCGTTCAGTACAGAAAAATTCTCAGGTTTCGGAAAACTCCATGAAGGATTAAAGCAAGCAAGTTCAGGAATAGAAAATTCATAGCTTATATTGATAGTATTATAATTTTCAGTGATGTGATATGCCTTGTATATAAACAAAGGATATTTTTCTCTGAAAGTATTATATTTATTCATTTTTTCCCCCATAAGTTTTCTTAATATCAAAATAGAGAGATTTTAAAACAGAATAGGTTTCATCTGAAAGGTCATGTTCAATTTTGCAGGCATCTTCAAGAGCATTATCTCTTGATACGCCAAGAAGTATAAAAAGTTCAGAAAGAACATTATGTCTGTCATAAATATGCTCAGCGACTTTTCTTCCCTCTTCTGTAAGAGTTATGTGATTATCTTCATCAACAAGTACAAGACCGTTTTCACGCATTTTTTTAAGAACAATTGAAACCGTAGGTCTTGAATATCCAAGATAAGAACATATATCTATAGCATGAACATCTGTCTGCTTTTTTGAAAGGATAAGAATAGTTTCAAGATAATTTTCTATTGCTTCTGTAATAGCCATTTGGTCAGCTCCTTTTTTATTTTTCTTGATTATAACATATTTCACGGAAAATTACAATAGATATTTGAATTTTTCAGTCAGTTATCTTATAACCGACATACTGAATAATATTATTATATATTTCCGGAAAGTTCATTTTAGCACGGATAGGTTTAAGATTTTTGTCTGTAAAACATTGTGAAGACTTGCCTGTAATACATATTTCACCAGTCAAACGACTGATAATTTTGTATTCAATATCAAGCTTAACGCCATTGAATTTAACTATTTCTGAATAAACTGCAAATGTTTCATCGAAAGTCAATGGCTTTTTGTAATTGCACTCAACTGATAATATCGGAACATAAAGTCCGGCTGATTCTATTTTTTCATATGGAATGCCAGCCTGTTCAAGAAAATTCATTCTTGCTTCTTCAAAGATTCTGATATAATTGGAATGATGTACTATACCCATTTTATCAGTTTCATAGTAGTAAATTTTACGTTCATAAGGATAAATCTTATTCATAAAAATTCTCTTTTCTATAAAACATTTAATGTAAGTTTTTTTCTTGCAGAATGTGTTTCAAGGTCAGCCAACCTTGTCGGAATCGGAATATGACTGTCTTTTTCGACAAATTCCATAGTAATTTTAGTAGCTGTATCAAGTGAAATAAAATTTCCAGCAGATACAAAAACCGGTCTTATATTATCGTGAGTACGTAAAACTCTTCCATAAACTTGACCGTCACATACTATATCAGTAAAACTTCCGGCGATTATATCAGGTTCGATATAATCCAATCCTTCACGTATCCGGTAATAACTTTTGGCTACTCCTATAGTTGGCTTGTTAAGATAGAACGATGCATGAGTAGCAATACCCATATTTCTCGGGTGCAGACAGCCATTACCATCAAACATATAAATATCCGGTTCTGTATCAAGTAACTTTGCAGTTTCAAGCACCAAAGGCAATTCACGGAATGCCAAAAATCCCGCTATATATGGAACTTCTATTTTCTGTGAGAATTGTTTCTTTTCTATAACTTCGTGGGTATTGTAATCAAGTACAACTATACAACAAACAGCGTATTCTTGATTATTGCTATTCCAGTAAGCCAAATCAACACCTGCAATGGTTTTGAAACTTTCACAACTGTCTGATAAATTTATTTTTTCTCTTAAAGAATTCTGTATATCAATGAATTCTTTTTCATTTGGATTACTCATATTTTTTCTTTCTGCAAAGCCATATAATCAGCCATGTATCTGTGATGCAACAAGACCCTCTTTGCAATAAATTTCACGAAGCTTAGGTTTTTCAATTTTTCCGGTAGGATTTCTTGGAACATCAGCAAAAATAATTTTATGCGGTCTTTTGTATCGTGGAAGTTTCTGACAGAATGAATTTATATCACTTTCGGAGCAGGTATAGCCGTCCTTAACAGAAATTATTGCTGTTGCTATTTCTCCGAGTCTCTTATCAGGCAGTCCTATAACAGCAACGTCTTTTACAGCGGGGTGACTTCTTAAAAAGTCCTCAATCTGTACAGGATAAAGATTTTCGCCACCACTTATTATAACGTCTTTTTTTCTGTCAACCAGATATATAAAACCGTCTTCATCTTCCTGAGCCATATCTCCTGTGAATAACCAACCGTCACGAAGAGTTTCAGCAGTTGCTTTTTCGTCACGATAATAACAAGTCATTAAGCCAGCACCTTTTACACAAAGTTCACCGACTTCACCACGATTGACAGTAACGCCATTTTCGTCAACAATTTTAACTTGCCAACCGTATCCGGCTTTACCAATAGCTCCTACTTTATGTATATTTTCAACTCCTAAATGAACACAACCAGGACCTATTGATTCGCTTAAACCGTAATTTGTGTCATACTGATGATTTGGAAAAAGTTTTTTCCAGCGTGCAATAAGAGATGGTGGAACAGGTTGAGCTCCAATATGCATGAGTCGCCATTGTGAAAGGTTATAATTTTCAATATTAACTTCTCCCCTGTCAACAGCGTCAAGGATATCCTGAGCCCACGGCACTAAAAGCCATACAATTGTGCAACCCTCTTCTGAAACAGTTTTTAAAATAGTTTCCGGCTTGACACCTTTTAAAAGTACAGCTTTTCCGCCTGTGTAGAGACTTCCGAACCAATGCATTTTTGCACCGGTATGATACAATGGAGGAATACATAAAAATACATCATCTTTTGTTTGTCCATGATGATTCTGTTCTACTTTTGCCGAATGCATAAGACTTTCATGATTATGCAGAATAGCTTTCGGAAAACCAGTAGTTCCTGATGAAAAATATATAGCTGCGTCATCGGAATCCTTTAATTCTATCTGAGGTGCAGAACTATGACAGTTAGCAGTAAGACTATCATAATGTTCTGCAAAAGACGGACAGCCTTCTCCAACATAAAAAAGAAGTCTATTACGGCTGATTTCTTCTGCAATTTCTTCCACACGACCTATAAATTCAGGACCGAATACAAGTATATCCACTTCAGCGAGGTCAAGACAGTATTTTATTTCATCGGCAGTATAACGGAAATTCAATGGTACAGCTAATGCACCTGCTTTCAGTATACCAAAATATATTGGCAACCACTCAAGGCAGTTCATAAGGAGTATACCAACTTTATCACCTTTGCAAACACCTCTTTCAATAAGCAGATTGGCAAAACGGTTAGCTTTTTCATCAAAAACTTTCCAAGTAATTTCACGTCTATAATGACTAAGCGGATTAGGTTCGATAAGTTCATATTCTTTCCATGTAACACGTCTTATTTCAGTAATTGTCGGGTTAACCTCAACAAGTGCAACATCATTGCTGTAAAGTTCAGCATTTCTTTTAAGTAAATCTGTAATTGGCATTTTTTAATCCTTTCCCGAATGCTTTATCAAATAAAAGCATCAAAGTGATAAAGTTATTTTACCACAAAATTAATAAAAAGTAAATACCTATAATAAAAAACTGCCGGAAATTTTTAATCCGGCAATTTTCATAATAAGTAACTGGAAATCGCTTGTTTGTTTCAATCCACAGTTGGTAATTTCACGGAGACTGACGAATTAGTGTATGTCTAAATGTGATTTGTCTCATTACCTATAGAAGTGGAAAAATTCTCGTTGATACTTGTTAAAGTTTTGCACCGCAGTGCTGACAGAATAACTGGTCTGCTTCAGCAGGAGTACCACATTCCGGACAAACTTTTCCGGCAGGTTGTTCAGGAGTTGATTCTGCAACAGATTCAACCTTTTCAGGAATAATAACTTCTTCAATCTTAGCACCGCATTTATCACAGAATTTTTGACCTTTTGCGATATCTGCACCACATGACGGACAAGGAATTTTATCCTCGAGACTGCTCAAAATTTTACGAAGCTGTTCAATTCTTTCACCTTTTGTAACGATTGTTTCAACAGCGTTTTCACATTCTGGTTCAGGAGAATTGACAATTTTGTCAAAATACACCTTGCCAATACTGATATATGCGGAATTTATCTCAGTTTCAAGCTGGGAAATTTCCTTTTTCAGTCTTGACTTTTCAGCCATTTTTTTAGAACTGTCTGAAACGGTTTTTGCACCTTTTTCGACAGTATTGCCGACTCTGCCGGCTAAATCTTTCATTGAATCGAGAAAACCCATATTAAAAGCCTCCAAAAATTATTTTAATTTATTATACCATATATTTCCGGAATAGTCAATATAAATTATGTTTAAATTGCGTGAAATTTTAGTGAATTAACTGCACGGTAGGAAGTTTCCGAAAAATCACTTACTGTAGAAGAATAAAGAGTCATAATAGTATCATCTACAGAAACACAATCACCTACAGAACAATTCATAACTATTCCGGCTGATTTATCAATTAAATCATCTTTTGACAGACGACCTGCTCCGAGCAAAAGTGAAATCATACCGATTTCCTGACAATCGATGGCAGTAATTTGCATATCCTTAACGGCACGTACTTCATATTTAAATTTAGCTTTCGGCAAAAGTGAAACATCATCACATACACGACTGTCACCACCTTGCAATTCAATGTTTTTGCGTAAAATTTCAAGAGCCTTTCCGGAAGACACAGCATTTTCAGCTTGTTTATGACAATCTTCAAAAGAGCCTTTGCCGGCAAGCGAAAGCATTTCAGCAGTAAGATTCATGCATAAATCATACAATTTGCCTTTCACTTTTCCCTGAAGAACTTCAATAGCTTCCTGTACTTCGAGAGCATTTCCGATATTGTTTCCTAATGGACTGTTCATATCAGTAACTACTGCATGACATTTTTTACTGCATTTTTTGCCTACCCATTCTATAAGGTCTGCAAGTTTCCGAGCATCTCTTTCGTACTTCATGAAAGCACCCGAACCGCATTTTACATCAAGCAGAATACAATCCGCATTAAGAGCAAGTTTTTTACTCATTATACTTGCACATATAAGGGGGATGCTGTCAACTGTTCCTGTAGCGTTTCTGAGTGAATAAATTTTTTTATCTGCCGGACATAGATTTCCACTTTGTGATATTATTGAAAAACCTGTCCTTTGTACTATTTTTTCAAATTCGTCAAATGGCAGTTCCGTTTTATAACCGGAGATACTTTCCAATTTATCAATAGTACCCCCAGTATGTCCCAGACCTCTGCCGGACATTTTAGGAATATATATTCCACAGGCTGATGCTGTCGGAGCAATTATAAGACTGGTTTTATCTCCTACACCGCCGGTACTGTGCTTGTCAACTGTAATGCCATTTATTTTGCTAAGGTCGAGAATATCGCCACTGTCACGCATAGCAAGAGTCAGATAAAGTGTTTCATTGTCTGTAAGACCATTAAGGCGAACTGCCATAAGCCATGCAGACATCTGATAATCAGAAATTTCATCATTGGTATAACTGTCCACAAGCCATTTTATTTCATTTTCGGAAAGTTCAATGTGATTTTTTGTTTTGTTGATAATATCAATAATATTCATAAAATCACCTCCTGTATATATTTTAACATATTTGTTAGATATTTTCAAGTGTTTTCTGTAAAAAATGTAAATTTTTTATAAATATTTCAGAACAACAAGTCCGGCAACAAATGGCACTCCCAGTACAGCACTTCCGCTGACATTGAATATATTAAGCGGAATATCTGCACCTATAACACTTCCATACTTGTTGATAATTAATAAAGCCACAATTCCGGTAAAAGCTCCGAACATGAATGACAATATTTTTTTGTCACGTCTGGAGTAATAAATAAGCATTATCAGAACCACAACTCCGCAAATAAGCCAAAATATTAAATCCGTCTGCATTTTTAACCTTCTTTCACAAAAGTATGTATCCAAGTGCAAGAATCAATTTAGTATCTGCACCTTCTTTAATAAGCAAAAATATTAATGCAAGTATTAAAAGCTTGTCACTATCCATATCATTGCCGAGAAGTTTTTCAATAATATTCTGGGATTCAGGGGGAATATCTGACGGCGGTATATCAGCAAATCTGCCATTATTGTAAAGTGACATAAAAATTCCCCCTTTTCCTTATATAATGTCATTCAGCAAACCGCTTTCCCGTGCGACATTCCACACGGAAAGCAGTTTGAGAATTTTCACAGCTTTGTCAACTTTCTGCTGACGTTCTTCTTTAAGATGAGGTTTAAGAGCTATAAGAAGTTCTGTATTTTTATCATTCTGAGAAAATGTTCCCATAAGTTCAGTCAGTTGCATTATTTTTGTAATATCCGGCATATTATTATTGTCATTGCAGTTCTTTTCTTCCGGAACATTTCCGTTTGAATTGTCATTCATAAGTAGTTGTGCAAGTTCAGAAAGCTGTTTTACGCTTTCCTCGTCCGAAAGAAGCTTTCCGATTTTTTCCATTGTATCGTCCACTAAAAAATCCCTCTCCTTGTTTTATTCTCCGGAAAGTTTTTTATAGAGAGCCTGTGCCTGTGGAGTACTCATCATTTTTTCGATAAGTTTCGGATTATTTACTGCTTGCTGAAATTTTGCAGCATCATTTTTGTTCATAGCCGAAATAGCACTGTCAAATTTTCCGGATTCAAATTCTTTTTTCAATTTATCTGGTGTAACACCTATTTTCTTGCTGATTGCATTAAGTAAACCGTTGAGTTTGTTAGGGTCAATATTATTTGTATTCATAATTACCTCCATAAATTCATATTTTTACTTGCAATTCTGAATTTTTCATGTTATAATGTATTAACAACACACATCAAGGGGGTTTTTAAATATATGCGAATAATAGTTATTTCAGACACTCACGGAAATTATGATGCTCTTGAAACTGTCTTTCTGCGTAATTCTGACGCTGACTGGTTCATACACCTCGGCGACGGTGAAAGAGAACTTGACAGTTTTATAACTTACAATCCAGCTTTTGAACGCAAAATAATACACGTTGCCGGAAACTGCGATTATAACAGTCTCAGTCATGAACAATTTGTACTGCCCGCAGCTTATTGTAAAATTTTTGCAACACATGGTCATACTTACGGTGTAAAAAGTTCTTTGGAAGGGGTAAAAAAAGCTGCCAAGGAATATGGTTGCAATATAATTCTGTATGGTCATACACATGAACGTTTTATGAAATTTGAAGACGGTTTTTATATCATGAATCCGGGAAGTGCCTCATGTCCACGAGACGGAAAAGCTCCATCTTTCGGAAATATAGATATATCGCTTTACGGTGTTGATATGAACATCGCAAACGTTGCCCCTCTTAGATAGTATATTCAAAAGATTGAAAGTATGTGATTAATTATGGAAAATAATTAAGAAAATTATAGTAAAATGCTTAGAAATTGCAACAAAAATAAAAACAATCCTATCAGAAAAACTTTGATAAATACAGAGAATCTTCAGAAAAAATAAATGATATACAAATTAACAAAAAGTTCACAAATAATATTTCAATCGAATTATTGACAAAAGCTGTTAATTATTGTATAGTTATTTTAGAAACTATTTATGAACAGGAGATTTTTTTATGAATATTCCAAATGACCCCGCAATACTTCTTAGCTATATTAATACAATGCTAAGAGATAATTACAATTCGCTTGAAGAACTCTGCAAAAGTCTGGATATTGACCCAGAAGCACTTGAAAACAAACTTTCTTCTATAGGGTATAAATACAGTTCGGAACACAATCGTTTCAAATAAATTAAAAATCATAACAAACTAAAAACAAGGAGGAACTATGAAAAAATTACTAAATAAATTAACTGCTGTGACTTCTGTATGTGTTCTTGCATTATGTAATACTGCAATTCCTGTATCAGCTGATGATGTGGCAGTTGAAGATATAACTATTACTTTTGACTATTCCGGCGACGGTGTAGAAGTCACTGACGATTACAAGGACTTGCTTCAACCTATAACAATTTCTTCAACTTCTGCAATAACTATTCCTTCAGCATTTCCTACACGTGAGGGATATTTCTTTTCTGGTTGGACATATGATGGTATTCATGCATACACTTACGGAGATACTTTCCGTTCACCAGATGGCAATGATGTTACTCTTACTCCTATATGGGGTGTTAAAAACCAAGAAGTCAAATATACTTTAAAGTATGAAGTTGAACAGAATGGTGAAATCATTGATACTTCAAAAGAACTTCCCGATAATGAACTTTTTGCCGGACAGATTGTTCAGGTTTCGCTGATGTCGTATACATATGGCGATTTTGTACAGCTTGGCTGGGAATATGACGGATTTGAATTTAAAGGTCAGGAAAAATTCATTATGCCCGAACATGATGTTACATTAACTCCTGACTGGAAAAAACGTTATAAAATTACTTATACAGTCGGTGATGTTGACCGTGTTACAGGTGCATCATTTATGGAATACAGTCAACCGGAAACTATTCCTACAGGATTACAGGCTGCAAACCGTTTTTCAAGAAATGGCTTTAAAATTGTAGGTTGGCTCTGTGATGATGACAATCAGGTTTATGCTACAAGTTATCCTAATTATGTAATGCCAAGCCATGATGTTACATTTACAGCTGTTTGGGAAGCAAAGGAATATACAGTAATTTTCAAACAGGATAGTAATTCTCAAAACAACATTAAAGTAAAAGGCTTTACAGATACCGAAATAACCACTCCTAATGGTACAATCACTCAGAACGGTAAAAATATTATTGCTTGGAAAGACGAAGACGGAACAATTTATCCTGTCGGAAGCCAATATATGATTAAAGGTGCAATTGCCGGAAAAGGTATCACTCTTGAGGCTGTATGGGAAGGCAGTGATTTATCAGGAACTACAACTACCAAACCTACAATAACAAATACTACTACCACCACTGTTTCAACAACTACAACCACTACTGCAACAGTTACCTCCTCTAAAGAATCAACCGTATGGGGAGATGCTACAAATGACGGCGTTTTAAATATTGCTGATGCTGTATTAATTATGCAGGCTCTTGCAAATGGCGATGAATATAAGCTTTCTGATGTTGGTGCTTATAATGCTGATGTTGCAAACCATGGCGACGGAATCACAAGTGCTGATGCTCTTGTAATTCAACAGGTTGTAGCAAATATAATAACAGCCGACCAGTTACCTCTTTAATCATACACATACATTGACTCGTCCGTCTACATAAAATTATCAATTACGGATTGAAACAATAAATCAGTAAATACTTCCCTATTTTTAAAATCCAAATAAAAAGTCTTCCGTTCTATACAAAAACGGAAGATTTTTTATATTATATGGTTTATGTTATGCTTTCAAGTTTGACACGAAGTTTATGTATAATCTTTTTTTCCAGACGTGATATATATGACTGTGAAATTCCTATTTGCTCAGCAACTTCTTTCTGAGTTTTTTCCTTTCCGTCTATCAGTCCGAAACGCATTTCCATTATTTCACGTTCACGGTCTCCGAGTTCTGCGACGGCATTTCTTAATACTTCACGCTCTGCTTCTGTTTCAATGCCTTTGTTTACAACGTCATCTTCTGTGCCGAGAACATCGGATAATAATAATTCATTTCCGTCATAATCTATATTAAGAGGTTCGTCAATGGATAAATCGTTCCTGTATTGTGAAGATTTACGCATAAACATAAGTATTTCATTTTCTATGCACCTTGATGCGTAAGTTGCAAGCTTTATATTTTTAGTCGGACAAAAAGTATTTACCGCCTTAATTAAACCGATAGTTCCTATTGATACCAAATCTTCAAGACCTATTCCCGTCGATTCAAATTTTTTAGCGATGTATACAACAAGTCTTAAATTATGTACAATAAGTCTGTCACGTGCTGAAGGGTCATTTTTCAGTAAACCTTCAAAGACTTCTTTTTCTTCCTGTTTTGAAAGAGGTGGTGGCAATGTATCAGAACCGTTTATATAAAAAACGTCACTGTTAAGTATCACCTTGAACTTTTCAAGAATCATTTTCAGAATATTCATAATTATCTCCTGTTCTGTGTATTATCTTTTTAAAAGCTTAGGATTAAAAATAGCATTTCCGGAATTTTCCCCCAGACCTACAACAGCATCTACTTTTTTTCTTTCACCGCTGATATTATTTTTAATAAGGATTTCATCAGGTCTGAATATTTCAATAAATCCGCTGTCCGAAATCGTAGAACACGGAAGTATTCGGAATCCTTTTGGGTGACCGTTACAATTCATAATGTCACTAAATTTATTTCTGTCACAAACTATTACCGGCGAACCGGAAAAAAAGTCTGTTAATAAATTTCCTGTATCTGATAATCCGTCAAGTGATATAACTTTATTATTGTACTTTATCAGAATACTGTAACATTCAGTGTCATTTGAAGTGCGGTCAAAAAAGTTTTCTGCAATATATACCGCAAGATACATTAATGCAGTTGTTATGACAAGTAGCAGAAGTGAAAAGTCTATATAGAAATAAGAATTGTTGAAATGCATGAATTCAGGTTCAAACCAAGAATAAACTGCATATATTGTACCTGCAAGTATAAAGTTTGCAGAAAGAAAAGATAATGTATTTATTATAAACCTTTTTTTCCCTTGAAATCCGAATGCCATTATCACAATTGTTCCAACTGCAAAAATCTTGATTAATATATTCAAAAATGTATTAATATGCGGAACAAGTATCAATAATGAATAAAGACTTCCATAAACGGCAGAAATAATGCATTTTCCGGTAGTAAGCGGTGAATGGGTAAGTCTTGCCGTAATACGAAGTAAAAAATAGTTTATATAAATATTAAGAACTATCAGAACATCAATATAAATAGTCTGCACAACACACCTCCCATAATTCTGCAATCTTGTCTTTATATATTATAATACGGTCAGATTGCGAAATATGTCGTAATCGTGCATCGATAACAAAAAAATGCAGTCCGCAGACTGCACTTTTATTATAGGAATGGTAATATTATTGCACCGAGTATCATAAGAATTGCAACTATAAGAACAGCTATTCTTTTAGCATTTGTTTTTTCACGATTATTACGGCTCAAAATTTATCACCCCTTAATGTTTATTCTTAACACGTTTTTTGCGATTAGGTATGTAATCACTGTAAATATCGGATTTTTTTCTGTTTCCGTAAGCACGTGTTTTTCTGTCAAACTTTGGTTTTCCCTTGTTATCGGGACGCTTATTGCGGAATTCCTTTACTGCTCCGGTATAAAGTTTAACCTCAACTTTATTTCCATTAATTTTCATAGGATTGGTGCTTTCAAGGATATATTCTTTTTCGTCTTCCGGAATTTCAACGGTTGTATGAGTATCGAATATATCAATTTTTCCGAAATCACGTCCGGACATTCCTGTTGCGTCCACTAAAGCTCCTAATATAAAGTTAGGAGCAATTCTTTTATTTCTACCTATGTTTATATCAACTTTAACTGTTTGTGTAACTTTTTTTCCTTTTTTAATAGGTCTGGAATATTCAAATTCCGGTAAGGAATCAATTTCAGAATTAAGTCTTTCGGAAATAATTCTTGCTGCTGTTTCACGGTAATCAATACCCATTTCAGCGAGCTTGTCAAGAATGTTGTAAGCTTCATGTGAAACATTATTGATTTCTGAAATTTCATTAACTATATTATCTTTTTTCATAGCAACAATTTCAGATTTCTGAGGTAAACTTTTTTCTTGTATAGTAGCTTTTGTATATCTTTCAATTTCACGAAGTTCATAGAATTGTTTTCTGCCACTTATAAGAGTATACGCTGTACCGGTTCTTCCGGCACGTCCTGTACGACCTATACGGTGAATATAATATTCATTGTCCTGCGGTAAGTCATAATTGAAAACCGCATCAACTCCGCTTACATCTATACCACGGGCAGCCACATCAGTAGCAACAAGAATTTCAGTTGACTTATTCTTGAAACCGTTCATAACCTGAGTACGCTGTGATTGTTTCATATCGCCGTGTATTCCAGAAGCTCTGAACCCTGATTTTATAAGTTCTTCAGTGAGGTCATCAACCATTTTCTTTGTATTGCAGAAAACCATTGCAGACGCTGGAGAATACGCCGACAATAAAAGTTTTAAAGCATCAGTTTTTCTGCCCATAGCGACCTCAAAATAAAATTGTTCGATTAATTCAACAGTTTTCTGAGCAGATTTTATTTTAATGTGTACGGGATTTTTCTGGTATTTTTCGGTTATAGCAAGAATTGCCGGTGGCATAGTTGCCGAAAATAAAACAGTTTGTCTTTCTTCCGGAACATCTGATAATATAGATTCAATATCTTCACGGAAACCCATATTAAGCATTTCGTCTGCTTCATCAAGAATTATACAGCGAAGATTATTCAATTTAAGTGTTCTGCGTCTGATGTGGTCCATAACACGTCCCGGAGTACCTATTACAATATTAGCACCACGTTTAAGCTCGTGAATTTGTTTTTCCATGCTTGCACCGCCATAAACGGATACAGCTTTTACAATTTTCTTATACTTTGCAAACTTGCGTATTTCCTCATGAGCCTGCATAGCAAGTTCACGGGTAGGGCAAAGAATAAGAACATTTACATTATTTTTGTTAGCTTCTGTAATGCTTTCGACAGCGGGTATTCCAAAAGCAGCGGTTTTGCCCGTACCAGTATTTGAACGTCCTATAACGTCCTTTCCCTCTAGAAGCATAGGAATACTTTGCTGTTGAATTTCGGTCATATTTGTAAAGCCAAGTTCATCAACAGCCTGAATAAGTTCCTGAGATAAGTTCAATTCGTTAAAATGCATTGTATTTCCTTTCATTTAAAAACCAGTATTATATTATAATATCACAAATTTCACAAAACGTCAAGACCTATTCAAAAATAAAATACGGATATTATAATATCCGTATTTTATCAGATTATTTTGGAGTATTATTTTACAGCATTGAAACCTTTTTCGAGGTCAGCTATAATGTCATCAATGTGTTCAGTACCTATTGACAAACGAATTGTATTAGGTTTGATACCAGCAGAAAGAAGTTCTTCTTCATTCATCTGAGAATGTGTAGTTGATGCAGGGTGAATTACAAGTGATTTAACATCTGCAACATTTGCGAGCAATGAGAATAATTCAAGACTTTCAGTAAACTTTTTAGCTGTATCTGCATTGCCTTTTATTTCAAATGTAAATATTGATGCTGAACCATTCGGGAAGTATCTGTCATATAATTCTTTAGCCTTGCCGGTTTCAAGTGACGGGTGATTTACTTTTTCTACCTGAGGGTGATTTTTAAGGAAATCAACAACTTTTAAAGCGTTTTCAACGTGACGTTCAAGACGAAGTGAAAGAGTTTCCAATCCCTGTAAGAGCAGGAAAGAATTGAACGGAGAAATTGTTGCACCCATATCACGCATAAGGGTTGTACGAATTTTCATAACATAAGCAATGTTACCGCAAGCTTCTGTAAACACTACACCATGATATGACGGATTAGGCTTTGAGAGCCCTGGGAATTTATCATTCTGAGCCCAATCAAAATGACCGCCATCTACTATAACACCGCCCATTACTGTACCATGACCGCCGATAAACTTTGTAGCAGAATGTACAACAATATCAGCACCATGTTCAATAGGTCTGAGAAGATAAGGAGTAGCAAAAGTATTATCCACTATTAACGGGATACCATGTTTATGTGCAATTTCTGCAATTGCTTCAATATCTATAATATCAGAATTAGGATTACCTAAAGTCTCAGCATAAATTAATTTAGTATTAGGACGAATAGCCTTTTCAAAATTTTCTGGTTCGGACGGGTTTACAAAAGTTGTTGTTATACCCTGTTCAACAAAAGTATTAGCAAAAAGATTATATGTACCGCCATAAAGATTAGTTGATGAAACTATATGGTCACCTGATACAGCAATATTCTGTACAGCATATGTTATTGCAGCAGAACCAGAAGCTGTAGCAAGTGCAGCAGCACCATTTTCAAGAGCAGCGATTCTTTTTTCAAAAACATCTGAAGTAGGATTCATAAGACGTGTATAAATGTTTCCTCCCTCTGTAAGAGCAAAACGTCCTGCTGCCTGTGCTGAATCTTTAAATACATAAGAAGTTGTTGCATAAATTGGTACAGCTCTTGCATCGGTTGCGGGGTCAGGATTTTCTTGTCCAGCGTGTACTTGAATTGTTTCAAATTTATAACTCATTATCATCATACCTTTCTCAAATTATTCCTACTTCTCAAATAGGATAACTATATAATATCATAATTTTTTGAATTTGTCAAGTGGTTCAGCAATATTTTTTTATATTTTAATTATTCATATAATTTTAAATATAAAAAAGTTCCGATAATCTTTCGGAACTTCTCATTATTTATAAATATATTTTTTATTAGTTCCTGTTTAAATTGCTTACCTATATAATTGCAGAAATCCTTACTGATTTATTAAATTCCTCTGGAGTAGTAAAAGTGGGAACTATTTTATGAAGTGCTTGCACTGCTAAAGGTTCATTATTTTGCTTAGCAGCTTCATAGAGCCTGTTAAGTTCCAAAGGAAATGATTTTTCATTGATTTCTATTTGTTTTCCTATAAATATAAGCTTATTATTTGTTTTTTGAAGTCCTTCTTCATTCATAAGAAGTTCTTCCTTTATTTTTTCACCCGGACGAAGACCTACAAATTCTATCGGAACATCTTTATAAGGTTCTTTTCCATACATACGGATAAGATTTTCAGCGAGAGTCACTATTTTAACCGGCTGTCCCATATCAAGAACAAATATTTCACCGCCGTTAGCAATTGAAGCTGCTTCCATTACAAGACTTACTGCCTCAGGAATTGTCATAAAATAACGTATTATATCAGGGTGAGTTACTGTTACAGACAATCCGTTTTCTATCTGACGCTTAAAAAGCGGTATAACTGAACCATTTGAACCAAGAACATTTCCGAAACGTGTAGTTACAAATTCCGTTATTCCCTCATGTTGTTGGGCAAGATATTGTACTATCATTTCGCAACACCTCTTTGATGCTCCCATAACATTTGTAGGATTAACAGCTTTATCCGTTGAAATCATTACAAATTTCTTTACATCATGAAACTGTGCAAGCGTTGCCACATTAAAAGTTCCCATAACATTATTTTTTATCGCTTCCATAGGTGAAACTTCCATAAGTGGAACGTGTTTATGAGCAGCGGCATGAAATACAATTTCGGGTTTATATTTTTGGAATATCTGATTCATTCTGTTGTAATCACGTACCGAAGCAACGAGGGTAACAAGATTAATACTGTTCTTGTATTGCATAATGAGTTCTTGCTGAATATCATATGCATTATTTTCATAGATTTCAATAATTATTATTTGTTCAGGATTATATTTTGCTATCTGTCGCACGAGTTCAGACCCTATTGAACCTCCTCCACCTGTTACTATACAAACTTTATTACTGATAAAATTTTTTATATTCTGATTATCAAATTTTATAGGTTCACGACCGAGAAGTTCTTCTGTTTTAATATTTCTTACCTGACTTAAAAGTGTTTTTTTCTCGTCATTGAACATAAGGTCGCTTAAAAATGGTATCACTTTAATAGGAAGCTTAGTTTCCGCACAAGCATCAAGTATACGTTTTCTTTCTTCATCTATAGCCGATGGAATCGCAAAAATTATTTGTTCTATGTTCATATTATTAGCATATTTCAATATTTCGTTGCTGCTTCCTACTATTTCTATTCCTTGAATTTTAGTGCCTATTTTTAAACGATTGTCATCAATTATGCAAACCGGTTCAAAAGGCACTTCCTTTGCGTTAGGACAGTAATTTATAGTCAGCAATTCTTTAAGAAGCATATTACATGCCTGACCGCCACCAATAATCATAGTTCTCTTACGTATTTTGTTGTATTTTCCGGACTTTGTAATTTCAATAAACGTTCGTTTAAAAACATACCTGAAAAGGCATATTCCTATAATTGAAATGCTCCAATGAAAAAGCGTATATAAAAGTGGTAACTTTCCCTGAGTAGTATAACCAATAATATTCGCAACAAACATACCAGTTGTAATCCCTAATACACAGGATATGTAGTCCTTTATATTGAAATATCTCCAGAGATGATTATAAGCGTTGAACAATGACAAACACAGATAACAGCATATCAACCTACTAAAAATTGTAAGAATAAAAAAGTTATCTGGTACACCATATCCCCAAAAACCTGCTCCCAGATTGGCAATTAATGCAGATAGTATTATTATAAATATATCTGCTACTGCAAGAATAATCTTTCTGAACTTAAATTTTTTCAATAAATCTCCCAAAAAAATTCACCTTATTTCATTAATTTTTTTGTATTAGATTTATATTTTATTATCCAAAAGAGAATAATATTCCTATTTTCACTATATTTTTCATCTAATGGATAATTTTTCTCACTAAGTTCAGGTATAAAATTTTTGATAATAAAAAATCCATGTGACATCAGAATAAAAAAAGTTATCAAGAATTTGTTTTACTCAATAAATTTTCTTATCTGATGTCAGCAATGGAAAAATTTCAATTATTCTTCAAATGTTTATTATATTATTCAACAGTAACACTTTTAGCAAGGTTTCTCGGCTTATCAACATCAAAGCCCTTTCCTACTGAAACATAATACGACAATAACTGCAAAGGAATTACAGCAAGACTTCCGGCAAAAATATTATTAATTTTCGGGATATAAACTGTAAAATCAGCTGTATCTTCCATAGCATAATTACCATATGTTGTAAGACCAAATAATTTCGCACCACGGCTTTTTACTTCAACCATGTTGCTTACAGTTTTTTCATAAAGTGCAGATTGTGTAGCAATACTGAATACAACTGTTCCATCTTCAATAAGACTGATAGGTCCGTGTTTAAGTTCACCACCTGCATATGCTTCCGAGTGAATGTAACTGATTTCTTTAAGTTTAAGACTGCCTTCCATACCAATTGCATAATCAATACCACGTCCGATAAAGAAAGCATCACGAATATTTACGATTTTTGAAGCAAACCATTGTAATCTTTCTTTATCATCAAGAATACGTTTAATTTTTTCCGGAATAGTATTTATTTCTTCTGTAAGTTCAGTAAATTCTTCATCAGTTATTTCTCCCCTTGCCTTAGCAAACTGCATAGCAAGAAGATATCCTGCCACAAGCTGACAACTATAAGCTTTTGTTGTGGCAACGGAAATTTCAGGGCCGGCAAGAGTATAGAAAACATCATCGGCTTCTCTTGCAATAGAAGAACCTACTACGTTAACTATTCCAAGAGTTTTTATACCCTTTTCTTTACAAAGTCGAAGTCCAGCAAGGCTATCTGCTGTTTCTCCTGACTGACTGATAATAATTGCAAGACTATTTTCAGCAAGTTTCATTTCTCTATAACGAAATTCAGAAGCAAGTTCAACACGAACTGAAAGTGATGTAAGTTTTTCCATTACATACTGAACAGCCATTCCAACATGATAAGCTGAACCACACGCAATAATATAAATTTGCTGAATATTTTTCATGTCATCATCTGTCAAACCAACGCTTTCAAAACTAATTTTTCCGTCTTTAAGCACTGAATTGATAGTATCTTTTATAACTTTAGGCTGTTCATGAATTTCTTTCAGCATAAAATGTTCATAACCGCCTTTTTCAGCTGATTCAGCGTCCCAGTCAATAGTTTTCAATTCTTTCTGAATTTCATCACCGTCAAGATTATAGAAAGTAACACCACCTTTTGTAAGTCTGGCAAGTTCCATATCACCTATGTAATATACATTTCTTGTATATTTAAGAATTGCTGGAACATCAGATGCAAGATAGCTTTCGCCTCCGGCAACTCCGATAATCATAGGACTATCTTTTCTTGCAGCATAAATTTCTCCCGGATAATCTTTAAACATTACTGCAAGTGCATATGAACCACGGATTCTTACAAGTGCATGATTCAAAGCATCAACAGGAGTTCCAAGATACTTTTTATAATAATAATCAATAAGCTTAACTGCTACTTCTGTATCTGTCTGTGAATTGAAAGCATATCCTTTTTTTGTAAGCTTTTCACGAAGTTCCTGATAATTTTCAATAATGCCATTATGAACAGCTATAACATTTTCATCATCACTACTATGTGGATGTGCATTGAGAGTGGACGGTTCACCATGAGTTGCCCATCTGGTATGCCCTATACCACAAGTACCTTTTACAGCCTTGCCGTCATTTGTCATTTCTTTAAGAACTTTTAATTTTCCTTTTGCCTTAACAATTTCTGTTTCTGCGTCTCCATTTCTAACAGATATTCCAGCAGAATCATAACCTCTATATTCGAGCTTTGATAATCCGTCAAGTAATATCGGAGCTGCTTCGTTTTTTCCTGTAAACCCTACAATTCCGCACATAAATTATAATCTCCTTTTTCATTATTATGAAAAGCTTAGATTACTCTAAGCTTCTCTTTAAATTTATTAAAGTACTTAATAGTATACACCTTTTGAACTATATTGTCAAGTATTTTATTACATCATATGATGAATTAGTTTATTTATGGCAGATATCTTAAATCCAACAATTTGTTAAAACAAAAAAATAATATTTTTTTCAAAAAAACTATTGACAAACCAAAAAGCACATGGTATAATGACATATGTTGATTTAAGTTACTTGTCTGGGTGTGGCGCAGTTGGTAGCGCGCTACCTTGGGGTGGTAGAGGCCGTGGGTTCAAGTCCCGTCACTCAGACCATTTATAATACGCCATTTCATTTGAGAAGTGGCGTATATTTTTTTGAATTTTGCTATTATCTTATACGAACGGTCATTCCTTCATTTAAAGGTATATCATGACCATATAAATAATAACCACCTTTACTATCGCTATACTCAACTCTGCCAATAATCCAACCGGAACGCTTATAATACTCATCATAATTAAGAACCTCAATAAGACAACCACAACTAATCTCACGGCTTTCACAAGCGAAACGATGACTATCAGTAAGATGAAGTTGAAGTTCGCCTTTATGGATAATGGGTCTTGAAAGATATTCCAAACGTTCAGAAACACTATCAAGCTTATCAAGTATTTTTTCATACTCAAGATAAAACTGAAATTCGTCAATAGTCATACTCTCAAAATCATTATCAGTAACAAGATAGCCATTTTCTTCAAAATTGCTATCATGAAGAACACTTCTTATGTATGAATTAAGATTTTTTAATTGTTTTTTCAAATCTAATAAATTCATAATATCAAACCTTTCATAAAAAATTTTCGTTTTCCTCTTGACAAATCGTCATTTTCGTGATATTATGTAAGTACGGTATGCAGTGGGAGTTGCTCCTGTGCTTACGGTGGATATTCGTATAAGGTAGTCGGTTACTTTTGTAGGGTAGACCGGCTATCTTTTTTCTATGACAAATGCAAAACCCATATACCTATCGAAATATTCTCCTGAATTCAAAGACATAAAAGAATATTCATCAAATCCCATTCCAAGCTGTTCTGCTAAAGATATAATACATGACTCAAGCATTTTGCCTTTATTTCGTTCATTTAACTTTGAGAAGTATGAAAGAAGCTGTATTTCATCTGTTGTAAGATTATACAAAATGTTATTCTCCTTACTCTCCCACAGATTTGACCTTTGGTGTTTTTCCTTTCCACAATATTATTATAGCACATATTACGTAATTAAACGCAGAATATTACGCAATATTTAAAAGTTTTTTGTGCAATTTGTATATTGAGTAATATTTGAAAAAATGATATAATATGTATACGGAACAGAGGTGAAGATATGAAGAAAGAAGAGCAAATCAAATATCAAAATAAATATATTGCTGAAAAATACGACCGTTTCACAGCAACGTTTCCAGCAGGTCAAAAAGAAATATATAGGAAGT
The DNA here is from genome assembly GCA_934474025.1 of uncultured Ruminococcus sp. Taxonomy (GTDB): domain Bacteria; phylum Bacillota; class Clostridia; order Oscillospirales; family Ruminococcaceae; genus Ruminococcus. Next base: position 1,079 of record CAKSMF010000007.1, on the reverse strand, counting down.
ATGCAGAAAGCAAAGGGCTCAGCCTTAACAGATACATCAACAAACTAATCCAAGAAGATATGAACGCAAATTCAGAGAAGCTGATGGAACAAAAATCATGAAAGGAGTATAACAGAATGGAGATAATTAAATATCCTTCAGAAGAAAGTGGCAGAAATGCAATTAATGCGGACGAACCTTTTCTTGCAACAATATCATTTGACGGAAAAAAAGCAATCATGTGTCAGATTGACGAAGCTATGGAACATCATATTTTATTAATGAATGCAGGCTATAAAGATACAGACATTTACAAGTTCTTCAGGATAGTTTTTGATAAGAGTGGTGCAGATTGGACATTTGTTTGTCCACCGAACTACAAAAATATTCCATGCAAGGACAAACGAATAAAATCGTTTTACAGAAACGGAATATATATTATTTCTGACTTTCTGGAATCAATAGGCTATATCGTTGGAATAAACATTCCAAAGCGTTACAGAATACATTGATATTATGAACAAAGAATAAAAACCAAATAAATAGAAACATTAGATTAATTATTATCAGTAGAACTGTACCTGAATAAAATTGTTATACATATAATAATAAGTTATATTGACTTTCATCATAAAATAATTGTTTTTAATTTAAAAAGAAATTTATTATTTTGTGAATATTTATTCCAACTTGGAAAATCTGATAATGATTCACTTTCTGATTGTAATTCTGAATATATTCAAATTTATCTTTTGATATTTCTAATTCAGACCATACATCATTACTTTTTTCAATATTGTGTATTTTTCCATATTCTTTGAAGTAAATCAAAATTAGAATTGCTACATTCTGCCAATTCTAATTGACATGATAATGTCTAAGCACATCACCTAAACAATTTATGTGTTTTGAAAAATAGCTCACAAAAGTGTTATCTGCCTTGATTAGCTTGTACTGTTTGTTAGCAATCGAAAATTGAAAAGACTCATACATTACGAGTAATATTGTGGTATAATAAACAATAGTGACATTTCAACAAAATTGCGGTTATGCTTGACTTTGCATCCAACATCTAATAGAATAATCTTAACAAATAATGT
>CAKSMF010000006.1 GCA_934474025.1 uncultured Ruminococcus sp. | reverse complement strand
AATCTATCAAGCGGATTGATTTCATGTCAGTGGGAGATACCAATTCTTTCCGCTCCCACTGCCGTTTTACAATGTCCGCCGCTTAAAGAAGCGGGGGATTCAAAGTTTTGTTGAAAATATACTATCATTTTCCAATATATATAGAAATGTTTCAAATGAAAAAGGTTTATCCATGATTTGAATATTCAATAGCTTCTTTCAGATTAAGAGTACCTTTATAAATGGATTTTCCGCAGATAGTGCCATAAAGTCCCATTTCTTTGCAAGCCTTTATATCGTCCATTGTATGAACTCCTCCACTCGCAATTATATCACAATTTTCGGTACCGTCTGCTAATGCCTGTAATTGTTCCTTGTTCACTCCAGAAAGAGTACCATCCTTTGAAATGTCAGTGAATATGAAATATTTTACTCCTGATTTTATCATCTGATTTGCAAGGTCGATATAATTAACATCAGAAGTTTCAAGCCACCCCTCAGTTGCTACCATACCATTCATAGCATCGATTCCGACAACTATTTTTTCATTTCCGAACTTTTCAACAGCATCACATACAAGTTTAGGATTTTTTAGTGCTACTGAACCGAGAATTACTCTTGAAATACCCATATTCAGATATTCCTGAATAGTTTCAAGACTTCTTATTCCTCCTCCGATTTCAACTTTAAGATTAGTTTTTTCAGCTACATCTGTATAAATTTTTGTATTTACAGGTTTTCCCTCTTTTGCACCGTCAAGGTCAACCATATGAATCCATTTTGCACCAGCATTTTCAAATCCTTTAGCGGTTTCAAGATAATCAGATGCTACCTTTTCGACAGTTGAAAAATCACCTTTGAAAAGTCTCACACAATTTCCGTCTTTTATATCGATTGCAGGTAAAATAATCATATCAGACCTCCGAAATTTTTAAGTATTTTCAATCCGGTTTCTCCGCTCTTTTCTGGGTGAAACTGAGCTCCATAAACATATTTTCCGTCATGAACGAGTGCAGGAACTCTTCCGCCATACTCGCAGTATGCAGAAATATTTTTATCATCACATTCAGCTTTATATGAATGCACAAAATATACATATTCGTTATCGCCCAGACCGTCAAGCAATTTGCAATTGTTAAGTATTTCAAGCTTATTCCAGCCCATGTGAGGTATAATTAAATCTGTATTTTCCATTTTACGAACTGAACCTTTTATAAGTCCGAGACCGTCACATTCTTCAAATTCATAACCTTTTTCAAAAATAAGTTGCATACCGAGACAAATTCCCAAAAACGGCTTTTTAGTTGCTTCAGATTTGATAGTTTCAACAAGTCCGGAATTTTCAAGCATTTTCATTGCAGACGGAAACGCTCCTACTCCGGGAAGTATTATTTCATCTGCTGATTTAATAAACTCCTTATCAGATGTGAGACGGTTTTCAAGTCCGAGATAATCAAGAGCATTTTTTACACTGAAAATATTACCTGCTCCATAATCAACTATTGCTATCATTTATAATACCCCCTTAGTAGAAAGTACAGTGCCATCTGAATTGAAACTTACAGCAGTTTTGAGAGCATGGGCAACTGCTTTATAAATTGCTTCTGCTTTGTGGTGGTCGTTACTGCCGTAAAGTAAATTAATGTGAAGAGTCATTCCCGAATTAAACGCAAAAGCACGGAAAAATTCTTCGGTCATGCATAAATCGTATTCACCGCATGATTGGTTTGTAAAATCGCAATTAAACACTAAAAATGGTCTGTTGCTTAAATCAAGGCTTGCCATAGCAAGAGATTCGTCCATAGGGATATATGATGTACCATAACGAACTATTCCCGATTTATTGCCAAGAGCCTGTCCGAGAGCCTGTCCGAGAGCTATTCCGGTATCTTCTATTGTGTGATGACAGTCAACATATAAGTCACCTTTTACTTTAACTGTCATACTGATACCACTATGCACAGAAAGTGCTGTAAGCATATGGTCAAAAAATCCTATTCCTGTGGAAATATCAGCAATACCCTTACCGTCAAGAACCACTGAAATATTTATATCAGTTTCTTTTGTGGTACGTGTAATACTTCCCTTTCTTAAAAAATCATTCATTTGAGAATTTCCTCCAATGCCTTGAATAAAGCGTTCATTTCTTCATCAGTGCCAACGGTAATACGCATATAATTATTAATACGTGGCTTATTCCAGTAACGAACAAAAATTTTGCGCTTTTTAAGTTCTTCAAAAATATACCCTGCATCTTTGGATTTGTGACTTGCAAAAATAAAATTACTCATTGAATCTGTAAAAGTAAATCCGAGTTCAGAAAGCTTTTTCTTGGAGTATTCACGAGTATTTATAATTTTTTCTACTGTTTCTGTAAAATACTTTTCATCTTTGACAGCCTCAGCACCACAAACTTGTGTTACACTGTTCATTGTATAGGAGTTTATGGAAAATTTAACATCATTCATGTATTTAATGAGTTTTTCATTGCCCATTGCAAAACCTATTCTCATTCCTGCCATCGAACGTGATTTTGAAAATGTCTGTATAACAAGCAGATTATCATATTTTTCAATGAGTGGCAGACAGCTTTTTCCACCAAAATCTATATATGCTTCATCAATCATTACTACAGAATCCGGATTTGCCTTGACTATATCTTCAATCATATCAATACTTTCAAGAACACCTGTAGGAGCGTTTGGATTAGGAAAAATTATACCGCCATTTTCTTTTTTGTAGTCATCTGGATTTATTGTGAAATCCTCACGCAATGGACAAGTTTTATAAGGTATTCTGTAAACATCTGCCCACACATCATAGAATGAATATGTAACATCGGGAAATAATATAGGTTTATCAGAATTAAAGAAAGTCATAAAAGCCATTGATATAACATCATCAGAACCGACTCCTACAAATATCTGATTCGGATTTAATTTATAACGTTCAGCAATAGCGTTTACTAAAATTTCAGCGTCAGGATTCGGATAAAGTCTCATTGCCGAAATATCATAGTTATCAAGGATTTCCCTTACCTTTGGAGCAGGTGGATATGGATTTTCATTTGTATTAAGCTTTATAATATTTTTATCTTTGGGCTGTTCGCCGGGAGTATACGGCACAACTTGACGAACATTATTTTCCCATGTATTTACCATTTTTAAACACAGCCTTTCCCGATTATTCAAAACGTACCTTAATAGCGTTTGCGTGAGCGGTAAGACCTTCTTTTTCTGCAATAAGAACTATATCGTCCTTTGCTTCACTGAGAGCTTCTTTAGTATAGTAAATATAGCTTGAACGCTTTGTAAAGCTTGCCACTCCCAATGGTGAAAAGAATCTTGCTGTTCCGCTTGTAGGAAGAACATGATTAGGACCTGCAAAATAGTCTCCGAGGGGTTCAGAGGCATAGTGCCCTAAGAATACAGAACCTGCATTATCAAGACTGCCGAGAAGTTCCATAGGATTTTCCATAAGTACTTCAAGATGTTCAGGAGCGATTTCATTTGCAAGGGAAACTGCTTTTTCACGGCTGTCTGCAATAATGATTGCACCATAATCTTCAAGTGACTTTTCAATTATTTCTTTTCTTGAAAGGTATTCTTTTTGACGATTGATTTCTGCAATGGTTTCATCAGCAAGTTTTTCGCTTGTTGTAACCATTATTGCAGATGCAAGTTTATCGTGTTCAGCCTGTGACATGAGGTCTGCTGCCGCAAACTTCGGATTGGCTGTTTCGTCTGCAAGAACTAAAATTTCACTTGGACCTGCTATCATATCAATATCAACAACGCCATAGAGAAGTTTTTTAGCAGTTGCAACAAAAATATTTCCAGGACCTACAATCTTATCACATTTAGGAATTGTTTCTGTTCCATAAGCGAGACCTGCTATAGCCTGAGCTCCTCCTGCAAGGAATATTCTGTCTACTCCGCATATAGCAGCAGCTACAAGAATATCCTTATTAGGTGTGCCGTCTTTAAGAGGAGGTGTTACCATGATAAGTTCTTTTACTCCTGCTATTTTTGCCGGAATTGCATTCATAAGTACACTTGACGGATATGCTGCTGTACCTCCCGGAACATATAATCCTACTTTTTCAAGACCTCTGATTCTCTGTCCGAGTATAACTCCGTTGTCTTTTGGATTAATAAAGCCTTGTTCAACCTGTCTTTTATGGAAATCTGCTATATTCTCCTGAGCATCAAGAAGTGCGTTTACAAATTCAGAATCCGCACTTGTAAGAGCATCATTAATGACCTCTCTCGGCACTTCATAATACTGCGGAAGGTGTCCGTCAAATTTTAGGGTATAATCCCTTATAGCTTCATCGCCATTATTCTTAACATTGTCTATAATTGCTGAAACTGTTTCAGTAACTTCTTTATTAGTTTCACCTGCACGTCTGCTTAAATCTTTAAGAAAAGCGACTTCATCTGTTCCGTTTGCAAAAATTTTTTTCATTTTATAAAACCTCCTCTATGCGATTTATAAGACTGTCAATTTCATTTTTTCTGAGTTTAAGGCTTACAGTATTAGCGATAAGACGAGCAGAAATTGTTGCAACGTCCTCTATTACTTCAAGACCGTTTTCTTTAAGGGTTGTACCTGTTTCAACTATATCCACAATACCGTCGGCAAGTTCAAGAAGAGGAGCAAGTTCAACAGAACCTTCAATTTTTATAATTTCTGTGTCCATACCTTTTTTTTCAAAAAAACTTCTTGAAACATTAGGATATTTTGTAGCAATAGTCTTTACTCCGTAACCGCTGTAAAAATCGTACCCTTTTTTAGTGGCAAGTGCAAATTTACAGCGTCCGAAACCTAAATCAACGAGTTCAAAGAATTTGCCTTTCATTTCCATGATAGTATCTTTTCCGACAACACCCATATCACATACACCATGTTCAACATATGTGATAACGTCATTTGCCTTTGCAAGTACCACTTCTATATTAGCGTCCGGAATAGGAAGAATAAGCTTTCTGCCTTTTTCGTGAACTGCTGTACAATCAAAACCGAGTTTTTCAAAAAGTCCGATTGTATCTTTTTCGAGTCTGCCTTTTGTAAGAGCTATTCTTATAGGTTTGTTCATTGTTCTTCCTCCTCGCTGTTTACTACTATAACTCTTGGAATTTGTCTTTCGATAGCATAACTTCTTACTGTTTCGATATCATCAAAGAGAGCAGTTTCAACAGTAAGACCTTGTTCCCTGAGAGACTGAGCAGTTTTTATTGCATTAACTTCAAATCCGTTTTCAGCGTAAACTATTGCATCAATTCTCGGCATTGCGGGAATGATTCCATTCTTTTCAATAAGCTTTGCAACAGCATTTACATTTACTGCAAAACCAATAGCGGGAACGTCATATCCAAATTCTGAAATAAGCTTGTCATAACGTCCTCCGGAAAGAACTTCATCGCCATAGCCCTGTAAATAACCTTTGATAATAAGGTCGGTGTAATAGTCAGTTTCATTTACAAGACCTAAATCAACAGTTATAGAGCCTTCATCTCCGCAAAGTCTCGAAACATCATGATAAATGTCTCTCAAATCTTCAAGAATTTTCTTTATATTTTCATCAGGCATAATTTCTTCTGCCTTTTCAAAGACTTCCTCACCGCCAAAGAGAGCAGGGAGTTTTTTAAGAGCATAGATAACAGAATTGTTTCCAAGAGAATCAAGTAAATCATTAAGTGCAGGGAAATTTTTTGTTTCAATAAGGCAACGGATATTTTCCTTTACATTATCAGTAACTTCAAGTTTATTGACAAGTTCTTTAAATATTCCTATGTTTCCTATTTCAAGTGAAAATTCCATTCCGAAAGATTTAAGAGCGGTGACAGCAGTTGAAATAACTTCAAGGTCTGCCATTTTAAGCTGTGAACCGATTAATTCTATACCAGTCTGTACAATCTCGTCACTTCTTCCTTTAAGAGCAGGTTCTGTACGGTAAACAGTCTGATTATAGAAAAGTTTAAGGGGAAGCATTGCATCTCTGAGACGTGTTGCTACTACTCTGGCAATCGGTATAGTGATATCAGGTCTTACAACAATTAATCTTCCCTTACTGTCAGTAAGTTTATATAAATTTTCCTGTGGAAAATATCTTGAATTAAGATTGAAAACATCATAAAATTCAAGTCCGGGAGTAATAATTTCGCTGTAACCACAGCTTTTAAAGAGTTCTACGAGAGTATTTTCGACATTGCGAATTATAATACTTTCATCAAAAAGGTAATCTTTAGTACCTTCGGGAGTAATAAGGTCATAGTTTTTCATGTAAATCCTCCATTCACTTTAGCGTATTAACATGATAATATGATAACACGCTAATAAAATAAAGTCAAGTCAAAAGAATGATAATTGTGCAGATTCGGGTAAATCACCAAAAGCACCTATACTTTTCAACATATCTATTGTGGTTTTTGACGCACCACTCATTTGTTGAAATTCGTCAATAGAAATAAATCCGCCTTTCTGTGCCGTTTCGTATATTCCATAAGAAGCACTTGTACCAACACCACTCATTGCAGAAAATGGTATTCTGAGTTTTCCGTCCTCTATAAGATAGTCAACAGCGTGAGATTTTGAAATACTTATAGGTAAAAATTCATATCCTCTTGAAAGCATTTCGTTAGTTATAAGCAGAATATCATATAAATCATTCTCTTTTTTTGAACGGTTATTGCCAAGTTCACGCAGTTCCTCAATACGTTGGCGAACTGCTTCTTTTCCCTGAACTGCAAGTTCTGCATCAAAGTCTTCACCTCTTACTGAAAAATATGTAGCATAATATTCAAGAGGTTTGTATAGTTTGAACCAGCCGAGTTTTATTGCAGCAATAACATAAGCAGCAGCATGAGCTTTCGGGAACATATATTTGATTTTCAAACAGCTTTCTATGTACCAATCCGGAACATTATGTTCTTTAAGCATCTGAATGATTTCCGGAGTGAAGTTTTTAGGAGCTTTACCTTTACGAGTCCATTCCATAATCTGAAACGCATTTTTAGGTTCAACACCTTTATACAAAAGATAAGTCATAATACTATCACGAGTTCCTATAACGTCAGAAATAGTACATATTTTTTTGTCAATTAAGTCTTTAGCATTGCCAAGCCATACATCAGTACCGTGTGACAATCCGGAAATCTGTAAAAAGTCACTGAATTTTGTTGGTTTTGCATCAATAAGCATTTGTATAGTAAAGTTAGTGCCCATTTCTGGAATACCAAGACTTCCGGTTTTACAATATATTTCTTCCGGAGTCACATTTAATACACTACAATCAGTACACATTTTTATAACTTCGGGGTCAGAAGTGGGAACATCTTTTATTTTGATATTGGTAAGGTCTTCAAGGTGTTTATAAAGCGTCGGAACAACGTGACCAAGTTCATCAAGTTTAAGGATTGTATCATGCAGTGAATTAAAATCAAAGTGTGTTGTTATAACTTCCGAGTCCGGAGAATCCGCTGGGTGCTGTACTGGTGTAAAGTCATAAACTTCATAGTCAGACGGTACAACAACCATACCGCCGGGGTGTTGTCCGGTAGTTCGTTTAATTCCGGTACAACCGATTGCAAGACGGGTCATTTCTGAATTATTCAGACTTATTCCGTTTTCCTCACAGTATTTTTTTACATAACCATAAGCCGTTTTATCTGCAACCGCTGAAATTGTTCCAGCCTTGAAAACGTTTGATTTCCCGAAAAGCTGTTCTGTATACCGGTGGGCATTTGACTGGTATTCACCGGAAAAGTTAAGGTCTATATCCGGAGCTTTGTCTCCGTCGAATCCCAGAAAAGTCTCAAATGGTATATCATGACCTTCACGTATCATATCTGTATTGCATTCGGGACAGTTCTTAGGAGGTAGGTCAAATCCAGAACCATATGTACCGTCCTGAATAAATTCACTGTGCTTACATTTCGGACAAATATAATGCGGGGGTAATGGATTTACTTCTGATATTCCAGCCATTGAGGCTACAAACGATGAACCGACAGAACCTCTTGAACCTACTAAATATCCATTTTCAACAGAGTTCCATACAAGTTTCTGAGCGATTATATAAAGCACTGAAAATCCATGTTTTATGATTGAGGATAATTCTCTGTCAAGACGTTTTTCAACAATTTCAGGAAGAGGATTTCCATATATTTCATATGCTTTGTCATGTGTAATTTTTTTAAGTTCTTCTTCTGCTCCGTCAATGGTTGGTGTAAAAGTTCCTTTAGGGATAGGACGTACAATTTCTACCATATCGGCAATCATATTTGTATTGGTGATAACAACTTCTTTTGCTTTTTCTTCACCAAGAAACTCAAATTCTGAAAGCATTTCTTCGGTTGTTCTGAAATAAAGCGGTGCTTGATATTCAATATCCTTAAATCCCATGGTTGTAAGGATAATTTTTCTGTAAATAGCATCTTTCGGGTCAATGAAATGCACATCACAGGTTGCACATACAGGAATATTAAGTTTTTCACCGAGTTCAACTATCCGGCGTGTGTAATTCTGGAGAGTTTCAATGTTTTCCGCCGTTCCCTCACGTATCATGAATTCATTGTTACAAGTAGGCTGTATTTCAAGGTAATCATAAAACTTTGCCAGATGTTCAATTTCCCTTTCGGATTTATTGTTGACCATTGCCTGAAAAAGTTCTCCGGCTTCACAAGCACTTCCGAAAATAAGTCCCTCACGATGTTCAAGAAGCACGGATTTAGGCATAAGAGGCTTTCTGTAAAAATAATTCAGGTTACTATATGACACCAGCTTGTACAAATTTTTAAGTCCTGCCTGATTTCTTACAAGAATAATCTGGTGATATGATTTGAGTTTTTTTATATCAATATCTTTGTTTCTGGAATTAATATCATTTAATGTTTTGATTTCGTTTTCACTTTTGAGCCTGTTTATGAGTTCGATATATATTTTTGCAAGTATAAATGCATCTTCTGAAGCTCTATGGTGGTCAAATTTTCCGAGTTTCAGCTTTTTTGCAACCTGATTCAATTTATAGTGTTTCATATCCGGAAGCACTACCTGACATAATACAAGAGTATCGATATAATTATAAGAAAATTCTATATTATTGCGTTTGCAGGTTTCATTTATAAATGTGGTATCAAAATTTGCGTTATGTGCAACAAGTACAGGATTATCACCGCAAAATTCCATAAACATTTGCATAGCTTCCTTTTCAAGTGGAGCGTCTTTTACATCATCATCGGATATGCCTGTAAGTTCTGTAATCTTTTCCGGAATATGTTTCATAGGATTAACTTTAATATCAAAAGTATCAACTATCTGCATATTTTTGAGTTTTACAGCACCTATTTCCGTGAGTCTGTCCGATAAAAAACTGAGTCCGGTTGTTTCAACGTCAAATATAATAATTTCGTCATTTATGCTTCTGTTATCAGGATATTTTAAAATAGACGGTTTATCAATATCATTCACAACATAGGCTTCACAACCGTATATTACCTTGAAATTATCCGGCATATTATACATACAGTCCGGAAATGCCTGTACTGTTCCGTGGTCAGTGATAGCCATTGCCTGATGTCCCCATTCAGAAGCCCTTTTAATGAGTGTAACAGGGTCTGTAACAGCGTCCATAGCTGACATATTCGTGTGGCAATGAAGTTCAACACGTTTCTGAGGGTAGTTGTCTTTTTTAGGAATTCTTTTAACCTTAATTACTGAATCCGGAGTTATAACTATATCGTGGGCAAATTGGTCAAAATCAACTTTTCCACGTACAATAATAGTGCTTCCTTTTTTCACTGAATTAAGATTCATGCTTTCTATTTCATCGTTCTTTGCAAAAACTTTAACTTTAAGAGAACCGCTGTAATCAGTTATATCAAATGTAACTACAGTTTTTTCGTTTCGGAGTTCCTTAAATTCCAATGCAAAAACATCACCGATAATAACCGCTTTTTTTCCTAATTCCTGCATGGTTTTTCCAATTGAGGAAGGTTTTTCACGGATAGCTTTTCCGAAAACTATTTCAGCGGATTCTGCATCAAATTCAGTATCCAACGAATCAGCATCAACGGGATTTTCAGGAACGATTATTTCAGGTTTTTCAGGAGGAGTTTCCGGAATAAGCTGATTATTGTAATCCGGAAGACCCGCTGAAATTTTTTCAATCATTTCATTGTATTCTTCAGACGAAACTTTTTCATTACCTTTAAGTACAACATTTATTTTTATTCCGAACTGATTATATATCATTTGTGAAAAATTCTGGCAGAAATGATATTTTTCAAGAATATCACGTCCTCCGTGTGCCAGACCTATGGAAAGGTTATCTTCATTCAGATTAATATCAGCATCTTCCATAAAACCATTTATGACGGATATATCACGTTTAAGAAGCTTGATTATCTCACTACAGTAATTAATACAAAAAAGCTTTTCCGGATAACGACATATAAGACGTATCCTGTCAACTTTAAGAGCATTTTCTACAGTTTTTTCAAAGGAAAAAATATCTTCACTCGGAATTATATTTTCAAAAGATGCAAAAAATGTCATTTTATTCATTTTTTTTGAATGCGTCAGCCGGAAAAGTTCTCCGTTCTTTGTACTGTCGGGAATGTCCGTATACTCCTTAAAAAATTCTGCTAAATTTATTTTCATGATTTACAGTCTGTCAATTTCTGCAAGAAGTTCACAGACAATATCCTCCTCTTTGATTTTTCGTTGAGAACCGTCCTTTCTGAAAATCACTGCACACCCATTACCGCCTGCTATTCCTACATCTGCTTCACGAGCCTCTCCAGGGCCATTTACAATACAGCCCATTACTGCAACTGTTATATCCTTTTTCATATTGCGGACTGCATTTTCAATTTCTCCGGCAACTTTTACAAGATTTATTCTTGTTCTTCCGCAAGTGGGGCATGAAACAAGTTTTACACCGCCACGTTTTCCAATTGCTTTAAGAATATCCTGTGCAGAATATATTTCCTTTATCGGACTATCAGTAAGTGATACTCGAATAGTTTCGCCGATTCCGTCACATAAAAGCGAACCTATTCCTATTGATGATTTAATAAGACCCATACGTTCTGTACCGGCTTCTGTAACTCCTAAGTGCAGTGGATAATTACATTTTTCAGCGACAAGACGGTATGATTTAATCATTTTGTTGACATCAGATGACTTAATTGAAATTACAATATTTTCAAAATCAAACTGTTCCAATAATGAAACATGATTCATAGCACTTTCAACAAGGGCTTCCGGAGTCGGTGAACCGTATTTTGCAAGAAGTTCTTTTTCAAGTGAACCTGAATTTACTCCTATTCTTATAGGAATGTTTTTCTGCTTACAAATATCAACTACTTTTTTAATTCTGTCATTATCTCCAATGTTTCCGGGATTAATTCTGATTTTATCAACACCTGCATGGGCTGATTCAAGGGCAAGACGATAATCAAAATGTATATCTGCAACTAATGGTATATTAACAGCAGATTTTATAGCCGGAATCAATTTTACTGCTTCCATATCTGGAACTGCCACACGAATAATTTCACAGCCTGCCTTTTCGAGTTCAACAGCTTGTCTGACATTACCTTCAATATCATCTGAACGTGCATTAAGCATTGATTGTATGTATATATGCTTTCCGTCAAGGATACAATCCCCGACCTTTACAGGTTTAACATTTCTCATATGAAGATTTCCTCCGTTTCAGATAAGGCAGAAAAACCAAAATCAGTCTTTCTGCCCTTGTTTTTAAACACCGCCTGTAACCAGACGTACTATATCATTATATGTTGCCATAATCATTATTCCAAAAAGTAAGACCATTCCGGCAAGATGAACATAACCCTCATGTTCCGGTTTTACAGGTTTACGCCTTACAAGTTCAATAAAACAGAATATAAGTCTTCCGCCATCAAGTCCCGGAATCGGCAAGAGATTGAATATACCGATATTTATAGTAATAAGTGCGGTCATATATATTAATTGAAAAACTGTATCTTTTGTATCTTTGCTTGCCTGAGTGGTTTCGTTTATAGCTGTAACGACTCCGACAGGTCCTGAAACATCTTCTTTCTTTGCGTTTCCTGAAACAAGCTGTTTAAGTGACATTCCGACAATATGACCCATTGACATGAACATTTCTCCTGAACCCTTTACAATGGTAAGAGGATTTTTTTCTTTCTGAACAAGTCCGAAATCTATACTATCTCCGGTAGGACTCTGGAAATTAACATCATTGAAACTTACTTTTTCACCGTCACGTAAAACTGTTACATCATGGACGTTTGTAGGAGAAGATGAAAGAATATAGTTTAAATCAAGCATACTATAAATTCTGGTATTGTCTATTTCATAGAAAATATCATCATGTCTTAAACCTGAGTCATAACTTCCTGATTGCCTTTCAAGAGTGCCGTCTTCAAGCTGTACTGCACTAAATCCGCTTATCTGAGTAGTTGGTATTGTATTAAGCATTGAGAGCATTATAACAATTGCAACAAATCCTAATACAAAATTCATTCCTGCTCCGGCTACAAGTATAATCATGCGTTTCCAGAGTTTAGCACTGCGGAAACTTCTTGGATTATCTGAATCTTCGTCTTCACCCTCCATTGCACAATAGCCTCCGACGGGAAGCAATCTGAGCGAATACATGGTTTCTCCTATTTTTTTCTGTAAAATCTTAGGACCCATGCCGATTGAAAATTCAAGTACACTTACCTTGCTTAATTTTGCACATATAAAATGTCCGAACTCATGTACAGTGACAATAAGTCCAAAAATTATTATTGCAATAACTATACCCATTTGTAATATCAGTCTCCTTTCATGGAATTTATTTTCCTATAATGCTACGGACATATTCACGTGCGGAAACATCAGCCTTTACAACATCATAATAGCAAGTTATCTGAGCAGGCGGGAACTTTTCAATAACAGAAGATACTATTTCACCGATTTGTATGAATGGTATTTCGTCATTTAAAAAGGCTTTTACAGCTTCTTCGTTTGCAGAGTTTACAAGACAAGGATAAGCACCGCCCATTTTAATTGCCTTGATTGCAGATGACAGGCATTTGAAAGTTTCATAATCAGGTTTTTCAAATGTAAGACAGCCATAATCAGTAAGAGACAACCTTTTTGTAGGGCATTCCATTCTGTCAGGATACAATAAAGCGTATTGTATTGGAATTTTCATATCAGGAACACCTAACTGTGCAATAACTGAATAATCATTGTATTCTACTGCTGAATGTACTACACTTTGTCTGTGAACAACAATTTCAATCTGTTCCGGAGTAAGGTCAAATAACCACTTTGCCTCGATAAATTCAAGACCTTTGTTCATGAGTGTTGCAGAATCAATAGTTATCTTGTTTCCCATACTCCAGTTAGGGTGCTTGAGAGCGTCGGCTTTTTTAACTTTTTTAAGTTCTTCATAAGTCTTTTTAAAGAAAGGTCCTCCCGATGCAGTAAGAATAATTTTACTTAACTGTTCTCTTTTGTTTCCCTGTAAGCACTGGAATATAGCTGAATGTTCACTATCAACGGGATATATCTTTACATTTTTTTCTTTTGCTGATGACATAACTATTTCACCGCCGGCAACAAGAGTTTCCTTGTTTGCAAGGGCGATATCTTTTCCAGCATTTATAGCTGTAAGAGTTGGAAGAAGTCCCACCATTCCCACAACAGAATTAAGCACTATATCATTTTGCGGAAGTGATGCTATTTCACAAAGTCCCTCCATACCGCAAAGAATCTTTATTCCGGTATCTGAAAGATTTTGTTTAAGCTGAGAATATTTTTCCGGATTATATATGCAGACATATTTTGAATTAAATTTTCTTGCCTGTTTTTCAAGAAGTTCAATATTATTATTTGCGGAAAGTGCTGTTACATTGAATCCATGTTTTTCACATACTTCAAGTGACTGTGTGCCGATTGAACCAGTTGAGCCTAATATAGAAACTGTCTTATTCATTTATATAATCTCCTTATAAAATTATATGATAAAATCTTGTTAAAATGCGAAAAGGGACTATCCGTATAATAATAACGTTTAGTCTCCTTTCGTAGTCTTTATAGTAATGTAACAAATGCGTAGAAAGTCGGCAATACAAACAATATACTGTCAAATCTGTCCATAAGACCGCCATGACCAGGCATAATTTTGCCATAGTCCTTGAAACCTATCTGTCTTTTAACCATAGATGCGGATAAATCACCTACTGTTCCGATAACTGCACAAACAATTCCTATCAAAAAAGCAAATATTGCTGTTTTAAATTCAAATCCGTCATATACACAGAAAGCAATTAAATAAACAATACCTGTCGTAAGAATACCGCCGATAAAGCCTTCAATAGTTTTTTTAGGGCTTATTTCCGGACAAAGCTTGTGTTTACCTAAAGCTACTCCTGAAAAATATGCTCCCGTATCAGCAATCCAAGCACCGCAAAGTCCCATAATGAGCAGGAAAAGACCGTTTTCATTATAATTGTTTATTCTAACCATTGTCGACATTGACTGCGGAACAAGTATCATTACAGCAAGAACAAAAAAAACCTGTTCATATCTGATTTCTTTGTGTTTTTTTAACCATGTGACAAATATCACAAATGCACATAACAAAGTTATCAGAAACATATATTTGTTAGCATTATATTCATAAATGAATGGAGCAGACATTCCGCATATTTCTGAAGCAATGAGAACAGGTATACATTTATGCATTTTTACAGCTCTGAGAAGTTCAAATAACATGATTGCAATTATAAGAGAAACAGCTATGGGAAGTACTATTGTATTATGAAAATACAATACTACCGACAGTATCAGAACGCCAACAGCTCCCGAAATAATTCTTGTAAGCATTATACTCCTCCGAAACGTCTGTTTCTTTTCTGAAATTCAATTAAAGCCTTGTCAAGTTCCTTTGGGCTGAAGTCAGGCCATAAAACATCTGTAAAATAGTATTCAGCATAAGCACACTGCCATATAAGATAATTAGATAATCTTAATTCACCGCTTGGACGAATAAGCAAATCAACGTCCGGAAATCCTGCTGTATAAAGGTTATCCGCAATGGACTGTTCTGTTATATCTTCAGGATTAAGTTTTCCGTCTTTAACCTGCTGTGCAAGGATTCTTGCAGAATGTGCTATTTCATCACGACCGCCATAATTTACAGCCATCATGAGATTCATTTCAGTATAATGTGCAGTATCCTGTTCAAGTTTAATCATTTTTTGCTGTAAATCTTCATCAAAAGCTGATTTGTCACCTAAAAATATCATTCTTGTATTTTCACTTAGAAAGTTTCTTACATCAACTATATAGTCTCTGAAAAGTTCCATAATAGTGTCAACTTCTTCTTTAGGACGTTGCCAGTTTTCAGTTGAAAAAGCATAGAATGAAATATTTTTAAGACCAATATCCTTACAGTAACGAACTATTTTCTTGAAATTCTTTGCACCCTCACGGTGTCCGAATGAACGAGGCAGACCACGTTTTTTAGCCCAGCGACCATTACCGTCCATTATGAAACCAACGTGTTCAGGAAGAACAAGCGGTAAAGACTGTTCTTCCTTTTCTTTTTTACCAAATAATGCCATAATTCTCCAATCAGACAGTCATAATTTCTTTTTCCTTAGCGGAAACAGCTTTGTCAACTTCTGCACAGAACTTATCTGTTAAATCCTGTACTTTCTTTTCACAGTCTTTGAGGTCATCTTCTGTAATTTCGGAATTTTTCTTCATAACCTTGAATTTATCCATAGTATCACGTCTGATTGAACGTACTGTAACTTTGCATTCTTCACCGTATTTCTTTATATCTTTGCAAAGGTCTTTACGTCTTTCTTCTGTAAGCTGTGGGAAAACAAGACGTATAACGCTACCGTCATTAGTAGGATTGATTCCGATATCAGATGCAAGGATAGCTTTTTCAATAAGCTTGAGAGTTGACCTGTCCCAAGGCTGAATAACAAGTATTCTTGCCTCTGCTACAGAGATAGCAGCCATTTGATTAACAGGAGTCTGTGCTCCATAGTAATCAACAAAAACCTTGTCAAGAACAGCAGGATTTGCACGACCAGCACGGATTGAAGCAAATTCATTTGAAAGAGCATTGAGACTCTTGTTCATTTTTTCTTTTGCGGTGTTAATCAGTTCTTTCATAGTAGTTAATTCCTTTCGGTTAAATATTAAACAGAAACTATAGTTCCTATATTTTCGCCCATAACAGCGTCATAAATATTATCGGGGCGAGATAAATCAAAAACAAGCATTTTCATATTATTATCACGGCACATTGTAGCAGCAGTACTATCCATAACGGCGAGACCGTCATTAAGTACCTGACTGAATGTAAGGTAATCATATTTTTTAGCATCATCGAATTTATGAGGGTCTTTATCATAAACACCGTCAACAAGAGTGGCTTTAAGAAAAATATCAGCTCCGATTTCGACAGCACGAAGAGATGCACCCGTATCAGTTGAGAAAAATGGGCAACCAGTACCACAGCCAAAAATAACTACTCTTCCCTTATTGAGATGATTGATAGCCTTGTTTCTGATATAAGGTTCAGCAACCTGTTGCATTGTGATAGCTGTCTGAACTCTTACAACACAGCCGAGAGATTCAAGAACATCAGCGAGAGCAAGAGCATTCATAGCAGTTGCAATCATACCTATATGGTCAGCACGAGTTCTGTCCATAGTACCGCTTGAACGTCCACGCCAGAAATTACCGCCACCAATTACAATACCAACTTGTACGCCGGCATCAACGCATTTTTTTACGCTTTTGCATATTTCTGTAATAACATCAAAGTCAAGACCGGTTTTATTATCACCTGCTAAAGCTTCACCGCTTATTTTCAATAATATTCTTTTATATTTTGGATTCATATTGCACCTCACAAAAATATTCATGCTGTCTGCATGATTGATACTATTTAATATTTTAATTACACATTAATTCTATCACAGTTTTCCATTTTTGTCAATACACTTTTAATAAATCGAGTTTTTATAAACTATATATACATATTTAAATAGTGTAGTCATATAAAAAACTATTAGTAAAATTATACAAAAACTTCATAAAAAATCGTATTTTATTCGTCACAGAAAAGTATTGACTTTTTTTAAAAGCCGTGCTATAATGTAATAGTCGTAAGGGACAAAACAAAATAAAAAACACGGAGAGGTATCGAAGCGGTCATAACGAGGCGGTCTTGAAAACCGTTTGCCTTAACGGGCACGTGGGTTCGAATCCCACCCTCTCCGCCATGTATTATGCGGATTTACCCAAGTGGTGAAGGGGCTCCCCTGCTAAGGGAGTAGGTCGGGAAACCGGTGCGAGAGTTCAAATCTCTCAATCCGCGTTATGAAAAATCGTTGTGTGTTGTATTTACAATATGCAACGATTTTTTTATAACATCTATTAAAACATAAATTCATAGTTAAATTTGATATTTTAAAATCATATAAATTATCAAATTTGTGCAACATGACAATTTATATAGCCTTTCGAGAAATGCCACCTAAAATGTGAATTTACACAAATTGAAATGTGTGATATAATTTTCACATCATATGAAAGGGGTTATAAAAATCATGTGCGATACAGTCGAAAAAACACTTACAAGTATACTTCCCAGACTTGGAATTTCACCCAATATTAAGGGTTATCACTATATCTGTGAAGCAATACAGATTTTTCTTGACAGTCCAAGAATTACCATTAGTTTTTCAAAAGAACTTTACCCAGAAATTGCTACCCGTTACAACGTAACCGCCTTATCCATTGAACACGCTATAAGAAACGCTATTCATGTTGGATACAATCATTGTGATTCAGAATTTGCCGATAGTATTTTCCAAAATACTTTACAAAGTAAATCCGATGTTCCAACAAATACTCTTTTTATCACCACTCTTGCACAATGGATTAAATTTCAGTAATTTTAAAATTTCATTTTGGCTTAAAGAGTCCTATTGAAGTGAAAATATTTCCTGAATTTGTATACTTATAATTCATGCTTTATTATTTCCGAAATATTTATTTTCAGTTCAAACTAATGGCTTGACAAAAATCTGAAAATTACGGATAACATTTGTAAGCAGGATAGAAATTATCCCCTACTGATGCAATCCACACGTTTAAATAAGTATTGAATAATGAGGTAATGCAATTGAAAAATTACAATAACAGCAGTAATCCGGAATTCCTTAATAATTATCTTGTACATCTGAAAGTCGTACAGATGTTATCCGAACGCACTATAAGTGAATATTACTTTGATGTAAGATTATTTTTAAAATACATACATAAAAATAACATAAATTCCGATATCGAAACAATCGACATAAATATAAGTGATATGTCTGTTGATGAACTTAAAAATATTTCTGTAAAAGATGTCTACAATTTTATATTTTACGTCGCCGATGAACGCCAAAACAGCAAACAAGCACGTTACAGAAAAAAATCTTCACTTAAAAGTTTTTTTAAATATCTGATTAAAACAGAACATATTATAGAAAACGACCCTATCAGAGATATAGATATGCCTTCTCCTAAAACTGCTATGCCTAAATTTCTTTCACTTGATGAAAGCATGAAATTACTTGAAACTTCAAATAATAGCGATTCTTTGCGTGACTACTGTATAATTACACTTCTTTTGAACTGCGGTATGCGTTTGAGTGAACTCATAAGAATAAATACAAAAGACATAGATTTTAATGAAAATCGAATAAAAATCACCGGAAAGGGCGACAAGGAACGCATGGTATATCTTAACAAAGCGTGCATTTCTGCCCTAAGAAACTATATTGAATTACGTAACGACAACCCAAAAGCAATCGATGAACCAGCTCTTTTTATAAGCAATCGCAATAAACGCATTTCAAAACGCCGTGTACAGCAAATTGTAGAAAATACTGTGAAATTAGCAGAGCTTGACGGTAAAGGTATAACTACTCATAAATTGCGTCATACATCAGCCACTTTAATGTATCAGTATGGAGGAGCTGATATACTTGCACTAAAAGAATTACTTGGACATTCAAGCACTGTTACAACAGAAATTTATACACATATCAGCAATGAACAAGTAAGAAACGCTGTTGAAGCAAATCCTCTTGCAAATGTAGATTTCACCAAAGACAAACATTAAATAACTCAAAAAAATCCGGAGCATTATACTCCGGATTTTTTCATATAAATTTTACAACTTTATAACCTGCATTTTCTACAGCCTGTTTTAATTTTTCATTGCTTACTTTGCCCTTAACTATTGCAATTCCTTTTTCGTGACTTACTTCTTTAACAGTAACTCCAGTTTCTTCAAGAGCACTTTTAATATGAGCTTCACAATGTCCGCACATCATACCTTTTATTTTTATAGTAACATCATTAGTATTACTTTTACTGTGTTGTTTAATTTTCTTGTCGTGGCTTGAATCATGTATATTAACTAAATTCAGTCTGAGAGCATTAGTTACAACGCAAAAACTTGATAAACTCATTGCAAACGCTCCAAACATTGGATTAAGTTGCCAACCGAAAAGTTTTATATATACTCCGGCAGCAAGCGGAATACCAAACACATTATAAATAAATGCCCAGAAAAGATTCTGATGAATATTTCTTAAAGTTGCACGGCTTAAACGTATAGCTGTTGGAACATCACTCAAACGGCTTTTCATAAGTACAACGTCAGCAGAATCTATTGCAACATCTGTACCTGCTCCGATAGCTATTCCGGTATCTGCTACTGTAAGTGCCGGAGCATCATTAATTCCGTCACCTACCATTGCAACACGTCCTTTGCTTTTCAGATTGCGGACTGCACTTTCTTTTCCCTCCGGAAGTACACCTGCTATAACTTCATCAACACCGGCTTGTTTTCCGATTGCCTGTGCAGTACGTTCATTATCACCGGTAATCATTACAACATGAATACCCATATTCTTTAATTCCTTTACAGCTTGTGAACTGTCCTCTTTTATAACGTCTGCAACAGCTATAATTCCAATAAGTTTATTTTCTTCTGCAAAAAACAATGGTGTTTTTCCGTCTTCCGCAAGCTTTTCCGAATAGTTTTTCATATCTTCCGGAATATCCGCCACACTACTTATAAAATTATAGTTTCCTCCGGAAATCTTCTTGTTATCCCTGTAACCCTCAAGACCATTACCGGAAAGTGCTTTGAATCCGCTTACTTCCTCAGCTGTAACTTTATCCTGTTCGGCTTTTTTCAGAATAGCTTTCGCTAAAGGGTGTTCGCTTTTTCTTTCAAGCGAATATGCCATTGAAATAAGATAATTTCCATTATATTCTCCTGACGGGATTATGTCTGTAACTTCAGGTTCACCGGAAGTTATAGTTCCTGTTTTATCAAGAGCAACAACATTTACTTTTCCTGTTTCCTCCAAAGAAACGGCGGTTTTGAAAAGTATTCCGTTTTTAGCACCAACGCCATTACCTACCATTATAGCAACAGGGGTTGCAAGTCCTAAAGCACACGGACAGCTTATGACAAGTACCGAAATAGCTCTTGCAAGCGAAAATCCTATACTTTTTCCGACTAATATCCATACTATAAAAGTAACTACAGCTATACATATTACTGCCGGAACAAATACACCGGAAACTTTATCTGCTATCTTTGCAACCGGAGCTTTAGTTGAAGTAGCTTCGCTGACCATTTGTATTATCTGCGAAAGCGTTGTATCTTCACCTACTCTTGTTGCCCTGCACTTTATGAAACCAGACTGATTAAGCGTAGCTGATGAAACATTATCCCCTATTACCTTATCAACCGGAATACTTTCACCAGTAAGTGCGGATTCATTTACAGCACTTTCTCCCTCAATAACAACTCCGTCCACCGGAATGTTTTCCCCTGGTCTCACTACAAATATATCTCCCTGTTTAACCTGCTCTACAGGAACAGTTTTTTCAATATCATCTTCAACTATAACGGCAGTTTTCGGAGCAAGTTTCATAAGGCTTTTAAGTGCATCGGTAGTTTTACCTTTTGAACGTGCTTCGAGAGTTTTTCCCAATGTTATAAGAGTAAGAATCATTGCTGATGATTCAAAATAAAATTCATGCATATACGGCATAGTCGGATTGCCTTTTAATTGTGCGTCCGTCATTGCAAACAATGCATACAAGCTATAAATAAATGATGCTCCTGACCCCAAAGCAATAAGCGTATCCATATTAGGTGAACGTTTAAAGAGACTTTTGAAACCATTGATAAAGAACTTCTGATTAATTATCATTACTATGCCGGCAAGTAACATTTGTATAATGCCAATCATAATATAGTTTCCGTCCATAAACGACGGCAAAGGAAATCCCCACATACTGTATCCCATTGAAAAGTACATCAACACAAGCATGAACCCTATTGAAAGAATAAATCTTTTTTTAAGTACAGGTGTTTCACGGTCTTTAAGTGAATCACTGTCTGTAATTGTGGCGTTTTTTGCACCTTTTAGTGATATTCCGTATCCTGCATTGCGAACTGCCTGCATGATGTCATCATCAGAAGCAGTTCCTTCAACCCCCATAGAATTAGTAAGCAGACTTACAGAACATGAAGTAACGCCATTTACGTTTGAAACAGCTTTTTCCACTCTTGATGAACACGCTGTACAACTCATACCTGTGACGTTGAATTGTTTCATTAAAGAAACCTCCTTTGTTTTATACTCTATTTATTATAGCACAGAAAAGTTATATAATCAAAAAAAGTTAAATAAAACTTACAAAAAATCCGGTAAAATGATACCGGATTTCTTAATATCAAAGATAACATACAAGTATTTCCACTTTTACATCATCAAAAATCTTTTTAACCTGTTCTGAAATGTCTTTCCAGTTCAATCCGTCAAGCCCACAGCCAATCAATGGCATAGCAAGTTTTTTTATATCATTTTCAATAACTTGTTTTTTGAGTTCCTGTAAACATTCAGTAATGCTTTCAATAGTAGGTTTACGGCGATAAGTTTCTTTTGTTACAAGATTAAATACCCTGTCAATAAGAATACATTTTCCGGATTTTCCTGATTCTTTGAGTTTATTTTTCATGTCAAAAGATTTTTTGAACTGGAGTGCAATCCCTTTTCCCAATGCAAAGTCCGCACTGATACAATGTACAAAATAATAATCTTCTGTTACTGAAAAAAGGTCACGATTTTCTTCTTTGTAGGTCACTTTAACATCTCCATTAAATCGCTTTCACTTATAACAGTTACACCGAGAGTCTGAGCCTTAATTAATTTGCTTCCTGCTTCTTCACCCGCAACTACATAATCAGTTTTTTTAGATACTGAGCCGGAAACTTTTCCGTCGAAACTCTCTATTAATTTTTTAGCATCATCACGTTTCATAGTGGGAAGAGTTCCTGTTAAAACAAAAGTTTTCCCTTTAAATCTGTCATCATTAGTTGATTGCTTGTTGTATGTCATGTTCAATCCATACTCACGCAAACGATTGATTAATTCAATGCGGTGAGGTTCACGCAATGAACGGACTACACTTTCCGCCATAATATCGCCAAAACCTTCT
Organism: uncultured Ruminococcus sp.; assembly: GCA_934474025.1. Classification (GTDB taxonomy): domain Bacteria; phylum Bacillota; class Clostridia; order Oscillospirales; family Ruminococcaceae; genus Ruminococcus. The sequence continues at coordinate 160,925 of CAKSMF010000006.1, read as the reverse complement.
ATATCTGATATTTCCTCTTTGGTAGCATTAATTATGCTGTCCATATTATGAAACTTTTCACATAACAGAACTGCTCCTCTTTGTCCGATATTGCGTATGCCAAGGGCATAAATCAGTCTTTCAAGACCTTTTGTTTTTGAATTATCTATAGCAGTTATGAGATTTTCAGCGGATTTTTCTGCAAATCTGTCAAGAGTCAAGAGTTGTTCTTTTTTGAGAATATACAAGTCTGCCGGAGAACTTACAAGACCATTATCAACAAGAAGTTTCATATTAGCTTCACCTAAACCATCTATATCCATAGCGTTTTTAGAGGCAAAATGTATCATATTTTTAAGAAGCTGAACAGGACATTCCACGTTAGGACACCTTAAAACGCTTTCATCATCTTCACGCACACAATGCGTACCGCATACAGGACAGACTTCCGGCAAATGAAATACTACAGAATTTTCTTCATGGCTGACAGAATTAAGAACTTCAGGTATAATATCCCCTGCTTTTCTGACTGTAATAACATCACCAATGCGTATATCCTTTTCTGTTATGAAATCCTGATTATGAAGTACCGCTCTTGAAACGCTTGTCCCTGCCAGAGTGATAGGTTCAAACACTGCAACAGGAGTTATAGCCCCTGTACGACCTACATTTACTTCAATGTCAATAAGTTTTGTAGTTTTTTCTTCCGGCGGATATTTATAAGCAACTGCCCATTTAGGAGTTTTTGAAGTACTTCCCATTATTTCCCTTTGTGAAAGACTATTTACTTTTACAACAGCTCCGTCTATATCATAAGCTAAATTTGCTCTTTTATTTCCTATTGAATTTATTTCTTTTTCTATTTCTTCATATGTAGTACAAAGCTTATATGACACCGTTTTAAATCCCATTTCTTTAAGAAAATCAAGTGTTTCACTGTGTTTTGAAAAATCCTTTCCTCTGCATTGCTGAACATTGAACACAAAAATATCAAGTTTTCTGCTTGCTGTTATCTTAGAATCTTTCTGTCTCAACGAACCGGCAGCGGCGTTTCTTGGATTTTTAAACGGCTGTTCTTCTCTGAGTTCCTGTTGTTCTACAAGTTCAAGAAAGCTGTTTTTAGGCATATATACTTCCCCACGCACTTCTAAGAATTCCGGAGCATCTTTCAATTTAAGCGGAACTGAACGAATGGTTTTTATATTAGCTGTAACATCTTCCCCTGTAAAACCGTCTCCCCTTGTTGACGCTCTTGTTAAAATACCGTCAGTATATTCAAGAGATACTGATAAACCGTCTATTTTAGGTTCTACTGTGTACTCTGGGGAGACAAGTTCTATATTGCATTTATCAAGGAAATTTTTCACCTGTTCAAAGTCAAAAACGTCCTGCAAACTCGCCATTTGTACAGTATGCTGAACTTTCTCAAAAGTATTCAAAGCCATACCGCCCACCCTTTGAGTAGGAGAAGACGGAAGAACAAGTTCCGGAAACTGTGCTTCAAGTTCTTTAAGTTCGTTCATCATCATGTCAAAATCATAATCATCTATATCAGGATTATCAAGAACATAATATTTATAACTGTGTTCTTCAAGTACTTCTGATAACTCTTTTATACGTTTTTCGGCAGAAACTCTATCCATAAATTCAAACCTCCGATTTATTTTATGACTATACTTATTTTACCATTTTTTTTAACAAACGTCAATAATATACCATTGTAAATTTATGCAGAAATAACATACTTTATGCTGATAACCGACAATTTCCGGTTACAATCTGTAATTATTGATAATATTGTTATAAAAATGTATAATTCAATATTTCCTCTTAAAATAGGGAGAATAATATTTATTTGCATGAATTTTACAGGAAAATTCTCTTTATTTGAGTTAATTAATTTGTATCTATTGTAACAAGTTTGTAATCTTTTACAGATATAACTATTGACAAATTAATTTTAAATTAATAAAAACTCAATTTTTTTTGTGCTATTTTACTCTATATGCCCTTTGGATTTTTACTCTTTTTGTTCGTAAAATGGAAAAAAATTTAAAAGTATTGCTATTTTCGTGAATATGTGTTATCATTATCAAAGTCAAAAAGACAGCCGAAATAAGTTTCGGGGAAAGGATTAAATCGATGAGTAAAGGTAAAACGGCAATTTGTGTTTGTGCAATGATTGCTTCATGTGTTACTGGCAGTGTTTTAATTGCAGATTCCGCAATGTCTGGACACACTGTAGGAAAAATGAATAATCAGGAGGTTTTCAAGTTCGAGAACCAGCAACTTTCAAATGCTATGCCGACTTTCACCACGCCCATAGGTGAAACTACAGAAACTATTAAAGCAGACAACGAGTGCTACACTCAGACAGTTCCGGCAGTAATTTCAAACTATGTTGCCGAAACAACAACACGTGAAATAAAAACATTACATACAGAAACAAATATTACAGAAAATTTCTTTACAGAACAAGCTGTAACAACTACTGTTGCATCTGATTCAGAAGAATCTTTTACAGAAGTTGTTACTACTGCAAATACTATAGCTGTTACTACAAAGACAACTACTACAGCAAGTTCTTCACAGGAAGTTACAACAACAACAACAACAACTACTACAACTGTTGCAACTACTCCGGAAACAACTACAACTTCTTCTGAACTTTCTGTTCCGTCAGATTGGTTCTTCATGGAAACAAAGCCTGTTCAGGTTATGGAAACTGAACCAGTAACAACAACTACTACTTCTGTTTACGTTGAACCAGTTACAGAAACTACTACTTCTACAACTGTTCATACAGAACCCGTTACAGAAACAACCACAACTACTACAACTGTTTACATTGAACCGGTTACAGAAACAACTACCACAACTGTTTATACCGAACCTGTAGTTACTGAACCCGTATACACAGAACCAGCAACTACAAATTATATATCTGAAAGCGATTATATACTTTTATGTAATGCAGTAGCTCATGAAGCCGGTTCAGATTGGATTGACATTTACAGCAAGGCTAATGTAGTTGAAGTTATTATGAACAGAGTAAACAGTCCATTATTCCCTAATACAATATATGAAGTTCTTTCACAGCCATATCAGTTTGAAGGCTCTGAAACATATACAAATTTAGGTTATTATTCATATGAAGTTACAGACAGTGTAAAATCTGCTGTAGACCTCTATTTCAGTGAAACATCTTCATTCGGTCATGGTTATCTGTTCTTCTATGGTGACGGATATCAGAATCATTTTTCAGTTGCACAATAATTAAAGTGGGCAAAAGGAATCAGTAAATTTGTAAACTGAAATTATAAATTGAGAATAAAATAAATGACAAATTTAAAAGTGCGGGGTATGAAAAATCCCGTACTTTTTTGTTTACAGAATGGTCATATTTATTACATATCAGTAACGGATATTGAAAAACTTTTTATTATATGATATAATGTTTTTTAGTTCCGCAAGATAATTCTTTTATGGAGGTGCTTTGCTTTTTATGGACTTTTTAAAAGAGATGCCAGCTGTTTTTATAAGTGCTGTTTCAGCCGGTATCCTTACATTGTGTGTATCAATAATATTTCTTGTATCATACAACGAAAAAAAACACGCCCGTCAGTACTGGAACAAAATTTCAGGATTTATGGAACTTGCAGAACCTAATGTTTCATACCCTTTGAAATGCGACGAAATATTAATAGGCAGACACGCCTCTGCTGATATTCGTTTGCCTGATTTGTCTGTTTCACGTTATCATGCAATACTTACCGTTTCGGAGGGCATATGGACAATTACAGACATAGGTTCAAAATCCGGAGTTTTTGTAAACGGCAACCTTGTAAAACAGCGTGTCCTTTATGAAAATGACGTTATAAACCTTGGCAACAGAAGACTTATTTTCAGACACAGGAGGGTTAATAATGTATACTAATATTTTTCTGTATCTGATATCATGTATATTTGTTCTTATAACTCATTCTTCCATGCTTCTTAATGTATATATGAACGGCAATTACGAAAGCATTACAAATGTTATCACTCTTGCGGTGGCTGTAATTATACTTGACCTTGCATGGTTTATAATAATGAAAATGTTTGAACAAAGAAGTTGTACTATTGATTTTCTGCTGATACTTATTTTGAATATGAGTGTTATTTTTCAATCATGTTTCGGCGGGGTAAATCTTTCTGTAAAACATTATATAACCTGTATAGTTTCTCTTGTTGCTTCTAAAGTTGGTTTTATACTGTGCAAGAATCATAAAAAGTTACAGATGTATAAAAAATATTATTATATTGCTATAGGCATACTTATGGTAATAATAGTTACCCTTACCGGTTCAAGAAGTATGTGGATAAATATAGGTTCTATATCCATACAGCCATCGGAATTTATAAAACCATTCTTTGTGCTTGCCTGTGCCACTTCCATTTCAGAACAGCAAAACAAAAAACAGATAGGCAGTTTTTTTGTTGTTTATGAGAATTTTGCTTTATATGGACTAACTGCTGCAATTTGTCTTCTTCAATGGTGGTGCAGAGATTTAGGAAGTCTGCCAACATTTGTAGGAATATTTATAAGCGGATTCTTTACAAGAATATGTTATCCTAAAGCTAAATTTTCTAAAAAAACAATTATTAAAGCCGGAATAATATTACTTATAGTTGCATTGATTGCCTTGAAATTTGCTCCTACATATGTTCAGGACAGGCTTTTTGTAGATATATGGAGTAACAAAACCGGAAATGGTTATCAGCAATCAAAAGCACTTATTGCAATTGCTGACGGTGGGTGGCTTGGAAAAGGTCCGGGAAAAGGCGACCTTTGCGAAGTATTTGCATATGAAAGCGATATTGTTTTTGCAACAATCAGCGAAGAATGGGGATTGATATTTGCACTGATAGTAATTTTTGCTATATTGATAATGATTTCTATTCCCCTTATAAACCCTCCCTGCTCATATTATCACGCAACTATGACGGCAGGTGTATGTGCTTACTTTATAATGCAAATGGCTCTTAATATTTTTGGTTCATGTAACCTTATTCCGTTTACTGGTGTAACTATACCGTTTATTTCAGCGGGAGGTAGTTCAATGCTTACCAGCGGACTTATGGCAGGTATGCTTATGGCTGCTGAGTCTCCTGAAATCAAAAATCCGGTTATAAGGAGGGTTTCCAGATGAAAGGAATAAGACGTTGCCAATATATAATAAGCCTTTTTCTGATATTCTTTGTAATAGTAATGGCTATTCTTATTATAAAAATACGCACAGAAGCGGATTTCTATATAGCCAATTCAGATAAACAGATTTTAGGAATGGTTTATGACAGAAACGGCGGAGTACTTTTTGACGGAACTGGTAAAAACTGGTATGAAGATAACTTCTTTGTAGATGTCGGAAACCTTATAGGCGACAACAAGGGACAGATGACTAATACTCTTGTTGCCCAGAATCTCGAAAAACTCAGCAATTATAGTTTTTCCAAAGGGTCAGTTGATGACGGAAAAGCTGCAATATATACCACTCTTGACCATAATGCCAACCGTGCAGTATATAATGCGTACGGTTTCCAGAAAGGTTGTGCCGTTGCTTATAATTATCTGACCGGTGAAATTCTTGTCTGTACAAGTTTACCGTCCCTCGACGTGACAAAAGGTTATGACGGAATAGAAAATTTCGAAAGCGGTACACTCATTTCTAAGAATATGTATCGTACAGTGCCCGGTTCTACACAGAAAATTTCAACAGTCATTTCTGCTATGGAAGTTCTTGGAAAAGACACTCTTTTTTCAAAAAGATACAGTTGTTACGGACACTACACCAATTTAAACGGTGATACAATTGATTGTCACAACTGGAGCGGTCACGGTGAGCAAGATATTCAAAAGGCACTTGAAAACAGTTGTAATCCGTTCTTTGCACAACTTATTGAAGATGATGACCTTGATTTAAATGCCATGATTAAAAAATACAGAAAACTCGGTTATGCGGTAAATGACGATGAACTTGAATACTTTGACATTGACGGCATACAATGCGAAAAAGCATCAACTACTCTTGTTGACAAGCATGAATTCAGAACACAATGGGGTTGCATAGGTCAGGGAGATACAATGGTAAGTCCTATGCAACTTATGATGTGGCAAAGTGCTATCGCTACAGGCACAGGAAAAATGACTATGCCTCATCTCATAGACCATGTAACAAATGTTAATGGTGATATAACTGAAACTGCTGAAACTGAATTCAGTAAGCAACTTTTTTCAACGGATACAGCAAGTACCGTTAAACAAATGATGTTAACCAATGGAACAAATAATTATTCGTATTCAATAGGAGGATACCCTCTTGGTGTAAAAAGCGGTACAGCACAGGTTGAAGACGGTGAAAAAGAAAATTCACTTCTCGTGGGATTTGTTGATGACCCTAATAAGCCAATAGCTTTCTGTATACTCATTGAAGATAAAAACGCAGGTTTCGCTACAACTGAACAAATAGCACGTATTATGCTTGATTCAATCAATTTACAGTGATTGTCAATTTGCACAAAAAAATAAAAAATTTTTGTAACTACTCACAAAAATGACAAAACTCTATTGATATTTAAGGCAACTTATGTTATAATGTACTCATAAAGTTTATACATCAGTTTTACAACTGGTGTCTAAAGGAGGACTCTTAATGAAATCAACTATCACTGCTAAGAAAATGCAGATTCCACAGAATTTTACGGAGTATGCAGAGTCAAAAATCAATACTAAACTCAGCAAGTTTTTCGGAGATGAGGCTGACGCAAAAATCGTTATCTCTGAAATCAAAAATCAGATTGTCATTGAGCTTACTGTAAAGTATAACAGCATAATCTTCCGTGCAGAGCGTTCCGCTGAAGATAAGTTTGTTGCCCTTGATGATGCTATCGACAAAATTATCAGACAAATCCGCAAAAATAAGACAAAAATTGAAAAACGTCTGAAAGATACCGCTTTTAAGGAAGCTTTTGCTGAACCTGTTCAGGAAGTTGACTATGAAGTAATCAGACACAAAAAGTTCAAAATGCGTCCTATGAGTGTTGATGAAGCTATTCTTCAGATGAATATGCTCGACCATAACTTCTTTATGTTCACAAACGGTGATACCGGTGAAATAAATGTAGTATACAAACGTTCAGACGGCAACTATGCTGTTCTTGAACCAGATAACAACTGATAAATATAATTCCGGCGGTTCGTAAAGAGCCGTCGGTTTTTCAGAAAAGGATATTTTTCATGGATACAAACAAAAAAGCTATTATCGAAAAACATATAAGAAAAACCGGCGAAAACCTTATAAAAAACAATATGGATTTTTATTATGCCGAAACTAAAAATGATGTTCTGCCAATTGTGAAATCATTGATAAAAAAAGGTGATGTTATTACAAATGGCGGTACTATGACTATGGCTGAATGCGGTATTGATAAATTGGTTAAATCTCCTGATTACACTTATCTTGACCGCACAGGAAAGCCACGTGAAGAAGTTGAAGAAATCTATATAAAGGCTTTTTCGGCTGATGTATATATTTCCAGTTCAAATGCAATTACTGAAGACGGCGTTTTATATAATGTTGACGGAAACAGCAACAGAATTGCTGCTCTTGCATATGGTCCTAAATCTGTAATTATAATTGCCGGATACAACAAGATTGTTAAAAACCTTAAAGAAGCTGAAACCCGTGTCAAAAGAGAATCAGCTCCGATAAACTGTGTTCGACTTGACTGTAACACATACTGCAAGGAAAAAGGAGAATGTGTTTCTATTTCAAAACCCGAAAGACAAATATCAGACGGTTGTTCCGGTGATGACAGAATATGTTGCAATTACCTTATTTCTGCAAAACAGCGTAAGAAAAATCGTATAAAAGTAATCCTTGTGGGTGAAGAACTCGGATATTAAAAGGAGGTTAAAGATATTTATATATATCTCTGGTACTTTATAATATATGCATTTTTCGGTTGGTGTCTTGAGGTAATCTATCAGGCAATAGAACACGGAAAATTTATAAACCGTGGTTTCTTAAATGGTCCTTACTGTCCTATATATGGTTTTGGAATGATTATAGTTACTGCCACTCTTGAACCTCTTAAAGAAAATATTATAATATTGTTCTTTGGTTCGGTATTGCTTACAACTTTCCTTGAACTCGTAACAGGATTCATTCTTGAAAAAATATTTCATCAAAACTGGTGGGACTATTCAGACGAACGATTTAACCTGAAAGGATATATCTGCCTTAAATTTTCGCTTTTATGGGGAATTGCCTGCCTGATTGCTGTCAGATTGATTCACCCGTTTGTAGTGGGATTTGTAGAACACATTCCAGATACTCTCGGAAAAATTTTGATATGCGTAATAATGACAGGTTTTGCAAGTGATATGATTATAACTGTATTCGCCGTAATACACATAAAGAATCGTCTTAAAATTCTTGACAATATTTCCTCTGAAATGCGAAAAATTTCCGATTATACAGGCGAAAAATTATATAATGGTGTTGAAAATTCTAAAAAGTTGCATGATAAATATGAAGAAATCCGTGAAAAATACAAGGAAGCCGGCAAGAGGAAATTTGTTGACAGGCGTATTGAACACGCATTTCCTAAATTAAAACTTGATATTGATAAATCTTTCCGTGAACAGCTTGAAGAATTAAGAAAAGTTATTGAAGAAAGAAAAAATAAATAATCCCTCCGAAAAATAATTCAGAGGGATTATTTTTTTATCTTTTTACAAAGTATTCTTCATACCACACAAGGAATGTATATATAGTCCATACTTTACGCCAGTTATCAGAATTACCATTAACATAATCATTGAAAATATTATTAATTTCATCAATGTTAAAGAACTGTTCAGCCATTTTGCTGTTGAATTTTTCTTTAACGTCACTGTTATAACGTTCATCAGCAAGCCATATTCTTATTGGAACTATAAAACCAAGTTTCTTTCTGAAAGCTATTTCATCAGGAAGAACTTTTGCAGAAGCTGTACGGAATGCCACTTTGTTTGTTTCGTCATTAACCTTATATTTTGACGGAAGTCTTGAAGCTATATCAAATACTCGTATATCTGTAAGAGGCATACGTATTTCAAGACCTACTGCTGTACTCATCTTGTCAACATTCAGGTAAATATCGCCTTCAAGCCATATCTGAATATCAACATCTGACATTTTTGTGAGAGGGTCAAGACCTTCTGTTTCTTCATAGATTCCTTTTACAAGGTTAATCGGAAGAACATTTGGATTATAGCTTTTAAGTATTTTTTGTTTTTCGTCCTCTTTCATTATGTTTGTGTTTCCGACATAGAAATTTTTAAGATTATCACCATATCTTTCAGCATTGCGATACATATTATATCCGCCGAAAAATTCGTCAGCTCCCTCACCGGAATAACATATTTTAGTATGTTTGGTGGTTGCTTTGCAGGCAATTGCGAATGCTATAGCAGAAGCATCACCTAAAGGCTGTTCCATATTGTACATAACATAAGGAACTATATTGAAATAATCTTCTGGAGTAATCAGACAACGATTATTTTCACGTCCTAAAATATCAGCAGTTTTTTTCGCAAGTCCAGATTCATCAAAGCGTTCATCATCATATCCGCATGAATCGGTAACTTTAACATCAGACATTGCTAAAACATATGAAGAATCCACTCCTCCTGAAAGAAATGATTCAGCGGTTTCATCATCTTCCTTTACATCTTTGAAAACTTCCTGCACTGTTGAATGAATTTCGTCTGCCCATTCGTTGAGAGTTTTAGAATTATCTGGATTGAATGTAGGTGTCCAGTAACGTTCAATTATAAGTTTACCGTTTTCAAATTCCAACCAATGACCAGGCATTAATTTTTTGACACCTTTGAAAAATGTATCCTCTCCGGCAACATAAGTAAGTGACATATAAATCTGAAGCATATCAGTATTCACTTCTTTTATAAAACCGTCCTGCTCCATAATTTTTCTTATCGTTGTACCAAAAAGTAAATTTCCTTTTGCTGTCTGATAGTAATAAAAAGGTTTTGTTCCAAACTGGTCACGCATACAGAAGATTTTTCCGTTATCATCGAGAGCAAATGCGAACATTCCGTAAATATGGTTTGCCATATCATGCCCCCATTTTTCATAAGCTTTGGAAATTATTTGTTTTTCACGTTCTTCACGTGTAAGAACAGATATTCCCAGTTCTTCGCAAAGTTGTTTCCAATTGCGGATATGTCCTCTGTATTCAAGAATTTTTATCATAAATATCACCTCATTAAATATATATGTTTATTTCAGGAATTTAATTTCCTTTATATTTAAGTATGCTTTTTTAAATTTCTTCGTAACTCAATGGACGGTTCATAAGTTCACTTAGAGCCTTTCTGACATCACCGCCATGGAAAAGAATATTGTTAAGCTGTTCAGTGATAGGCATTTCTACACCAATTTTCTGTGAAAGTTCATAAGCAACCTTACAACAGAAATATCCCTCAACAGTTCCCACTTTTTCTACGGCTTCTTCCGGAGAAATTCCCTGTCCTATGAGAATACCTGCACGTCTGTTTCTGCTGTGCATACTTGTACAAGTAACTATAAGGTCGCCTATTCCGGTCAATCCGCTGAAAGTGCTTGCTTTTGCTCCCATAGCTTTTCCGAGACGTGCTATTTCATGAATACCTCTTGTCATGAGTGCGGCTTTAGTATTGTCTCCGTAACCCATACCGTCACATATTCCTACGCATAAAGCGATAATATTTTTTAAAGCACCACCGATTTCACAACCTGTAACATCATCATTAATGTATATTCTGAGGCAATCGCTTGCAAAAATTTTTTGTACATATTCAGCAGCAGAAAGGTTTTTAGAAGCTGCAACGATTGTTGTAGGAATACAACGTGCTACTTCTTCGGCGTGTGAAGGACCAGATAAAACTACAATTTTATCATTTTTTATTTCTTCTCCGATAACATCACTTAAAAGTTTAAAAGTTCCCTCTTCCAAACCTTTTCCGGTGTTTACAATAACCATTTTTTCATCAGTATAAGGGGCAGCAAGTTTTGCAACATCACGGACAAAGCTTGAGGGTATACCGAAAATCAGTATATCACAACCTTTTACGCATGAAATATCACTTGTCAGCATGATGCTTTCAGAAATAGGAACTCCTGGTAATTTCTGAATATGTTCACCATGTTTTCTGATTTCGTTAATTTCAGACTGAAATTTTGACCACACTATGACATTGTGTTTCCCGCAGTGTTCAGCCATAACAGCAAGACTTAATCCGAATCCTCCTGAACCAAGTATAACTACATTTGCCATAAAAAAATACCTCCTATCAAATGAGCATATCCGGTTTTACAGATATGCTCTTAATATTATTTTCTGAATACAAACTTATTTTCTGTACCTGCAAGAAGTCTGTCAATATTTGGTTTATGTTTCCATATAATAACCCCAGCCATTACAGCCGAAAACAAAGTATGTAAAATAACTATACCTATTGATTCGTTTTCCACAATAAGAGACATCAGGAATACAGCTATCGGACAGTATACAGCAGAAAAAATAGATGCAAGAGAAACATATTTTGATATTGCAAGAATAACTATAAAAATAGCTAAAATTGATATAAATACTTTCGGGTCAATTATGATAAATGAAGAAGCTCCGGCAAGTACACCTTTTCCTCCCTTGAAACCATAATATATAGGGAAAATATGTCCCATTACCGCACCTATTCCCGCAATATATTCTATATATTTAACATCACCATTTATTCCAGCTTTAAGCAAATTAGCAAATATCATTGCAAGAGTAACCGCAAGCACACTTTTAAGAACGTCGCCGACAAGTGTAAGCAAAGCACAAGTTTTTCCTGCACAACGGTAAGTATTCGTAAGACCGGCATTGTTACTGCCCATTTCACGAATATCTTTACCGGTCATAATTTTAACTATTATAATTGAAAAGTTAAGACTGCCAAGGAAATACCCGAGAGCAGCAGCAATAACAATAGCAAGTAAATAACTCACTTGTCATTACCTCCTCTCTCACGTACTATAAAACGAACCGGAGTTCCCTCAAGACCAAAAGTGGAACGTATCTGATTTTCGATATATCTTTTATAAGAAAAATGAAATAAATCAGCTCTGTTTACAAAAATAACAAATGTAGGCGGTTTAGTAGAAGGTTGTGTCATATAATAAATTTTAAGTCTTCTTCCCTTGTCTGACGGTGGCTGAACTCTTGTTGTAGCATATGCAAGAACATCATTAAGCATACCTGTAGAAATTCTCATACTGTTCTGTTCGTGAGTGTATTTTATAAGTTCATAAAGCTTATTTATACGCTGACCTGTTTTAGCAGAGATAAACACAAACGGAACATATGACATAAAGCTAAAATCGTTTTCAAGTTTAGTGCGGTATTCCTGCATAGTTTTATCAGTTTTTTCAACCAAATCCCATTTATTAACAGCAACAACACAAGCTTTTCCCTGTTCATGAGCGTATCCGGCAACTTTTGAATCCTGTTCTGTGAATCCCTCAGAAGCATCAATCATTATAACGCAAACGTCAGCACGGTCAACTGCCATATATGCACGTAAAACACTATAATGTTCTACTTTTTCAGTAATTCTTGATTTTTTTCTTATACCGGCAGTATCTATGAAAACAAATTTTCCGAATTCATTTTCAATAATGGTATCCGTTGAATCTCTTGTAGTACCTGCGATATCCGAAACTATAACACGTTCTTCACCTGCAATTTTGTTTATAAGTGAAGATTTTCCGGCATTTGGCTTTCCGATTACAGCAACTTTGATGTATTCTTCATCATATTCTTTAGCGTCATTATCCGGAAGATATTCATAAACAGCGTCAAGCATATCACCAGTTCCATGACCATGAACAGAAGATACAGGATAAGGGTCTCCAAGTCCGAGATTATAAAATTCATAAAGTTCCATAGGAGGTTCGCCGAGAGTATCACACTTGTTAACAGCTAAGATAATTGGTTTACCGCTTTTTATAAGCATTTCTGCAACAGCGTAATCATCGGCAGTAACTCCGCATCTGATATCGGTAAGAAAAATTATAACATCAGCTTTTTCTATAGCAAGTTCAGATTGTCTTCTCATCTGGGAGAGAATAACATCATCACTATCAGGTTCTATACCTCCGGTGTCAACAACCATAAAAGTTTTGTTACGCCATTCACATTTTGAATAGATACGGTCACGAGTAACTCCGGGGGTATCTTCAACTATTGAAAGCCTTTGCCCTATAATCTTATTAAACAGTGTGGATTTACCGACATTAGGTCTGCCTACAACTGCAACAATTGGTAGTGACATTTTATCATACTCCTTTCATATTTTAATAAACAATTCCCATAATTGCATCAAGGAATTCATATCCGTCATTAGGGACGTGTTTTATTTTTACATTCAAAGCATTTTCAACATCTTTTATTGTAAGGTCATCAAGAAATTCTGTAGAATCTCTTCTTACCATTGAACTTGAAATAATGAGATTATCTCCTAAATCTTTTCCTTTAAGCTGAGCAATCAAATCCTGAGCAGTTATCAGACCTGCAACAGTAATAGTTTCTCCAAAAAAGTCATTTCTTATTCTATAAACGTCGCATTTAAGCAAAGGAAAATGTTTTTCAGCCATTTCAGCAAGAAACTTTATGACTCCATATGCAGAATATCCAGTAGCTAATGATACATGACGTTCTCCGACCTCCCATTCAGCAACTTCAATGGCTTTTTCAAATTCATCAATAAGTGAACGTACCATTCCTACGCCGTTTTCATATTGAGGAAAATCTTCATAATATTCCATAGGAGGAATCGGTCTATTAGCGATAATAAAGAATTCATCTGACGGGAAAACAGTTCTTGTTCCGAATTTTTCAAGAAAAACGTCCTGAAATTCTGCTATTATATCTATAGTTTCGGAGGCTTTTTCAGGGGTGAAAGAAGTAAGCGGAAATAATCCCTTGCGAAACTTTGTCAGACCAACTGGAACAACAGCCATACTTGAAATATTAGGCATAAGATTTCCCAAATCAGTCAATGAACGTCTTAGTTCATCACCATCATTAAGATTAGGACAGCAAACAATCTGGCAATTAAGTTTTATACCATTTTCAGCAAGCTGATAAATAAATTTAAGTTTTTCCCCAGCAAAACGGTTATGCATCATTTTCACACGCAAATCGGGATTAGTCGTGTGAACAGAAACATTTATATTAAGTTTCATTTTAATAATGCGGTCTATGTCAGATTGTTCAAGATTGGTAAGAGTGACATAGTTTCCCTGAAGAAAAGAAAGTCTCGCATCATCGTCTTTAAAGTAAAGTGATTCACGCATACCGGGGGGCATTTGGTCAATAAAACAAAAAACGCATTTATTTCTGCAAGATAATTTTTTATCCATAAGGAAAGTTTCAAATTCAAGACCGATATCGTCGTATTCGTCCTTTTGAATATCAAATGAAAGTTTTTCGCCATTGCGAAGAATAACAAGAGTGGTTGAAGTTTCCGCAGAATAGAACATATAGTCAAGAACGTCATGAATTTCTTGATTATTTACGGAAATCAGGAAATCATGTGGACGGATTCCGGCAATGAAAGCGGGAGAATTTGCAATAATACTTTTAATTTCAACCATGTAATCCTCCATAATTTTCAAAAAAAGGAGAGCAGGACTTAACTCCTCCTCTCCTTCTCAATGTATCGGATTAAGCCGATTAAGCGTCGATTTTGATAACCTCTACGCCCTTATAGAAACCGCAGTTCTTGCAAACCTTGTGCGGAGCCTTATATGCGCCACAGTTGTCGCACTTGGACATAGCAGGCACGTCAAGCTTCCATACAGCAGAACGTCTCTTATCACGTCTTGCCTTGGAAGTTTTTCTCTTTGGTACAGCCATTCTGGCACCTCCTTACAACGAGCTTCACAGCTCAGAAATTAGACAATTGCATTCAGAGACGTTAAGGTTACAACCGCAGACCATACAAAGACCTTTGCAGTCATCTTTGCAGAGAATTTTAGATGGCAGTTGTAAAAGCAGGTCAGTAAAAGCAATATCATTCAGTTCAATGCTCTCACCGTCAGCGACAATATAATCATCATTGTTACCGTTAACAGACGGAACTACAATGTGTGAGAAATCAAAGGTATATTCCCTTTCAAATTCATCAAGACATCTATCACAGATAAGAGAGAGGGAAAAATTAACAGAATATTCAAGATAGACAACTCCGGCACGGTTAAAGAACTTACCAGTAATTTTAACGGGAGAAGAAAAGCTGTATCCATGGATAGCAGAAAGTTCATTCTCAGATATAGAATATTCGATTTCTTTAGATTCACCAACGATATTGAAAAGTTGTCTTAAATTAAAAACCATATACAAAAAACCTTTCAGAGCATCATAAAATATATTATACACCAATTCACAGTATATGTCAATAGGTGTTTCTGAAAAAAAGTGAAAATTTATTCAGAAATTACTTAATAAACTGCTTTACGTTTTCAGTAAGTTCTGCAACGTCAGCAGAAACAGTGAATACAACAGAAACGTCTTCACCTGTGAGGGCATCAATTTTTTCGAGCATATTGCCGAAAGCCTCATAATCACGACCGCCGATTTTGAAAATACCGTCAACAAAGATATCAGTAATATCATAGTTGCTTGCAAGAAGACCTGCAACAAAGCCGTAGAAAGCCTCATATCCGTCTACCTTGTAGTATTCTGTATCGCACCATCTTGCCTTACGGCTGATAGAATATCTTACAGTTGAACCTTTTTCAACGCATACAACGTTACCGTTGGAAGCCTTTACAGATTCATTAATCTGGTCAATAAGAATCTTGGTTTTGCCTGTACCCTTTTTACCAGTAATAAGTTTAATCATAAGTATTTTACTCCTTCCGTTGCCTTACGGCATTTTACGTATTTGGGGGATATATAAGCCGGAAAAATTAACCGAGCTTTGCTTCAAGGGCAGCCTTAGCACCCTCGTAACCAGGTTTTCCAAGAAGTGCAAACATATTTGACTTATAGCTTTCAACACCAGGCTGGTTAAATGGATTAACGCCAAGAACATAACCAGAAATAGCACAAGCTTTTTCAAAGAAATAAATCATATAGCCGACACTTTCTTCAGTAGTATCTTCAAGTTCAAGAATAATATTCGGAACACCGCCTTCAGTGTGAGCAAGAACAGTACCTTCAAAAGCCTTTCTGTTTACAACAGACATATTCTGATTTGTAAGGAAGTTAAGACCGTCAAGGTTTTCAGCATCTGGTTCAAGGAAAAGGTCAGTTTTAGGATTCTTTATATCAACAACAGTTTCAAAAAGGATTCTTGCACCGTCTTGAATATACTGACCCATAGAATGAAGGTCTGTAGAGAATACAGCAGCAGATGGGAAAATACCCTTATTATCCTTGCCTTCACTTTCGCCGAAGAGTTGCTTGTACCATTCAGACATCATAACAAAACTCGGGTCATATGAAACGAGCATTTCAACAGATTTGCCTTTTCTGTAGAGAATATTTCTGAGAGCTGCATATTTGTAGCAATCATTGTTATCAAAATCTGCACAGAAATCAGCCTGAGCCTTAGCAGCACCTTTCATAAGAGCGTCGATATCACAACCTGCAACAGCAATCGGAAGAAGACCAACAGCAGTGAGAACAGAGAAACGTCCGCCTACATCATCAGGAATAACAAAAGTTTCGTAACCCTCAGTATCAGAAAGGTTTTTAAGAGTTCCTCTTGCCTTGTCAGTAGTAGCAAAAATACGGTTTTTAGCTTCTTCCTTGCCGTACTTTTCTTCAACCATTTTTTTGAAAATTCTGAAAGCAAGAGCAGGTTCAGTAGTAGTACCGGATTTTGAAATTACGTTAACGGAGAAATCCTTGTCTTTGCAGAGAGAGATAATTTCGTTAAGGTATGTAGGATTTATGCTGTTTCCAACATAATAGATATCAGGAGTATCCTTGCTGATATTATTGTAAAGAGGCGATTTAAGAAGTTCGATAGCAGCTCTTGCACCAAGATATGAGCCACCGATACCAATAACAATAAGTATATCAGAATTCTTCTTGATTTTTTCAGCAGCAGCTTTAATTCTTGCAAATTCTTCCTTATCATAGTCAGTAGGAAGATTTACCCAGCCAAGAAAATCATTTCCGAGACCATTTTTCTTGTGAAGAGAATCAGCAGCAGCTTCAACCTGAGCTTTTATTCCTGCAAGTTCATCACTGTTGACAAAATCAGCAAGATATTTTGTATTGAGTTTCAAAGACATTTTTAATTACCTCCAGTTTGCATGGTTAAAGCCATACAAAAATAATTTACCATATTTATAATATACTATATTTTTGAATTTTTTTCAAGAGTAATTTGAATATTTGACACAATTCATAATATTCAACATTATTTTTTGATAATATTAGACAATATTTTCCTGAAAGAATAGGCAAATGACAATTTATCAACATTATCTTTGGTGATAATATCGGTTTCACATACAAGGGTATCTCCGCTGTAAAAGCCTGCCACTCCTATTGCCTGCCCTTTTTTTACCGGAGCTGTCAGAAAATCCGGAATCATAACAATAGTGTTGAGTTCTGTCACATTCTTAGGAACAACCAGATTACTTTGATTTCTGATTTGAATTTCTACAGCAACTTCAACACCATTTTTAACTTTAACCGGCATAAGCATTTCATCAGGAAACATAGTGGCGGTCATATGAAATCCACTGAATCCCCTGTTAATAAGTTCCTTTGCCTTTTTCAGCGAAATATCGTCATTTTCAGCACCGAGAACAACAGATATATAAGTAGTTCCCTCGGTATTTCTTCCTCCCTCGGCAATACAGTAACCGGATTTTTCAGAATGCGACGCTTTAAAGCCGATATGTGGCTCATATGTACGTGAAAGAGTATTTTCATTTACAAGTTCAGCCTTGCCATTTCTGACGAAGTCACGCCAGATTTGGAAATATGGTTCTAAAGCGTCATAAGCAGAAAGTTTTGCACAGACTATGGCCAAATCATGTGCGGTAGTGTGTTCTCGTTCGTCATAATATCCGTATGGCGAATAAAAAGCGGTACTGTATAGACCTAAGTCGAATGCTTCGCTGTTCATACGCATAACAAAATTATCAACCGATTGTTCGGAATATTCAGCAAGAACCGTCATTGCATCGTTTGCATTGCCAACGATTACGGCTTTAAGCAGTTCATCAACAGTAATATTTTCGTTTGGTTCAATCCACACCACAGCACCGTCAGTACCGGCAACAGCTTGCGACGCTGTTATAACAGTACTTGTTGTGTAGTTACCATTCTCAATATCCTCTGCTATCAGAAGCAAAGCCATCAGCTTTGTCATATAGCCCACATTCAATTGCAAATTAGAGTTATATTCATCAAGAACAGCACCTGTGCGTGCTTCTATCAAAATATGAGCCGAATATTTTTCCTGAACATCTTCATTTGTATCAGCAGATATGAACAGCATGGATATCAGCAGTGACAATAACACCGCCGTTATCTTTTTCAGAATATTATTCAAATATACCGCCTCCCTTTCTGAATATATATGAGGGAGACGTATAGGGTAATGCCTGAAATCTTATTGTTTTAATGTAAATTATTCTATCTTTTGCAGATTATTCTCCGCTTACGGAAGAAGAATTTTTGTTAATTTTTATTGATGTTATAATAAAACTGTCGGTATTGTTTCCGGAAATTGTATAGTTTCCGGATTTTGGAACGGGTACAAGTGTAGTTTCTCCAGTACACTTTACACTATATATATTATACATAATTCCCCGCAGATTGTAGGATAGCGGGTGGTCAAATGTATAGTTATTAAGAAATTCGAGGTATTCTTCAAAACAATAGTTAAGTTCTTTCATGATATCAGCATGAACACTTCCGACATACCGCAGATGCCAAGGATAAAAACCATAACCGGTTTTTTCCGTTTTATCTGCCGGAAACCTTAATATATAGCCATACTTGTGACAATTGTCAATAATCCATTTTTCTTCATCGCAACCGTCATAAGTCAATACATAACTGCCAACATTTACAGCAAGGTCAATAGTATTTCCTGTTTCTGATTCCGGAAAATACTGCGGACAGTAAGAATCACTACCGGTATATGTATTTGTAGTACCATAAACAAGAAAATTTGCTTTACCTGTAGCATTATAATAATCTTTCATCATTAGATTCAGGGCTTTTGCTGCATCTGTGTTAAGAATAACTGAATCCGTTTCATTTATAAGAGTATAATAATCATTTCTGTAATTTATAAGGTCAACAGCAGAAGTCATCTGAGTTGAAGCATAAGGGGTATTATTGTCAACTTTCACGAGGTCACCGGAAAAAAGCTGTGAATATTCAACAGGAATTTCCATAAATCCGGTGTCCTGATTTTCTTCACTATCAGAAGCATTGGGTTTAGTATTTTTGCTTTCATGTGATATGCTATTATCCAGACGTATTACAACAGCCATATCAGTGTTGTAACTGTCACTGTGTTTGTAAATAAATCTTTTTACAACGTCTGCCGGAAAGATAAGAACTATTATTAAAAACAAAAAGCAGATAATAACACGGTCTGTTCTAAGACGTTTTTTTACCATATAATTCCTCCGAAATCGTTATACACTATCCGAAGGCAAAGACAGAATATATAAATATCCTGTTCCGGTTGATATAAAAGCTATTATTTTCAGCTTATGAGAGGTAATTTTAGTTGTCTGCCATATAATAAACAAATTTTTTATATTACAGCCACGCATAACCTGAATATATTGTTTCTCCATCAAATTCCGCAAAGCTTTCAATACAGTTGCCAGCTGTTTAACCGGTTTTACCTCCTTGTATTGTAGTAACACCGGGCATTTCGTCACCGTATATACGGATTAAAAAATTGCTCGTAAAAGTCAGCCCCTCAGGATTTTGAACTGTGGGAGGGACTTTGTACTCATAGGCAGAAATAATTTTCCGGCAGATTTCATTCTGAATTGTATACTTCAGAATCAGCATCTGTTGCTGTATTGTAATCTCCTTGTAATAGAGAATGACTAACATTAGTAAAATGAGTACTTTTTAATTCAGAATGAAAAAATTTAATCTGAATATTAATATGTAAAATAATAAAGTTTTATCAAAGCACTGTAAAAACATATTATACTTGTACGTATAAGCGATTTATAGGCATTTTTTCAACTTTATCCAAGTATTTTCATATATAACTACTATTATATTATAATGCAAAAGTTCATGAATGTCAATCCCCATTTAAAAATTAAAAAATAGTAAAAAAATAAAACTGCCGGAGGGTATCCGACAGTTTAAAGGAATATTTTTACTTAAATACTGCAAGCAGGAATCCGGCAGCGATTGCAGAACCGATAACTCCGGCAACGTTAGGACCCATAGCGTGCATAAGTAAGAAGTTTTTCGGGTTAGCTTTCTGACCCTCAATCTGTGAAACTCTCGCAGCCATTGGTACAGCTGATACACCAGCAGAACCAATAAGAGGATTGATTTTTCCGCCGGAAAGCTTGTACATAATTTTTCCTACAAGCAGACCGCCGACTGTTGAGAAGCCAAAAGCTATAAGTCCGAGAATTACTATTTTAAGTGTCTCAAGTGAAAGGAAACGTGATGCTACAGTAGTTGCACCGACTGAAATTCCAAGAAATACAGTAACAATATTCATTAAAGCATTTTGTACTGTATCGGAAAGTCTTTCAGTAACTCCGCATTCTTTCCAGAGGTTGCCAAGCATAAGACAGCCTATCAAAGGAGCTGTTGACGGTAAAAGAAGTATTACAAAAACAGCAACTATAATCGGGAAAACAATTTTTTCGGTCTTGGAAACTGTTCTGTTCTGCTCCATTTTAACCTGACGTTCTTTTTCTGTGGTAAGGAGCTTCATAAGAGGCGGTTGAATCATAGGAATCAATGCCATATATGAATATGCAGCAATAGCGATAGGTCCTAAAAGATGAGGGGCAAGACGTGTTGTAAGGAAAATAGCAGTAGGGCCATCAGCACCGCCTATAATACCGATTGATGCAGCTTCTTCTCCTGTAAATCCGAGACATACAGCACCGAAAAATGCAAGGAATACACCAAGCTGAGCAGCAGCACCAAGTAAAAGGCTTTTAGGATTTGCAAGAAGAGGTCCAAAGTCAGTCATTGCACCTACTCCAAGGAATATAAGTGACGGATAAAGTCCGGTTTTTACTCCCATGTAAAGTATATCAAGCAGTCCGCCGGACGACATTACATGACCATAACTGTGATAAAATTCACTGTCAGGATTAAGGAAAGCGTCCCATAATTCTGGGTGATATAAAGCTTCGGCAGAACTTTCACCGCCGACAAAGAAGTTTGAAACATTGACAAGCAGACAGCCGAAAGCTATTCCGACAAGTAAAAGCGGTTCAAATTTCTTTTTGATTCCGAGATACAGAAGAACAAAAGAAATAATTATCATTACAAGGTTTTTCCAGCCTTCTTCAACAAAAAATCCGGCAAAACCTGAACTTGTGCCAAGGGTTTTAAGGGTTTCAATAATATCCATTTGAAGTCCCCCTTTATGCAATTATTACGAGTGGTGAACCTGTTTCAACGACAGCTCCCTTACTTGTGACTATCTGAGCAACAGTGCCATCTTTAGGAGCAACAATTTCGTTTTCCATTTTCATAGCCTCAAGAATCACAAGCACTTGTCCGGCTTTAACCTTGTCGCCTTCCTTGATGTCAACACGGATAATATTTCCCGGCATAGGTGCAGCAACTGTTTCACCAGCAGCAAGATTTACAGGAGCAGGTGCTGGAGCAGCGGCAACTGTTTGTTGAGCAACCGGAGCAGGTTCAGCGGAAGCAGGAGCAGGAGCGAGAGCCTCATATTCATCAAGTAAAACAGCTTTACCGTGTTCGACTTCTACTTCATAAGTTTTTCCGTTAAGTGTAACTTTGTATTTCATTATTTAACCTCCTTAATGGAAATAAAGTGTAATTCATTTATAGGTTTTTTCATAGTATCGGCAACTATTGCCATAATCATAACCGCTTCTTTGTCCGGAACATCATAAAGCTTTATGCGACCTGCTGAACCGGGTGCAACAGGCTTTTTGACTTCTGGAACAGGTTCGGGCTTAACTTCCGGAGCAGGTTTAGCAGGGACTTCTTCTTTTTTTGCTTTAAAGAAAGAACTCATGCAATACATAACTCCCATAAGTATAAGCAATCCGAAGAATACTACTATATATCCGAATAATGCAGTAATTCCGGCATCTCCTATATTCATAGAAAAAAGACCTCCTTTACATAGCCTCTATAGTATAAACGGCTTCATTTTCCTCTTTTTCACGACGTGCCTTGAGATATTTTACAGTCTGGTCAGGATAGCAGATATAACTCATAATATCCTCTTCTGAACGAGCCAAATCACCTAAAGCTTTTTTAGCGTCTTCAAATTCTTCACCTGTACGTTTTTGGTCTTCAACACGGCAATCAACAGGTTTACCGCCCTCACCGATAACTTTTGTAATAAGTTCTTCACTTACAGGAGCAGGGGCAATACCATATTCACCCTTGATGTAGTTTTTAACTTCCTTTGAAATATTTTTGTAGCGTTCACCGACAAGAACGTTTGTTACAGCCTGATTTCCGACCATTTGCGAAAGAGGAGTTACAAGAGGAGGATAACCTAAATCCTTTCTTACCTCCGGAATTTCCTTTAATGCATCGTCAAACTTGTCCATAGCGTGCATATCAGTAAGGTTAGCAATCATATTTGAAAGCATACCACCAGGAACTTTATATACAAGTGCCTGTGCATCTGTTGAAAGGCTCTTCGGGTTAATCTGACCGTTATCAACATACTTTTGTTTAATAGGTTTGAAATAATCATTTACCTTGTTGATTATATTTTCATCAAGACCGGTTTCAATGCCATATTGCTTTAATGCATAGAACATTGTTTCAGTTGACGGCTGAGAAGTTCCTCCTGAAAAACATGATGATGCACAGTCAATAACATCTATGCCGGATTCTATAGCTTTTGTGAGAGTCATATAAGCCATACCTGTTGTGCAGTGAGTATGAAGAATCAACGGAATGTCACCTACAGCATCTTTTATTCCTTTGATAAGATGTTCTGCTTCATAAGGTGTCATTGTACCAGCCATATCTTTGAGACAGATTGTCTGGAATCCCATTCTTTTAAGTTCACGGCACATTTCAATATACTTGTCAACAGTATGTACCGGACTTTGTGTATATGAAATACAACCAGATGCAATAGTTTTAGGGGTAGCATATTTCATAGTTGCATCAAGAGCAGTTCCAAGATTTCGGAAATCGTTCAATGCGTCGAAAATTCGTATTATATCGATACCATTCTTGATTGAAAGCTCTATGAACTTTTCTACAACATCATCATGGTAGTGTTTGTAGCCGAGAAGGTTCTGACCTCTGAGAAGCATTTGCAAACGGTTGTTTGGAAGGTGCTTTCTTAGGTTTCTAAGTCTTTCCCAAGGGTCTTCGTTAAGGTAGCGGAGACAAGAGTCAAACGTCGCACCGCCCCAGCATTCAATTGAATAATACCCTGCCTTGTCCATATCTGACAGAATATCTTCATAATCAGCATACGGAAGACGTGTTGCCATAAGTGATTGGTTAGCATCACGAAGGACAGTTTCTGTAATCTGTACTTTTTTCATGTACATTCCTCCTTTATAAATTCACCATTTAATTATAACACAGTTAAAGAAAAAATTCTATAGTTTTACAAAATTTTTCACACTTTTTTAATATATTGTTGCCCACGGGCAAAAAGTCTTGCATTTTGCATAAAAAAGTGTTATAATAAGTTTACGTTCTATTTTTGATAGGATAGTATATAATAGTAAAGAAGTGTTTGTATATGACGAAAATCACAATTTTTTCTGGATTCCTTGGAGCAGGAAAAACCACACTCATTAAGAAACTCATTTCAGAGGGATATAAGGGTGAAAAGCTCGTCCTTATCGAAAATGAGTTCGGTCAAATTGGCATTGACGGTGGATTCTTACAGGACGCAGGCATTCAGATAACTGAAATGAATTCCGGCTGTATCTGCTGTAGTCTCGTAGGAGATTTCGGAAAGGCACTGGAGCAGGTTATTGAACAGTATCACCCTGACAGAATCCTTATCGAACCATCAGGCGTAGGCAAGTTAAGCGACGTTATAAAAGCAGTTCAGAATATAAATGCACATGATGTTGAGCTTGACGGATTCACAACAGTTGTCGATGCAAAAAAATGCAAGATGTATCAGAAAAACTTCGGTGAATTTTTCAACAATCAGATAACCTATGCAAGCTGTCTGATACTTAGTCATACGGGCGGACTTTCACAGGATAAACTTGATGATTGTGTTAAACGTCTGCGTGAATCAAATTCTACTGCTCCTATTGTTACTACTGAATGGGATAAGCTTACAGGTGCACAGCTTATGGAAGCAATGACACAGAAAAACACTCTTGACGATGAACTTGAAAAGCTTCTCCATGAAGAACATGAACATCATCACCATCACCATGATGAAGACCTCGACCATGACCATGATGAGCATGAACATCACCATCATCATGACCATGATGAACATGACGAAAATTGTACTTGTGGCTGTCATGACCACGAGCATGAACATCATCATCATGCAGATGAAGTTTTCACAAGCTGGGGCATTGAAACAGCAAGACCATATTCATCTGATGAAATCAAAAACGCTCTTGATAAGCTTTCAGATGCCGAAACATATGGTATAATTCTCCGTGCAAAAGGTATTGTTGCATCTTCTGATGGTGATGAATGGATTCATTTTGACTATGTACCTGATATGCCCGATGTCCGCAGAGGAAGTGCAGGCACTACAGGAAGACTTTGTGTTATCGGTTCAAATATTAACGAAAAGGCTATTGCAGAACTGTTCCACGCTGAATGAGGAGGATAATAATATATGCCTTACGATGAGGAAGAAAATACTATACCCATATATTTGTTTTTAGGATTTCTTGAATCAGGAAAAACAAAATTTATACAGGAAACTCTTGGTGATAAGCGTTTTAATACTGGCGAAAGAACGCTCTTACTTGTTTTCGAGGAGGGCGAGGAAGAATATGATACTACAGATTTCAGCAAGGATAATATTTTCCTCAGAGTTATTGATGACAAGTCAGAAATGACACCGGAAAACCTTCAGCGTCTGGTTGATGAGTGCGACGCTGAACGCATAGTTATAGAATATAATGGTATGTGGCAGGTTACAGAACTTTTTGATGCAGCTCCGGACGGCTGGGCTTTCTATCAAATTATGTTTTTTGCTGATGCAACAACATTTCCGCAATATAATTCAAATATGAGAAGTCTTGTTGTAGACAAGCTTAATGTATGTGAATTAGTAGTATTCAATCGTTTTGAAAAAAGCTATGACCCTAATAAATTTCATCAGATTGTAAGAGGGGTAAGCCGTAGGTGCGAAGTAGCTTATGAATATACTGACGGCACTGTTGCATATGATGATATCGAAGACCCATTGCCTTTTGATATTGAATCACCTAATATCGTTATTAATGACAATGATTATGCTTTATGGTATCGTGACATAATGGAAGAACCTGAAAAATATGATGGTAAAACAATAACATTCCGAGCACTCGTTGCGAAAAATTCAAAGTTTCCAAAAAACACTCTTGCTGTCGGACGCCATATAATGACTTGCTGTGTTGAGGATATTCAATACTGCTGGTGTGCAGCACAGTTTGATGATATTTCCAATGTAAAAGAAAAAAGTTGGATAATATTAACCGCTAAAATAAAAGTTCAGCGTCATAAACTCTATAAAGGAAAAGGACCTGTATTATTTGTAACCAAATATACTCCTTCAACACCTCCTGAAAAAGAAGTCGCCACTTTTTATTAATAGTTAACAAAAATGCCGGTGTCAATTCATCGGTATTTTTGTTAAAATGACAAAATTCAAATTATAACTTGATTTTTTTTAAATTATATGATATAATATACTAAGTAATTGGGGTATAGCCAAGCGGTAAGGCAACAGACTTTGACTCTGTCATTTCGCTGGTTCAAATCCAGCTACTCCAACCATATATGTACCTTAATTTTTGTATGAAAGTTAAGGTATATTTTTTATAATAAAGAGGTGTAAGTATAATGATTTTAAATGAAGATTTCACACTGTCCAATGGAGTGAAAATTCCCAGACTTGGACTGGGTACATGGCTGATAGATGATAATATAGTTTCAAATGCAGTAAAGCAAGCGATATCAATTGGTTACAGACATATTGATACTGCTCAGGCTTACGAAAATGAGTCAGGGGTTGGAACAGCAATAAGAGATTGCGGAATGACAAGAGATAATATTTTTGTTACAAGTAAAGTTCGTGCAGAATATAAATCATATGAATCCGCTGTGAAATCCATTAATGAAACTCTTCAAAAAACCGGTCTTGAATATCTTGACATGATGATTATACACTGTCCGCAACCATGGGAAGAATATAATAAATCCGATAATCGTTATTTTAAGGAAAACAGACAAGTATGGAAAGCACTCGAAGAAGCTTATTCAGCAGGAAAACTCCGTGCAATAGGTGTATCAAACTTTTCAGAAAAAGATATAGAAAATATACTTGAAACTGCCACAATAAAGCCTATGGTCAATCAAATAGAATGCCATATCGGAAATACTCCTCTTGAACTTATCCAATACTGTCAGAATGCCGGAATAGTAGTTGAAGCTTATTCACCTATCGCACATGGCAGACTTTTAAATAATTCATATGTCATATCTCTTGCAGAAAAATATAATACAACGGTTTCGCAACTTTGTATAAGGTATGCTATTCAGCTTGGAACAGTAGCACTTCCGAAAACAACTAATCCCGACCATATGCGTAATAATGCGGAAATAGATTTTGAAATTTCTTCTGAAGATATGGAGATACTCAAAAATATATAAATAAAGGCTTCCCGTATGGGAAGTCTTTTTTGTTTTATTTATTTTCTGATTCAAGCTTTCGAATATTACGAAATTCTATAGTTGCCATAACAATTGCAACTACTGCTGAAAGTATATCTGCAACTGGTCCTGTATAGATAATTCCATCAATATTGAAGAAAATAGGAAATATTATAAGACATGGTATAAAGAAAATAATTTGTCTTGTAAGTGAAAGAAAAGCACCTTTTAGCGGTTTTCCGATAGATGTAAAAAAAGTTGATGTTATAGGCTGTAAACAGTTAACCCATGTAAAGAACAAGAATATTTTAAAGAATTTTGCTCCCAGTTCGTAATATGTATCAGTACCGCTTCCGAATAATGAAAGTATCTCTTTCGGGAACAACTGAAACAGTATAAATGCCACAATTGAAACCCCTGCTCCGACTTCAACAGCAAGCTTATAAGCTTTTCTGACTCTGTCATATTGTTTTGCACCATAGTTAAAGCTTTCGATTGGCTGAGTACCTTGAGCAAGTCCAATAACTATCGCAAATACTATCATATTAACTTTCATTACTATTCCGCAACAAGCTATAGGTTCGGATTCGCCGTATTTAGATAATGCACCGTAATGTTTAAGTGAATTGTTAAGAACAACTTGTACTATACCAATTGCCACCTGATTAAAAAATGATGCCATACCTATAGATGCTATACGCTTGCTGACAAAACCTTTTAAACGTATATGTTCTTTTGTAAGTGAAACTGTTTTATAGTTAAATGCATATCTGATAACTATCAAAGCCGAAACAAATTGTCCGATAATAGTTGCCCACGCTGCACCAGCCATTCCCCAGTGTAAAACCATTACAAACAATGCATCAAGAATAATATTTATCACTGCACCAACAATATTACAAATCATAGCCATTTGAGGACTTCCGTCAGCTCTTATCAGATGACCTCCGCCGGTTGTGAATATCAGAAACGGAAAACCAATAGCTGTTATCTGTACATATTCATGAGCAAGTGGCATTACATTTTCCGGAGTTCCGAAAAGTTTAAGTAACGGATTTAAAAAAATCAATGTAATTCCGCCTAGAATCAAACCACTCAAGGCAAGAAGTGTAAAAGCATTTCCTGCAAAAAAACTGGCTTGCTTTTTGTCTCCTCTTCCCATTGTAAGATTAAAGCATGATGCACCTCCTATTCCGAAAAGCAACGCAAGAGCGGTACATGCTGTTGTAAACGGAAACGCAACATTAGTTGCTGTATTTCCGTCAATTCCTACTGCATGACCAATGAACAACTGGTCAACAATATTATAAAATGACGAAACAAGCATACCTAATATACTTGGTACTGCAAATTTTACCATCAGACGGAAAACTGACTCCGACTGCAAAGGATTTACTTCCGTTTTTTCCTTCATAAATAAAAAAACCTCTTTTCATATTATAATCTATATACTATTATACTTCTAATTTCCTGAAAATTCAAGCTTTTATATCCAGAAAAACAATTTTTATATGTTTTCGTAAAGTTTTTAGTTGACTAATGTGTTATTTTGTGGTAAAATAATAAAGAGATACTTATTAAAGACTGGAGTTGTCAGCTATGAAAAAAAGCGATATTCCTTATGTATGGACCGATAAAAAAAGAACCTTTTTAGGACTTCCATTGTCGTTTACAAGGTATTTTCTTACCGAAACCAAGCTTATTACAAGAAAAGGCTTTTTTAATATTGATGAAGATGAAATAGAAATATACAAAATAGATGACAAAAAAATGAGATTTTCATTTGGTCAAAGAATTTTCGGCTGTGGTACTATTATAATTTACAGCAGAGATTGTGATACACCAGTTAAAGAAATTAAAAGTGTTAAAAATGCACGTAAAGTTTCTGATATGATTGACCAGTATCTTAATGTAGTTCGTGACAAATACGGAATAAGAGGTCGTGACCTGATAAATTATTCCGGTTACGAAAACAACGATAATAATTAAATTTCGGGGTGAAAATATGCTCTCCTTTATTACTGAAAAACAATCTTGTTGGGATAGGCTTTCTGCTGAAAAAAGACCTATATTTATTTACGGAATGGGTGACGGTGCGTTAAAAATTATGGCTGTTTTCAGAGAACGCAATATCACTGTTTCAGGAATTTTTGCAAGTGATGAATTTGTAAGAGGTCATTCATTCGAGGGATTTAAGGTTCATAAACTATCAGAAGTTGAAGCAATGGTTGATGATTTTGTAGTAGTACTCGCATTTGCAGCAGGATATCAGGAACTTGTCGATAAAATTCACAATATAGCTTCAAAACATACACTTTATGTGCCTGATGTTCCCGTTGTCGGAAGTGGTCTTTTCACTTATGAATACTGTATGCAGAATGCAGAAAAAATCCAAAAAGTTTATGATTCATTAGCTGATGATTTTTCAAGAAAGGTTTACGCTAATATAATAAATTTCAAAATAAGCGGAAGAATTGAATACCTTTCTGCTGTAACAACTCCTAAGCCGGACATCTACCGCAAAATAATAAAACCAGGACTTAATGAAGTATATGTTGATTTAGGAGCTTACAACGGTGATACAATACGTGAACTTCTTGAATTTACACGGGGAAAATATGCTGAAATTTATGCTGTTGAACCTGACAGAAAAAATTATAAAAAACTTGTAAAATACGTTGATGGTATGCCAAATGTATTCACTTATAATGCTGCTGCATGGAGCACAGACGGCGAACTGCCATTTGCATCAAAAGCCGGCAGACAATCAGCTATTTCCGCAAATGCTACTACTATGGTTACAGCACGTGCAGTTGATAGTATCGTCAGCGGAAACCGTCCGGCAACAATTATTAAAATGGACGTTGAAGGTTTTGAACGTGAAGCAATATGGGGTTCTTCTCTGACTATTTCCCATGATTGCCCTAAACTTATGATAGCTCTTTATCATAGAAATGAAGATATCTTTGAACTTCCTTTGCTGATAATGACAATTAATCCGCAATATAAATTGTATATAAGACATCAGTTATATATTCCCGCTTGGGAAACCAATTTATATGCCACTCTTTAATAAAAAGAAAACTGTTCCCCGTAAGGAACAGTTCTTTTTTTGTTATATAAGTTTTCTTTCGTCGCAGAATTCACATTCAAGTAATGTTTCATCACCGCTTGAACGGAAGCTCTTGGGTAAATAGTGTTCGTGATTAGTGATACATCTTGGATTATCACATTTTACGCCATTATAAACTTTTCCCTTAAGAAGCTGTGTTGATTTATTTTCACTAAGAATTGTAAGTATAAGAGCCATACGTGCAAACACTCCGTATTTAGCCTGTGTGAAATACATTGCTCTGCTATCGTCATCAACATCAACTGTTATTTCGTCCACTCTTGGCAATGGGTGAAGTACTATCATATCTTTTTTAGCAAGAAGCATTTTTCTGTGGTCAAGAACATAAGTATTTTTTTGTGCTAAATATTCTTCTTCACTTGCGAATCTCTCCTGCTGAATTCTTGTCATATAAAGAACATCAAGTTTACCGATAGCTTCTTCAAGAGTGTCAACTTCTTCAAAGGTACTGCCATTAGCCTTTATGATATCTTTTATGTAAGCAGGCATACGAAGTTCAGGAGTTGAAATAAACACAAACTTATTATCTTCAAACATACTCAAAGCTTTACAAAGTGAATGTACAGTACGTCCGTTTATGAGGTCGCCACACATACCTATTGTAAGACCAGAAAGTTTCTTTTTTTCAATCTTGAGTGTGAGCAAGTCTGTAAGAGTCTGAGTCGGGTGAAGATGACCACCGTCACCGGCGTTTACAACTGAACAGTCAGCAGTAAGTGCTGCTGCTTTAGCTGCTCCGGCGATTGGGTGACGTATTACAAGAATATCTGCATAATTGCTTACAATTTTAGTAGTATCCTTTATAGTCTCGCCCTTTGAAACGGAAGAATTAGCCGGATTATCAAAACCTATTATCTGACCTCCCAGACGTATCATTGCAGTTTGGAATGACATTTGTGTACGGGTTGACGGTTCATAGAAAAGAGTCGCCATAATTTTTCCGTCACATTCATGTGCATAATTTTCCGGATTGTTTTTAATTTTTTCTCCGAGTTCAACAACCTTCTTCCACCATGAAACAGGATAGTCGCTAAGGTCAATAAGATGCTGATGTAACATAAATTTTTACCTCCGATTTTTTAATATTCACCGTTTTTATCAAAATAAACATTATACCATACAAGAAATATGAATACTGTCCATATTTTCCTGCTGTTGTCTGCTTTACCGTCTTTATGGTCATCAAGTAACTTTATAAGCGGTTCTTTGTTAAAGAATTTTTCTGCATTTTCGCTTTCAAAAGCACTTTTTACAATATTGTAATATTTTTCTTCTTTAAGCCATACACGTATAGGCACAGGAAAACCGAGTTTCTTTTTTGCTGCTGTACTTGCAGTCTGAGGCGGAGTATCTTTTTTAGCAGCAAGTCTCATAGCATATTTAGTTATATATTTTGTTTCATCTGTTCCCTTGTCATGAGTAACTCTGTATTTTGTCGGAATTTTTTCTGCAAGTTTCATAACTTCCTTGTCAAGAAAAGGTACACGCAATTCAAGGGAATTAGCCATACTCATTTTATCGGCTTTAAGAAGTATATCTCCTGCCATCCACATATGCAAGTCAAGATATTGCATTTTTGTAACATCGTCTTTATCTTTTACACGCTTATAAAATTTAGATGTAATTTCAGACGGTTCAGGAGCATCAGTTTTTATTTTAAGGAGTTTTTTTCTGTCCTCTGGTGTGAACATATAAGCATTTCCTATGAAACGTTCTTCAACATCTCTTCCCTTACGTACAAAGAAGTTTACTCCCCTTTTTGCCGGAAGCTTTTCTGCAACGTCTGCAACAGTTCTTTTTATAAATCTTGGTAATTTGTCATATAGAGTTCCGTCAGGGTCGCTGTAAACATTATAACCGCCGAAAATTTCGTCTGCACCCTCTCCGGATAAAACTACTTTAAGTTTTTCAGAAGCTATATTGCATACAAAGTACAAAGCAACTGCCGAAGGGTCTGCAAGCGGTTCGTCCATGTGATATTGGATTTTAGAAAGATTTCCCCAGTATTCCTCGGGAGATATAACTTTGCTTGTGTTTTCTTTTCCGATAGCCTTTGAGAAATTCTTAGCCCAGCCGATTTCGTTGTATTTTTCATCTGTTCCGAAACCTACTGTAAAAGTTTTGTCAACGTCGGCAACTGATGCAACATAACTTGAATCAACTCCGCTTGACAGGAATGACCCTACTTCAACATCTGCTATTTTATGAGCCTCAACAGAATTATGGAAAGTATCAGATATTTTATTAACCCATTCATCAAGATTAGGGGTATTATCTTCATTGAAATGAACGTCCCAATATCTGTGAGCTGAAAATTTACCGTCTTTCAGCACAAAATAGTGAGCAGGCGGAAGTTTATATACATTTTTGAAAAAAGTTTCATTTGTTGGTGAATACTGAAAAGTAAGATAATTTTCAAGAGCATTAGTATTAAGTTCTTTTTTAAAATTAGGGTGTTCAAGAAAGCTTTTTATTTCTGAACCGAACATAAAAGTTTTACCCATTATAGCATAATATAGTGGTTTGATACCAAAAAAATCTCTTGCACCAAAAAGTTCTTTTTTATTTTTGTCCCATATCACAAATGAAAACATTCCACGCAGTTTATCAAGGAGTTTTTCGCCAAACTGTTCATATCCGTGTATAAGAACTTCTGTATCGGTATTTGTTTTGAAAACATGACCATAATTTTGAAGTTCCTGACGAATTTCATTATAGTTATAGATTTCTCCATTGAAAACAATAACCATAGATTTGTCTTCATTAAAAATAGGCTGGTCACCTTGAGAACTGACATCAATAATACTAAGGCGACGATGACCTAAAGCTATTCCGTCATCAATGTACTTGCCTTCAGCATCTGGTCCTCTGTGTTTGATTCTGTCCATCATTTTGCTCAAAACGGCATTTGAATCGTCAATATCGTTTGTAAAGCCTACAATTCCGCACATATATTTCAACTCACAATACTATAATTTTGAAACAGAAAAAATTTCCTGCCTCAAATTATTATACTACATTTTTATTTTTTTTGCAACACTCATTTTAAATTTTATCATATTTTATGGTATATAGTTGTATGCTACGGAAAAAATAATTTATAAATTATATATTTTGCAGAATACCCCTTGACAAATCCGGAAAAAAATGTTATAGTAAATAAACAGTGTACAGTTGTTCACCGCTGACGGACGATTTTTGACGCTAAAGTTGTATTCTGTAAAATTACTAAGCGTGTATTGAAACAAGAGGTGTTCCTTAAATGAAAAAATCACAGCTCATTGTTGCCGATGCCGATATTTTACCAGAAGTTTTCACAAAAGTTATCGAAGTGAAAAGGCTTATAGTCTGTAAAGATGAAAAAAGCCTTGCATCTGCTTGTAAAAGAGTTGGTATTTCCCGTAGTGCATACTATAAATATAAGGATTCTGTTTTCTCATATGAAGAACTTTTTAACCGGAAAATAGTAAATATGTATCTGTTGCTTACAGATAATCCGGGAGTTCTTTCAAATGCACTTGCTTTTCTTCATAGTCTCAAGGCAAATATACTTACTGTCAACCAAAGCATTCCGGTTGACGGAGCAGCAGCAGTAAATATTTCACTGCGTCTTACTGATAGTATTGACCGTGAACTTGAAGGTCTTAACTCTATTAAAAAACTGGACGGCGTTCTTGAAGTAAGAATTTTGTCCGCTGAATGAATTTATAAAAATCCGGAGGTATTAAATTATGAAAAAATTTGCAGTTTTAGGACATGGTGTTGTAGGTTCAGGTGTTGTTGAACTTTTCTATAAAAATAAAGCTAATATTGAAAAGCATGCCGGCTCTGAAATGGATATCAAGTATATACTTGATTTAAGAGATTTTCCAGATTCTCCATACAAGGATAAGTTTACAAAAAACTTTGATGATATTCTCAATGACGATGAAGTTGTTGCAGTTGCCGAATGTATGGGCGGTGTTGAACCCGCTTTTACATTTACAAAAAAGCTTCTTGAAAAAGGCAAAAGCGTTTCTACATCTAATAAAGAACTTGTTGCTAAAAAAGGTGACATTCTTTTAAAGAGTGCTAAAGAACATAATTGTAACTTTTTCTTTGAGGCAAGCGTTGGCGGTGCTATTCCGATAATCAGACCTCTTCACCGTTGCCTTGCTGCAAATGATATAACAAAGGTTTCTGGTATTCTCAATGGTACTACAAACTTTATTCTTACAAAAATGTATAATGATAATATGCCTTTCAGTGAAGCGCTTGCACTTGCTCAGAAACTTGGTTATGCCGAAAAAGACCCTACAGCTGATATTGAAGGGCATGACGCTTGCCGTAAAATTTGTATAATTTCTTCACTTGTTTTCGGAAAACACGTTTATCCGGAAAGCGTTTTCACAAAAGGTATTTCAGATATACAGTTGTGTGATGTATCATCAGCAGATATGCTTGGATATTCAATAAAACTTATTGCGACAGTTTCAAAGACTTCAAACGGAAAAATTCTTCCTGTTGTCATGCCAATGCTTGTACCGTCTGAAAATATTATTGCCGGAGTAAGTGATGTTTTCAATGCTGTGCTTGTTTATGGTGATGGTATTGACAAGACAATGTTCTACGGCAGAGGAGCAGGAAAACTTCCTACTGCAAGTGCTGTTCTCGGAGATATTATTGAATCCGTAAAACATGATGTAACAGTATTTTCACAAACATGGGAATCATCACAGGACGATTCATTTATTGATGATGTTGATAATTTCACAGCACGTTGGTATTTCCGTACACCGTCTGAAAACGTTTTGTCAACAGGAATCGGAGATACTTATGACGTTCATGAAGACGGAAGCGAATATGCATTTGTTACTAATGATGCTCTTACATTTAAACAGGCAAAGAATATGGCTGAACAAATGAAAGCTTTAGCTGTAATGCCTGTCCTTGACTGATTATAATAAAAAAGACCGGACTATTAGTGTCCGGTCTTTTTTTATTACTCAAAAGAATCAAGGTCTATTTCTGCAAGAATTTCTTTAAGTGATGCGAGTTCATCAGCAGTAAGAGTAACACCCTTTCCCATTCTTGAATGATCAGGAGACCACTCTCTGATATCGTATTTTGGGTCATGTTCGTTCCAGCTTACAAGGTTGATTTCTTTAGTCCAGCCCTTAGCGTTTTCAGATAATACCCCAAGTTTTTCGGTAATTTCAAATTTTAATTCTGCCATGAAAAAACTTCCTTTCATAATTTCTGTTTTTTATTTTACCACAAAATTAAAAGTTTGTCTATACCTTTTCAGAAAAAATTTATATTGTTTTACGTAGGTAATCAAGAGCTTTTATGTAAACATATTTTGGAGAAATTCTGTTTTTTATAAGAATCTCAACAAAAGAAACAGCATCTTCAAGGTTCTTAGAAAAATCAGGAATAGTTTCAGTAGCACCTGATATACAGTCAACTGTTTCTATACCATAAGTTATAGTATTCCCCATTCGTCCAACAGTGACTTTGTATGATACTTTGTTTTGTCCGTAAATTTCCATGTATGTTGTTTTATCGGTGACTGGTATTTTGGTAAACATTTTATCACGTCCTTTCGGTAATTATTATATCATTTCTTTTTTTAAAAGTGAATGGTTGTATTTTGTTATTTTTGCTGTTATTTTGTTGTAACTTTTAGTATTCTGTTTTTGTTGTTTT
Organism: uncultured Ruminococcus sp.; assembly: GCA_934474025.1. Lineage (GTDB taxonomy): Bacteria > Bacillota > Clostridia > Oscillospirales > Ruminococcaceae > Ruminococcus. The sequence goes on along the minus strand of CAKSMF010000006.1, from coordinate 124,990 downwards.
TTTATTTGTTTTGATATTTTATATGAGTTCGCATAATAAATATTATATTAATATAAATTCTTTAAATATAAAAAAAATATGGATAATAAAAATTACCCATATTTTTTTAATCACTATTATTTTAATTAACTTTGCTAAATGCTTGTTCAATATCTGCTATAATATCATCAACATTTTCAAGACCACATGAAAATCTAATCATACCGCCATTAATTCCGGCTAAAACAAGCTGTTCTTCAGTAAGCTGACGGTGAGTTTCACTTGCAGGATGAAGAACACAAGTTCTTATATCAGCAACATGAACTTCATTAGAAGCAAGCTTTAAACTATCCATAAACTTTATAGCATTAGGTCTTCCGCCCTTAATTACAAAGGAAATTACTCCACTACAACCGCTAAGATATTTTTTAGCAAGAGCATAATTTTTATCAGATTCAAGACCGGGATAAATTACAGATTCAACCTTGTCTGAACTTTCAAAATATTTAGCAACTTTAAGGGCATTTTCGCAATATTGTTTCATTCTTACTGCGAGGGTTTCCAATCCAAGATTAAGAAGAAATGATGAATGTGCAGCAGGATAGCAACCGAAATCACGCATTAATTGCATTCTTACCTTAGTGATATAAGCTGATTTACCATAAGATTTAACATAAGAAATACCATGATAAGATTCATCTGGCTCTACGAGTTCAGGGAAATTACCATTTTCCCAATCAAAATTACCACTATCAACAATTACGCCACCGGTTTGAACTGCATGACCGTCCATATATTTACTTGTAGAATGAATAACGATATCCGCACCAAATTCAAACGGTCTGCAAAGAATAGGAGTTGCAAAAGTATTATCCACAATAAGAGGAACTTTATGTTCATGTGCAATACGTGCAAATCTTTCTATATCAAGTACTGTAAGTGCCGGATTAGCAATAGTTTCGCCAAACATAGCCTTAGTGTTAGGCTTGAAAGCTTTATTTATTTCTTCATCACTTGAATTCGGGTCTATGTAGATGCATTCAATTCCAAGTTTTTTAAGGGTAAAAGAAAAAAGATTTATAGTACCGCCGTAAATTTCCGGTGTACTTATAATGCTGTCCCCTGCTTTGCAGATGTTAAGTATTGCGAGTAACGTTGCAGCTTGTCCGGAACTTGTACACATTGCACCGACTCCGCCCTCAAGTTTCGAAATTTTTTCTTCAATAGCCATGGTAGTTGGATTTTCAAAACGTGAATAAATAAGACTTTTTGTAGGGTCATCAAAGACAGCTGCTACTTCTTCTGTAGAATCGTAAACATATGTTGTACTCTGCACTATCGGAACAACTCTTGGTTCACCGTTTTTAGGAGTATATCCCTCATGCAGACATTGTGTTTCAATTTTCATGTTAATCCTCCTGAAATACTGGCAGTAGTTTTGTTGTGATACCAGTATAAATAGTTTAACATATTATATTATATTTGTCAAGTATAAGTAAATAAAATACAATATAAATGAAAAGCGTTCCTCAACTATATGAAATGAAGAACGCTTTTCTAAAAAGTTCATTTTATAATTAATATTTCCATTGACTTGAAGAAAGCTGAATATCAGCCATATGTTTATAAATTCCGTTCAATTTCTTCAGTTCTTCAGGAGAACCTGATTCAGCAACCTTTCCGTCTTTAAGAACAACTATTTTATCAACATCATCAACAGTTCTCATTCTGTGGGCAATGATAAGAACAGTTTTATTTTTTATAAGTTTCGAGATAGATTCCTGAATAAGAGATTCATTGTCAACATCAAGAGAAGCGGTGGCTTCGTCCATAAGTATAATAGGTGCATCTTTAAGAAATGCTCTTGCAATTGAAATACGCTGTCTTTCACCGCCCGAAAGTTCAGAACCGTTTTCACCAATCATGCTGTTCCACTTTTCGGGCATTTTTTCAACAAATTCTTCACAGTGTGCAAGTTTTGCAGCAGCCATTACTTCCTCATCAGATGCATCTTTTTTACCTATTCGGATATTTTCCATAACAGTATTATTGAATAATGTAACTTCCTGAAAAACTATAGAATAAAGTGAGAGAAGTTTTTCAGGATTGATTTCTGAAACATTCATTCCGCCTACTGTAATTTTTCCCTTATCGTTATCCCAGAATCTTGCCGCAAGTCTTGAAACAGTAGTTTTACCACCGCCCGAAGGTCCGATAAGTGCTGTTACTTCTCCTTGTTTTGCGGTGAAACTTACATCTGAAAGCACCTGCTCACCGTCTTTATATGAAAATGCAACATGGTCAAATTTTATATCATAGCCTTTATTGGTAAGAGTTTCACTGCCTGTTTGTTCTTCATGTGAAAGAATTTCGTCCATACGCTTGCAGTTTACATCAATGCTTATTATAGCTGCAAGATTCTGAAGTGCAATCTGCAATGGTTCATACATTCTTGTTACAACAAGAAGAAACATAAAGAATGTAAGTACATTTATTTCACCTTTTATAAGAAGTGAACTTCCAACAACTGCTACTGTACCTATACCTAATTTTAATATCATCTGTGCAGAGCATACAAAGGCTGCATTTGCAAATTCTGCAACTATTGCGTGCTTTTCAACAGCTTTTACTTTTTTGTTAAGTCCTTTTGAATAAGTTTCCGTCATATTGTAGGAACGCAAATCACGAAGAGTTTCAAGCCCCTCCTGAATACCGTCAAGACAGTCAACACGATATTTTACAGTTTTTTCGTGTACACTTGCCATAGCCTTTCTTGAAAAAAATACAATAATAAATGCAACAGGCATTACCCATACTGCTGAAAGAGCCATTTTCCAGTTGAAAAAGAAAAGGCTAATAACAACTATAGTTGTAGAAATCATTGCACCGGCGAGTTCAGGAATCCAGTGAGACGAAGCTGTTTCAATCATTGCACAGTCGGTCATTATTGTATTGGTAAGGTCAGCAAGGTCTTTTTTTCCAAAAAACGAAAGCGGTATTTTTCTAAGTTTTTCAGCAAGAGTTCTTCTTCTTACACCGCTTTCAATGTAAGTAGAAAGAAATGTTGAACGATACTGAAAAACTGCTGTTAAAGAAATAAGTGCAAGTGCAATAATTATTGCAACAATAAAGAAACTAGATTTATCTCTTGGAAGTTCACCGTCAAGAAGATACGATGAAAGCTTATAAAGCAGACCAACCGGAAACATAAGTACAAGGTTTGCAATAGTAACGGCAATAACAGCTTGTATCATAGCTTTTGCCCCTGTATCAGAAAGGGCATATTTATGCTTTAATTTTTCTGTTAAGTTCATTTATTGTACACCTGCTTTCCAACCTGCCAATTGACAGATTTATTATATTCATTCCACATATGACTGTATATTCCGTTTTTAGAAATAAGTTCATCATGTTTGCCTTTTTCTGAAATTTTTCCATCTGACAACACATAGATACAATCAGCATTAGTAATAGTTGACAATCTGTGTGCAATCATTATTACAGTTTTGTTTTTAGCAAGTTTTTCAAAAGCCTGCTGAACAAGACGTTCATTATCTGGGTCTGCAAATGCTGTTGCTTCATCAAGAATAAGAACAGGTGCATTTTTCAGAAACGCTCTTGCAATAGAAAGTCGCTGACACTCACCGCCTGAAACGTAAATACCTTTTGAACCTATCATTGTATTTACACCGTCAGGGAATTTTTGAATAATATCCATGCATTGTGCATCACGAAGTGCTTGCATTACTTGTTCATCAGTTGCATTTGGATTTCCCATACGGATATTATCCATAATACTCATTTTAAGGAGTTTACTATCCTGAAAAACATATGAAACATAATTCATAAGTTCATTTGACGGAATATTTCTTACATCTGCCCCACCTATTTTTATAGTACCGCTTTTTACGTCCCAGAAACGTGCAATAAGTGATGCAAGAGTTGTTTTACCACTTCCCGAAGGTCCTACAAGTGCAATATGTTCCCCTGCTTTTATTGAAAGGTTTATTCCGTCAATTGCATTGCTGTCAGAATTTTCATAAGAAAAGGTAACATTATTAAGTGTTATTGATGAATCTACAGGTTTTTGATTTTTTTCAGATTCTGAGAGAGGTTCTGTTTCAAGAATTTCATACATTCTGTTGAGAGCATCTTCTACAATCATCTGTGATTCTCCCGCATAAGCTACTTTCATAAGTGTAACGGTAAGTACGGAAGTTATTATCATATAGAAAAACAAATTCAGAACAAATTCATTTGTAACACCATGTGATGTAAAAAGGAATGCAGATATAATAATTACTGCAAAAATAGCATTAGCAGCAGTTGTAAAAGCTACCATAGGCAAAAGCATATTTTTTGTATAACCAAGAGTCCATTTTTCATATTCATCAATAGCATATTTGAAACGCTTAAATGAAAATACTGTCTGTCCGAAAGTTTTTACAACAGGGATTCCACGAACATATTCAACAGCTTCTGAAGACATTGTTTCAAGTGCATTCTGATACATTTTCATATCTTCTGCCATTTTCGGACCCATCATAAGAGTTCCCATAAGTACAAATGAAATAACAGCAGGAATAAGACAAATAAGACCAAGTTTCCAGTCAAATATCATCATCATTGTGAGAAGTCCGACCGGAGTTGCATAAGAAACAGCTTTATCCGGAAGATTATGTGCAAGAAACGTTTCTGTAGCCGAACTTGATTCAATAACAATTTTTCGGATTTTTCCCGTTCCCTCTGAATCAACATAACCAAGCGGAAGTTTCATTATATGATTCATCATACTGATACGCATATTTGCCTGAACTCTGAATGCTGCTTTATGCGAACACATCAATGCAGCAATATATATAACCATTCCAAGCAATGCAAAACCTACTGCTTCCCAGCCATAACGACTTATATTGACAGCATCGGAAAAATTTGGTCTTACATCAAGTATTTCCTTGATAATCTGCCAAATTTTATAAAACGGTATCAATGCTACAAATGCACTTATCGCAGCAAGTATCAATGAAGCATAAGTAAAATACTTATTTTCTCCTGCATAGTGCATAAGCACTGAAAATGATTTTTTCTTCTTTTGTTTCACAACAAAACCTCCTTATAATTAGGGTTAGATATAACTAACCTATATTTATTTAAAAAGCAGAAATTAATCTGCTCTTTTTTCAAATTTTTTTATAAACAGTTTTATTTACAGAATGCAGAATCATCGATAGTTCTTGTCAAACCAAGAACTTCTTTCCACCCTGCAAAACTGTATTCCCTTATGCTTTTCATAAAATTTTTGGCTTCTTTATATGAAACATTATGGGATATCAGTTCATAGATATATTGCCAACCTGTTCTGCACACGACGTGAATAAAAAAATCACTTATATCATGACCTTTACGAGAAAATTGTTTAGCAAATTTTTTATAAAATTTCTCTTCAATTTCAGCCAGTTTATCGAAATAATTTTCATATTCAGTTCCTGCCGAATTGCAGAATATCAACCTAAAAGCGTCAAAATTATCATAAATATATTTAAGTACAAGTTCCGTACCCTCATCACCCATGCTTGTCACTGTTGAAGCGTCATTGCATTTTGATGCTTCACTTATGCTGTTGATGTATATTTGCATAAGACCATCTGCTGACGGTTTGACAACTGCATTAAAGAGTCCTAACTTATCATGAAATCTTGTATATATTGAATTTGTACTCACGCCACTTTCGGCAGAAATCCTGCGGAGACTGGCATTATGAAATCCATATTTCAGAAATTCTTTTTTAGCACTTTCAAGTAAAGATTCAGTTACACCTTCCGTTTCCTGTCTCATATAAATTCTCCTTAATAAAATAACACCGTTATTATAACACTGTTATTTTAATTTGTCAAGAGCCAGAACAAAAAATATATAAATAAACTATTTTTAAAGAAAAATGCAGAAAAAAATTATTACATTTACTATTGATTTATTAAATGTAATGTAGTAAAATAATATACAGAATTGTTACAAATATATATAAAGGAAGTCAGAATGAGTAAAATATTAATTGCGGAAGATGATAAGTCAATCAGAACAGAATTGAATGAACTTTTAAAAAATGCAGGATATCAAACAGAATGTATTGAAGATTTCAGTAAATCACTTGAACAGATAACAACTTCTGATTCTGATTTAATATTGCTTGATATAAATTTACCCTATACGAACGGAGAACAATTATTGCAGGAAATCAGACGCAAATCTGATACACCTGTTATAATGGTTACAAGCCGTACCACTGAAATTGATGAAGTAATATCCATGAGTTATGGAGCAGATGATTATATAACCAAACCTTATAATCCTACAATTTTACTTCTAAGGATTTCGGCTGTGCTTAAAAGAATGTCAAAAGAAAAAACAAATAATCTTTATCATAATTTTAAACTGAATACAGCAAAAGGTTGCTTAAGCGGCGGAGAAATTGAAGTCACTTTAACTAAAAACGAACTTATAATTTTTCAGCTTCTTCTTGATAAGCAAGGAGAAATTGTTACCCGTGACGAACTCATGACTGCATTATGGGATAATAACGAATTTATTAATGATAATGCACTTACTGTAAATATAAGTAGATTACGTGGAAAACTTGCTGATGTAGGTTTTGAAAACGCAATTGAAACACGTAAAAAACAGGGGTATATTCTTATATGAAATTCATGGATTATATAAAGGATAATTTAACAGGAATATGTATTACAATTTTTACATATTTGATGATTTTATTTTTTATGTATAGTTTCAGATTCAGTACAGATATGATAATAATGTTGAGTATAACATTTTTTACAGGATTTTTAAGCAGAATTTTATGGGATTATTTCAGAAAAAAGAAATTTTATAATTCACTTTTAAACGGCATTGAACACCTTGATAAAAAGTATCTTATCTCGGAAATTATTGAAGAACCAAACTTTCTTGAGGGAAAAATTATTTATAATGTTTTATATGAATCGGGAAAATCCATGAGTGAAAACATTGATATATACCGCCGAAATACAGAAGAACTTCAAGAATATATTGAACTATGGGTACATGAAATAAAATTACCTGTTTCAAGCTTGTTACTTATGAGTCATAATGACGAAAACGGTTCAAAATACGATAAGCAGATTCGCAGAATAGACAGTTATATTGAAAACGTTCTTTATTATTCGAGAATTGAAAGTACAGAAAAGGATTACATTATAAAGCCGGTTCAGATTGGAAATGTTTTTAGAAATATTGCAGTTAAAAACCGTAATGAACTTCTTAGTATGAATATTTCTGTAAATACAGATAATCTTGATAAAATCGTTACTACTGATGAAAAATGGCTTGAATTTATTTTCGGACAACTTCTCAGCAACAGCATGAAATATATTTCAGATTGCCATGAACCTGAACTGAATTTATATACAGAAGAAAACAAAGACAGCATAGTTTTTCATTTTCGTGATAATGGAATAGGTATTTCAGCATCAGATTTACCATATATTTTTGATAAATCCTATACAGGAGAAAACGGGAGAACTCATTCACAGTCAACAGGAATGGGATTATATATTGTAAAAAGTCTTTGCAATCGTCTTGGGCATAAAATTACTGCTGAATCAGTTAAAGGAGAATTCACAGATATAATTATAACATTCGGAAAAAGTGACCATGTAAAACCAATTTAAATTGCACCTATGAGGGTGCATTTTTTAATGTTACAAAATTGTAAGGTTATGTAATATTAAAATAGGGACAAAAGCAGAAATATGAGTTATAATTGATTCATCAAATAAAGAAAGAGGTAAAAATATGGAACTGCTTAGGATTGAACGCATAGAAAAATATTATGGTAGCAAATCTAGCCTTACAAAAGCAATCAATGGTATATCGCTTCATGTCAGCAAGGGTGAATTTGTGGCAATTATGGGTGCATCAGGAAGCGGAAAAACAACTCTTCTGAACTGCATTTCCACTATCGACAAAGTAACTTCCGGACATATTTTTCTGGAAGACACCGATATCACAAAACTGAAAGGCAAAGAATTGAATAAATTCAGACGTGAAAAATTAGGATTTGTTTTTCAGGATTTCAATTTACTTGATACCCTTACAGCTTATGAAAACATTGCTCTTGCACTTTCGATTCAGAAATATCCCGCAAACGAAATTGACCAATTGGTTAATACTGTTGCAAAACAACTTGAAATAATGGGAATACTTAAAAAATATCCGTATCAGATGTCGGGAGGACAAAAACAAAGAGTAGCATCTGCAAGAGCTATTGTAACATCTCCTAAACTGATTCTTGCCGACGAACCCACAGGTGCATTGGATTCCAAAGCTGCTAAATTATTACTCGAAAGATTCAATTATCTTAACAAGGAAAATGAAGCAACTATTATGATGGTTACACATGATTCATTTACAGCAAGCTATGCTTCAAGAGTTATTTTTATCAAGGACGGACAGATTTTCAACGAAATCAGTCGTGGCGACAATACAAGAAAGCAATTTTTTGACAGAATTATTGATATTATTACACTTCTTGGAGGTGACATGAGTGATGCTCTTTAAATTATCATTAAGCAATCTGAAAAAAAGTATGCGTGACTATACAATATACTTTTTTACGCTTGTAATAGGAGTAGCCGTCTTTTATGTATTCAACTCCATAGAAACTCAAACAGCATTTCTTGAAATATCCTCAAATACAAGAGATATAATTGATTTACTTATTTCACTGCTTTCAGGGGTAAGCGTATTTGTATCAGTTGTTCTTGGACTTCTGATAGTATATGCAGGTCGTTTTCTTATGAAACGCAGAAACAAAGAATTTGCATTGTACCTCATGCTCGGAATGGGAAAAGGTAAAATATCTGCTATTATTTTCATCGAGACATTTATGATAGGACTTGTTTCATTAGTTGCAGGAATTGGTTTGGGCATTATTGTCTCTCAGTTTATGAGTACTTTTGCAGCCAACCTTTTTGAAGCCAATATGAGTCAGTATCATTTTATTGTATCGGGAAAAGCTATTCTGAAAACATCTTTGTATTTTGGAATAATGTACATTGCCGAAATGTTTTTTAATGGAATAATGGTAAGCAAATGTAAACTTATTGACCTCATGCAATCTGGTAAAAAATCCGAAAAACTCAGACTTAAAAATCCTGTCCTTTGTGTAATAGTTTTTCTTTTAGCATCTGTTGCACTTGCCTATGCATATTATAAGGTATGTTTTGATACACTATCAATGTCTGGAAAAGAAATGCTTACTATGATAGCTATAGGAGCGGTTTCAACATTCTTTATTTTCTGGTCGATTTCGGGAATGTTACTCAAAATTGTCATGTCAGCTAAAAAAGTATATTTCAAAGGACTTAATAGTTTTACATTTCGTCAGTTAAGCAGTAAAGTAAATACAATGGTTATGTCTATGACTATAATCTGCCTTATGCTTTTTGTAACTATTTGTACACTTTCTTCTGCATTTTCAATGAGAAATTCACTCAACAAGAATATAAACAAATATTGTTTAGCAGATTTCCAAATGAGTTATGACACATCATCAGAAAATGGTATTGCTCTTTTTAAAGAAAAAGATGACCAGTTTGAATCATACTTTTCTGACTATACAACACTTGAAAAATATAAATACGAAGATATTACAATGAAAACATTTCTTGGCGATAAATTTGATGATGTTATGAAAGGACATCAATATATTAATTCATATGAACCAATTCCAATCTATAAAATCAGTGACTATAATGAACTTATGAATTTATATGGTACTAAAAAGTTTTCTTTAGACGAAAACAAATATATATTTGTAGCAAACTATTCAGCAAGTTCTGAAATTTATAATAATGTATTAAAGGATAATGGTTCAATAACTTTGAATGGTCGTACATTAACACCTATGTATAAGGAATGTCAGGACGGATTTATTGAACTTTCATCACAGCCTATGAATGATGGATTTATAATTGTTCCCGATGACGCTGTAAATGAAGAAAATTTGTATTCATGCTATTTAACGGGAAATTATAAAGCCATATCAAAAACAGATAAAGCAGAAACAGAACAAAAGATAATTTCTATAATATTAAAAGTTAACGCTGAAAGCAAAATTGTATTCGGATATAATACAAAACTTGACATATCAGGAACAGCTACAGGTTTAAGCGGAGTTGTTATATTCTTAGGACTTTATATAGGATTAGTTTTCCTGATTTCAAGCGGAGTAATACTTGCTTTACGTTCACTTTCGGACGCTGTTGACAGTACATCAAGATATACAATGCTTCGTAAAATAGGTGCAGATGAAAAGGATATTTCAAAATCACTTTTCAGACAGACAATTTTATTCTTTATAATTCCTTTGATTCTTGCATATATTCATTCGATATTCGGAATGAAATTTGCAATGAGTTATATTCTTAACTATTTCGGTTCTGATGGAATGGCACAATCTATTGCCGGTTCAGGAATAGTCATATTACTTATTTATGGTGGCTATTTCCTCATTACTTATCTTTGTAGCAAGTCAATTATTAAGAACAGAAACTAAAATAAAAAGCTCCGTTGAATTAGTTTTCAACGGAGTAATTTTTTATTTCAACTTTTCTTTGGTTTCATTTATTAGCTGACTTAAAGTAATTTTAGAAAGTTCATTTTCCATTGCTGATTGTATGTTATCAAGTTTGCTGTCCATTATATCATGAACACTTCTTCCAACTGGACACTGTGGATTAGGATTTTCATGAAAATGAAAAAGTGATTCTTCTTTTTCAACTGCTTTGAAAACATCAAGCAATGTTATTTTATCGGGCGACTTAGCTAAAGAAGCACCACCTACTCCGGCTTTGATTTCAACAATTCCGGCAGACGACAATAAACCTAATATATTTCTGATAATTACGGGATTTACATTTATACTGCCCGCAAGAAAATTTGATGTAATTTTATAATCATCTTTAAAAATTTCTATACATAACAAAATATGCGTTGCGATTGTCAATCTAGATGAAAACTGCATATAAATTCCTCCTTTTTAATTGATATTAATTATTTTATCATATTTTAGTTGTAATGTCAATAGTTACAATAAAACAAGTAAAAAATTGTGCATCTATACAAAATCAAGGTGTAACCCTTGACATTACAACAAATATGTGCTATTATATTGTTGTAATCAAAAAGATTACAACAATAAATTATCGGAGGTACTTATAATGAGTAATTTCACAAAAGTAAGCGTTGCACAGGACGCAAGAACAGAACTTCATGACAAGCTTTCACTTACAGGAGCAGAAATAAGCGTTAATAATCTTCCGGCAGGTGCTGGTGTTCCGTTCGTTCATTCTCACAAGCAGAATGAAGAAATTTATATCATTTTTTCTGGTAGCGGTAAAGCTATAATTGACGGTGAAACAGTTGAACTAAATGCAGGAGATTTTATAAGAATTTCCCCGTCTGCTAAAAGACAGTTCTTTGCAGGAGAAAATTCCTCAATAAGTTTTGTCTGCATTCAGGTTAAGGAAAATTCTCTTGAAAACTATACAGCAAATGATGCTGTTATTTCTGAATAAAACTCACATAATAAAAAATGGCTCAGTTTTTATATAACTAGCCATTTTTTATTATAGAAGTGAAAATTTTATTTGTTCTCACCTGTTTTCATTCTGAACCTTTTTAAAAACAAATTTGATGCTTTTGAAAATACCTGATATTTTTTCCATACAAGATACATTTGTGCAAATTTATGCGGATAAAGCGGACGAAAACAAAGATTACTTTCACCAGTACAATTAATAAGTTTATCCAGTGTAATTGCATATCCTATTCCTTCATCAACAAGAAGAGAACCATTAAAAATAAGATTTGAAGTTGCAGCCACTTTTATTTTTTCTTTCGGAATACCAAGCCATTCAGATAAATTTATTCCTTTCATCATTTGTCTTGATAAAATCAAAGGACGATTTTCAAGCATAGCAGAAGTAATATATTCATTTTTTGCTAAATCGCTGTCTTTACGCATAAGCACTCCCCATGTATCATGAACGGGAAACTTAATGTGTTCAAAAGCAGTATAATTTGAGGGTTCAAACAAAACTCCAAAATCAATTAAACCTTTATTCAGTTTATCAATAACATCAATAGAATCACAGCTTATATTATGAAATATTACTTTTGGATATTCTTTTTTAATATCCTGAACAATTCTGGCAATAATTCTAATAGCATCAGTTTCACCTGCTCCTATATAGATATCTCCTGAAATATCATTATTTTCCGATAACATTTCGGATTCTGTTTTTTCAACAAGGTCAAGAATTTCTTCTGCATACTTTCTGAATAGGTATCCGTCCTCTGTAAGTTTAATATCATGGTTGCCACGTTTAAAGAGTTTTTTTCCGAATTCATCTTCCAGTTGATGAAGCTGTCTTGATAATGTAGGTTGCGTGATATGTAATTTTTCAGCTGCTTTTGTAATATTTTCTTCCCTTGCAACTGTAACAAAATACCTTAATACTCTGATTTCCATAATGCACCTCCTGCGTATCATTATTATATCACGTTCAGAAATGCCTTTCAAGCATTTTAACAAAAATAAAATAAGTATTGGACTTTTTTTGTACTATGTTATATAATAAAATTGCAGAAAGGAGTGATAATATGTTGATTATGGAATCAAAATATCTTAAAGAATGCCTTGATGATTTTGGCTGTAATGATGAAGAAAAAGCCGAAATTCTGAATTGTCATGACAATGGCAATATAAAAGGAATGATTATATTACTCCGAAAGCACAGACAATCAATACTCAACACAATTCATAATGAAGAAAAACAAATAAGTTGCCTTGATTATTTTATTTTTCAGCTTGAAAAAAATATTGAGGCAAATCAATGAAAGGATGATTTATTATGTTAGGTAACTTTACTTATGCAAACCCTACCAAACTTTATTTTGGAGATGATTCTCTTAAAAACCTGAACACAGAACTTTCCAAATACGGAAAAAATGTTGTTCTTGTTTATGGCGGTGGTTCAATAAAGAAAAGCGGTCTTTATGATGAAGTAACTTCAATTCTCAAAGCTAACAGAAAAACAGTTTCAGAGATTGCAGGAGTTATGCCTAATCCTACAATTGAGAAACTTTATGAGGGTATTGAAATTGCAAGAAAAGCTGATGTAGATTTAATTCTTGCAGTCGGTGGCGGTTCAGTCTGTGACTATTCAAAGGCTCTTTCCGTATCAGTAAACTGTGATGAAGACCCATGGGAAAAATATTATGTAAAATTTGATGAACCTACTTGTAAAACAATTCCTGTAGGCTGTGTTCTTACAATGGCAGGTACAGGTTCTGAAATGAATGCAGGTGCAGTAATCACCAATCATAAAGCAAAACTCAAAATCGGTCATGTTTTTGCTGACGAAAATATAATGCCAAAATTCTCTATTCTCAATCCAAAATATACAATGACACTTCCAAAATATCAGATGATTGCAGGAATATATGATATTTTCAATCATATCTGCGAACAGTATTTTTCAGGTGATGACGATAATACAAGTGATTATATCAGTGAAGGTCTTATGAAATCGCTTATTCATTCAAGCAGAATTGCAAACAAGAATCCGCAGGATTATGAAGCACGTTCAAATATCATGTGGACAGCTACATGGGCATTAAATACTCTTGTTGCAAAAGGTAAGTCTACTGACTGGATGGTTCATATGCTTGGTCAAGCTGTAGGTGCAGTAACAAATGCTACTCACGGAATGACACTTTCTGCTGTTTCGCTTGCATATTACAAATATATTATGGATTCAGGACTTCATAAATTCGTGCGTTTTGCTGAAAACGTATGGAATATCAATCCTGACGGAAAATCAGATAAAGAAATCGCCCTTGCAGGTCTTGACGCTATGGAAAACTGGATGCGTGAACTTGGTCTTGCAATGAGTATTCAGGAAGTAGGAGTTAAAGAAAATATGATAGATGATATTGTAAATGCTACTCTTATTCTTGACGGCGGATATAAACTTCTTACAAAAGACGATATAAGAATAATTCTGAATAATGCTATGTAAGGTATTTAAAATGAAAAAACATATAATAGCTTTATTTGTAGCTATAACCGGTATGTTATGTGGCTGTTCCGATTCAGAACCACTGAATAATCTTGCACAAGCAATATCTGTATCAACAGAGAACAATAATTATCACTATACAGAACAAGATGCTGTTAATCTTCAAAACTTTCTTTTAGGTAAAAACGTAAGTGAAAACCTTAATGGCAAACCTTATGATATGAACAATGACAGTATATGGAATGTATTTGATTTATGCTTGCTGAGAAGTAAATTAAATCCTGTTAATAATGATAATGATACAATTGTTGTATATTTTTCACGTACAAATAATACTGAAAAAATTGCTAATTATATTATTGATTATACAGATTCAGATAGTTACGAAATAGAAGCAACTGTTCCCTATTCTGATGCAGATATTGCATATAATAATTCGTCATGCAGGGCAAATCAAGAACAAAATGATAAAACAGCCCGCCCTGAAATTGCAAATCCTATTGAATCACTTGATAGTTACGATGTTATTTATCTTGGTTATCCAATATGGTGGGGAGAAGAACCACGTATTATAGATACTTTCCTTGAAAGCTATGATTTTTCTGATAAAACTGTTATTCCATTCTGCACATCTGCGAGCAGTGAAATTACAACAAGTGAAAAAAACATTTCCAATCTTGTTGATATTGGAAATCAGCTTGAAGGGAAAAGATTTTCAACAAGTACAAGCCAGTCGGAAGTTGAACAATGGATTGACGGATTAAATATCAAAACGAATACAGAAGAAAAAATTTATCTTACTATAAATGATACTAAAATTTCAGCATCACTTGAAAATAACAGTTCAGCACAAGCTTTGAAAGAACAATTATCCGAGGGTGATGTTATCATAAATGCTCATGATTACAGCAACTTTGAAAAAGTTGGAGATTTAGGATTTTCACTTCCAAGAAATGATACTCAAATCACAACAACATCTGGAGACTTGATTTTATATCAGGGAAATAAGTTTGTATTGTATTATGATGAAAATTCATGGAACTTCACAAAACTTGGTCATGTTGATAATATGACACAGGAACGGTTAAAAGAATTACTCGGTGACGGAGATGTTACAATTACATTATCATTAAAATAGCGGAGGTATATATGCAGGTATTAATGATAAACGGAAGCCCGAGAGTAAATGGAAACACTTCAATAGCACTTGAAGAAATGAAATCAATATTTGTAAAAGAAAATATTGATGTTGAAATTGTTCAGGTCGGCAATAAAAATATAAGAGGTTGTATTGCTTGTAATCGTTGTGCAGAACTCGGAAAATGCATTTTTGATGATATTGTAAACGAACTTGCACCAAAATTTGAAAATGCTGATGGTCTTGTAATTGCAAGTCCTGTATATTATGCTTCTGCAAATGCTACATTAATTGCGGTTCTGGACAGATTATTTTATAGTTCTCATTTTGATAAAACAATGAAAGTTGGTGCAAGTGTTGTATGTGCAAGGCGTGGAGGATGTTCTGCGACTTTTGATGAACTGAACAAATATTTTACAATAAGCAATATGCCAATTGCATCAAGTCAATATTGGAACTCAATTCATGGCAGAGAACAAGGACAGGCTTTATTTGACGAAGAAGGCAAACAAACTATGCGTGTGCTTGCAAGAAATATGACTTTTCTTATGAAAAGTATCGCTCTCGGAAAAGAAAAATACGGACTTCCGCAAACTGAAGAACATCAATTTACACATTTTATTCGTTAAAATAAACAAGGAGATAATATGAACAAAAAGGTTGTAGTAATTTCGACAAGTTTAAGAGGAAACAGCAATTCTGAAAAACTTGCGGAATATTTTGCCGAAGGTGCAGAAGATGCAGGAAATACAGTGGAATTTATTTCTCTTAAAAATAAGAAAATCGGATTTTGTATAGGTTGTCTTGTCTGTCAGAGAAAAGGAGAATGCGTTATAAAAGATGATGCAATTGAAATTGAAAAATCAGTTTTAAACGCAGATGTTGTTGTTTTTTCCACACCAATCTATTATTATGAGATGTCAGGACAGATGAAAACACTTCTTGACAGAATGAATTCTCTTTATCCAAAGAATTATAAATTCAGAGATGTATATATGCTTTCTGTTGCAGCAGAAGATGAAAAATCTACTCCAGAACGTGCCGAAAGTGGTTTACAGGGTTGGATTGATTGCTTTGCAGATGTGCATTTAAAAGGTACTGTATTCTGTGGAGGCGTAAACGCTCCGTCTGATATTGACGGAAACAACAAGCTTAATGATGCCTATCAAATGGGAAAAAATATATAAAATCTTTTTATAATGGAGGTAATTCAGAATGGAAAAAATTAAACTTAACAATGGTATTGAAATGCCGATAATCGGACTCGGAACTTATCTTCTTACACCTGACGAAGCTGAAAAATCCGTAATTACTGCACTTGCAAACGGTTATACACTCATTGATACAGCAAATGCCTATGTCAATGAAAAAGCAGTAGGTCGTGGAATAAAAGCAAGCGGTAAAGCAAGAAATGAAATATTCCTTGAAACAAAACTCTGGCCTGCATTTTATGAAGACGATTTACAGATTGATAAAACTCTTGAAAGACTTGATACAGACTATATTGACCTTATGATTCTGCATCAGCCTGCCGGAAACATTATTGCCGGCTACAGACAGCTTGAAAAAGCTTACAAAGAAGGCAAACTCAAAGCAATAGGCGTTTCAAACTTCAAAACAGATGAACTTAAACAACTCCTTGAAGTATGTGAAATCAAACCTATGATTAATCAGGTTGAAGCACACCCATATTATCCACAAACAGAATTAAGAGAATTTATGGATAAAAACGATATAGCAATTCAGGCATGGTATCCGCTCGGTGGTCGTGGAAATTCTTCAATTATAAATGAAGCTATAATAAAAGAACTTGCACAAAAATATGATAAGTCGCCTGCACAGATTGTTATTCGCTGGCATATACAAAAAGGAATAATTGTAATTCCTGGTTCAAAAACAGATTCTCATGTAATTGATAATATCAATGTATTTGATTTTGCTTTAACAGAAGATGATATGAAAAAAATTTCATCACTTCAAAAAACTGAACCAATCTTTATAAGACAGCCCGGTATGCTTGAAAAATTTGCAGAATGGACTCCTGATGTTTACGGTCAGAAGTAATAAACGGATGTATAATATGTCAAAAATAACACAAACAGCTGGAAAAAATCAGCTTGGAGAATTTGCCCCTGAATTTGCACACTTCAATGATGATGTTTTATTTGGCGAAAACTGGAACAATCAGAATATTGATTTAAAAACAAGAAGTATTATTACTGTGGTGGCACTTATGTCATCTGGAATTACTGATTCATCACTTAAATATCATCTTCAGAATGCAAAAGCACATGGCGTTACACAAAAGGAAATTACATCTATCATTACACATACAGCTTTTTATACAGGCTGGCCAAAAGGCTGGACAGTTTTCAATCTTGCAAAAGAAGTATGGAAAATTAATGAAGGTGAACTCCCATACGATAATGCTGAAATGAAAGCCCATGCAAAATCTATGATATTCCCTATAGGAAATCCGAATGACGCATTTGCAGAATATTTTATCGGAAAAAGCTATCTTGCACCTGTTTCAACAAGTCAAGTGGGAATATTCAATGTAACATTTGAACCTAAATGCAGAAATAACTGGCATATTCATCATGCAAAAAGCGGTGGCGGACAGATTCTTATTTGCGTTGCCGGTCGTGGATACTATCAGGAAGAAGGAAAAGAAGCTATTGAAATGAAACCCGGTGACTGTATAAACATTCCTGCAAATATAAAACATTGGCATGGTGCTGCACCTGATTCATGGTTCAGTCATCTTGCCGTTGAAGTTCCGGGAGAAGAATGTTCAAATGAATGGTGTGAAGCTGTTTCTGATGAGGAATACAATAAATTAAAATAAGTTTACATAATAAAAAACACCTCTTCAATGTATTTGAAACATTGTTGAGGTGTTTTAATTTATATATGAAAAAAATGTTTACTGAATAATAACATACTGTTAAATTTTAGAAATAATAGCAATCATTGGAATAAATTCATTGACTTTTTTATTTAAATATGCTAAAATTTTGACAAAGGGGAATGTTATTATGAATAAAGACTCAATATTCAAAAAACTAAAAGCTTTTACTCTTATAGAAATAATTGTAGTTATAGCAATCATTGGAATTATATCAGCTATTTTAGTTCCATCTTTTATGGGATATGTTGAAAAAGCACGCAATATGGCAGATATTTCTAATGCACGTCACATATCAATGCACTTCAATTTGAAATAGCAGTTTCTCCGGATACAATAATAAATCATGATAATCCATGGGACGACTCTCCCGAAAACAAAGACCATGGATATGTTTATGTTGATGATAACGAGATTCGTGTTTCAAATATAGAAATAGGATATATTCTTGAAGAAGGCATTCTTAAAACCGGATGTGCTTCACAATTTAAAATACGTCAGAATAAAGAAGTAACATATTCCAGTGATAAAACAAATGTTGTATGCAAATCAAAAAGAAAATGGCAAAGATATCAGATTAACTTTGTTTATGTGAATGGTGGTCTTGAATTTAGTTATAATGCTACTAAAACACTTAATACTTCAAAAGATTCTCATACATCGGATATATTTTCACATATGTTAGGTTCTACATCAGGTGCAAATATATCGCTTGGTGGTAAGGACTGACTTTTAAAATAAAAATTATGAAGGTATTTATTATGTTATACATGGTAATAGAAAAATACAAGGATAAAGAAGAAGTTTACAGAAGATTCAGGGAAAAAGGACGAATAATGCCAGAAGGTGTCAGCTATGTCAACAGTTGGGTTACTGCTGACGGAAACACCTGTTATCAGGTAAATGAAAGCGAAAGTGAAGAACTTTTACATAAATGGGCAGATAACTGGAAAGATGTTACAGATTTCGAGTTTATTCCCGTAATAAGCAGTCATGAAATGAGTGACAAAATTGCAAAAGGTAAATAAAATATGAAATCAACAAATATCATTCCATTAGATATATGAATAGAAAAAGACGGCATTGCTGAATATATACGGGATTATTATTCAGCAATTACCGGAAATTTAAAAATATTATATACAAAAGATGATTTTTATATAGCAGAAGACACAACATATCAGCCATGGATATCAATTATGGGACATATTCCGGAAAACATAACTGAACAACAACTTTTCAATATGTTATCAGGCTATATAGAAAATGATAAATATATTGCAGTATATACAAACATTGAAAAGATATCTGTTATGTTGCAGAAATTTGATGTTCTTACCTATCATGAAGATTTTCTCGTTGCTATTATATCAAAAATTCAGGATATAGATATACGATTAGCAACACTTGACGATTTACCATATATCGAAAGCACCTACAGCCGTTCCAAACACCAACAATTATTTAATAGAATTTCAAAAAAACAAATGTGGGTATTAGAAGATGATAAACATATAAAAGGTTATACAGGTATTCACAAGGATTATTCTTTAGGATTTGAATATGTTGAACCACATTCAAGACGACAAAATATAGCAAGCAGAATACAATTATATATAGCAAAGCGTATGATTGAAAATAATCTTATTCCTTATATTATGATTTCGGTTGAAAATGATATATCAAAAAGATTACAAACAAAATTAGAATCCAGATTTTCAAAAACGATTTTTTATTTTTATGCCAAAGGTTCTTATGAATTTGAGTAAATTATCTGATTGCTGTAAAAAACAATCTTGGCATTTTCAGAATAACACAACCATCTGTCTGAACAGGATAATTATTTTTTATCATTTCAAGTAGTTCATTAAGAAATTCTGTTTGTTCTGTTGAATCGAGCATTTCAAGATATGGTCTGAGTCCGCTTCCCTTGTACCAATCTATTACAGAACTATATGACGGAACAATATGATAGTAAGTTGTTTCCCACATTGAAACCTCTTTAGAAATTTCAGATAGAATATCATAAGTTTCATTTGGGGTGAGATTATGGAAATTCTGAATATCATTCAATTTTTTCCACTTATTCTGCGAAATAAGAGTATTCAACACTTTATAGAACATTGCGTCTTGAACAAGTGGCATCTGAACTGCGAGTATTCCTCCGTGATTAAGTTTGTTCATAATTCTTGGAAAAAGGCTTTTGTGGTCAGGAATCCAGTGCAGACAAGCATTTGAAAAAATCAAGTCATAACTACCCATGTTATCAAGTTCATCAGGGACAAAACATTTATTGAATTTCAAATGAGGATACGTTTTTTTAGCTTTACTTAACATATTATCTGAATTATCAATTCCGAGTATATCCGCATCAGAAAAATGTTCATAAAGCTGATTAGTGCTGTTTCCCGGACCACAACCTATGTCAAGTATTGATTCTGGTGTGATATTTATTCTGTTTATCAAATCAATAGACGGCAATGTACGTTCTTTTTCAAATTTTGTATATTGATTTGAATTCCAATCATTCATTGTTTAACACCTCATAATTTATATTTTTTGCAATTTTATTTTATCATAAGAGTTTTATAAAGTCAAGAAATTCGATTTCATATAAAATGTTAACAGTTTCCAAAATTGTAAAAATATTTGCATTGACTTTATGCAATTGTTTTGTTATAATCAGATTATCCCGTTAGGGAAATAACAAAACGGAGGTAAAACTTATGTGCAATAATATCTTAACTGCTATATGCGAATGGTTTAATTCATTATGTTGTTAAGTCCTTATACATCACAGTCCGGAATAATTCCGGACTGTTTTTTTATTGAATTTGCGTTTTCAGAAATTTCAATTCAGAAAATTTATAACCAAAATTTAAATTGACAAACGATAAAATATATGGTATAATTTATAAAGTTATGTCATAATTTATGGCACGGATAAAATCAATATAACAAGGAGAATATATTTATGAAATCATCAATTTTCAAAAAAATTATTTCCGCAATGATTGCCGGTTCAATGGTTATTTCAATGTCAGCCTGTGGAAATAAGTCAAACGACAAAAAATCATCTTCAAGTGAAAAATTTATTGTAGGATTTGACGCAGCATTTCCACCATATGGCTATCAGGACGAAAAGGGCGAATACGTTGGATTTGACCTTGACCTTGCTGATGAAGTATGCAAAAGAAACAACTGGGAACTCGTAAAACAACCTATTGACTGGAACGCAAAGGATATGGAACTCAAATCAGGTACAATAAGCTGTATCTGGAACGGATTTACCATGACCGGTCGTGAAAATGAATATGCATGGACAAAACCATACGTTGATAACAGTCAGGTTTTTGTTGTAAAATCCGACAGCAACATTAATAACTTTGATGACCTTAGTGGAAAAAGTGTTGCTGTACAGACAGATTCTTCTGCCGAATCTGCACTTAAAGATGATGAAAACAAATCCCTTAAAGACTCATTCAAGGAACTTGTCGTTGTAAGTGATTATAATACTGCTTTTATGAATCTTGATTCAGGTGCAACAGATGCTATTGCAATGGATATAGGCGTTGCAAAATATCAGATAGAATCACGTGGTGATGGTTATAAAATGCTTGATGATATACTTTCTGTTGAACAGTATGCTGTCGGATTTGCCCTTGATAATACTGAACTTCGTGACAAGGTTGACAAAACTCTTGATGATATGCGTAAAGACGGAACTTTTGAAAAAATTGCAGACGAATGGGAACTCAGTGATTCAATAATCAAATAATCATTCCGGAGGAAAATACATATGTCATTTTTTGATATTTTAACACAACTCGGAGACAGTATGCTTCATTCTCTGTATATTTTCCTGCTCACATTACTGTTTTCTCTTCCTCTGGGTCTTGGAATCTGTGTGGTACGTCTTTATGCATGGAAACCTTTACAATGGCTTATGAAATTGTATATATCTGTTATCCGTGGAACTCCTCTCATGCTACAGCTTCTTGTAGTTTATTTCGGACCGTACTTTGTGGCAGGAATGAAACTTTCTACTGAATATCGTTTCTGGGCTGTCATAATTGCGTTTTCTTTGAACTACGCCGCATATTTCGCTGAAATTTTCAGAAGCGGTATACAATCAATTCCTATGGGGCAACATGAAGCAGCATTCATTCTCGGATACGGAAAATTTCAGAAATTCATTCGTATAATAGTTCCGCAAATGTTTAAAAGAGTTCTTCCGGCTGTAACAAACGAATCAATAACTCTTGTAAAGGATACATCTCTTGCATTTGCAATATCATATATTGAACTTTTTACCGAAGCATCAATGATAGCTGCCGCAGAAACTTCTATGCTACCTTACCTTGCTGCTGCTATTTTCTATTATGTTTTCAATCTTATAGTTGCCGGCGTTATGTCATTGCTTGAAAAACGTATGAGTTACTACAAAATATAGGAGGTGTCGCATTGAATTATCTTGAAGTCGAACATCTGAAAAAAAGCTTTGATGATTTTCACGTCATACATGATGTATCTTTTTCAGTTAAAGAAGGTGAAGTACTTTCAATCATAGGGCCATCAGGTTCAGGAAAGTCAACTCTTCTAAGATGCTGTACATTTCTTGAAACTATTTCAGGAGGAAGTATTTCATATATGGGACAAAAAGCTGTTGAATCAATCAATGGTGGTAAACCTGTATATGCTAACAAACATCTATTTAAAGATATCCTGAAATATTTCGGACTTGTTTTTCAGAATTTCAATCTTTTTCCGCATTATTCAGTTCTTAAAAACATAACCGAACCTCAAAGAATAATACTCAAAAAAAGCAAGGAAGAAGCAGAAAAAACTGCTATGGAACTTCTTAAAAAAGTCGGTTTAGCAGAAAAAGCAAAATCCTATCCCTGTGAACTTTCCGGCGGTCAGCAACAAAGAGTAGCTATTGTAAGAGCTCTTGCAATGTCTCCTAAAATTCTTTTCTTTGATGAACCTACATCAGCACTTGACCCAGAACTTACAGGTGAAATTCTTGAAGTTATTCGTTTGCTTGCCGAAGACCATATGACAATGGTTATAGTAACACATGAAATGAGTTTTGCAAAGGCTATTTCAAACAGAGTTATTTTTATGGCTGGGGGTTATATTGTTGAAGAAGGCTCTCCGGAAGAAATATTTGACAATCCAAAACAAGAACGTACTAAACAGTTTCTTGCACACTACAAATAATTAAATATCCAAACCATATAAAAAAGCGACCGAGTTATTTACATAAACTCAGTCGCTTATTTTTTATTGATTTTTAGGAAGTGTAACTGTAATTGTCGTTCCTTTATTCTCATCGCTTTTAAGGGAAATTCTTCCGCCATGATACATAACAGCGTGTTTTACAATGGAAAGACCAAGACCTGTTCCGCCAGATTTTTTTGAATGGCTCTTGTCAACTCTGTAAAAGCGTTCAAAGATTCTCGGCTGATGTTCTGCTGGAATACCTATTCCGGTATCTGAAACAGTAAGAACAGTTTCCTGTGAATTGTCTTTTATTTCAATGTCAACCTTTCCGCCGTCAAGATTGTATTTAATGGCATTGTCACAAAGATTATAGATAATCTCAAAAAGCAGTTGTTTTACGCCGAAAATATATCCTTTATCACCGCTTAAATTAACAGTAATATGTTTCTTTTCGGCACTGTCATGAAGTGAGTTGCATACTTCATCTGAAATCTCATACAATGAAACGTTTTCCTTAGGCATTTCACCACTTTCATCAAGCTGTGAAAGTCTTATTATATCCTCAACAAGTGTCACAAGCCGTGTTGCTTCTTTACGTATATGACCCACAAACCGTGGCAAATCTTCTTGTTTTACAAGACCATTTTCAATAAGTTCAGCACTTCCGGTTATGGATTGGAGAGGAGTTTTTAATTCATGCGAAACATTAGCAGAAAATTCACGTCTAAGGAGTTCTGCATCAGCCTGTTCAGTGATATCCATAGCAAGAATTACTGTTCCGACAGTTTCATTATTAGCCTCAATTCTGCTTATATTAAACTGATATTCACGTTCATTTCGTCTTGTTCTCAATTCTGAATATCCATAGGAAATTGCTTTTTCAATAGCCATACTTATGTTATGACTACGGTCAACAGTAAGAAAATCATTTCCTATACATCTTTCATCTGTATCGAAAATATTCTTTGCAGTTGAATTTATTGTTAAAACGTTTTTGTTTTTGTCAAGAAGTACAAGTCCTTCACGCATATTTTCTGTAATAAAAGTAAATTCTTCTTTCTGACGTTTTAATTCCATTGCCTTGCGTTCAATTTTCTTGTTTTGCTTGTGAATACGGTTAAGTAATGGTGCTATTTCTTCATAAGTATCATTTTCCATAGGATTATCAAGGTCAAGGTTATTAAGAGGTTCAATTATTTTCTTTGACATCTTATTTGCAAGTATAGCTGATATTATTACCGCAGTTATTATTACAACAACTATAAGATATATCATTCCTACAATAAGTGTTAAACCGCTTGCCCTGTCAACTGAAATACGAAGCACTGTTCCGTCATTAAGTAATACAGCTTCGTAAAGAGTTTTTTCAGTGAGAGTTGAAGAATATCTTGAACTGCTTCCCTTACCGGTTTCAAACGCCTGTACAATTTCTTCACGGTCAAAATGATTATCCATAGTTTCCTCATCTGCCTGTGAATCAAAAATAACTGAACCATCATTGTCTATCCATGTAATACGGAAATTATCATATTTAAGACTGTCGAGATATGATTTTCCTAATTGTTCTGTTCCGACAGAGGCAATTGAAAGCTGGTCTTTCAACTGATTTGCCTGCATCTGCATGAAATAGTCATACAAGAAACTTGTAATTATTACAAGTGATATCATCAGAACAAACATAGAAGTTGCAAGTATAGAATGAAATATTTTACTTGTCATGATTTCCTCCAAACTTATATCCAACATGACGAACAGTTTCAATCATTTCTCCATATTCACCAAGTTTTTGCCTGAGTGTTCTTATATGTGCATCAACAGTTCGAGTTTCTCCGACAAAATCCTGACCCCATATATCATTATAAATAGTATCTCTTGAAAATACAAACCCTATATTTTTCATAAATAATACAAGTAATTCAAATTCTTTATAAGTAAGAGAAATGTTTTTACCATTTGCCGTTACTGTTCTTTCATCGAGATTAACAGAAAGTTCTCCTGATTGTAAAATATGGTTAGTTGATTTTGGTTTGCAACGACGCATTACAGCTTTTACCCGTGATATCATTTCCATCATGCCAAAAGGCTTTACAAGATAATCGTCTGCTCCAAGGTCAAGGCTCTGAACCTTATCAAATTCAGAACCTTTTGCAGTAGCCATTATAACAGGAATATCCATATATTCTGCTGTATTTCTCAGGATTTTCAGAATTTCAACGCCGTCTGTTTCCGGAAGCATTATATCTAAAATAATAAGGTCAGGAATTTCACTTTTTAATGCTGTAAGAAAACTCTTGCCGTCTTCAAAGCCTTTTGCCTCCATTCCGATTGATGACAGGGCATAAACTTCTATATCACGTATACTTGCATCATCTTCAATACACCATATCATAAAATCACCCCTTTGTCAGTCTTCGTGTTGTCCTGTTATAGAAAAAATAACCCATTCGGCAATATTTGTTGCATGGTCGCCGATACGTTCAAAATACTTTGCAATCATAAGCAAGTCAATAGCAAATTCACCATTTTCAGCGTTTTCAGTAATCATTTTGATAAGATTTTTCTTTATCATATCAAAATACTCATCAACTTTATCATCATGACGGATAACTGCTTTTGCCAGTTCGATATCTTTCTTTACATAAGCGTCAATGCTGTCAGTAACCATTGTAATAGTTTCGGCAGACATATCACGTATATGTACGGCTTCACTGGCAGTTTTTCCTTTAAGATAGTTTACGATTTCAGCAATATCTTCTGCTTGGTCGCCGATACGTTCCATATCAGTAATCATTTTAAGGGTGGCAGAAATCTGTCTCAAATCCCTTGCCACTGGCTGTTGATGCAAAATCAGTTTCAGACAAAGTGATTCTATATCGCTTTCCATATGGTCTATATCTGAAGAAATTGCCACAACTTTTTTAGAAAGAGATACTTCACCAGTAGTAAGTGCCTTTGAAGCAAGGGCAATAGCTTCTTCACAAAGAGCACCCATTTCAATCATTTCCTTATTAAGCAATGCAAGCTGTTCATCAAGTCTACTTCTCATTATCCAAACCTTCCTGTAATATAGTCTTCTGTACGTTTATCAACCGGCTGTGAAAAAAGTTTATCTGTTTCGCTGAATTCAATCAGTTCACCCATAAGAAAGAATGCCGTATTATCAGAAATTCTTACTGCCTGTTGCATATTATGAGTTACAATAACTATAGTATACTCCTTTTTCAGTTCAATTGCAAGTTCTTCTATTCTTGATGTTGAAATAGGGTCAAGTGCAGAAGTTGGCTCGTCCATAAGGAGTATTTTAGGTTTTACTGCAAGAGCTCTTGCAATACATAATCTTTGTTGCTGACCGCCGGACATTCCGAGAGCATTTTTTTTGAGTCTGTCTTTTACTTCGTCCCATATTGATGCACTTCTGAGAGATTGCTCTACAATTTCATCAAGCTTTACTCTGGATTTTATTCCATGTGTGCGAGGACCATAAGCAATATTATCGTAAATACTCATCGGAAACGGATTAGGTTTCTGAAAAACCATTCCCACTTCACGACGCAGTTCATTTACATTAACAGAACTGTCATAAATATTTTTGCCATTATAACATACATCTCCGGTAATCCTGACTGTAGGAACAAGGTCATTCATACGGTTAAGGGTTTTAAGAAATGTGGATTTTCCACAGCCGGAAGGTCCTATAAATGCAGTAATACTTTTTTCTGGTATTTCTATATTGATATTTTTAAGAGCTTGTGTTTTGTCATACCACAAATCAAGATTTTTTGCTGTCATTATATTACTCATAGTATTTTCCCTTTCATATCAAAGTTTATGTTTTTTTGCAAAATGTTTTCCAACAAGAGTTGCAGACAGATTTATTAAAAATGTCATAACCATAAGTATTGCTGCTATTGCAAATGCTATTCCAAATTCACCCTGTTCCTTTGCATAAACATAAAGTGCGACAGTAAGTGTAGCTCCCGAATTTGCAAGTCCCTGAAAAATACCATTGAGCGCATGAGCAAAACCCGCTGTAAAAAGAAGTGCTGCTGATTCTCCGAGAATACGTCCTACTGAAAGAATACAACCTGTTATTACACCATCAACACAGTTCGGAAGCACAACAGTTCTTATAACTCTCCACTTACCTGCTCCAAGTCCGAATGCTCCGTCACGGTAACTTTGAGGAACTGTTTTAAGGCTTTCCTGAGTAGTTCGCATAATTGTTGGAAGATTCATAATTACAAGAGTCATTGAACCAGCTAAAAGAGATGTTTTAAATCCTAAAAACTGACAGAAAAACAACATTCCTACAAGTCCATAGATTATAGACGGAATACCCGACAGTGTTTCAGCTGTAAATTCAATAATTTCAACAACTTTCTTGTTCTGAGCGTATTCGGTAAGATAAACAGATGCTCCAACACCAAGCGGAATAATTAAAATAAGAGTAGTCATTATTATATAGAGAGTATTGAGAATATCAGGAAGAATACCGATTCTACCGCTTATATAGCTTGGCTTTGTGGATAAAAGTTCCCATGTAATATTCGGTATTCCTTTAATAAGTACATATGCAACAAGAAAAACTACAAGCAATGCTGTGAATCCTGTTGATATGTACATTAATGATTTCATTACGCCTACATAGGCTTTACGTTTCTTGTTAAGCATTAATCTTTCTCCTTCTTTAAAAAGAAATTAAGAGTTGCATTTATAAGCATGATAAACAAGAACAATACCAGTGCAATCGAAAACAATGCTTGTTGCTGTAAACCGCTTGAATAGGACATTTCGCTTGCTACTGCCGTTGTAAGAAAGCGTACACTTTGGAAAAGTGACGGCATATTAGGAACATTTCCCGATACCATCATAACTGCCATAGCTTCACCGATAGCACGACCGACTCCCAATACAACAGCCGTTGCAATACCGCTTTTTGCAGAAGGTACAGAAACTCTGAAATAAGTTTCAACAGGTGTTGCACCAAGAGCAAGTGATGCGTCCTCATATTCTCTGGGGACTGCATCAAGTGCTGTTATTGATACTTTAATAATTGAAGGAAGAATCATAATCGCAAGTACAATTATTGCCGAAAATAAACTTGAACCGTCTGGTATATTGAAAACCTTTCTAACTGTCGGAACAAGTACCAGCATACCTACAAGACCATAAACAACAGAGGGAATTCCTGCAAGTAAATTTACTGCACTTTCCATAAACTTTCTTATTTTCGGAGGGGCAAGCTTTGAAAGATAAACCGCTGTAAAAAATCCGACTGGAACTCCTATTAAAATTGCTCCGGCTGTTCCGTAAATGCTTGTCAGAATAAACGGCAGTATTCCGTAACTTGGTTCATCGGCTGTTGATTTCCATTCTTTTCCGAAAAGAAATTTTACAATGCCTATTTCTTTTATAGCCGGAATACCAGAAATAACAAGATATACTGTTATCAGCAAAACACAACCGACAGTAAGAAGTCCAAGAATAAGGAATATTCCATGAACAATTTTTTCTATAAGTTTATTTTTATTCATAAAATCACTCCGTATATTATGTACTGCATTTTAGTTTGCCGGAACGAATCCAACAGAAGAAATAGCATCTCTTGCTTTTTCGGAAGTGACATAATCAAAAAATTTCTTTGCACTGTCAGAAAGCTGTGTATCAGTTTTAGTTACAAGTACAAAAGGACGCTGAATAACATAACTGCCGTCTTTTATTGTTTCTTCTGTCGGATAAATATCATTGACTGTCAATGGTTTAACGCTGTCTTTAACAGCTGCTACAGAAGTGTATCCAATAGCAGAAGGATTTCCTGCAACTGTTGTTATAACGTCACCTGTAGAAGTGAGTTCCTGACGATATTTGCATTGATTTTCTGTACCTGTAACTGATTCAAAACCGTCACGAGTTCCGCTACCTGCCTCACGTCCTATGAGTACAATTTCTTCATTGTTTCCGCCAACTTCACTCCAGTTTGAAATTTTTCCGGTGTAAATATCTGTAAGAGTTGCCATATCAAGATTGTTTACAGGATTCTCATTATTAACGACAATTGCAATACCGTCATAAGCAAGAACAGTTTCAGTAAGTCCCTGTGCCTTTTCATCGTCCTTGAGACTACGGCTTGAAAGTCCTATATCACAAGTTCCGGAAGACGCTGCTTTAATTCCTGAACCTGAACCTGTCGGATTATAAGTTACAGTGATTCCAGTATCCTGCTCAAATGTTTCTCCAAGAACGCTGATTACTTTTTCCATTGATGTTGAACCGTCAGTTGAAACTGTCTCCTTATCTGAAGAACAGCCAACAAAGGAAGTACACATTAATAATGCAGTGATAAAAGCACCAATTGTTTTTTTCATAATTACAAATCCTTTCAATGTAAAATTGGTTTTATTTCATTTCACATTACAAATTATATCATCACTTTGTAAAATGCAAAAGATAAGTTTTGTAAAATCTATGTCAAATTTATAAATAAGAATACTTTACTTGATGATAAATTTAAAATTAAGGAAAAAATTATTTAACGGGGTTTATGAAATTTATGTGAAAATAATTGACACAAATTTATTGATATGATATAATAAATTTTATCACGAAGAAAGGGTGAAAATATTGCTTCAATTAAAAGATATTTTTAAGCAGTACGGAAACGGCGAAAATACAGTTACAGCTTTAAACAGAATTAGTATTACATTTCGTGAAAACGAGTTTGTAGCTATTCTTGGGCACTCCGGCTGTGGTAAAACGACCATGCTTAATATTATTGGCGGATTAGACCATTATACTTCCGGCGACCTGATAATAAACGGTGTTTCTACAAAAAAGTACAAGGACAGAGACTGGGACGCTTACAGAAATCATTCCATAGGATTTATCTTTCAGAGTTATAACCTCATTCCGCATCAGACGGTGCTTGCCAATGTTGAACTTGCCTTGACAATTTCGGGGGTTTCAAAGTCAGAACGCAGAAAACGTGCAAAAGAGGCTCTTGAAAAAGTTGGCTTAGGTAATCAACTTCACAAAAAACCGAATCAAATGTCTGGCGGACAAATGCAAAGAGTGGCAATAGCACGTGCTTTGATAAATAATCCGGATATTCTGCTTGCTGATGAACCTACTGGAGCATTGGACAGCGAAACAAGTATACAGGTTATGGAACTTCTTAAAGAAATAGCCAAAGATAAACTTGTAATAATGGTTACTCACAATCCGGAACTTGCTGAACAGTATGCCACAAGAATTGTCCGTATAAAAGACGGCAAACTTACAGATGACAGTTCCCCATACACTCCGGAAAATGCAACCGAAATAAAACAATCTTCCAAAAAAAGAGTGTCAATGTCATTCGGTACAGCGGTATCACTTTCAATGAATAACCTTATGACCAAAAAAGGAAGAACTTTTCTGACAGCTTTTGCAGGTTCTATAGGAATTATTGGTATCGCTACTATTTTATCGCTTTCTACCGGTGTAAACGATTATATAAACAGTGTACAGGAAGAAACATTATCATCGTATCCTTTGCAGATTACAAAAGAAACTACAGATACTTCACAGATGTTCGCTTCAATGATAGGAAACAACGAAGAACAAACTCAGAAAACAGATACAGAAAAAATTTATTCAAATACATCAATGTATGATATGTTCAATACAATTAATTCTTCTGCTAAACAGGTCAATAACATGAAAGCTTTCAAGGAATTTCTTGACAATGACCAGACAATCAAAGAAAAATCAAGTGCAGTTGTTTATTCATATGATATACAGATGCCTATTTTCACTAAAGATGAAAATAACAAAATCATCAAAACCGACCTTAACGAAATATATGCAAATGCAATGGGTTTAGGAGATGCTACCAAAGATGAAAGCAATCCTATGTCTTCAATGATGAGCGGAACAAGCGGAATGGCTTCAATGTTCAGCATGGATATATGGGAAGAACTTATGCCTAACGAATCCGGCGACGATATAAATCCACTCATTTATGAACAATATGATTTAGTTTATGGCAGATATCCTGAAAATTATGATGAAGTGGTTGTAGTTCTTACCCAGAATAACGAAATTCCGGATATGGTAACTTATGCACTTGGTTTAAAATCTGCTGACGGTTTCGGCAAAATACTGAAATCCGCTATGAAAAGTGAAGAAATAAAAGACTACGGAAAAACAGAATGGACTTTTGATGAAGTTATCAATAAAGAATATAAATTGATTCTTCCATGTGAATACTATCAAGCTAATGAAAACGGCAACGGTTACATTGACCTTACAAAAAATGAAGCTGGTCTTGAATATCTTTACAATTCTGAAGATATAGGAACAAATCTTAAAGTTACAGGTTTTATAAGACCTAATCCGGACGCAAAAGTCAGAATGTTGCAAGGATTTATATGTTATACACAGGATTTGACAAATTATATCATCGACAAAACAAATAACAGCGATTTAGTAAAAAAACAAGTAGCAGACAAAGAAAATAATATCCTTTCTAACAGCAAATTTGTTACAGATGATTATAAAGAGCCTAATGACAATGAAAAAATATCATCTGCCAAAAAGTACATTGAAAGTGCATCAGATGAACAGAAAGCAGAAGTTTATCGTTTTGTATCAGCAATTCCGGACGAAGAACAAATGCAAAAAGCTATACAGGAAACCATTTCAAAATTATCCGATGAGGAAAAACAGCAAATGGTTGCAGGATTTTTTGCCGAACAAATGGGTGTTGACAGTTCACAGATTGCAGGATATATAAAAACTATGAGTCAGGACGAATTTAATGAAGCTTTATCAAATGTGGTAAGTATACAGTATATATCTGAATCTTCCGCAGAAATTGAAAAAAAACTTGCTGAATATTCAGATAAAGACCTTGCAAAAGAACTCGATAAAATGAATATTTCTGATAATGCTTATGTGCAGGTCTTTGAACAATTCACTCCTGAACAGCTTTCTGACCTGAATTATGATGATGTTTTATTTAATCTTGGATACGCTGACAAAGATAATCCGTCACAAGTCAAGATTTATGCTAAAACTTTTGAGGATAAAGACGATATATCCGATGCTATAGAATCATATAATAATTCAGTAAGTGAAAGTGATGTTATTCACTACACTGATTATGTAGCATTGCTTATGTCATCAGTTACCGGAATTATAAGCGGTATATCATATCTGCTGATAGCCTTTGTAGGAATTTCACTTGTTGTATCTTCAATCATGATTGGAATTATTACTTATATTTCAGTTCTTGAACGTACAAGAGAAATCGGTATCTTAAGAGCTATAGGTGCTTCAAAACATGACGTTTCTACAGTTTTCAATGCAGAAACCCTTATAGTCGGACTTACCGCCGGACTTCTTGGAATAGGTGTTTCAGAATTATTAACAATTCCGATAAATTTAATTATTCATTCTCTTACAACTCTTGATACTCTTAATGCTTATGTTCCTATTGGCGGAGCAGTTATACTAATTATTATAAGTATGGTTCTTACACTTATAGCCGGACTTATTCCGTCAAGAGTTGCATCAAAGAAAGACCCTGTAGTTGCTTTAAGAACCGACTGATATTAAAAAATCTTATAAACTATTGACAAATAAAATAATACGTGATATAATGAAAATATCTTCAGGGCAGAGTGAAAGTCTCTACCGGCAGTTATAGTCTGCGAGCCTATGGGTTGATTTGGTGAAATTCCAAAACCGACGGTTATAGTCCGGATAAGAGAAGATATTTTTACGTTATATCTATGCCCCGAAATATAGTGTTTCGGGGTATATTTTTTTGGAGGTGTATATGAATCACGAGGATTATATGAAAATCGCTCTTGACCTTGCTAAAAAAGGTATGGGATATGTTTCACCCAATCCAATGGTAGGAGCTGTTATTGTCAAGGACGGCGAAATTATCGGAAAAGGTTATCATAAAAAATGCGGAGAACTTCACGCTGAAAGAAACGCTTTTGCAAACTGTCAGAAAGACTGTTCCGGAGCTGATATTTATGTTACGCTCGAACCTTGTTGTCATTATGGAAAAACTCCACCTTGTACCAATATAATAATAGAAAAAAATATAAAACGTGTTTTTATAGGTTCTTCCGACCCTAACCCGAAAGTTGCCGGAAAAGGTGTTAAAATATTAAGAGAACACGGCATAGAAGTTATTGAAAATGTCCTTAAAAAACAGTGTGACAGCCTTAATGAAATATTTTTCCATTATATCACGACCGGAAAACCTTTTGTAACTATGAAGTATGCAATGACCATGGACGGAAAAATAGCTTGTCGTACAGGGCTTTCAAGATGGATTACTTCTGAAACTTCCAGACAATATGCACAGTATGAAAGACTCAGACATTCAGCTATAATGGTTGGTGTGGGAACAGTTATAGCAGATAATCCAATGTTAACCTGCCGACTTGAAAACGGTCGCAATCCTATACGTATAATATGCGATACAAATTTAAGAACCCCTGTAAATTCAGAAATAGTCAAAACTGCAAAAGACATCCCGACAATTATTGCAACCTGTTCAAACGATACAGAAAAAAAGTCCGTATATATAAATTATGGTTGCCGTATAATGAATGTCAATAAGTATGATGAACATATAGATTTAAATGACCTTATGAATAAACTGGGTGCTGAACAAATTGATAGCATTCTTCTGGAAGGTGGCGGTGAACTTAATTATTCCGCACTCAAATCAGGTATTGTAAATAAAGTTCAGGCATATATCGCTCCTAAAATTTTTGGCGGTCGTGATGCTAAAACATCTGTTATGGGATTCGGTGTTGATAGTCCTGACAATTGCTATCATATTGAAAATACCACTATAAAAAACATAGGTGATGATTTTCTTATAGAAGGTCAGGTGAAACAATGTTCACAGGAATAATTGAAGAAGTAGGAACAGTTAAGGAAGTTCAACACGCTGGAAACAATTCCTTTATAAAGGTTAAAGCAGAAAAAATTCTTGAAGATGTTCACATAGGTGACAGCATTGCAGTAAACGGAGTTTGTCTCACCGTCACAAGCTATGATAATGGAATATTTCGTGCTGATGTTATGAATGAAACTCTTAGCCGTTCATCATTAGGAAGTCTTAAAAACGGCAGTCCGGTAAATCTCGAACGTGCTATGTCTGCAAACGGTCGCTTTGGCGGACACATAGTTTCAGGACACATCGACGGCACGGGAATTATTTCAGCTATAAAAAATGACGGTATAGCTATATGGTACACTATAAATACTGTTCCCGAAATAATGCATTACATCATTGAAAAAGGTTCAATAGCCATTGACGGAATAAGCCTTACAGTAGCCAAAGTATCAGAAAATGATTTTAGTGTTTCTATAATTCCGCATACTGCACAGCAAACTATTCTTTCATATAAGAAGGTCGGAGATATTGTCAATCTTGAAAACGATATAGTCGGAAAATATATAGAAAAATTCACCCGTCCTGAAAAAAATAAAAGTAATATTTCCATGAATTTTCTTTCAGAGAACGGTTTTATATAATAGGAGACTATTCATAATGGATATTGACAAAATAAAAAGATATATTCATTTAAGTCATGGATATGTTGAAGTATCAAGAAATTATATGCCAGAATATTCTGGAATTTGCCGGCGGACTTTCATAAGAGAAAATAAAATACAAATTGATTTCTGCACCGAACAGGACGTTGCACTCAATGAGGGCGAAAGTACTTTTTACTTTGAATATGAAAATTTTGAAAATGTCATAACATCTGCTGAATCTTTTTTTAAAAAACCCGTTTCCGAATGGACTAACTATAATCGCACTTGGAATGAATGGCACTTCCCTGTTCCCGATGCTGACTCTTACAGAAAACTTATGAAAAATTTACAGGAGCACCGGCTTGAATTTCCTATAAATTTCAAGTGTATGCGTATATGCAGTATTTATGTACTGGGGGTATTTCTGAAAAAGATAGACCCTTATGATGATGATAGTATTTTTAATGATACTGATTTTGTAAAATATCTTTGTTCACTTGACAATAAGTTTACAAAATATTAAGGAGGTTTTTTAATGTTTGAATACAATACCATAGAAGAAGCCGTACAGGCTCTTCGTAATGGTGAAATAATTCTTGTCACTGATGACGAAAACAGAGAAAATGAAGCTGATATGATTTGTGCTGCTGAATTTGCAACTACTGAAAATGTTAATTTCATGGCTACTCATGCAAAAGGTCTTATATGTATGCCTATGAGTCAAGAACTTTGCAAAAAATTATATCTTCCGCAAATGGTCAGTGAAAATACTGATAACCATTGTACAGCTTTTACAGTATCCATTGACCATGTAAATACCACTACAGGTATTTCAGCAGAAGAAAGAGGATTTACAGCAAGAATGGCTGTTTCAGATGACGCTAAACCAAGTGATTTCCGACGTCCTGGTCATATGTTTCCGCTTACCGCAAAGAATAACGGCGTTTTAGAGCGTGACGGTCACACAGAAGCTACAGTTGACCTTATGAAAATAGCAGGTCTTAAAGAATGCGGACTTTGTTGTGAAGTTATGCGAGATGACGGAACTATGATGCGTACCGGAGAAATTCAGAAAAAAGCTAAAGAATGGGGTTTGAAATTCATTACAATACAAGCTATAAAGGATTACAGAAAATGTAATGATATACTTGTTGAACGTGTGGCAGATACAAAACTTCCTACAAAATACGGTGAATTTCGTGCAATAGGTTTTATCAACAAGCTTAATGGTGAACATCATGTGGCACTTGTTAAGGGAGATATCGGAGACGGTCAGGACGTTTTGTGCCGTGTTCATTCTGAATGCCTTACAGGTGATGCATTCGGTTCTCTTAAATGCGACTGCGGACAGCAATTTGCCTCTGCAATGACTCAGATTGAAAAAGAAGGAAGAGGAATTTTGCTTTATATGCGACAGGAAGGAAGAGGAATAGGTCTTATAAACAAACTCCGTGCATATGAGTTACAGGACAAAGGAATGGATACTCTTGAAGCAAATCTTGCTTTAGGTTTCCCAGGGGATATGCGTGAATATTACATAGGTGCTCAGATTCTTAGGGAACTTGGCTGTAAAACTCTCCGTTTACTTACCAATAATCCCGATAAAGTTTATGGTTTAAGCGGATTCGGTCTTGAAATAAAAGAACGTGTGCCTATTCAGATGCAGGCAACAGATTACGATTTATTTTATCTCAAAACCAAAAAGAACAAAATGGGTCATATTTTAAATTTTTAAAAGGAGCGATTATATATGAAAATTTATGAAGGAAAACTGGTTGCAGAAAACACAAGAATAGGAATTGTTGTTGCAAGATTCAATGAATTTATTACTTCAAAACTTCTTGGCGGTGCTGTTGACACCCTCAAAAGACATGGAGTTTCTGAAAACATGATTGATACAGCATGGGTTCCGGGAGCTTTTGAAATTCCGCTTATAGCAAAGAAAATGGCTGATTCCGGCAAATATGATGCTGTAATTTGTCTTGGTGCAATAATCAGGGGTTCAACATCTCATTATGACCTTGTATGCAATGAAACCGCTAAAGGCATTTCACAGGTTTCACTTAACAGCAGTATTCCTGTAATGTTCGGCGTAATCACAACTGAAAACATTGAACAGGCTATCGAACGTGCAGGTTCTAAGGCTGGAAACAAGGGCAGTGAATGTGCTGAAGGTGCCATTGAAATGATTAATCTTATCAGAGAGATTGAAAAAAATGACTAATCTTATTTTTGATTATGACGGTACTATTCACAATACTATGAAAACTTATGCTCCGGCATTTCGTAATACTTGCAAGTGGCTTTATGATAATGGTTATATTTCTGAACTTAAAGAATATTCCGATAAACAAATAAGCTATTGGTTAGGATTCAATTCAACTGATATGTGGGAAATGTTCATGCCGGAACTGCCTTTTGAAATCCGTGAAACTGCCCGTAAAAGACTTGGAAAAGATATGGCAGAAAGAATTGATAATGGTGAAGGTTCTTTGTTTGAATGGGCTGAAGAAATTCTTTCAACCCTCAAAAATATGAATTATAATCTTATATTTCTTAGCAATTGCCGCATTCATTATATGGAACGCCATAAGAAAGTTTTTGGATTGGACAGATTTTTCAATTATTTCTATTGCTGTGAAGAATTTGATTTTATACCAAAATATGAAATTTTCCAAAAGATAAAACCTTATCACAATGGTCAATTTATAGTGATAGGCGACCGTTTTCATGATATTGAAATGGCTGTAAAAAATAATCTGTGTTCAATCGGTTGCGGTTATGGATACGGTTCACCGGAAGAACTCGCCGATGCCAATATTATTGTTGATGATATAAGAAAAATTCCTGATGCTGTTCATTCTTTAACAAGAATAAATAAAAATTCTCCTCATAAGTCTCCGTGAAATTACCGAATGCGAATTGAAACAATAGAACAAATAAAAAAATTCCCTCACCTATCAAGTGGGGGAATTTTTTTATAAATCAAATTACTTCATGCCATATTTTTTAAGAAGATTCTGAATTTTTTCATGTGGGTCAATAATCTTGCTTATAGAAATATCATGATTAATAGCTTCAATAAAGTATGCGATATATTTGGAAACGTCTACTTCATGAAACCACTCTCTGCTAAGGAGTTCAGGTGACCTGTAAGTAAGATTTGTACCGAATACACCATCAATATAACCATTCTTATAAGCTTCGTCAAACTTTTCAAGACCATTTGTAAAGATAGCATAAGTAGCATAAGTAAAGATTCTCTTTGCATTCTTTTTCTTGAGGTTATAAGCAAGGTCAAGCATTGATTCGCCAGAAGAAATAATATCATCAGCTACGAAAACATCTTTTCCCTCAACGGAGTTACCAAGATATTCATGAGCAACAATAGGATTTCTTCCGTTAACAATAGTTGAATAATCACGTCTTTTATAGAACATACCCATTTCAACGCCAAGCACAGAAGCATAATACATATTTCTGTTTAAAGCACCTTCATCAGGGCTTACAATCATAAACTTGTCCTTTGAGCAGTCAATATCCTTGATATCTCTGAACATAGTTTTAAGTACCTGATAAGTAGGCATAACATTATCAAAACCCATAATCGGAATAGCATTCTGCACTCTTGGGTCATGAGCATCAAATGTAACAATATTAGAAACTCCCATTGCTTCAAGTTCCTGTAATGCACAAGCACAGTCAAGAGATTCACGATAGCTTCTTCTGTGCTGTCTTCCACCATAGAGAATAGGCATAATAACAGTAATTCTGTGAGCCTTACCGCTGGCAGCCTGAATAATTCTCTTCAAGTCTTGGAAATGGTCATCAGGTGACATAGAATTTTCCTTGCCGAAATAATTATATTTGATGTTATAGTTTCCCACATCAATAATTATAAATAAGTCCTTACCTCTTACAGTTGACTTTATAAGACCCTTGCTGTCACCGGAAGAAAATCTCGGGCATTCGCTTTCAATAAGGAATGTATCTGTTTCAAAACCGGCTTTTCCTGCCCATTCAACAAGATAATCGTTGATTTTATTACCGATTTCCTTAACACTATCCATAGCGATAATGCCTATCGGGGCAACGTTTGACTGACTGAATAAATTTTCATTTGATGCTGTCATAAAAAATATTTCCTTTCAGTTAATTGTTTATTTGCAGAAATTTTCGATATAGCTTTCTATATCTTCTGAAATAATCTGCTTGGCAACTTCAGCATTTTCTACTTCGTTAACGGCTGTTGTCTTGTGTTCGAGTTCCTTATAAACGGTAAAGAAATGGCTCATTTCGTCAAAAATATGCTGTGGTATCTGGTCAATATCCTTATAAATATTATAGTTAGGGTCATCAAACGGTATAGCAATAATCTTATCATCACGGTGACCATTATCAAGCATTCTGATAACACCAACAGGATAGCACTTTACAAGAGTAAGCGGAATAAGCTTTTCAGAACAGAGGACAAGCACATCAAGAGGGTCATTGTCGTCTGAGTAGGTTCTTGGAATAAAACCATAGTTTGCGGGATAATGAGTTGAAGTATGAAGGATTCTATCCATTTTAATAAGACCTGTATCCTTATCAAGTTCGTACTTTATCTTACTTCCCTTTCCTATTTCTATAACTGCATAGAAATTTTCAGGAGTAATTCTTTTAGGACTGATTTTATGCCAAATATTCATTTAGTTACCTCCACGCAAAATTCCGGATTTTCGTTTTCCGGAAAAATATTATCTGCTACTAATAAGTATACCATTTTTTCGGAATTTGTCAATAATGATGTGAAATTTCGGTAATATGATATAAAATATCAGAAATTACGGCAA
The DNA here is from genome assembly GCA_934474025.1 of uncultured Ruminococcus sp. Classification (GTDB taxonomy): domain Bacteria; phylum Bacillota; class Clostridia; order Oscillospirales; family Ruminococcaceae; genus Ruminococcus. Next base: position 85,231 of record CAKSMF010000006.1, on the reverse strand, counting down.
AACTTTCAGCTTTTGTCACTGTTCAAAAAACTAAACAATATATTTTCAGATAATTTATATTAACAAATAATGAATTGGTCTCATTATTAATATATTATAATTCTATTGATTTTTTTTGCGAACTATTGTAAAATATATATAAAGAGTTTTTTAAATTTTTTTCAAATAAATGTCCAAGTATCCTCTTTCTTTGAATAATATTATATAGCACCTTTAAGAAAGAGGATTTTAACGGCAGTAATAAACGGAAAGATATCAGATACACCATACTGACATAATGTAAATTTACCGGTTCAGTTAGACTCCGTGAAATTACAAACTGTGGATTGAAAAAATAAATAATCAAACAAGGAGTTGTTTTTTGTAATGCCCGTTTATAGAATTGCAGTAATTATTGCCGGCATTGACCAGAGTTATCAGAGTGCAATCCTGAATGGTATCTCTGCCTCTGCTTCTGAATGTTCAATAAATGTTGAAGCTTTTATATCATTTATTGGTTCAATGGGCAACCCTATACACGATACAGGAGAATTTAATATCTTTAATCTTCCGGATTTCCGAAATTATGACGGTGCTATACTTCTCACAAATACTATTGACTATCCGCCTGTTGTTGACAATATACTGGGCAGAATCAAATTAGCTGGTATCCCTGCTGTAAGCATAGATAATGATATACCGGAATTTTATCACATAGGCATTGATAATAAAAAAGCCATGCGGAATATTACTGAACATCTTATTAAAAAACATGGTTTCAGAAAATTCAGTTATATATCCGGACCTACTGATAATCCGGAAAGCATTGACCGCCTTAATTCCTTTCTGGAAGTACTATCCGAGAATAATATTTTTATTGACGAAAACGATATATTCTATGGTGATTTCCGTTCACCTTCCGGAAAAAACGGTGCTGAATATTTTCTTAAACAATGGACTGAACTTCCTGATGCTCTTATATGTGCAAATGACGTTATGGCATCATCTACAATAAGCCGTCTTATCGAAGCAGGATACAAAATACCCGATGATATTGCTGTTACAGGATTCGATAATACATATAACATTCATAATTATCAGATTGAAATAACTTCTGTAAATCGTCCGCTTGAATTATCCGGTAAACTCGCCTGTCAAATGCTTTTCAATCATTTTAATAACATTCCTCAAGAAAGAAGTGTCATTCTTGATATGTCCCCTCAATTTACGGAAAGCTGTGGCTGTCCGTCAAACACTCAACTTGATATAAATGCTTTCAGAATGTTCAATTATAATAATTATACGAAATTTGAAAAATCACAAAGCTATATGTCGATTTTTAACCACCTGTCATGTGTACTTCTTGGAAGCAACAGTTACGAACAATACATTGATTCACTTAAAGAATTTATATCAGAACTCTGTCCGGAAGAATTTTATTTCTGTCTTTGCGAAAACTGGGACGCTGAATCACTTACTGATGAAAATTCCTATCAGGAAGATGAAGATATACCCATACCATCAGAATACACTGAAAATATTATCGTTCCTATTGCGTATAAGCAGGGAGTATTTTATGAAACCTCAACAATCAAAAAAAGCGAAGTCCTGCCACCTATTGCACAAAGTTATAAATCAGGAAAATTTTATTATCTTGTACCACTTCATTTCGGAACACGCTGTCTTGGATACATGATAATTCTTAATTCACGTATGAATTTACATAATTCAATGTTTGAAACTCTTTGTATAAATCTTAGCAATTCACTGGAAAATATTCGTAAACTTATGTGTCTTGATACCGCCGTAAAACATCTAAAAAAACTCTATGCTCAGGATACTTTTTCCGGAATTTACAACAGAAACGGTTTTGTAAATGCTACCCGTGAAATTTACAACAACTGCATAGCTGAACAACGTAACATTATGCTGATGTTTATAGACCTTGACGGACTTAAAGGAATAAATGATACTTTCGGACATGATGTGGGTGATGTCGCTATATGCAATATTGCCGATGTTCTGAGAGCATCATGCATAAACGGTGAAATATATTGTCGTTTCGGCGGTGATGAATTTATAGTGTTCGCTGATAATTTTTCCGATGAAGATGCAATTAACCTTACTCACCGAATAGAACAAAACATTAAAAAAATCAATGAAACCAAAATGTATCCCTTTAAACTCAATGCAAGCACAGGTTATATAATTGACGTTCCTAAAAATGATGAGGGTATATTTCATTTTGTCACTAAAGCCGATAAAGTTATGTATGAACACAAACGCCGTAAAAAATTATCAAAATATCTTAAATCATAATAAAAAGGACTGTTTTTTATAACAGTCCTTTTTATTTTACATTTCAAGACAAATGGTTTTATTACTTTTCTGATACTGTTCAACTTTTAATCCACACTTTTCAAAAAGAAACTGTGATGCTGTAACGCTTTCAGTACCATTATACTTGTTATCATAATAAACTATACGTTTTATACCGGATTGTATTATAGCTTTTGCACACTCGTTACAAGGGAAAAGCGTTACATATAATGTACAGTTTTTAAGGTCAGCAGAGTTTCTGTTAAGAATAGCATTTAATTCTGCATGACATACAAACGGATATTTTGTATCAAGTGCGGATTCTGCGGAACGTTCCCACGGCATTTCATCATCATTGCAACCTGTCGGCATACCATTATAGCCAACTGCAACAATCTTGTTATCACTATTGACAATACACGCACCGACTTGTGTTGAATTATCTTTGCTTCTTTCAGCAGAAAGCATAGCTATTCCCATGAAATACTCGTCCCAACTTATATAATTTGTTCTTTTCATTGCAAATACTCCTTTCAATAAGTGATATTATATCAAAAAACACGCATTATGTCAAGTTTACATCAAAGGAGCTATTATTTTTAAGACTGCTCCCCAGAATTTATAAAACAGTTTTTCTTTTTTAATAGTTTCCGGAGTCACTTCACGGCATTTCAGTAAAGTTTCTTCAAAATCCTGCTCAATATCAGAAATGCATTCCATTTTATACATATAAGTTGCACATTCAAAGTGATGATACAAGCTTCTGTAATCAAGATTAATTGTACCTACAACGGCTTTGCAATCGTCACACGTCCAAACTTTTGCATGAACAAATCCGGCAGAATATTCATATATTTTCACTCCGGATTTTATAAGTGGCTTATAATAAGTTTTAGCTAATGCATAAGCCATTTTTTTATCTGGAATCCCTGGTAATATTATTTTTACATCTACTCCCCTTTCCGCTGCAAACTTCAAAGCAGTTTCAAGAACATCGTCAAGAATAAGATAAGGTGTCATTATATGAACATAGTCAGTTGCACGATTGAGAATATCTGTATAAACATTTTCCCCTACTTTATAATCATCGAGTGGCTGGTCTGAATACGGAATAACAAAACCTTTACTGCCGGTTTGTTTATGAACGTCTTTAAGATAGTTATCCCATTGAGGATTTTTTTCATTTATATTCCACATTTGCAGAAACATCAATGTAAAACTTTGTACAGCTTCACCTTTCAGCATAACAGCAGTGTCTTTCCAGTGGCCAAAACGTTCTACTCTGTTTATATACTCGTCAGCAAGATTTATTCCGCCGTTAAATGCAACTTTATTATCAATGACAAGTATTTTTCTGTGGTCACGATAGTTATAGTGCGTGGAAATAAAAGGTCTTATCGGTGAAAAATCCTTGCATTTTATGCCGAGTTTTTCAACACGTTCAGGATAATCAAATGACAATGTGGAAATTTCACACATACCATCATACATTACACGTACTTCAACACCCTGTTCAGCTTTTTCTTTAAGAATGCCAAGAACTTTCCCCCACATATATCCTTCATCAAGTATAAAGTATTCAAGAAATATAAATTTTTCTGCCTTTTGAAGTTCTTCAATCAGTGCATCAAACTTTTCTTCACCAGATGAAAAATAATTAACAGTTGTATTTGAATATACCGGAAAACAACCGCTTTTATTCAGATATCTGCACAAATCATCAGTACATGAATTAACTATATCCGGATTATTTATAACTTCTTCATCTTGCTCAAGCTTGTCCTTTGTTTCATTGATAAGATGAGCAAGACGTTCTTTCATGGTGAAATTTCCTATATCTTTTCTTGTAAACCACAATAGAATCGTTCCCGGAACAGGCGATACCATTATTATAAAAAGCCATGTAAGTTTACTTGATGAATCCATATCACATTTAAAAAGATATATCACCATTGAAACAGAAAAAAGTATCTGAAAAAATTTAAGTTTCGGAAAATACTTATAAAACCATACATAAATGACCATAAGTATAAACAACTGAAGAAGTATCAGCACTCCGATTATCAGAAAACGACTGAATATAAGTCTTAAAATTCCTTTTTTTCTTTTTGGAATAAGACGTATTATATTTTCTTTATCTTCCATTTAAACTCCTTTCATAAGATATATTGGTTAATATCCGATAATGCTGATTATAACATATTTTTACATTTGTGTCAATGTATCTGCAATTTGATTGATAAAGCATCACAAAACAACAAATTTAAATATATATATTGTTTTTTCCAAATTAACGTGTTATAATTATTTAAATATCAAATCAATTTTTGTCAGATATTAAAATACACAATCGGGAGAATGAAAATGAATTTTTTAGAAGAAAGAATCATAAAAGACGGTATCGTAAAAGAAGGAAATGTACTTAAAGTTGATAGTTTTCTAAATCATCAAATGGATATCGATTTATTCAATGAAATGGGGAAAGAATGGAAAAATCGCTTTAAAAACAAGTACATAAATAAAATTCTTACAATAGAAGCATCTGGTATAGGTATTGCGTGTATTGTTGCACAACATTTCGGAGTACCTGTTGTTTTTGCCAAAAAGTCTAAAAGCGTTAACCTTGACGGCGAAATGTACATTGCAGAAGTGGAATCATTCACGCACAAATGCAAAAATCAAATAATTGTTGCAAAAAAATTTCTGAATAATAATGACCATGTATTAATTATTGATGACTTTCTTGCAAATGGTTGTGCATTGCAAGGATTAATACATATTGTCCAATCATCAGGGGCAACAGTTGAGGGAATAGGAATAGCTGTTGAAAAAGGTTTTCAGTCAGGCGGAAAAATAATCCGTAATCTTGGATACCATCTGGAATCACTTGCAATAGTAGAAAATATGAACCATGAAACTGGTAAAATCACTTTCAGAGAAGAACAATATGTTTAACAACTCAAATGAAAAATCATAGAGTATCTGATATTTTTTTCTGTTCTATGCCGTTTTCTGTAAATTCAAAAACTTTATTGCATATATCCAATGCTACAAGCCTGTGTGTTACGAACAATACAGTTTTGTCTGTCATTTTTTTGAGATTATCCAGAATATGTCTTTCTGTCTGTTCGTCAAGTGAACTTGTTGCCTCATCAAGCAAAAGCAACGGAGCATCAGAATATATTGCCCTTGCAATTGCTATTCTTTGCATCTGTCCCTCTGATAATCCTGTACCATTTTCACCTAATTGAGTGTCTATACCATTTTCAAGCTTTGATATAAACTCATTTGCACATGATATTTCAAGAGCCAGGTTAAGCATTTTTTCATTAACCTGCATATCTGAAAAAGTTATAATTTCTTTTATTGTACCATTCATAAGATGATTTCCTTGTGGAACATATGCAAATAATTTATGCCACCTGCTTGTTAATGGAATTTCTTCTCCTTGAGTTTTTTGCAATACTATATTACCTTTATCACAATGATATAAACACATAATCAGTTTTAAAACTGTCGATTTTCCACACCCTGAATGTCCTATAAAAGCTATATTTTCTCCCTTTTTAATTTCAATATTCAAATTGTCAATAACATTTTCTTTGTTTTTGTATGTGAAGAAAACATGATTCAATTTTATTGCTGAAAACTCATTGTTATAAAAACTGATTACTTCATCTTTGCTAAAAATTTTTTCGGTACAGTCATTCGGAAAATCCTCTGCTTCACGAAGCCTTTCTGCACTCGATACCATTGCGTAAAATTTCGGAAGATATCCGGTTATATTCGCAAAAGGAGACTGTACTTGTGAAATCAACTGTAATATAGCTGTAAGTGTTCCATAACTTACAGTATTTTTTATTATTCCAAAGCCACAATAAATGAATCCTATTAAATACATACCATTCATAGCTACAGAAAAGCCTATATTACATATATTTGAAAAATAATTGCGTTTCATTCTTGAATCCTTATGAACTGACATTTTTTTATTGCCTTGTTCAATTGTATTCTGTTCAACAGAAAAACTCTTCACTATAATAAGACTGCTTAAATGTTCCTGCATGAATATGCGAAGTTTACCGTCATTTTCCTGAATCAATCTGTGAAGTTTCTTTAATTTTTTCCTGAACATATAGGTAAGCAGAATCAATCCTGCACCGCCCGGAAGAAGAATAAAAATAAACTTTGGTTCTATTATAAACAATGTTACGAATGCACCTGACATTTTTACAGCCATTCCTATTATATTCGGAATAATATCTACAGCACCGTCTGCTGATATTTTTGTATCGGAAGTTAAACGGTTAATCCATTCACCAGAATGAACCGCTGTAACAGATGCATAATCTTTTTTAAGTAAGGTTTCAAAAAGCCTTGATTTAAGTATATTTTCTATTGTAGAACGTGAATTTTCCTCCAGCCACCGCACAAATGCCCTTAATATTATCTGAAGAAGAACAAGAACAACAATTGAAACAAAAGCAATCATGAATCCGGATTTATTTTTTTCGGTTGCCTTATCAATGCCATTTCTCAGAAACAATGCATATATTATACTGCTTCCGCCAAGTATCGCCTGCATAAGTGACAATATAAGAATATTTATTTTGTATTTTCCGACTACATCAGAAAGCCATTTCAGAATATTATTTTTCATTTCAGCCTCCTTTCAACAAATTGCTTTATACGGATAATACCTGCTCTTATCGGAAAAAAGTCACACCATAAATGCACATATATTCTGTATTTATAGTCTGTTACAGGGATTTCCTTTCCATTGCGGATAACTGCTGTCAATACTCCGATAATATGACTATCAGTAATTCCATACTCTTTAACATAACGGTTATCGCCACAAATAATATAATCATCTTTTCTGACTTTCAGAATCCTATGCAGAACATACTGTCCGCTGTCACGTTTATATAAAGGTACATCATAGCGTTTTAATCTGCCATTGACTTTTGATATTATTAGAATATCTCTCCCTTGCCGGATAAATGGCATCATGCTGTTCCCTACGTTTGTATATATGAGCTTTCCAGATTTTTGAATTTCCTGCTCAAATGTTGATTTTTTCATTCATAACACCTTTTTAAAAAAATTTCGCTACATGAAAGTTTTTTCTGTAACGATTTAATATAATTAATTATACAACATATCCAAATTATTGTAAATAAAAAATTATACAACATATTAATTCAACCATTGTTGATAATTATTCACAAAAAAACTATTGACAAATATGGAATAATATGCTATAATGACAACAACATATTATTAAATACTTCTCTGTTTTTACAAACGGGGATTTTATTGACAAAAATGACAGTGGAATAGGGGGAAAATTAATATTCCTTTCTGCCATTAAAAAAACGAACATAAACCTTAATTCATGTATAGGGGGAATAATTTTATGACAAGAAAATTGAAAAAACGAACAGCCATAATTGCATCAGCGGTGTTATCATTGTCGATGCTGTCATATCTGCCAAATGATGTGACTTTCTTTAAGAATGAATCTGCAATTACTTCGTATGCCTACGATAAAACAGTAAATGGAATTTATTATTTTATTAAGTGTGATGATGACTCATTATCTTCCGAAACTGATGCTGTAGATAATGAGATGACATTAAATGAAGATGGTCTGTATCAAAAAGTATATAAAACAGGAAAACACAACAATATAAAATTCGGAATTATTAAGTATACTGTAGCAGACGATGATCATACATTAGGTACTTTTCCTTTATTTATATCTGGGACTATATCCCCAGATATAAATGAAGCAGATATAATAAACAATTATTATATTGATGACTCTGATAAGCTTATTTTTAATTCAACAAAAGATGAATCAGAAGTTATAATTACTTATAATCCTACTACAAACAAAGTTTCTATCACAGGAGATGTAGAAAATAGTGTCGATTCAGTATCCGTTTATGGTAATGGTAATAGTAACTGGCTTAATGGTATAGATAACAACCCCAGTAGTTCCGAAAATAAACTAACTGAAATTGAAGATAACATATATGAGATAACTTATTATAATGTTCCAGAAAGTAATAATTATTTTTTTAGATTTAGGGGATTTATAGGTGGAAGTTTTGGTGGCTCCTGGGGATTAGATGCAGAATCCTATTTAAAAAATGATGTGGAAACTGAACTCACTTATGATGGAGAATATATTTTGGTTGATGCACCTGATTCTGCAACAATAAAAATAAGACTTGATTTAACACAATGTGATGCTGTCACCAAAGAAGGTGCTAAATGCACAGTTACCGTAACTATCCCTTACAAAGAATACGATATCAATGGTGACGGTAAAGACGAAATTGTTTATCAGATTGATAGCCAAAAAGACCTTGCATGGTTTGCTGATTATGTAAATAATGGTCATTCAGATGCAAATGCTGCACTTACAGATGATATAACTTTTGATGACAGTGAATGGACATCTATTAAAAATTACAGTGGTACATTTGACGGTAATGGTCATAAAATAAATAATATTTACATTACATCTAATCATTCTGGTTATTTAGACTCTGATGAAGATGCTTGCGGATTTTTTGCTAATACTTTATCAGGTGCTACCATTAAAAACTTGGGAATTAACGGAAAAGTTGAAAGCAGTTGCGTAACCGGAGGCATAGTAGGAATTAATCGTGGCACAATAGAGAATTGCTATATGCAAGGTTCAGTAAACATTAACGATTCTGTTACAGGAGGCATCGTCGGAGAAAATTTTGGCACACTAAAAAATTGTCATAATGAGAGCGAAGTAACAGCTCTAAACAGCGTTGGTGGTTTGATTGGACTTAACTATAGTAATACAACAATAACAGATTGCTATAATACAGGTGCAATAACTGCCAATGATACTAATAATGATACTAATATAGGTTTTGCTGGAGGGTTAATTGGGAATAGCTATAATACAACAATGACAGGTTGCTATAATACAGGTGCAGTAACTGCTGGAAGTAATCATGTTGGAGGGTTAATTGGAGAAATTGAAAATAGTGATAGCACTACAATATCAAATTGTTATAATACAGGTTCATTAACTGCTGATGCTAATGTTGGAGGGTTAATTGGAACAATCAACGAATATAGTTATAACACTAAAATATCAAATTGCTATAATGTAGGTACAATAACTGGTAACGATGATGTCGGATCTTTAATTGGCGTTTCTCACCGTTATGCAACTACATTTTCAAATTGCTATTATCGCAAATATTGCAATGGAGACAATACATTTTTTAATTATGTAGACGGAAAAGCAAGGTCTTTAAAAGATTTTTGCAGTGGTAAAGTGGCATATCTTCTTTCATGTGGCGATGCAGATGCAGGTTGGAGTCAGACTCTCTCAGGCGAAAATAAAGATTATTATCCTGTATTTGACGGCGACAAAGTTTATAAAGATGAAAACCATTGTCCTATTTATACCAACAATGAAAACGAGCAAGATGAACACTTCGTAATCACTGAAGGTGGTCTACGTTTTTGTCCGAATTGTGGCGAAGCATTAGAAATAGGTGCACATCTTGAGGGATATACACTTAGTTTAGACGGAAATATCGGTGTAAATTTCTATATGGCACTTTCTGATGATGTCATTAATGACCCTGATGCATATATGCAGTTCACACTTCCAGACGGAACAATTAAAACATTACATACTTATGAAGCTTACCCAGATACAAGTATGGACCAGTATACAACATATTATGTATTCTCTTGCGGAGTATTATCCTCACAAATGACAGGCGAAATTCGTGCACAGTTATTTGACGGTGAAGGAAACAGCAGTAAGGAATATACATATTCTGTAGTTGAATATGCAGAATACTTGCTTTCTCATAAAGAAGATTATAATGAAAGTGATATCAACTTAGTTAAAGCACTCCTGAATCTTGGTGCAACTTCACAGATTTACTTTAATGGTAATAAAAATAATCTCGCAAATTCCATTTTGTCAGATGATGATAAAAATGTTCCGATTCTTGACGCTTCTGCTCTTGAACAGTACAAATCAGTTAACACAAAAAGTCAACTCGGTGAATTCGTTGGCTTTGACCTCATGTTAAAATCCAAAACAACTTTAAATCTTTATTTCAAGCCAGCTGAAAATGTTGATATTGATACCATTGATTTCACTGTTAACTACACTCATTTTATGCCAATTCCTTATGGAGACTATTATTGCATTTCATTTGAAGGTCTCAAAGCATGGGAATTAGATAAAACATTTACATTCTCTGCAACAAGTAAGCAAGATGAAAGTATTTCTTCAACTATACAATGCAGTGCTATGTCATATTGTTATAATGTTTTAAGAGATTACGGAAAAACTTATTCCGATAAACTTAAAACATCAGTTTCAGCACTTAGAGCTTTTAATGAAGCTGCTAAAGTACGCCAACAAGGTTAAAGTATGCAATCAAGAAAGAGAGGTTTTATCATGAAAGAAATTTACGAATCTCCAGAAATAGAAATCATAGAATTTGAAACAGAAGATGTTATCACTACAAGTGACAACAGATATGAATTCGTTCCTGCCGAAGTTGACTTTGAATAATTAATAAAAAAACTCAGCCACACTTTATTGTGACTGAGTTTTATTTTTTTCAAACTTCCTGTAAACGTTCTTTTAGTTTTGTATTTCGTTTAGTAACAGTAACATTTCTTACTGAGTATGAAACAGCTTTTTTTGTTCCGACAATTACAAGTACTTTCTTTGCCCTTGTAATTCCTGTATAAATAAGGTTTCTTTGCAACATAATGAAATGCGTCATCATTACAGGCATAACAACTACAGGATATTCAGAACCCTGTGATTTATGAATTGTAATTGCATAAGCCTGTACAAGTTCATCAAGTTCAGTTATATCATATTCAATAATTCTGTTGTCAAATGCAACATTAAGTTTATTATTATCAAAATCAATTTCCGAAATAAAACCAATATCGCCGTTGAAAACTTCCTTGTCATAATTATTGCGAATCTGCATAACTTTGTCATTCTGTCTGAAAGAACGTCCCGCACGATACAGGCATTTATCGCTTGGATTAATTGCGTCCTGCAACAGAATATTAAGATTTGACGCACCGACCATTCCTTTCTGCATGGGCGAAAGTACCTGAATACTGGATGGTGATATATGATAATATTTCGGAAGTCTGGATTTTACAAGTTCTACAATTGTATTTGCAGCAATTTCAGGCTCTTCCGCTTCTATAAAGAAAAAATCTGTATTTTTTCCGTTGCTTAAATCCGGATATCTTCCCTCATTAATTTTATGGGCATTCATAATAATTCTGCTTGATTGTGCCTGTCTGAAAATTTTTGTCAATCTGATAACCGAAAATTGATTTGAATCTATAATATCACGTAAAACATTTCCTGCCCCTACAGATGGTAGTTGGTCAATGTCTCCTATAAGAATAAGTTTCATATGTGGTGGAATAGCTTTCATCAATGAATTCATAAGAATAACATCAATCATAGAAGATTCATCAATAATCAACACATCACCGTCAAGCATATTTTTTTCATTTCTTTGATATCCACCAGAAGGCTTAAATTCAAGTAGTCTGTGTATTGTTTTCGCTTCCATGCCGGTTGTTTCCGTCATACGTTTTGCAGCACGTCCTGTCGGAGCAGCAAGCAGAATATGCATTCCCATAATTTGCAAAATACGTATAATTCCAAGCGCTGTGGTTGTTTTTCCTGTACCTGGTCCGCCGGTAAGAATCATTACTTTTGCTGTTACCGCCTGTTGAATACCTTTTGCCTGAATCTCATCATATTCAATGCCGATTTTTTCTTGTAATCTTGAAATATTCACTTTCAGATTAGTATTTATTCTTGCAGGAGAATTATTCAATAGTTTTAGTCTGTGTGCTATACCTATTTCTGCCATATAGAATGTTGGTAAATAAATAGCTTCTTCATCAAGAATCAAATCATTTGTATTCAAAATTTTTTCAAGTGCCTCAACTATAAAATTTTGTTCAATATCAAGCAACTCGGAACTTTTTTTAATCAATTGTTCTTTTTCGGCATAAACATGACCATCATCTGCCAATTGATTCAATGTATATAAGATTCCGCTTCTGCATCTTATAAAGCAATTTTTATCAAAATTCAGCTTTGATGCAATATTATCAGCGGTTTTAAATCCTATTCCCCATATGTCATCGGCTAATTTATATGGATTTGCTTTTACAATTTCGATACTTTTATTTCCATACTTTTTATAAATTTTTGTTGCAAAAGTTGTACTTACATCATGACTCTGTAGAAAAAGCATAATATTTTTGATTTCTTTTTGTTGTTCCCAGCTTTTCACAATCATTTCTATACGTTTTTCACCAATGCCCTCTACTTCGCTTAACTGTTCCGGATTATCCTCAATAACTGAAATAGTATCCGTTCCGAACATATCAACAATACGCTTTGCAAATTTAGGTCCTACACCTTTTATCAATCCGCTACCAAGATACTTTTCAATTCCGAAAGCCGTGGCAGGAACAGTCTCTTCCCATTTATATGCACTAAACTGAGTGCCATATTTTTTATTTACTGTCCATTCTCCCTCAATTAAAAGAACTGAACCAACATTTACATCAATCAGATTTCCGACAACGGTTACAAGTTCATTATAATCCTTTACAGCTACACGCAACACACTATAGCCGTTTTCAGCACTCTGATATGTAATTCTTTCTACTACTCCTCTAATCTTAGTCATACATTTTACCTGTTATCTTATATTTTTATCTGAAAGTTCTACCATTGATTTGTTTCAATCCACAGGGCATTCTGTCCATGACCTCCCTGACTTATAATGTCATATTCAGTATATTATATTTTGAAGAATCTATCAAGCGGATTGATTTCATGTCAGTGGGAGATACCAATTCTTTCCGCTCCCACTGCCATTTTACAATGTCCGCCGCTTAAAGAAGCGGGGGATTCAAAGTTTTGTTGAATTTAATAATATTTTTCAAGTTCTTTTTTTAGCAATTCGTATCTCAATCTTTTTTCTTCTTTTGCAAAATGAATATCTCTAAACTGTTCAGGATTGTTTTCATATACAAGTTTTTCATCACCAAACTGCTCGCTAGTAAGGTCAAAAACACAATTGTCAATTACATTATAACAATGATAATTACCACCGTCACGAAGTATTCCATAAACTTTTCCGCCAAAAATATCCTGAACAAGAAAAGCAGTTATTGAACATTGTCCTAAAGTTTTATTGTCAGTATTCCATTTACTTCTGAGTCTTGGAGCACAGGTATCCGCAGACCATATTTCTGAAAGTGCATCATATAAATCCAACAATGAATGAATTGGATATTTATTATTTATAGGTTTGACTGATGCCATTTTCCAGCCATAAAACTTATATTCCATATATCCTCCTTAAATTGTATAAAATATTTCTTATTATATTATACATTACAAATATAAAAAAATCAACATTTTCACCAAATTCTAAAAAAGTATTATATAATTAAAATATGACTTTGTTGTATTTAAACTTTATAACAAAAAAACGGAAAAAATAATCTTTCCGTTTTTTATGAATGATATTAGTTATCTTCTCTGAGTCTTTCAACTATACTTTTCTTTGATATGGATTTATAAGCAATAATCGGTACAGAAGTACATATTACTATAATTATTGCAATCATAAAAATTACAAGCATATATGGATACCAAAAAACTGCATAATCTGCAATTTTTGATGAAACGTTACCTATCGTAAATATAACTGCATTTCCTATTGTTAAAATGAGCATAACAATAAATCCGCTGTAATAAAATCCTTCATATGCAAGAAGTTTATATATCTGTTTTTTTGTCATACCTATGCTTTCCATTACTGCAAATTCATTTTTTCTTGTGATAAGCCCCACAAACATAACATTTATGAAGTTTACAATACCAATAAGTATTAAAATTGAGCTTATTCCTATGGTCAGAATTTTCATAGAGATTATTGATGATTTAAATGTTTCAATTGTCTCTGATTTGGATTCAACATGAGATTTTGAAGGAATACATATATTATTTTCTGTAAATTTTTTTATCTCTGAATTAACAGCAGGTTCATTTTCTTCAGTACAGTTTACTGCTATTGCCGATACCCATTTTTCATCAGCAAGTTCATTGATGACTTTCTGGCTGACAAATATAACATCAGGAGCTCCGGCAACTTGCCACCAACTTAAAGCATATTCTAAATCATTCAAGTCATCGAGAGTATTAAGACATAATCCTGTTCTTAAATTCATTGTCTTTCCTGTTTTTTTGTTTTTAAGTTCAATTGTTTTTGATTCCATTTCTGTACACGTGGATTCATTATCAGCCATACCAATTAAACATATTTCACCATTTTCAAATTTATCAATATCAACTTTTCTTTTTGATTTTTTATTGAATCTCTCAAGAGTTTTTCTGTCAATACCCGAAATATTCACAGTAAAATTATCTTTATGGTTATCAAAATAATTCACAATATCATCTAATGAACCTATATTTCTTACTTTTGCATATTCCTTGAAAAGTGGCATATATGTATCCTTATTATATACAGCATCAATATCACCGCTAAGACTTAAAAACACATCTGTACCCGAAATATTTTTTATATCATCTGCAAGTTTTAAAGATGCCTCAGCTTTTTGAGAATCCGTTTTTTCAAAATCGTCATCATCTGCAACGTTTGCATTTATTACAAAATCATAAGGAAAAAAATTATCAGTGTAGTTCTGCAAATCAAGGCTTTTTAAAAATGTTTGAGTTGCAAAAAGTGCAATTACTCCTAAAATAAGTGAAAGCATTACAATAGTAGTTCTTTTTTTGTCACGGGAAATATTTCTGAATGCCATTTGATAAAGTTTTCCGCCGTTATCCGATTTATAGGATTTTAAATTTTCAGAAACAGCACCATTATATTTCACTGCTTCAACAGGCGAAATGTTTCCGGCAAATTTTGCAGGTTTACTACAGCTTATAAGAATTGTAAGAAGTACAAAAAGTATTGTTCCAATGAAAATAAATGGATTAAAGCTTATTGTAGTCGGAAGAGTTGAATTCAATATATTAGTAGCAAATGGCACAATTACAAACGATAAAACAAAACCTAAAACAGTTCCTAAAGGTATTCCATATAACGCCATTCTGAATGCCTGTGTTTTTACAATTTTTCTTATTTGCTTTGATGTTGTGCCTATTGTTTTCAGCATTCCATAAAAACGGATATTTTTGTTTACTGAAATATACATTATATTATATATAAGAAGATATCCGCTTAATATTATAATAAGGCAGATAAAAAGAATTACTACACATAAGACAAATGTTGACGAGTTCTCATCAGTCTGAATAAATGATATTGATTGTCCCTCTCTGACTTTTACTGTATTGTCAATCTGATTTTGCAGTTTATTATTCATGAATTTTTTTGCAGATATATAAGCAGTTCCATTTTCTTCAAAAGTCCTGTTATATTTTTCTGCAAATTTTTCAGAAACAAACGCATCATAATTATTTGTTCTGAACCCGAAATCAACGTAATATCCCGAAAGTACAAATGTTTCAGTTTCATCAAGCACTTTCAAAGAAATTGTATCCCCTATTTTAGCGGATTTTATTCCGAGTGCTTCAAGACCGCTTTTAGAAATTATTATTTCATTTTCTTTCTGTGGATATGTTCCTGTTATATCTTCAAGTGCAGGAGAAACATTATATTTAAAGTTTTCATTATCATGACAGATAAGGTTTATTTTAAAATCTTCATTTGTTGTGGGTTTAGCTTTTTCCACAAGTACTGACATTCCCACATGATAGAGTGCAGAACATTTTTTTATATCTTCAATCTGTTCTTTGCTTGGCCGGTCTAATGTTATTTTTGCAATAGTTCCGTCTTGCCTTATCATCATTATATTCATATTTTTAGCAAGTGAAAATCCTATACTGAACACTGATATAAACATAAAAGTTATTAGAACAACAGCTAAAATAACTATTCTGTTGCTTGTCTTATTCTGTTTCATTGAACGCAGACTAATTTTTTTAATTATTGCCTTATTATCAACTTTTTCCATATCAGTCACCGCCTTTAACTATCTTGCCATCTTCAATTCTTATTATTCTGTCTGCCATTTGTGAAATAGCTTCATTGTGAGTTATCATAACAATTGTTTGATTATATTTTTTACCTGTTACTTTCAATAAATTTATAACGTCCTGACTTGTCTTTGTATCAAGATTTCCTGTTGGTTCGTCTGCCAGTATGATAGCAGGTTTTGTGGCAAGAGCCCTTGCAATTGCAACTCTCTGTTGCTGACCTCCGGAAAGCTGATTCGGCATTGCATTTACTTTTTTATCAAGTTTGAGAGTTTCAATGATGTTATTTATGTATTCTTTGTCAATACTTCCTCCGTCAAGCTGAATAGGAAAAATAATGTTTTCATACACATTTAGCACTGGAACAAGGTTAAACGACTGAAAAACAAAACCTATTTTTCTTCTTCTGAAAATAGTCAGGGAATCGTTTTTAAGTGAAAATATTTCTTTTCCGTCAACGAAAACTTTTCCTGAAGTTGGATTATCAAGCCCGCCAAGCATATTAAGAAGAGTTGATTTTCCACTGCCAGAAGTTCCGATAACTGAGACAAATTGTCCCTGCTCAACGGATATATTTGCATTGTTCAGCGCAATAATTTCTGTGTTGCCTTTTCCGTAAATCTTTGTAAGATTTTCTGTTTTTAAAACATTCATAACTGTTTCCTCCATAACTATTTTACTGCACAGAAAAACAATTCAGGTGCAGTAATTTTCTTACTGCACCTAATATAACATAATATTCTTTCAAAAAACTTTCTGAAATCTAACAGAATTGAAAGATTTCATTTAGGCATACATATTTTAAATACAGAGCCACGATTAATTACAGATTCAACGTATATATATCCATTTTGTTTTTCTATTATTTCCCTTGCAAGATAAAGCCCGATTCCTATTCCTTCGTCTTCAAGTACATTTGTTCCACGATAAAACCTTCCAAAAATTTTCTCGATTTCATTTTCAGAAATTCCTATCCCATTATCTTCTACAATTATATCTGCAAACATTTCATAATCCTTTACAGATACATTTATAATGCTGTTTTTATTTGAATATTTTATAGCATTATCCAGAACATTGCACAGTGCCTCTGATGTCCATTTCATATCAAAAACAGCTTTTATATTTGTTTCAGAGTAATTTATTTTAATATTTTTAATTTCAGATTTCTTTTTCATCTGTTCAATAGATTTTGTTATAAGAATATCAAAACTGTTCTTTTGCGGAATAAGCTGAAAAGTTCCTGTTTCAAGCCTTGATGTTTTAACAAGCGACTGTATAAGAAAATTCAGTTTTTGTGTTTGTTTATGAATTTCATTTGCAAGATATTTTGATTCATCATCAAGATTCTGTTCAAGAAGAAGCTGTGAATACAAATTTATATTCGTAAGAGGAGTTTTTGTCTGATGTGATATATCGGAAACAAGTTCTTTTATTTTTTCTTTTTCAAGATTTATCTTATGTTCTGAAAGTTTGGAAGATGTAAGATAACGATACCATTTTGATTCAAGTGATGACAATCTGCTTTCATCATAGTCCGATTCTACAAAAGTACCATTTATTCCGTCCTCAAGCATTTTATCAAGGGTATCAAATATTTTCTTGCTTTTAAACATTATTCAGTTCTCCATTTATATCCTATGCCATATACTGTCTGTATTGTTTTTTCTGCATTAAGTTTTTTTCTTAATCGGTTTACCGTTACGGACAAAGCATTTTCATCAACATACTCCGAACCGTCAGACCATATTTTATCTATGAGAATATCACGTGTCACAACCTGATTTACATTTGATACAAGAATTTTCAGAAGTTTTTGTTCTGTTTTACTTAACTCAATGGGCAGATTTTTGACATAGAATTCCATTTTTTCAAAATCAAAACTGAATTTTTCATCTTCGTAATTGTGATAAACTGTTTTTCTTTTCAATATTTTTTCTATCCTCAGTCTAAGAACCATAAGACTAAAAGGTTTTTTAATATAATCATCTGCACCAAGTTCAAGCCCTGTCACTTCATCTGTTTCAAGGTCGTTTGCTGTAAGAATTATTACAGGTGTATCGGAATAAGAACGAAATTTTTTAAGAAAATCAAATCCGTTTCCATCTGGTAAATTTATATCCAGAATAATAATATCTGTCTTTTTGTTTCTATCAAAATCTTTTAGTCTGTGTATCTGATTTATAGTATAATCACAGCTTTTTAATGCTAATGCTATGCCATTATTAAGTGCATAGTCATCTTCTATAATAGTAATATCCGGCATTTTATTTTTACCACACCTTTTAATATTTTTTATATTATATCAAAAAAAGCTTTATATGTCAATTTCTATTACTTGTCATTGTAATCAGAAATCTTTGTTTTTCGATATTCTTTAGGAGACATTCCAATATATTTATGAAACAATCTGCTGAAATACAGTGAATTGGCATAACCGACTGTATTTGATATTTCGGAAATTGTATAATCTGTATTTTCAAGTAAACTTTGTGCAGTTGCAATACGAAGTTTTAAAATATACTGCAACGGACTATAACCAGTGATTTCCTTAAAGCATTGTATAAACCAACAATTACTAAGTCCCCTTGATTTAGAATATTCTTCAATGCTTATATCAGTATTATAGTTTTTACGGAAATAATGCATAGCAAAAGCTACTTCTTTTTCACTGGTGCTACTGAATTTTTTTGCACTTATAATCGCTCTGCTTATAAGAATAAAGATATTCCGCAGTTGTAATGAAATCAATTCTTCATATCGTGGTCTGCAAAGTTGTAATTCCTGAATCATTTGTCCGAATAACCATTGATAATCCGGAGATGTTCCGATATAAAGGATATTATTCTGAATACCAATATTATAATATTTTAAAATATCATCAACTTCATTTCCAGTAAAATGTACCCAGTAAACATCAGTTTTATCATCTTTATAATAAACATATTCTTGCGGTTGATTAGGCAAATAAACAATAATATTTCCGGCTGAAACTATTTTTTCTTCTCCGTCAATAAAGAAATGTCCTTTTCCTGACGCAATATACAAAAGCTGATAATCTTTTCTGCCTTTTGGACGACTTGTTACAACTTCTGAACGATTTTTTATACGATAATTTCCACAACTTGTCACAACTAATGGTTTAGTTTCATCTATAATTGTAGATGTTGAATTATTAAGATAAGCAACATTAATAAACATAAAAAAATTTCCTTCCCTACTTATAATTAAAGTGTAACATATCATCACATTAATTTCAAGTATATTACTAAATTTTGTGCATATATTTTATAACTTTGTTTATTTTGTTTTATTATTTTCTATGTTATAATAAAATCAGCAAATGAGATAAAAGAATTTAAAAAGACGTCTTTCATTGCAATTTCATGTTAAATCGAATTAGAATTCTATACTCAAAAAATAATTTGACAACAAGGTTACTTCATTCAAAAAACAGTTTTAATTATCAGCTATAGTAAAATTATTGTCTATATGGATACGCAAACAATGAAAGGAGTTTGATTATGAACGAAGAAAAAACATACTTAAAATGGTATAACAAGGTTGGATATGGTTCAGGTGATGTGGCAGGAAATGTAGTCTATGCATTATTGACATCTTTTGTCATGATTTATTTAACGGACACAATCGGAATGAATTCTGGTATTGTTGGTATTTTAATCGCAGTATCAAAGATATTTGATGGTGTAACCGATATTATTTTTGGTACTATGATTGACAAAACACACACCAAATTAGGAAAAGCAAGACCCTGGATGCTATATGGTTTTATAGGCTGTTCAATTACTTTGATAGGTGTTTTTGCAATTCCTATAAATATGGGAAGCACTGCACAATACGCATGGTTCTTTATTTGTTATACACTTCTTAATAGTGTATTTTATACTGCAAATAATATCGCTTATTCTGCATTAACGGCACTTGTCACTAAAAACAGCAAAGAAAGAGTTCAAATGGGTTCTTATCGTTTTATATTTGCTTTTGCAACAAGTCTACTGATTCAATCCGTAACATTTAAGTTCGTAGAATCAGTGGGAGGCGGAGCAAGCGGTTGGAGAACGGTTGCTGTTATCTACGCTATTATTGGTTTGATTGTGAATACAATTTCTACTTTTTCCGTAAAGGAATTATCAGATGAAGAATTATCAGAAGATTCAGAGCCTATTTCAAAAGAACATAAGTACAGTTTTACAGAAGCATTTAAACTTCTTATACATAATAAATATTATGTTATGATTGCAATTACATACATTTTACAGCAGATTTATAGTGCTATGATTGGTGTTGGAACTTATTATGCAAAATATATTTTAGCTGATGAAAATATGTTCGGAGTTTTTGCATGGTTTATCAATATTCCTCTAATAGTTGCACTTGTTTTCACCCCTGCCATTGTTCAAAAATGGAATGGTATGTATAAGCTGAATAAATATAGCTACATGGTTGCAACAACAGGCAGACTTCTGGTAGCTATCGCCGGATATATGGGTAATATTCCTCTGATGCTTGCATTTACTGCACTTTCGGCACTCGGTCAAGGTCCATGGCAAGGAGATATGAACGCAGTTATTGCATCATGTTCAGAATACACTTGGTTAACAAAACGTAAGCGTATTGACGGAATTATGTATTCATGCACATCACTTGGCGTGAAAATCGGCGGAGGTCTTGGAACTGCAATTGTCGGAATTTTGCTTGAATACAGTGGTTTTAAAGGCACATTAACAGTACAACCTGATTCTGCTATTAATATGCTTCATATCATGTATCTGATTGTTCCGTTTGTACTTAATTTGATTATTACATTTATTCTTTCTAAAATGAATGTCGAAAAAGCTAATACAGAACTTAAAGAAAAACTCAATATATCCAAAAAAAATATTCCACAAAACTAATAGGAGGTTCTAAAATGAAATATTCACTTGAATGGCTTACGAATCCGGAAGTATTTGCAGTTAACAGAATACCTGCTCATTCTGACCATAAAATATATGCAAATCGCAAAGAGGCAGAAACAGACAGTTCTTCTTTAATTCAAAATCTTAACGGCACTTGGAAATTCTCATGGGCAAAGAATCCGTCTGAAAGAATTGTGAATTTCTATGAAGAAAGTTCCAATACTGATTGTTTTGATGAAATTCAAGTTCCGGGTCATATGGAGTTACAGGGATACGGCAAACCTCAATATGTCAACACTATTTATCCATGGGAGGGAAAAGAATATCTCCGCCCACCCTTTATATCCGAAAATGATAACCCTGTTGGCAGTTATGTCAGATACTTTGATTTAGATGATTCCCTGAAAAATAAGCGTATATTCATTTCTTTTCAGGGAGTGGAAACTGCATTTTATGTATGGCTGAATGGCGAATTTATCGGCTATAGTGAAGATTCCTTTACACCGTCTGAATTTGAACTTACTCCATTTATCCGTGAAAGTAACAACAAACTTGCCGTTGCTGTATTTAAAAGAAGTTCTGCAAGCTGGCTGGAAGACCAAGATTTCTGGAGATTTTCAGGAATTTTCCGTGATGTATTTCTCTATGCTATACCAGTTGCTCATGTTCGTGATATGAAAATTATTGCAGATTATGATGGCACTAACGGAATTTTTTCTGCCATACTGAATATAGAGGGTAATTGTTCTGTAAAATCAATTCTGACGGATAGTAACGGAACTGTTATTGCAGAATCCGATAAAAGAAATTCTATTAATTGCACAATCGAAAATATTAAGCCTTGGAGTGCTGAAATACCTAATCTTTATACATTTACAGTTATTTTAACAGATGAAAACGAACATGAAACAGAAGTCAGTAAAACTAAAGTAGGATTCCGCAGATTTGAACTGAAAAACGGAATCATGTGCTTGAATGGAAAAAGAATCATATTCAAAGGAATCAATCGCCATGAATTTAATTCAAAAACTGGCAGAACAATTTCAAAGGAAGATATGCTGTTTGACATTCAGTTTATGAAGAAAAATAATATCAATGCTGTTCGTACCTGCCATTATCCGAATAATTCCCTTTGGTATCAGCTTTGCGATGAATACGGCATTTATCTGATTGATGAAACTAATCTTGAAACTCATGGAACATGGCAAAAACTTGGTTCAACAGACCCATCATGGAATATACCGCAATCACTTCCCGAATGGAAAGAAGCTGTACTTGACAGAGCAAAATCCATGTATGAACGTGACAAAAATCATGCAAGTATTCTTATCTGGTCTTGCGGAAACGAATCCTATTGTGGTGAGGATATTGTGGCTATGTCCGATTATTTCAGAAGTGTGGACTCAACAAGATTAGTGCATTATGAAGGGATTACAAGAGTTCCTGACAATAAATATGACTACATCACAGATATGGAAAGTCGTATGTATGCAAAACCACAGGAAATTGAAGAATATCTGAAACATAATACCAACAGACCATATCTCAGTTGCGAATATATGCACGCTATGGGTAATTCTCTTGGTGGTTTGAGTCTTTACACAGACCTTGAGGACAAATATGAAGCATATCAGGGAGGATTTATCTGGGATTATATCGACCAAGCAATTGAAATTAAAAATAACAATGGAAAAACTATTCTTGCTTATGGCGGAGATTTTGAGGACAGACCAAGTGATTACGGATTCTGTACTAATGGTGTTATATATGCAGACCGTACTTATTCCCCAAAAGTTCAGGAGATGAAAGCACTTTATTCAAATATCAGAATGTCTATAAAAAACGGATTTCTTACTGTGGAAAACAGAAATCTTTTTGCAGATACTAATAACTTGTCCTTTATTGCAAGGCTCGAAAAGAACGGCGTTGTTCTGAAATCTGATACATTTTCATTGAACGTACCTGCCGGAGAAAGCAAGACAATTAAATTGACTCTTCACAAAATAGACAGTGCCGGAGAATACGTTTATCATGTTTCTGCTGTTACTGCAACAAAAACACTTTGGGCAGACGTTGGACACGAAATAGCTTTTGCACAGGAAGTGTTTGAAATAAAGGATAATAAAATTACTGAAATCAGTTTCAAAAAACCGTCCATTGTATATGGTGATGTAATTATTGGTGTTCATGGAGAAAACTTTTCTATGATGTTTGATAAAAAAGAAGGTGGTATAAGCTCTCTGAAATACAATGGTTTTGAATACATCACACGTACACCAAAAATTAGTTTTTGGAGAGCCATGACTGATAATGATACTGGTGCTTCTGAACCTTATAATCTTGCACAATGGTACATTGCGGGTAAATTTGCAAAATATAAAACTGTTTCGTGGCTTGAACATGAAGATAAACTGAAAATTATGTTTACTTATCAGGCTTCTTGTATTCCAACGTTTGAATTTACAATAACCTATACCGCATACTTTAACGGAAAACTTGGTATTTGTGTTTCATATCCGGGAGTTTCCAATATGCCGGATATGCCAATTCTTGCAATTGACTTTAAAATGAAAAAACAACTTAACAATTTCCAATACTATGGTATGGGGTCTGATGAAAATTACATTGACAGATGCAAAGGTGCAAGATTGGGATTATGGAAATCAACAGCAACAGAAAATCTTTCTGGTTATCTCAATCCACAAGAATGTGGCAATCGAACAGGTGTAAGAATGCTTTCTGTTTATGACGATATGCAAAATGGATTGACATTTGAAAAAAAATCTGTTCCATTTGAAATGAGTGTACTACCATATAGTGCTTATGAACTGGAAAATGCAACTCATCTTGATGAACTTCCAAATATTTGCTATACATGGGTGAGAATTTCTGCAAAACAAATGGGCATTGGCGGAGATGATTCATGGGGTGCTCCTGTACATGAAGAATACAGAATAAAATCCGACAAACCTATGAAACTGGAATTTGTAATTACACCTTTAAAATAATGGAAAGAAAGGATAAAAAATGAAAATACAAGAATTTCAGAATAAAATAATTTCCGGACAACTTGATAATCTTTTCAAAAAAATCTATAAACCACAAGATATGAATATTCAGAAATCAAGATACATAAATGCTATAAAAAAATTCACAACACTATATCCGAACAGAAATGATATTCATATATATTCTGCCCCCGGAAGAACTGAAATAGGGGGAAATCACACTGACCACCAGCATGGTTGCGTTATTGCAGGAGCAGTAAATCTGGATATCATTGGAATTACAGCATTTCATGATGAAAACATTATAAGAATCAAATCTGAGGGATATGATGAATTTACAATTTCATTAAATGATTTGAATATCCATACTAATAAAAGTAATTCATCGGAAATTGTAAGAGGAATTGTGGCACGCTTTAAGGATTTAGGCGTAAAAATAAACGGATTTGATATGTATACAACTTCAGATGTTCTTACCGGAAGCGGAATCTCTTCTTCTGCTGCATTTGAAACATTAATCGCAACAGCTATTGACAGCTATTACAATAATAATCAGATTGGTGCAGTAGAAATCGCTAAAATAGGACAGTATGCTGAAAATTTCTACTTTGGCAAAAAAAGCGGTTTAATGGACCAAATGATTTCTTCAGTGGGCGGATTTGTATTTCTTGATTTTCAGAATATTCAAAATCCAAGTATCCGAAAAATTGATTTTGACCTTTCAGCAACTGGTTATGAACTCATTATCACAGATACAAAAGGAAATCATTCTGATTTAACAGATGATTATATAACTATACGAACAGAAATGAACAAGGTTGCAGAATATTTTGGTAAAAAAGTTCTTCGTGAAGTTGATGAAAATCTATTCTGGGATAATATTCCTGATATTAAGAAAAAAATTTCTGACAGAGCTGTCTTGCGGGCAATTCACTTTTTTGGTGACAATCATCGTGCAAAAGCAGAAACAGAAGCTCTTGAAAATAACAGATTTGATGATTTTCTTGCACTTGTAAATGAATCAGGTGATTCTTCCATGAATTATCTTCAAAACCTCTATTCATGCAGAAAGCCAACAGAACAAGGTATTCCGCTTGCAATTATGACAGGAAAACGAATATTAAATGGCAAAGGAGCTATCAGAGTACATGGCGGTGGATTTGCAGGCACTATTCAGGCATTTGTACCACATGAACTTGTAAATACATACAAAACAGAAATGGACAGAATATTTGGACAAAATTCATGCTACATTATGACAATCAGACCAGTTGGCAGTATTGAAATTAAATAAGGAGTAAAAACAAATGAGTATACTTGTTTTAGGCGGTGCAGGATATATCGGTTCTCACACAGCTTGGGAATTAATTCGTGCAGGTGAAAGCGTTGTTATTGCAGACAACCTTTCAACAGGGCATATTGAAGCTGTTCCAAAAGATGCTAAATTTTATCATGGTGATTTGCACAATAAAGCCTTTATTGATGGTATTTTTGAAAGTGAACCAATTGAAGCAGTAATTCATTTTGCAGCATATTCCCTTGTTGGCGAAAGTATTATAAATCCACTAAAATATTATGATAATAACCTATGTGGTACAAAAGTTCTTCTGGATTCCATGATTGAACACAATATTGATAAAATTGTATTTTCTTCAACTGCTGCTACATATGGTGAACCTGAAAATATTCCCATTCTTGAAACGGACAGAACACAGCCAACAAATCCATATGGTGAAACAAAACTCGCTATGGAAAAAATGTTTTACTGGACTTCTAAAGCACACAATCTTAGATATGTTTCACTCCGCTACTTCAATGCTTGTGGAGCAGATAAATCAGGAAACATCGGAGAATCTCATAATCCGGAAAGTCATTTAATTCCTTTAATTCTTCAAGTTCCGAATGGAAAACGTGAAAGTATTTCTATTTATGGCACGGATTATGATACACCTGACGGTACTTGTATCAGAGATTACATTCATGTTATCGACTTAGCTCAGGCACATATTCTTGCTTTAAAGTACCTGAGAAATGGAAATGAAAGTAATATTTTCAATCTCGGAAATGGTATAGGTTATTCTGTCAGAGAAGTAATTGATACAGCAAGAAAAGTTACGGGACATACAATTCCGGCAATCGAAACACAAAAACGTACTGGAGACCCTGCCCGACTGATTGCATCAAGCGAAAAAGCCAAAAAAATACTTGGTTGGGATCCCATTCATGACAGCTTGGAAGAAATAATATCTGATGCATGGAATTGGCATAAGAATCACCCGAATGGTTTTCTGAAATGAGGCGATATTTATATGGTATATAAAGCAATAAACGGACTTATTAATTATGCAATAAAGTCTGAATTAATTACAGAAGATGATATTTTTGTTGTAAGAAATCAGCTTATGGATATACTAAAGCTTACGGATTGGAAAGATACTGAATTAATTACAGGAAACATTGAAGAATTACTTGAACCCATTATTGATTATGCAATTCAGACAGGAATTATTGAAGATACTTCTGTACAGCGTGATTTGTTTGATACGAGAATTATGGGTGTTCTTACACCTATGCCAAGAGAAGTTAATTCTATCTTTCAGAAAAAATATTCTGTTTCACCTTCAACAGCAACAGAATGGTATTATACTTTCAGCAAAAATCTGAATTATGTTCGTTCTGAAAGGATTGCAAAGGATTTAAAGTGGAAATATAAATCAGATTATGGAATACTTGACATTACAATAAATTGTTCTAAACCCGAAAAAGACCCTCGTGACATTGCCTTAGCAAAAACACAAAAAGTATCAAATTATCCGAAATGTCAGTTGTGTGCTGAAAATATGGGGTTTGCCGGAAATCACACACACCCTGCACGACAAAATTTACGTCCGATAAAATTAAATATCAATAATCATGATTGGTTTATGCAATATTCACCTTATGGATACTATAATGAACATTGTATTGTGTTCAATAAACGGCATATTCCTATGGCAATCAATGCACAAGTGTTTAATAAGCTGTTTGATTTTGTTGAACAGTTTCCGCATTATTTCATTGGCTCAAATGCAGATTTGCCTATTGTAGGAGGTTCTATTCTGACACATGAACATTTTCAAGGTGGAAACTATGATTTTGCAATGTCAAAAGCACCAATAGAAAAAACTTTTATTTTAAAAGATTACATAGATGTAAATGCAGGTATTGTAACATGGCCTATGTCTGTAATACGTCTTTCCTCAAATAACAGAATATCTTTAGCTTCTGCGTGTGCCCACATTCTTAATAAATGGAAAAACTATTCAGATGAATCAGTTGGAATTTTTTCAGAAACAAACGGAGTTCCACACAATACAATTACGCCTATTGCAAGAAAAAACAATTCCATATACGAATGTGACTTGGTTTTAAGAAACAATATTACAACAAAAGAACGTCCTTTAGGAATTTTTCATTCAAATCCGACATTACATCATATCAAAAAGGAAAATATCGGATTGATTGAAGTTATGGGACTGGCAGTTCTTCCGGCACGCTTGGCAGATGAACTGGTTATTTTAAAAGATGCAATGCTTTCCGGAAAAGATATATCATCAGATATAAGAATTTCATCTCATGCAGACTGGGCAAAAGAAATTCTTGAAAAGTATACAGATTTTAATGCAAAAAATGCAATGGATATTATTCATTATGAAGTGGGAAAAATATTTGAACAGGTTCTTGAAGACGCAGGCGTTTTTAAAAGAAATAAAACTGGTACAAACGCTTTCTATAAATTTATAGAAAAATTATAATAAGATTATTTTTATATTTTCGTCATTTATTGAATTTTTGTTTTTTTAATT
Source organism: uncultured Ruminococcus sp. (assembly GCA_934474025.1). GTDB lineage: Bacteria > Bacillota > Clostridia > Oscillospirales > Ruminococcaceae > Ruminococcus. The sequence goes on along the minus strand of CAKSMF010000006.1, from coordinate 56,997 downwards.
AATCAAATTTTATGACTTGTATATATGGAAAAAATGTGTTATAATAAAAGTAATTATAATATCTATGAGTAACAAAAAATTTAAAATGAGGAGAATTAAAAATGAGTAGAAAAAATTTTGGTGCAAAACCACTTTGTTATCCACAGCCTGTGTTTATTATCGGAACATACGATAAAAACGGTCAACCAGATGCTATGAATGCAGCATGGGGCGGAATCAGTGAAGAAAATGAAATATCACTTTGCCTTTCACCAGAACACAAAACCTGTAAAAATTTTGCTGAAACAGGTGCATTTACAGTAAGCATGGCAGACGCCAAACACGTTGCTGAATGCGATTATGTTGGCATTGCAAGCGGAAATAAAGTTCCTGATAAATTTGAAAAAGCAGGATTTACAGCAACAAAAAGTGAAAATGTCAACGCTCCGATAATTAATGAGCTTGCAGTATGCATTGAATGTAAAGTAATAAGTTTCGATAAAGAATCCTGTATTCTTAAAGGTGAAATAGTTAATGTAAGTGTTGACGAATCCGCTTTGACTGACGGAAAAGTTGATGTCAGCAAAGTTGCACCATTGTGTTTTGACCCGTTTAACAGAGCATATCACGTTATGGGCGAAAAAGTCGGTGAAGCATGGGGTTCAGGAAAAAAATTACTGTAAAATGAAAATATATATTGATGCAGATGGTTGCCCTGTCGTAAGCCAGACAATCAGAATTGCTGAAAAGTTCGGTATATCCTGCGTTATTATCTGTGATACATCTCATAGAATAGAATATGATAACACTGAAACCATTATTGTTGAAAAGGGTGCTGACAGTGTAGATTTCAGGCTTGTAAACCTTATTCAGAAAAATGATATTGCAGTTACACAGGATTACGGACTTGCAGCAATGTGTCTTAGTAAAAATGCAATTGTTATTAATCAGAATGGAAAAAGATACTCAGAAGAAAATATTTCCGGACTTCTTGAATTTCGTGCAATATCAAAGAAAATTCGCAATTCAGGTGGCAGATTGAAAGGACAATCCAAACGCACTGCACAGCAAAATAAAGATTTTGAAAATTCTTTGATACAGTTATTAATTCAGAAGCAACAAGCGGAGGTCAGGCTATGAAAAGAAAAATTTCAATTTTGTTGGCAATTGTAATTGGTATGTGTGAAATGCCGATAAGTTCAAACGCTGAAACCGAAACATTAAAGGATTCAGGAATTGATTACACTGAAACAGTATCAACAATAAATAATCCAGGGGCAGGATATACTTCTACTGTATGGTATGTCTGCAAACCTAATGACACTCCTATAAAGAATCCAACTGGAAATTTAGTTGTTTTATTTATTGATATAGGAGCGTTTTCAAGCGGTATCAACGGTGAAAAAGATTATGATTTAGATGAAAGCTTTTTCAAAGGTATTCGTGGCACTCTGGAAAATTGCAGAAAAAACGGCTGTACAGTAGGTTTGCGTTTCCGATATGATGCAAATGGTACATCAAATCCTGAACCTGAAACTTTTGAAAAGGTTCTTGAACATATCCAACAAATCGCTGATAATGGTTTTTTGAATGATTATGAAGATATTCTAATGTACGTTGAAAGCGGATTTGTAGGTGCATGGGGTGAACAGCATAGTGGTAAATATACTTCAACGGAATATAAAGCTAAACTCCTTGATAAACTGTTAGAAGTAGTTCCTGAAAGCATTTCTGTTACTGTAAGAACTCCAAATACCATTTGCAAATGGGCTGACATCGAAACAAATACAATAGCTGATTATGTAACTGAAATAGGTTCTGATGCTTCAAGAATCGGTTTATATAATGACGGGTATATGGGTTCTGATACCGATTTAGGCACATACATAAATCCGTCACGAAAAGATTCCGTTGAATTTATGAAAAATCAGATGACTCATGCTTATTACGGTGGTGAATTTTCGGGTAATATTGATTTTGCAAAAAAATATGATACATATTTACCTGAAAATGCTATCAAAGAAATGTATAATACACATTTAAGCTATATCAATTCAAACATATGGAAACTATATCAGGAATACACCTATACATCTGATTTGGATACGCAAAACTGTGATAATTCGGCATATTACGGCGAAACAGTGTATCAATTTATGCGTGACCATATCGGTTATAGATTTGTTCTGCGTGACAGCGATTTAACGGCTGAAACAAAACAAGGCGGAAATGTTACAGTAAATTTCAAAGTTGAAAACACAGGTTTTGCAAATCCTATAAAATGCCAGAATGCTGAAGTTATCCTTGAAAAAGACGGAAAATACATGATTTGTGATACTGATGTTGATGATACAAAATGGCTTTCAACTGAAACTGTTTCAGAAGAATTAAACCTGAAACTTCCGGCAAATATTGAAGCTGGAGACTGGAATATTTATCTTAAACTGACAGCCGGAAAAACTGATGCCGAAAGCACTAAAAGAACGGTAAGATTTGCAAATAACAATGTTTATAATAGTTCACTTGGAGCAAACTATCTCGGCACTGTTACAGTAAAAGAAGATTCAAAAGCTGAAAATAACAGTTTTTATGAAGAGGGAAACGAAATCTCAAACGGGATTATTTATGATTACAATGGAAGAATTGTTATTGACGGATTTATCGGCGAAAGAGAATGGCAAGATAAAGATTTGATTACTGAATCTGATAAAAGCAAAGTATATATGAAATCCGATAAAAATTATATGTATATCTGTGCAAGCGTTCCTGCTACTGCCGAAGCTCCCGTTTATAATCTTCAATGGAAAAACAAAAATGCTCAAAAACAAACTTGGATTTACTATGCAAGCAATGGTTTTGTGTATTTCAGCGGTGACGATTACAGCGGAGTAACCTGCCGGTTCAATGGTGGTGTCGTTGAGTGGAAAATTCCTATTGATGAAACTATGAATCTGAATCAGGGTGATGAACTCGACTTTATAAGGGTATTTGTTCAGGATAGTGCAAATGACTGGAAAGTTATTGATGATTTAAAGGTTTCTGATATAAAATTACCCTCTCAGATTACAGGAGATATAAATTCAGACGGTACATTCAATATATCCGATGTTATATTGCTTCAAAAATGGTTAGTTAATGTTCCGGATACTGAACTTACTGATTGGAAAGCCGGAGATTTATATGACGATGAAATACTTAATGCTTTCGATTTATGCTTGATGAAGCGTGAACTTATTGAAAAAAATTCAGTATAAACAATCTATTATGATATATGAAGATGAAAGGAAATAAATATATGCCATATTTTCATACTTCTTCGTATTTAAAAGAGGGACAAACAGTTTCTAAAAACACAAAAAATAATTATAAAACTTGTGAATTTATATTTTCTTATGATGTTGATTGTTATTCTGAATATCTTTCCCTTTTGAATGAACTGGATAAGAAAAATATCTCCAGAACGGGAAGAGACAAATATAAATGGGCTTGTGAAGCTATTTTTGAAAGTGTAAGAAAGAAAAATTTTGCTGATTTGCCAAGCAGAATATGGGATATGTATGCTTTTGGATTATTAGAAAATGCAATATTGTTTAATAATTCATACAGAAAAGGAAAAGCAAATATATTTGAAATCAATCCGAGTGCAAAAGTGTATAAATTTGATATGAGTATATTTACTAAAGCAGACGATTTTCTAAGAAAAAATGATAATAAGTCAAGTTTTAATCATGCAAAAAAATTAGCTTATAAATATTGGTGTCAAAATGAACCAATAACTGAAAAAGAATTTATCTTTGAACAAGATGAAATTACTATCGGAAAATTAGTATATGCTCATGATTAATTATTGACAAATAGAAATTAAATAGTTATAATATAATTGGTATGAAAATGAAATTTTATTCATTAAATACTGTACAGATTTTTTCTGCTACATAAACCATTGTTTATTTAAAACACTTTAAAATAACATGAAACAGGAGGATTTAATTATGTCAAAAATACTTGTTGCTTATTTTTCAGCAAGCGGTGTTACAGCAAATGCTGCGAAAGAACTTGCTACCGCAGTTAACGGCGATTTGTACGAAATTAAACCAGCTGTCCCTTATGAAAAAAAGGATTTGAACTGGATGAATCCTTTGGCAAGAAGCACAAAAGAAATGAATGGTAAACTTCCTTATCCGGAACTTGCCGACACAAATGCCGATATTGCAGGACATTCTTCTATATTTTTGTGTTTCCCGATTTGGTGGTACAAAGCACCAACAATCATTAATCGTTTTTTAGAAAGCTATGACTTTTCCGGAAAGAAAATCGTATTGTTTGCAACTTCCGGAGGAAGCGGTTTTGGAAAAACAGCAGAACATCTTAAAGAATCTATTAACGGAAAAGCTGAAATTATTGAAGGTCAAATGTTAAATAATTTATCAAGTACTAACCTTTCAGCATGGGAAAATAAAATCAAGTAAAAAATCTTCATTCATAATGTATACTTTTTTTCTTTGAGGCAAATTTTCCAATAATCCTTATTATAATCGGAAATAATAGCAATACCAAACCAATAACAAAATCATGTAATATTATTTCTTTGCTATTTTCAGTAGATAAAAATATATCAGGATTTTCAGGATAATAAAATATTTCTATCTTTTTACCAATATCTCCGTGTATTTTTGCCTTTTCAATTGTTCCATTGTAGGATTTTTCATTTACTGTATATGTAAGGTAAATATCGTCCCAGCTATAAGTTTCATCATCAACTTCTTCTTCATAATGCTTTACTTCTGTTATTACAGCAATTTCTCTTTTTCCTTGGTTAGTAATTTTATATAAATCCATAGTATTTTTATATCCATTGAAAAGACAAAATACACTCATGATAGTAAGAACAAGATGAATTATTATATCTGGATTGATTTTTTTAAAAATTCCCTTGAAAATTAATGCTATAACTTCTGCTATAATAAATCCTAATAAACCAGTAAAAAAACCTTCAACGACTAATAAGAGAATTTCAAAAACATTCAGCACTAACATACATTATTTTTCCTTTCTGATGTGTTACTGTAATCTGTAAAATATTTGTATATTAAAAGTTTATAATCATTGTATCATATTTTTAAAAAGTTATATACCATACATTAGTAAAATTCAAGTAAAATTTAACAAAACTTTGAATCCCCCGCTTCTTTAAGCGGCGGACATTGTAAAACGGCAGTGGGAGCGGAAATAATTGGTATCTCCCACTGACATGAAATCAATCCGCTTGACAGATTCTTCAAAATATGATGTACTGAATATGACATTATAAGTCAGGGAGGTCATGGACAGAATGCCCTGTGGATTGAAACATATATCCGGATTAAAAAAAGGAACGATTTTTAGTCGTTCCTTTTTTTTCGCAAAATATTTTATGTTGTAATCCATTCATGCAATGCTGATGAAAGTCTTTTATCTATGTCTTTTCTTGTTGCCTCGCATTCATCAGGAAATTCCTTTGCTGCACGGAAAACAAAACGTAAAACAAATTTCAGACCTATTGGTAATGCCATTCGTAACATTGATTCAGGCAATACAAAATGAGTACCATGCTTATATGCTATAGCTTCATATTTACACTCGTGCGGACGTTCTCTTAAACGCTTACTCATACGACGAACATATTTTCCGGCTTCCCACATACTATCGTCATCTGCTCCAATTAATATGAGTTTGCCTTTGATATTTTCGATTTTTATCATTTCTTCTTCAGTGTGTTCACGAACTGCTTCCGTATCTTTAAAAAGACAGATAGAACGCAAAAAATCTCCTGAACCTTTTGTTTCATTCATTACCTTGTGCCAATATGTAGGGTGTTTATAGATAAACGGCATATAAGCAAGCGGTTTTCCGTGATATGAAAGGGTGGAAGTTTCTGGAACAGGCCATTCTTTGCAACCGTCTTTTTTACCCTGCTCAAATCCTTGCCATATAAAATCACTTGCAGTCAAACCAAAAGTTAATGTGATTTCAGGAAAATATGATGCAGCTGTAATAGCTTCCATTCCGGCTGTACTCATTCCCATAATTCCAAATTTTCTGTTTCCGTGAGATTTCAACCAGCTAATAGCAGTTTCAAATCTTTCCAATGGACAATTTACGTGGCTGTAATTATGCTTTCCCGGTGAAATACAAAGTACATTTACACCATTTTTATGTAACCATTTAGCACCACATTTTGCCATATAGTCATTGGCATCATCTCCGAATAAGCCAATTACAGCACAATCGGATTTCTTAGGATTTTCATAATATGTGCCATAAAATCCGTCTTTTTCTGTTTCAAAAAATACTTTTTTCACTTTTTACTTTCCACCTTTCATTAAATTATGAGTTTTTTGACACACATATTATATCACATTTATATATTTAAAGTCAATAATTGTGTTTACTAGTGGAAACTTACATATAAATACTACTTTTTTCTGAAAATACTCCTAAAAATGAACCTTGCAAATGGTCCTACAATAATCAACTGAAGCAGAAGTGCCATTACAAAATTTTTACAATACGTGCTAAGGTAATTCGGAATAAAATTATTAGTAAATCCGTATCCATGAAATGTGCCGATTATACTTGCAAATGCAACTTGCCAGATTACTGTAAATACCTGAATAGTCAAAATAATAAAAACAGTTCTGTCATTAGGTCGGACAATCTTAAAGGCAAAATGTTTTGCAAGGCGACTTGAAACAAAAAATGCAAGCAGAAAAATAATTATATATTCTATCCACATTCTTTTTAAGGCGACAAGAAAAGTTTGATTTACAAAGTTTCCTGACGCAAGTACAATATTGTACAATGTCATTGCAAAAACCATCATCCATGCGGTAATTGCGGTGAAAAAAATTGATTCTACTTTTGTTTCGGGCATAAAAAAATCCTCCTTATACGCAAAAAAGACAACAAATGCAATCCTTCCGTCCGACATTGGAAAGACGACATTTATTGTCTGAATGCGTTTATTTTACTATATTATAATTATAACATATTTTTTTGAAAATGTCAAGCGAAAAAATATCAAATAGGTCTATCTAAAATTTCAGCATATACAGGTTTTTTTCCTCTTACGAATATCCAACAATGACCAATAGGCATACAAAGTACATTTTCCAGTGACTTGTTACATCTTACACTTACTGATTCAGCTGTTTCAATGTCATTACTGCCCATGTATATGTAGGTATCACAATTTGAAATAATAGTTTTTTCTGTTCCTCTGCCGTTTCTCATGAGTTGTGATTCAGATTGCAGAATAAGTGAAACTGATATACCTCTTGAACGTATTGTAGAAATAATTGCATCAAGATTATAAATGTTTGTTGTAGCTCCATAGTCATCAAGGAAAAACCTTACAGGAACAGGCAATCTTCCGTTTTCACACAAATCTGCATATTTAATAAAAGCACTCATTGCCTGAGAAAAGAACAGATTTACAAGCCCGTCCATTGACCTGTCATAATCGCTTTGCAGAACAAATAAAGCAGTTTTCTTTTGTGCAATTTTAGTGAAATCAAAATCATTAGCCGACATAACTATTTCGATTTCCCTTGTGCTATAATTGGAAAATTTCGCTACAAGCGTACTACGGATTGTATCATAGGTTTTGTCGGGAGCTTGGTCAACATTCTTAAACTGTTCATACGCCCAACTGTCAGGATTAAGTTCATGAAGTATCTGAAACCGGTTATAAAGTTCAGACGCTCTTCTATCTGTCTGTCTTCTGCCATTTATAAAAGACTGGCGTTCACCCTCACGGACAAGTTTCAATATACCACTAAAATTATATGGTTTATATCCTGTTTCATACATATATCCGATAATCGAACAAATAAAAATCAATGTCATTCTGTCCCAGTATGGGTCAAAACTATAGCTATTCACTACTTTGTCATAAACAAGTGAATTTGCAATTTTCATAATATCCTGTGTAGAATGGATTTCTGTTAAAGGATTCCAATGCATAGAATGTTCAGGATTTTTAAAATCAATTTTCAGTACATCATAACCTTTACTGCTTAAATATTTTGCATATTTATGATAAAGTGTACCTTTCGGGTCGGATATGAGGTAACTTCCCTTAGCTGTTATAAGATTAGGTTCTACAAAACCTGTGCTTTTACCGCAACCGCTTGCTCCAACAACCAATACATTGTTGTTAAGTCGTGTGGTTCTGTCATCAAGTGAACGTGAAATACCTTTTGCAAAAAGAAATTCACCGCTTTTGAAATCCTTTTCAGCAATAGTTTCTTTAATTGATGTTTCACAATTTGTTATAACATTTTCATTTAAATACATAATATAAATTCCTCCTCAGTAAATATTTCTTATTTCGTCGCATATTCCGAAAGAAATAGCTTCGTAAGCACTCATAACATTGTCATAAGCTGTTGCAAGGTTGATTTCTTCAATGCTTTTTCCTGTATCTTTTGCAAGGATACCATTAATTACAGATTTTGTTTCAAGTATGGATTGTGCCTTTTTTTCTATAGTTGTGGCAGAACCTCCAAAACCGTCAATAATGAGTGGTTCATGAATCATAACTTTTGAATGAGGAAGAATAAATCTTCTGCCTTTCTGACCTCCTGCCAGCAAAACCGCTGACATACTTCCTGCAATGCCTGTACATACAATGTTAAGAATATACGGATATGATTGTATAACATCGTATATTACAAGTCCCGCATTAACTTCACCTCCTGTACTGTTGATGAATAATGTAACCTCCTTTTCGTTTTCTGCCATGTATTTCATAACGGAAACAAATTGTACAGCGGTTTCTGTAGTAATGCTTCCGGTAAGAAATAATGTTCCCTCCTTTGCATGAATGGCATTAAGATTGTATTCTTTACAGCCGTTTGAACTTTCAACATAGATTGTTTTTGATAAACTCATAAATAACTCCTTTTCTGCGATATATTGCAACTTTTTCTGTTGTGACTAAAGTATATCACAAAACTTATTATTAGGCAATTCAATTATCTACATTGACTTTTTTGAATTTATATGTTATAATAATAAATTCAGGATTTTTAAGACAAAAAAATACCACTGCAAAATACAGTGGTACCTTTATTATATATCTTTTTCGTCAGATATTTCTTCTAAAATTCCTTTATGTTTTAATTCATACTTATAATCAGATAATGCTTGTTTCCAAATTTCCTGTTCAATGTAATATGTAATAAGTTCATAATCAAAGTCATTTTCCGGAAATACATGTCCTCTTGAAAACATTAAACGGCAGAAATTATCAAGATGTAACTCTAAACCAAGTCCAATACGTATAACATTATACCGGTCTTTTAAAAAATTACTTTCTATACTTAAAGCCTTTGAGACACAACTTGCATCATTTAAATCAATTCGTTCAGCAAGTATCTGATTAGTGATGTTTTTTGATTTTTTGGCTTGTTTTACTATTTCATCATATGTTTTATCGTTAAATGACTGATATCTGCTGTCGATTTGTCCGTTGTCTAACTGTTTCTGAAACTCTCTAAGTTCCTGTTGATATTTGAGGTATATTTTATCTGTTTTATTTCTTAACTGTTCTATTATACGATTATACATTGAAGAATTTTTATTTAAATAGGTATCTGAAATATTCAATTCTGAAATTTTGCGGATATATCCGTTATAAGCAACAAAATTACTGTATTCTTTTCGTTTGTCGTATGATATAAGTATGATTTCTTCAATACAGCTTTCGGTATGTGTTTTTGCATATTCGCTCAATATCTGAACAGCCAGTTCTTTGGCGTAATCACTCGGAAATTTCGCACAACCACCGCCAAGAACCGGAAAAACAACTGTTTTTATATTATTGTTTTCAGCAACGGCAAGAGAATTAATATAGCAGTTTCTAAGAAGTGCTGACGGATTATAAGAATGACTATTATAATTCGGCATAACTGTATGTATCAGATATTTATAACCTTTCAGTCCGAAACTGTCAGTAATTTCAGCGTTTCCGATTTGGATTTCACCTATTTTCTTACGTTCCGCAAGGAGTTTTTCACTATCAGCACAAGCAAAAACCCGACCGTCAAAATTTCCGCCAATAATGGCATTTTTACTGGCAGAAAAAACAAGTGCGTCAGCTGAATAGTCAAAAACATCTCCTGTTATCATTTTAAATTCGATATTATCGACCTCCGTTTCTGCTTTATTGTATCACTTTTCACATAATATGTCAAATAAAAAATTCCCTGAGCATAAGGGAATTTTTTTATAATTCAAATTCTTCTTCCGGTTCGTCGTATTCTTTTTCAAGGTTCATTTCGTCACCCGGAATATATCTGAGAATATCACCTATATCACATTCCAGATAGTCACATATACGTGCAAGCACAGGCAAATCAATGCGTGATACGTTGTTTTTGCAATAACTGTTAAGTTGAGTTGCACCGACTCCGCAGTTTTTGATGATTTTATACTTGCTGATATTATGTTCTTTTCGATAATCCTCAAGAGTAATGATAATTTTACCGCCATTCATAATAATTATACCAACCTTTCATTTTTTATAATATTATAATATATGATTAGAAAATGTAAAAGTTGATTAATTTTTCAGCTGATAAAAATTATAGCTGAAACTATTGACATCTATTCAAATATGTGATATAATAAAACACACCGAGAATTTATAGTTGTATCATAAAAATTTCAGGTTTTTAAATTAAGGAGGATATGAAAAATGATTAAATTTGAAGAAATGCCACCTTCAGCACAAAAGTCATACAATATGACAAATACTATTAGAAAAGGGGCAATGTTTATCGGTTGGGGACTTTATGTATTGACGTTAATATCTGCGTTTTTTAATAAAAACAATGGTTTATTAGATTATCTGTTTGGACCACTTATAGTTGCAGGTTTTATTTCAGGAACAGTACATGGAGCACCTAAATGTAAAAAAATAGCAAAAAAATCTGGTATTCTTTTATTTCCTTTTGGACTTGTTTTTACTATTTTCGTATGGTTTATATTTATGTGTATTGGTGGTATTTTCTTGATTGCCGATACTATAAGCTTTTTCAAAAAGAAACCTTTAATTTACCAGTTTGAAATGCAACTTAAATCTTATAATAACAGATAAAAGATAACAAATTATCCTGAAATTACATAAAAAATTATTATGATACAAAAATAAATATTAAGTAAAAATACTGACTTCGTTTTTATAAAGAAGTCAGTTTTATTTTTATATGAAACAAAAAAATCCCCCGACTGATATCAGAGGATTTTTATATAAATTTTTAAAAAATTATTTTACTTTGGAAAACTGATAATTTATAATACAACTTTACGATAAGTATCAAAATTCATCCACTTTTTAAAGTAATCAGAACTATCAGGATTATATTCATTTAAGAAAGTTTTAACTTCATCATCAGACTTAACTTTTATTTCAAATCCTCGTCCATTGATTACAGGGAATTTTTCATATTTATAGTCTTTGAATTCAAGAATGTCAGTAACTTTTCCACTACGAACCTTTACAGCAACCTTATCCCTGAGAACAAGTATATCAAAGCTTTCCGGATAACTATAGCTCTGACCATTCAATTGAATTTCGTCTCCTACAGTATAAGTTCTGTGAACAGGCTGGTATTTCAGAACATTGAGGCTTGATGCATCATACAGGAATTCTTCAAAAATGTCTCCTCTTGCTTTAAGATTGCCTTTGACAAATGAAGCTCTTTCATGTGATTCTTCCTGTTCATCAACGTTTTCAACAACACCGCAGGCAGATGTCATATTTGTAACTCTATCAATAAGTATAAGTTCTCCAAGGGTCTTATGATTTGAAAACTTATCTGCAACAATACCTTCTGTTAATTTTATTTCACATACTGCAATGCCGTTCTTTGAAAGGCTTTCAGTAACAATATGTTCACCGGTATTTACATCAATGGCATAATTAATTTTAGTAAGGATTCCTGAAATAGTTTTTGTTCCTAATTTAACAAGATATTCTTTACCAATAACAAGAGATTCATCGTCCATCCAGAGAAGAGATACTGTAAGTTTTCTGAAAACTCCTATATCTGTATTCTTTACAAGAACACAACCTCTTGAAACATCAACTTCCTTATCAAGTGAAATGGTTACAGGCTGACCTTGTTTAGCAGTATCTTCTGTTCTGTCCGTTACAAGAATACCTTTAACATGAGCTTTTTCATTACTTGGAAGTGCTGTTATTTCGTCACCCACGCAAATTGAACCTGATTCAATCTGTCCCTGAAATCCTCTGAATGTATGGTCTGGACGGCATACTCTCTGTACCGGCATATAAAAACCTTTTTCATTGTTTTCAATACTGATATCTACGTTTTCAAGATATTCAAGGAGAGGTTCGCCTTTATACCACGGAATATTTTCAGATTTGACAGTAACATTATCTCCCTCTGTTGCAGAAAGAGGAATAATTTTTACATTTTCAAGAGAAAGTTCTTTTCTTAATTCTTCAATCTGTTTTTCTATCTCTCTGAAACGTTCCTCACTGTACTTTACCAAATCCATTTTATTTACGGCAAATACAAAATATCTTATACCCATAAGACTGCATATTCTTGCGTGTCTTCTTGTCTGAACAAGAACTCCTTGAGATGCATCAACAAGAATTACTGCAAGGTCAGCAAATGAAGCACCTACTGCCATATTTCTTGTATATTCCTCGTGTCCCGGAGTATCTGCTACAATAAAACTGCGGTTATCTGTTGTAAAATATCTGTATGCAACATCAATTGTAATTCCCTGTTCACGTTCTGCCATAAGTCCATCAAGAAGAAGAGAATAGTCAATTTTTCCGCTTCTGCTACCCACTTTGCTGTCAAGTTCCAAAGCTTTTTCTTGGTCAGCATAAAGCAGTTTTGCATCATACAGAATGTGTCCTATAAGTGTGGATTTTCCGTCATCAACACTGCCACAGGTGATAAATTTAAGTAAACCTTTCATTAAAAATAACCTTCTCTCTTTCTGCGTTCCATGCTTCCGGCTGCTTCATTATCAATAACTCGTGAAGTTCTTTCAGAGGAAACTGAACTTAAAGTTTCTTCAATAATTTCATCAAGAGTTGATGCTGTTGACTCTATACCACCTGTAAGAGGATAACAACCAAGTGTTCTGAAACGAACTGACTTATATTCTGGTACTTCCCCTTCTTTCAAAGGAAATCTTTCATCGTCAACCATAATTATATTTCCGTCACGTTCAACAACAGGACGCTTATCAGCAAAATAAAGCGGTACTATATCAATATTTTCACGTTTAATGTATTGCCATATATCTTTTTCTGTCCAGTTTGAAATAGGGAAAACTCTTATACTTTCGCCTTTTTTAATTTTAGCATTGTAAAGCTTCCACATTTCAGGACGCTGATTTTTAGGGTCCCAAGCCTGTGCTTCATTTCTGAATGAGAATATTCTTTCTTTTGCACGGGATTTTTCTTCATCTCGTCTTCCGCCACCGAAAGCTGCTGTAAAACCATATTTTACAAGTGCCTGTTTAAGAGCCTGTGTTTTCATGATATCTGTATATGCAGCACCGTGGTCAAATGGATTGATACCTTGTTTTACGCCGTCCTGATTTGTATAAACAAGCATTTCAATACCAAGTTTCTTTGCCTGCTCATCACGGAATTTTATCATATCTTTGAATTTCCATGTTGTATCAATATGCATAAACGGAAAAGGCGGTTTTTCAGGATAAAATGCTTTCATTGCAAGGTGAAGCATAACTGAACTATCCTTTCCTATAGAATAGAGCATTACAGGTTTTTCGCATTCTGCTGCAACCTCTCGAATTATATATATAGCTTCTGCTTCAAGCTCGTCAAGATGTGAATATTCGCTCATTTATATCACTCCTCAGTATTTGTTAGATTCCTTTGTATTTATTTTTATTTCTGTTGTTATACCGTCTGAACGATTAATAATCCAATTCAATATATTGCCGTTTTTTTCAACGTGTACCAGACTACCCATTCCGCCGATATCCGCTCCAAGATAAAATTCAACGGCATTAACGGAGCATTCCTTTAAACATGAAGTACAACCCCAGCAATCTTTAGGATATTTTATGAAAGCTTTTTTATTTTCAACTTTTATCAGACTTCCGGGACATACAATCGAGCATTTACCACAGCCGATACATTTATTTCTATCAATTGCTATGCTCATAGTTTTCATGCTCCTTTACAAGTTTTCTTGTGATTATTTTAATTTCACCATTTTCAAGCTTTGAATTAATATAACAGTTGAAATTTTTGTCATCTTTTTCAGGATAGTCAAGGTTTTCAGCAAAACTATGCCAGCGTGTTTCTTTTCTTGCCATAAGATGTGCAATAACACTTCTGCAAACTGTAAGACGTTCACGCAATTCATATATAAACATAAGTTCATGAAAATCTTCTGCATGAAGTTCTTCTGCAAGTTTCATAAGACTGATTATTTTTTCATCGGCAAGTTTGAGTTGTTTTTCATTAAAACGGTAATTTGTTTTTATACCTCCGGCATAACTGTCCATTACGGTCTGCATTGCTTCCTCTATCTGTTCACAGGTAAAACGAGCATTGTTATTGAGATATTTTTCAGCCTGTTCCTTGTGCAATGAAATTTCCTTTTCTGAAATAGTACCAATATTCATATTTTCAATGTATTCAAGAACTGATTCGGCTGCAATTTCTCCCTCTGCCAATGCACCTGTAACGTATTTCTGAGGACTTCCTCCGGCAACGTCTCCGGCTGCATATAATCCTTTAATTGTTGTTGCTCTTTTTGTGTCAACCCAGTAACCGCTTGCGGTATGTCCACCTACAATATAAGGTTCAGTTCCCTCAATTTCAACGTTCTGCTGTGAGGGATTTTTTCCGCTTTCTATCCACTTTATTGTTTGTGAAGGAGCCATATTCAAATACGCTTTAAGAAGTGATTCATCTTGTTCAGAAGTTATTCCCTCAGTTTTAAGATAACAAGGACCTCTGCCCTCTATGTTTTCCATAACTGTTCCGTAAACTCTCTGTGAAGTAGTTAAACCATATTTATTCTCATAAACTTCGCCAAGTGAATTGACTTGTTTTGCTCCTACCCCCTGTGCAAGAGTTCCAGTAGGAGCAATAGTATCCTTACATCTCAAAGCGATAAAACGCATTTCAAATGTTGTCATTTCTGCACCGGAACGTATACCCATTGCATATCCTGCTCCTGTATTAAAAGGAGGATACCACATTTTATGGCGTGAAAATCCAGGGTTATTTGGTTTATAAAGACCTGATGCCCCACCTGTTGCAATTATAACAGCTTTTGCTTCTATTGCATAAAACGTTCCGTCATCTATACTGAATCCGAATGCTCCGTTTATTTTATTTTCCGATACTGAAAAGTCTGTCATATTCACTCTGTTAAGAACAGTTACATTTTCAAGATTTTCAATGGCATCAGCAAGAATAGGCTTAATATTTTCACCATTGATTTTAAGATTTCTGTTTCCTCTGGTTACATATTTCCCGTTTGCGTCCTTGAGGATAACAAGACCAAGTTTTTCAAGATGTGCTGTAACTTTATTAAGCCTTTCTGACATGGTAAGCAATAAATCACCACGAACTATTCCGTCAGCATCTTTTCTTGCATAATCAACATAATCCTGCGGAACATGACCCTCAGTAATATATGCATTCAGAGCATTTACTCCCGCAGCAAGACAGCCACTACGTTTTATATTAGCTTTTTCACAAATAATAACTTTGGTTTCAGGATTTTTTTCCGCTATCGTCAATGCTGAATAACAACCTGAAGTGCCTCCGCCTATTATAAGAATATCAGTTTTCAGACGCTGTAAATTCATTTTATCAGCTCCCGTTCAGTAAGTATTTTCTGACGGATTCAACACAGTTTGCTCCATCTGATGCAGCTGTAATAACTTGCCGGAGCTGTTTTGTGCGGATATCCCCTGCTACAAAAATTCCCTTTGCAGAAGTAATTCCGTCTTCATTTGCCTTAATATATCCATTACTATCAAGTTCAACAATATCTTTTAAAAGTTCAGTATTAGGATTACTTCCTATTGCCGTAAAAGAACCACTTACAGAAATGTTTTTTTCCTGTTCATTTTGCAGATAACGAATTCCATTCAGAATTTTATCTCCCGTAAATTCAATTGGGACAGCATTAAGAATAAACTCTATATTTGGTTTATTTTTAACTTTTTCCTGTAATTCTTCACTTGCTCTGAAAACATTTCTGCGATTAATTATATAAATTTTCTCACAGATTTCAGAAAGATAAAGTGCATCTGAAAATGCTGTATCTCCTCCGCCGATTACTGCAACAGTTTTTCCCTCAAAAAACGCTCCGTCACATACTGCACAATATGAAACGCCTTTTCCTGAAAATTCCTGTTCGCCTTTTATATTCAATTTACGACGAGATGTTCCGGTTGCATATATAATGGTTTTTGATACAAGTGATTTTCCGTCATTCAGCCAGACAGTATAATAATTATTTTCCGGAGTTATTCTTATAACTTCTGCTTCAAGAAATTCAGTACCTACAGCTTCCGCATGGCTACGGAATTTTTCGCCTAAATCATATCCGCTTTCGCCATAAAGTGCAGGATAATTATCAACTCGGCTACTTTCTGCAATCTGTCCTGTTCCCATGAATTCTTTTTCAATTACAATTGATTCAAGCTTTGCTCTCTTTGCATAAATTGAAGCAGAAAGCCCTGCCGAACCACTTCCTATGATAATAACATCGTACATTTTAATTCTCTATTTCAAGTATTTCTTTTTCTGCCGTTTTAGTATCTGAACCTGTAATTTTAAAAGAATTCAATACAGGATTTTCTCTGTCCATAAGTGAAAGAATCATATAGCTTGCCTTACTGTCAAAAGCAAGTCTCTTATCCTCCTCAGAAGGTCTTGATGGTGATTCAGGGTGTGAATGCCAGTTGCCAAGAGGAACAAGACCTTTACTTCTCATATCCTTTACAGCCATAAGTTGTTCTTTCGGGTCAAGTGAAAAGTGTTCATTTGACTTATCAATATTTGTCAACAGATAAACTTCATTTACTATTTTGTTTTCTCCGTCAATCTTTCCTGCAATAAGTCCGCAAGCTTCGTTAGGAAGTTCACTTTCTGCATGACGGAGCATTTTTTCAAAATCTATTCTTTTAAGCTTTATCATTTTTACTCCTCATTTGTAAGATGTACGCCATCGCATTCAGCCTGTTCATAGTCAATAAGTTCAGTAATAGTCGGATTATCACCACAAACTTTACAAGTTGAAGTATTGGTCGGAAGTTTTACTTTTCTGAATTCCATTGTAAGTGCATCATATGTAAGAAGATAACCTGTAAGTAAATCGCCTTTACCTATAATGTACTTTATAGCTTCCATTGCCTGAAGACTTCCGATAACGCCTCCCATTGCACCGATTACACCTGCCTGTTTACAGGTCGGAACAGCATCTTTCGGAGGAGGATTCTTGAATACACATCTATAGCAAGGACCTTGACCTGGAACATATGTCATAAGCTGTCCTTTAAAACGAATGATTCCTGCGTGTGAAAACGGTTTTTTAGCCATTACACAGGCATCGTTAATAAGGAATTTTGCCGGAAAGTTATCTGTACCATCAATGATAAAATCATAATCAGCAATAAGTTCTATAATATTCTCCGATGTAACAAATGTACGATAAGTTTTAACTGTTACATCTGGATTGATAGCTTCCATTGTTTCTTTTGCAGACTGAACTTTTGCTTTACCTATATCAGATGTTGTATGAATTATCTGTCTTTGAAGATTTGATAAATCAACTTCATCAGCATCTGCAATACCGATTGTTCCGACACCTGCTGCTGCAAGATACATTGCTGCTGGTGCTCCGAGTCCGCCTGCTCCTATGATAAGAACTTTTGCATTAAGAAGTTTTTTCTGTCCTTTAGCTCCGACTTCTTTTAAAATGATATGACGTGAATAACGCTCCAACTGTTCATTTGTAAATGCCATTTCAGTAAACCTCCTTTACAAATTAAAGGCTTCCTCCGCCCATGAAATACAGAAACTCAACATTGTCATTTTCCTTGATTACTGTTGATTCAAACTGTTCCTTTTCAATAAACTCATCATTTATTGTGACTGTTACATATTCAGGAGTTTCAACATTTTCCTGAACAATGAGTTTTGCTACGGTAATACCGTCTTTAACTTCTTTCTTTTCGCCTGCAACTGTAATAATCATTGTTAAACTCTCCTTATCTGATATTATTAATAATTTCTGAAATTTCAGCTTTCTTTACCGCACCTCTTGTACGATTTGATTCAACTCCGTTTTTGAAGAATATTAGAGTCGGTGAAGCCTGAACATCATATTTTTCAGCAAGACTGCGGTCAAAATTGATGTTGACTTTTACAAGTTTGACATCTTCGTTTTCTTCTTCAATCTCAGCTAAAACAGGGGCTATTCTTTTGCATGGAACACAGCTGTCAGAATAAAAATCAACTATGACAATGCCATTTGCTTCAATTACCTCTGAATTGAAATTATCTTCGGTAACTCTTACAGCCATTATTAATCACCCACCTTTTTGACTATCAGATTGTATGTTCCATCTTCGTTATCAATAAGCTTAAGAATTTTGTGACCTTCTTCCTTAATGCTTCTCGGAACATTCTGAACCGGTTCGCCGTCGTTCATTTTTATTGAAAGAATCTGACCCTCATCAAGTTCTTCAAGTGCAACTTTAGCTTTAACAAATGTAGTCGGGCAAACCACATCTGTAATATCAACTGTATCATCAATTACGTAATCAGCCATTGTAAACCTCCTCAATTCTTTCTTTGAATTTATCATAGCCTACTCTGTCAAGAGTAAACTTGAATCTTTCTCCTGCCTTTGCATTTTCTGCGAAAAACTCTATAGTTGCATCACATACGGCAAGAAGTTTTTCTTTATCTTCTATAAACGGAATAATAGCTTCACCCTTGTTTATGTGATTTCCGAAAAGTCCGCCGAATGATACAATATATCCGTGAATTTCGTCCCATGCATCTGTAGGACATGATTTGCAACATCTTCCGCAGAAATTACATTTATTCTCATCAATTGTAATCTTACCGTCTGTGAAATCAATAGCATTTGAACGACAAGCTTTTACACACACTCCACAGCCGATACAATCGCTTTCTTTCCATGAAACTTTTATTCCGCCCTTGATTCCTAAATCGTTTTCTTCTGATTTCAGGCAGTTATTCTGACAACCTGTAATTCCGAATTTGAATTTATGCGGAAGTTCTCTTGCAAAATACCTGTCATCAAGTTCTTTTGCCAGCGAATAAGTATCAATACAACCACTCGGGCATATTGCTGAACCCTGACAAGCGGTAACTGTTCTGACTCTTGGACCACATACACCAGGTTCAACGCCACCTTCAGCAAGTGCCGATTTAACTGCGTCAATTTCATCAAGCTTGATAAAAGGAATTTCAACACTTTGTCTTGATGTAAGGTGAACGTGTCCGTCACCGAATTTTTCAGCGACTTCTGCAATCTTTGCAAGCTGTACTGCTGTAAGATTTCCGCCTACAACTCTCAATCTGAGAGAAAAATTATTCTTTTGTTTTTGACGCATGAATCCGCCTTTTTTTAATGTTGCATAATCTGTAGCCATTATTCTTACTCCTAATACTCAGATATTTATATTATCTATCGCCTGCTTGAAATCTTCTATCAAATCTTCTATATCTTCTATGCCAACGCTTATACGAATTGTATCATCATAAACACCTGCATCAGTTTTCTGACACTCTGTAGAATGTGTATATATTGTACTTGCAGGGTGAATGACAAGCGTTCTTACATCACCTATATTTGTGGCATTTGTTGCATATTTAAGATTATTGATAAGAGAAAAAGCTTTTTCTTTACTTCCTGTACGGATTGTTATAATTGCTCCGCCCTTGCCATTGAACTGTTTTTTGACTATATCATAATACGGACTTGATTCAAGTGCAGGATAATTTACTGAAACTCTTCCGTCCTGTTCTATATACTGGGCAAGTTTCAAAGCATTATTACAGAGTGTCTCCATTCTCAAACCAAGGGTTTCAAGACCGACATTATTCATAAATGCATTCATAGGAGATAAACAAGCACCTATATTTCGCCATATTCCGTTTCGCAATTTAGCAAGAAAACAAAACTTTCCATATTTTTTGTATTCTGCAAGACCTTTATATCTTTCGTAATCCCACTTAAAATTGCCACTGTCAATAATCACACCGCTTATTGAATTTCCTCCGCCGTTTATGTATTTTGAAGAAGAATGAATAATAACATCAGCTCCAAAATCAAAAGCATTAAAAAGATATGGTGTAGCAGTTGTACAGTCTGCAAAAAACGGAATTCCTTTACTATGAAGCAAATCTGTAACGCTTTTTACATCAATAACATCAAGGGCAGGGTTTCCAATTATTTCACCGAAAACCACTTTTGTCTTTTCAGTTATCAAAGGTTCAATGCTTTCCGTTGTAATATGCTTTACAAATTTGGTATTTATTCCAAAAGCTTTCAAGTCACCAAAAAGGTCAATTGTTCCTCCGAAAAGTCCTGCTCCGGCAATAATTTCGTCACCCGATTCAAGAATATTCAGCAGAGCCATTGAAACAGCAGCCATACCAGAAGCACACGATACAGCTCCGATTCCTTTTTCTATAAGTGACATTCGCTTTTCAAATGAATCTATTGTCGGATTGCTTATTCTTGTATAAGCAAATCCATTTGCTTTATTGTTAAAAACTTTTTCAAGTTGCTCCGCTGATTCATGAGAAAATGCACTCACTTGATATATAGGCATAAGCGTTGCCCCTGACGGATTTTTCTCTTTTGAATTATTATGAAGCAAAGCTGTATTGAATTTCATGCCTTTAGCCTTCTTCCATTCAAGTTTTTTTGTGATGATGTTATTATATCACTATTATCATAGTAAGTCAATAGGTTTTATATATATTCATTGATGTACATAATTTCTATCGAAATAGTAGGTTTAAAATTATCAATTATTACAAAAAAAGAATCACAGCTTTTTACATTGCAGTGATTCTTGAAATTATTAAAGTAAAAACAAAATAATTATTAATATTTTTTTAATTCAGAGTAGGAAATTACCTGCTATAAATCGACTTCATATCAATTAAGAAATCCTTGAATACTTATTTGAAATAACATCAGCCGTATATTCTATATCCTCATCAGTATGAGCATATGATATAAACATTGCTTCAAACTGTGAGGGTGCAGTAAATATTCCGTTTTTAAGAAGATGATTAAAAAATTCAGCATATTTTTTTGTATCCGATGTTTTTGCTGTGTCATAATCAACAATTTTTCTATCTGAAAAAAATACTGTCATTATTGAACCAACTCTATTTACATTGAGTCCAGATTTTACCATTGCGTTTTCAAGATAAGCTGATTTTCTTTCAAGTTCGTCATAAAAATCAAAATGCTTTTCAATTTCATTTATAGTTGACAATCCGGCTGAAACAGCAATCGGATTACCTGAAAGCGTTCCCGCCTGATACACTGAACCGAGAGGAGATATGCATTCCATAATCTCTTTTTTTCCGCCATACACCGCAAGAGGCATTCCACCGCCTACTATTTTTCCAAGAGTGGTGATATCAGGCGTTACTCCGAAATATTTCTGAGCCCCTCCTATTGAAATTCTGAATCCCGTTATAACCTCATCAAATATAAGCAATGAATTATATTGATTAGTTATATCTCTCAAAAATTGAAGAAATCCTTTTTTTGGAGGAACAACTCCCATATTTGCGGCTACAGGTTCAACTATGATACACGCAATATCATTTCCGAATTTCTCAAAAAGTTCAGTAACAGAATTTTCATCATTATATTTTGCAAGCAGAGTATGCTCCGTGAAACTTTTCGGAACACCTGCACTATCAGGAATGGAATTAGTAAGCAATCCTGAACCGCCTTTTACAAGTAATGCATCGGAATGCCCATGATAACAGCCTTCAAATTTCACTATTTTATCTCTTCCTGTATATCCCCTTGCTACACGAACAGCACTCATAACGGCTTCTGTTCCTGAATTTACAAGGCGAAGCATTTCCATTGAGGGAAAATGAGATTTTATTTTTTCAGCAAGAAGAACTTCCCCCTCATGACAAGCACCGAAAGTCAAGCCATTTTCACAACTTTTAATTACTGATTCAATTACGGGTTTGCAGGCGTGTCCGAGAATATTAGGTCCCCACGAACAAACATAATCTATAAAAGAATTTCCGTCTACATCAAAAATCCGGCTTTTTTCTGCACGCTCTATAAAAAGAGGAGTTCTTCCGACACTTTTAAATGCTCGTACCGGACTATTTACACCACCCGGCATAAAGTTTATGGCTCTGCTGTATATTTTTTCAGAATTTTCTGTATTCATATTTTTTCTCCATTATTCATCAAGCCATTCAGCCACATCAAGAGCATGATAAGTGATTATTATATCTGCTCCTGCTCGGCTTATTGCTGTAAGATTTTCAATTACGATTCGTTTTTCATCAATCCAACCATTTTGTGCAGCTGCCTTTACCATTGAATATTCACCACTCACATTATATGCTACAAGCGGTAAATCAAATCTATCATGAGCTTGTCTTATAACATCAAGGTATGCAAGGGCAGGTTTTACCATTATCATATCTGCACCTTCGGAAATATCATCTTCAATTTCACGCAAAGCCTCATTACCATTAGCAAAATCCATTTGATATGTTTTTCTGTCACCAAATGCCGGAGAAGAATCAGCTGCATCTCTGAAAGGTGAATAATATCCTGATGCAAATTTTGCACTATATGAAAGAATAGGAATATTTATAAATCCATTTTCATCAAGAGATTTCCTTATATACTCTACACGCCCGTCCATCATGTCAGACGGTGCAATTATATCTGCTCCTGCTCTCGCAAGACTAACTGACATTTTAGCAAGAAACGGAAGTGTTTCATCATTGATAACCTCTCCGTCACAAATAATTCCGCAATGACCATGTGATGTATATTCACACAGACAAACATCAGCAATTATAAGAATATCAGGATATTTTGATTTTATATATCTGATAGCATTCTGCATAATTCCGTTTTCATCATAGGCACTACTGCCTTTTTCGTCCTTGTGCTTTGGAATGCCAAATAAAAGAATTCCTCCTATCTGACTTTTGGAAACTCTTTCAAGTTCCTCATCAATCATATCAATTGACCAACGATAAATTCCCGGCATGGAATCAATTGGCTTTTTAATATTTTCTCCTTCTTCTACAAAAATAGGATAAATAAGACCGCTTTTTCTGATAGCAGTTTCACGAACAAGATTTCTTATCTTTTCGCTTGTACGAAGTCTTCTGAATCTTTTCATTTACATCAGCCTTTCAGTTTTTTTAAAAGTTCAACAATACTGTCGGCGTTTTGCTTATCCGGAAGTATTGCATTCTTATTTGAGTATTTTTTTAATTCATTTGCAGTTGAAGCACCTATACAAATAACTTTTGTATTATCTGATATCTTATATCCCTGACGATAAAAATCACGTACTCCAGAACCGCTTGCAAAAACTATAAAATCGGTTTTTATTTCTGACGGAATGTTTTTTTCATTTTCAATAACATCATATATTTTTACTTCCTTGAAAGATATATCAGCATTTGATAAAATATCAGTCAATTCATGTGTACTTTGTTCTGCTCTTAAAATAAGAACTCTTTCACAAGACCCAGATTCAGCAACTATAGCTTTTCCGAGTTCTTCAGATGTAAAGCTTTCTGGAATTATATCGGCATATATTCCTCTGCTTTCAAGAACAGCTGATGTTGCATTTCCAATAACAGCAAAACGGATACCATTTAATTTTCTGAAATCTATTTTCATTTTTAAAAGTTTTCTTATAAATATTTCCGCACCGTTAGGACTTGTAAGCACTATCATAGTATAATCGGAAATATTACATATAGCATTTGTAAAGCAATCATCTTCAAAATAGCTTACAATTTTAAGAATGCTTTCCCTTATCACTTCTGCACCATTGCTTTCAAGTTTTACAGCCAGCCTGTCTGAAAATCCTTTTGTACCTGTTACTGTTACCGTAATACCGTCAAGATTATTCCTGTTTTTATCAAAAAAGTTATATTCAGCTGTTTCTCCGATAACAATTACTGCTGGTGATTCCATATTATTTTTTTTGGATTCAATAGTGATATTTTCAAGAGTTGCACGGATAACTTTTTGATTTTTTCTTCCACCATTTGAAATTACTGCAACAGGCGTTTCAGGGGATTTACCGTTTTCAAGAAGTGAATCAGCAATATTTTTAAGATTACCGAGTCCCATAAGAAAAACCAGTGTACCATCAAGCTTTGCATATACTGACATCTTTTTAGGAAGCCTGTCCTCTTTTGTATGACCTGTAATTACATGAAAACTTCTGCTTACACTTCTGTGAGTAACTGGGATTCCTGCCATTTCCGGAACTGCAACGGCTGACGTTATCCCCGGAACAAGTTCAAACGGAATATCATTATTATTAAGTGCAATAATTTCTTCTCCGCCTCTTCCAAAGACAAAAGAATCTCCGCCTTTAAGCCTTGCAACTTTTTTCCCCTCAAGAGCCTTTTCAATCAGAATACTATTGATTTTTTCTTGAGTCTGACTTGGTTTTCCAGCACGCTTGCCAACAAATATTTTTTCAGCACCTTTGTCAGCAAAATCAAGAATTTTTTCATCTATCAAACTATCATACACTATAGTATCGCATTTTTTCAGAAGTTCCAAACCACGCAGGGTAATAAGGTCATATTCACCACAGCCTGCACCTATTAAATATACTATGCCCTTGTTCAAAATTTTTTCATCAGCCTTTCTGCAAGTCCGAAACGACTTGTAATTTTATCTGTACCCGATATTATTTTTCCTGAGTTTACAGACAAACTAAGATTTATTTCTTCACCCGATATCTCTGCATATGCTCCTAAAGGTATTCCGCAATCAGCATTAATTTTTTCTATAATGAATCTTTCTGTTTCAAAAGCATAATAAGTACATACATTATTTATTTTTTTGATATATTCGGAAATAATGTCATTTTTACGGCATTCAACGGCAATAATTGCCTGACATGGTGCTGGTAAAAAATTCTCTGATGCAAAAGGTCTGATTTGTATTTTATCATCGGATTTTATTTCAAGTCTTTCAAGACCTGCCATTGCCAAAACTATTCCGTCATATTCGCCGTTCATGAGTTTTTTTATTCGGGTATCAATATTTCCTCTAATATCCGAAAATGAAACTTCTGAATACAGATTTTTCAAAAACATACGTCTTCTCATGCTTCCAGTTCCGATAATCATTTTTTTTGAATCGATAAATTTTTCACCGGTTCTTATTATGAGACAATCTCTGAAATCTCCACGTTTAAGGACTCCTGCTATTTCAAGTGAGTCTGCAATTTTAACCGGCAAATCCTTTGCACTATGTACCGCAATATCAATTTTATTTTCTATTAAAGCCTGTTCGATTTCGGTTATAAAAACTCCTTTTCCGCCAATTTCCATTAATGGTTTTTCGAGAATCTTATCGCCTTTTGTAGTTATGTGAATAATTTCAGTTTCTATATCAGGAAAGCTTTTTATAAGAGCATTTTTAACGAGTTCGGTCTGAGCAAGAGCAAGTTTGCTTTTTCTTGTTCCAATTCTTATCTTCATTGTTTTTCCTCAAAGTTATTTGTTTATTTCAATCCATAGCCAATTGTAATGTTGTTTCAATCCACAGGGCATTCTGTCCATGACCTCCCTGACTTATAATGTCATTATTTTGAAGAATCTGTCAAGCGGATTGATTTCATGTCAGTGGGAGATACCAATTCTTTCCGCTCCCACTGCCGTTTTACAATGTCCGCCGCTTAAAGAAGCGGGGGATTCAAAATTTTGTTGAAATATATTTTTCAAGGTCGTCCCTGCTTCTGATTTTATTTTCAAGACACATTTTGAAAATTTTTTCAAGAGTGTTTTTTCTTGAACTTTCTGTATCATATATTTTTCGTATTTCGCTTCTTGCATAGGAAATAATTTCAGCCATATCAAGAATATCATTATCTATTTCAGATTCTATTTTTTCACGAAGAAATCGTGCAATAACAGGACTTTTTCCCTCGGTTGAAATTCCAACTGTAATATTATTCTTCCTTACTATCGATGGAAAATAAAAACTGCAAAGTTCAGGTTGGTCAACTACATTTACCGGAATTTTCTTTTCCATGCAAAGCTCCGAAACAAAAGCATTTACTTCTCTGTCATCTGTTGCACATATCACCATGAATGCATTTTCTATATCGCTTTCTATAAACTTGCGTTCAATAATTTTTATACTGTCAATTGATAATATTCCGTCACATACATAAGGTGAAACAACTGTTATTTCAGGAGAAAATGAAAGCAATTTTTCTACTTTGCGAAACGCTACTTTTCCGCCACCGATTACCAGACACTTTTTATTTTCAATATCCGTATAAAAAGGGAAAAAACCCATATTTTATTTACTCCTTTTCCATAGCTTTCAAAACCGCTGAAAACTGTTCAGCATTTAGTTTTTGTTTAAGTTTTCCTAAAACTTTCAGTTCATTGATATCAATATTTTCTCTGCTGACAAAATCGTGCATTGCAAGTTCTTTTTCAAGTACTTCTATTTCATCAGCGATATATTTTTTTGCAGTTTCAACACTGTCATATTTTTTTATATTATTTTCTTTTGCAAGTTCTTCAAAATAGTCTATTCTGATAAGTCGGATATTTTCATCATCACAAATTTTTCTGTCAATATCATGCGGAACTGCCAAGTCAATAAACAAACGTTTCTTTTGTGTTATAAGATTATTTTCAAGTTCATTATATGTAATAGTATAATGTGGTCCGGTTGTTGCACTTATAATGCAGTCAAATTTATCAATAATTTTATATCTTTCCTTATAATTTACAGTACTGAAATTTGAAAAATTACCCACAAACAATTCCGGAGAATGATTTCTGAGAGTTGCCGTTACTGATACATTTTTATGAGAAAGAAGGTTTTTCACAATTGTCTGACCTATTTTTCCCGAAGCACCAATAACCATAATTTCAGGATTTTCACAAAATTCAGACGCTTCATTTGCTGTAAGAGTTGCCGTTGAGACAGATACATTTGATAATGAGGTTTCTGTTTTAATCTTTTTTGCACAGGCAATTGCAGATTGAAATATGATATTTATTTCACGATTGGTTTTATTCCATTCATATGCATTATAGTAAGCATTTTTGACCTGTCCAAGAATTTCGTCTTCACCAATAACCATTGATTCAATCCCGCAAGCGACCTTAAAAAGATGTGATTCAGCACTTTTTCCACAAAAAAACATTGAATATTTTTTCAGAAAACAAGAAGTAAAATTGCTGTATTTTGCAAGAATTTCAAGAACATATTCATATTCACCATTAAAATATATTTCAGTTCGGTTGCAAGTACATAAAACTACACATTTATTTAATTCTTCAGATATTTTTCTTTGAATGTCAATCGAAAAGGCAAGATTACTTCTTATATTTTCTTTTGCATTTTTATAGCTTATACTGATACAATTCACTTTTTTATATCTCCTGTCATAATTTTAAAGCTTGTTTTTTTATGTTGTCGCTTATTATAAAATTCGCACATTTTCAGCATTATATCGCAAAAATATTCAAATTAGCCTTAATAATTATATAGCAAAAAAGCAGTCTTGTCAAGACTGCCTTTATTCATGAAAACAAAGCTGTTGAATAATATCTGTCGCCACTGTCAGGAAGAATTACAACTATTGTTTTACCTTTTAACTCCTCTTTTTCAGCAAGCTTTATTGCTCCGTGAAGAACTGCTCCTGATGATATTCCAACTAAAATACCTTCGTTTTTTGCCATAAGTTTTGCGGTTTCAAAGGCATCATTATTATCAATCTGTATTACTTCATCATAAATTGTAGTATCAAGCGTTTCAGGAATAAATCCTGCTCCTATTCCCTGAATCATATGCGGACCGGCTTTTCCTCCAGAAAGTACATTTGAACTTTTTGGTTCAACCGCTATAACCTTTATTTCGGGATTTTTAGATTTCAGATATTTACCTGTTCCTGAAATTGTACCACCTGTTCCGACACCTGCAACAAAATAATCAATTTCGCCGTTTGTATCTTCCCATATTTCCGGACCAGTAGTTTTAATATGAGCATCAGGATTTGATTTATTTTCAAATTGCCCCGGTATAAAGCTATCAGGAATCTGAGATGCCAATTCATTTGCTTTTGAAATAGCACCTTTCATTCCATCTTGTGGAGGTGTAAGTACAATTTCAGCACCATAAGCTTTAAGAATATTTCTTCTTTCAATACTCATTGACCTTGGCATTGTAAGAATCATTCTGTAACCTTTAACAGCAGCTATTGCAGCAAGTCCTATACCGGTATTTCCCGAAGTAGGTTCTATAATTACCGAACCTTTATGAAGAAGACCTTTTTTTTCAGCATCTTCAATCATGGCTTTTGCGATTCTGTCCTTTACACTTCCGGCTGGATTAAGGTATTCAAGTTTTACAAGTATTCTGCTTTGCAAATTGAACATCTTTTCAATGTTTGAAACTCTCATTAAAGGAGTTTTTCCAATAAGTTCTGTTGCATCATTATAAATTTTTCCCATATTATTCACCTCATTATATCATCAGATAAATATTAAGTTTTCTGTAAGAGCTTTATTTTCAATCAAATAAGCTTTGCCCTGAGATATTACAAAAATTCTGTACAGAAATACATCTACCTTTTCGCCTACTTTTATTTCAGGGTGATTAAGTCCTCTGTTTGCAGTAATTGTACTTCCATTCACGCTTATTGTAAGTTCAATTGTATTGCCTCTGAAAGCAACCTGTGTCACTTCGCCTTCTGAAGCAGATGCACGATAAATAATATTCTCATTCTTTTTTGCAACCTTTACAAATTCAGGACGGACTACCACTTGCTCAGCATCTGGAATCACATCAAAACTTTTAAATTTTGTATAATCTTCAAGAAATGAAGTATGTCCGAAAAATGTAGCTGTAAATGCTGTCTGTGGATTCTGGTAAACTTCAAGGGGCGTACCCATTTGTTCAATTCTGCCCTTGTTTGTAATAATTATTTTATCAGCAACTTCTATAGCTTCGTCTTGGTCATGAGTTACGAAAATACTTGTAATACCGAGTTTAGTTATTGTTTCTCTCAGCCATGAACGGAGTTCCTGTCTTACTTTTGCATCGATTGCTGCAAAAGGTTCATCAAGTAAAAGAAGCTGAGGATTAGGAGCTAAAGCTCTTGCAAATGCTACTCTCTGACGCTGTCCTCCTGAAAGCTGACTCGGATATCTTTTTTCAAGACCTTTAAGACCAATAAGTTCAATAAGTTCAGATACTCTTTCTTTTATATATTTTTTATCAGCTTTCTGAACTTTTAAACCAAATGCAATATTATCATATACTGTCATATATCTGAACAATGCATAACTCTGAAATACAAATCCTATACCACGCTGACTGGGGTGAATATTATTTACTACTTTTCCGTCAATGATAATTTCACCACTGTCGGGATTTTCGAGTCCGGCAATCATTCTCAGAATAGTTGTCTTTCCGCTTCCGCTTGGTCCAAGAAGTCCGATAAGACTTCCTTTTTCTATTCCAAAACTCACATTATCAGATGCCTTGAAATTACCGAAATTTTTATTTATATTTTTAAGTTCAACGTACATCTTCTTTATTCCTCTTTCCCATATATTCTATAATGCTTCTGATAACAAGTACAAAAACAGCCATTATAACAAGTATGGACGATACCGCAAATGCCGGAACATATTTAAATTCATTGAACAGTATTTCAACATGAAGAGGAAGAGTATTTGTAAGTCCTCTGAGATGACCGGAAAGAACTGATACTGCTCCAAATTCTCCCATTGCTCTTGCTGTACAAAGCACAACACCATACAGAAAAGCTAATCTTATATGCGGAAATGTAACTTTTCGGAATATTTTAAATCCACCTGCTCCCATAAGTGAAGCTGCTTCTTCTTCGTCAGTTCCTTCTGCCTCAAGAACGGGGATAAGTTCTCTTGAAATAAAAGGAAATGTTACAAAAACAGTGGCAAGTATTATTCCTGGGACTGCAAATACAACGCTTATTCCTAAATCCTGCAAATACGGATAAAGAAAACTCTGTCTGCCAAAAGTAAGAACAAATACAAGACCCGCAATAATCGGTGAAACAGTTACAGGAACATCTATAAGTGTTGTTAAAATTTTCTTGCCTTTGAATTTGTATTTAGTTATTGTCCATGCTGCGAAAAGTCCGAAAATTGTATTGAAAAAAACTGCAAAGGCAGTAGCTTCAACTGTAAGAAGAATTGCCTTAACTGTATATTCATCTGTTACAGCCTGAATATATGTATCCCAGCCTTTTTTTAAAGCTTCCGTTATAACTGTAACAAGTGGCAATATCAAAAATAAAAATACAAAAAGCAAACTGACAGTTATTAATATGTATTTTACAACTTTTGAGCCATTATCTTTATTATTCATGAAAAGTCACCTATCTTCCAAGAATTTTGGTATTTCTTGCCTGAATAAGATTTACAAGAAATAATATTAAAAATGCTACTGCAAGCATTACAAGAGCTATTGCCGTTGCACTTGTATAATCATATTCCTGTAATTCTGACATAATTATAAGCGGAGTAATCTCAGTTTCAAAAGGTTTGTTTCCTGCAATGAAAACTACGCTTCCGTATTCACCAAGACATCTGCCGAATGCCATTCCAAAACCCGTGAATGCAGCCGGAAGAATTTCAGGAAGAATAATACATCTGAATATTTTTGCCCTCGAAGCACCCATAACTCCCGCTGCTTCTTCGTATGATGAATCAAGTTTTTCAAGGACGGGCTGAACTGCTCTTACTACAAAAGGTATACCAACAAAAATCAATGCTACTGTTATTCCCACTCTTGTATATGCTATTTTTATTCCGAAATTTGCAAATATTTTACCAATTATTCCCCTGTCTGAAGTAAGTGAAGTAAGAGCAATTCCTGCTACAGCAGTAGGAATTGCAAAAGGTAATTCAATAAGTCCGTCAAGAAGCCGTTTCATCGGGAAATCGTATCTTACAAGTACCCATGCAAGAATCACTCCCATAACAGCATTTACAAGTGAAGCAATAAAAGCTGTTAAAAAACTAACCTTGAAACTTGCAAGAACTCTTTCTCTTGTAATGGTTTCCCATATATCTGAAATACTCATATGTGATGTATATATAACGAGCGATGCAAGCGGAATAATTACAATAAAGCTTACAAATGTAAGTGTAACTCCCATTGACAGTCCAAATCCTGGGATAACTCTTTTTCCTGCCTTTTTCATTTTAATAGCTCCTTATTTTTCATATATACTGTCAAATATTCCGCCGTCTGCAAAATGTTTTTCCTGTGCACTGTCCCAACCGCCAAAATCGGAAATTGTAACAAGTTTTACATCAAGGTCAAATACGTCAGAAAATTCTTTCAGAATATCCGGATTTGACGGACGATAGAAATTTTTTCCGGCAAGACGCTGTGCTTCATCAGAATAAAGATAGCTAAGATATTCTGTTGCAACATCTCTTGTGCCTTTCTTATCGACAACGCTGTCAACAATTGCAACTGATGGTTGTGCAAGAATACTTACACTTGGTGTAATGATTTCATAATCATCAGGATTATCCTGAATAGACAAATATGCTTCATTCTCCCACGCAAGAAGAACATCACCCTGACCGTTTTCCACAAATGAAGTGGTTGCCCCTCTTGCACCTGAATCGAGTACAAGAACATTATTATAAAGTTTTTTTACAAAGTCTTTTATCTGTCCTTCATCGCCGTTGAATTTTTCATCTGCATAAGCCCACGCAGCAAGGTAATTCCACCTTGCACCGCCCGATGTTTTTGGATTAGGAGTAATAACTCCTATACCGTCTTTAACAATGTCGTCCCAGTCATGAATATTTTTAGGGTTTCCCTTACGAACAAGAAAGACTATTGTTGATGTATATGGTGAACTTTCATTATCAAATTCATCAATCCAACCGTCTTCAATAAGTCCGGCATTCTGAATTGCGTCAACATCATATTCAAGAGCAAGAGTTACAACATCAGCTTCAAGACCGTTAGCAACTTCAAGAGCCTGTTTTCCTGAACCTCCATGTGATTGAGTTATTTCAACATCTTGCCCTTTAAGTTCTTTCCAGTGCTGAGCAAAAACTTCATTGTATGAAGAATAAAGTT
The DNA here is from genome assembly GCA_934474025.1 of uncultured Ruminococcus sp. Classification (GTDB taxonomy): domain Bacteria; phylum Bacillota; class Clostridia; order Oscillospirales; family Ruminococcaceae; genus Ruminococcus. The sequence continues at coordinate 24,556 of CAKSMF010000006.1, read as the reverse complement.
CTCTTGTCGGGTCATATGAAACATTTGTGATTTTTACCTTTGAATCAGATGAAGTATTCTTTTTACCGCAACCAGCAAAAAGAAAAACAGTTGCAAGTGTTAGTATAGATGCTATAAAAATTTTTTTATTCATTTTTAATTACCTCATTTCTTATTATTTTGTATGTGTGTAGTATTAAAAAACAAACTAAATCAACATCGTGACTTGCTTTCTGATTTTGTATAGATGCTTAATATGTACTGCATATATCCATCACCCCAAAACATATCTTTTCTATAGGATTACTATAATTTAGATTATATCACAGAAATTTTTGTATGTCAACCCTTGTTTGAACTTTTTGTAAAATTATATATTATTCCTATAGAAAAGGTATGATTATTGTAAAGGTTGCTGATTTTACAATAAAATAAATCTCCCGACTTATTCAGCCGAGAGATTTTCTATTATTTGATTAAAAGAATACTTATTTTTGAGATAAATCAAGACTTGATATCCATTCTTCTATAGATGATTCAGAAGAACGGCTTGTAAATCTCATGCCTTCAAGCCAATTACCTGTACCTGACATTTCAGAAAGCTTTATACCACTTTGTCCTAATGGTGAACTCATTGAAGTACAGAACGGAATAACATTTTTTCCGGTAAAATCATTTTCTTTAACAAAATCATCAACAACCCATGAAGCCTCCTGCCACCAAATAGGATATCCTATAAAAACATTATCATATTCATCAAAATTATCAGGCGTTGTCTGTACAAGTTCAACGTGCCTTGTGTCAGGATTATTATGTTCCTTTAAGACACGGCTATTTGAATCTGTCCAGTTAAGGTCTGCATCTGTGTATTCATCTTTCGGAGTAATCACAAATAAATCAGCATTTATTTCTTCTGAGATATATTCTGCAATACGTTCTGTTGTTCCGCTTGCCGAATAGTATGCAACAAGATTTTTTTGTGTATCTTCATTTTCTTCAGCATATTTATTTTTCATCATGCTAAGGTCAAATACATTCCAGACCCCGTCATTATTTAAATCATAGTCTTTTTCGCTTAAATCCGGAGTATCCCTTGCAAGAAGAAAATCCTGTAAATTTCTGATATCATCGATTGTATAAGTCTGAACTTCATCTGATGATTCAATATCTGCATTTGCAATAGAAAAACCCATTATTGATAATCCTAAAGCCACTGTAACAATACCTGTTAATAATTTTTCTGCTTTCATCTGAATTTTACCGCCTTTCATTAATCTGATGATATTTTGTATTTTATATTTTCAGTATAACATAAAAGAGACTTCATGAGAAGTCCCTATTAGTTATTCAGTATTAATCTTTAGGTTTACACTCCGGAATAGGATTTATTTGCCGTACAGCTTTAAGAAAACGCTTTACATTTAAGGACGGTTCAGGAGAATGCAACAGTCCGAACGGAACACAATAATCCCAGTTTACTGGAAGAACTTTCAATAATGGGTGTACATTAGCCCAACTATCAATGCAAATCATCATGTTATCACTGTTTTCACATTGATTGAATGCGTTCAGTGTGAACATATCAAAATCCACAATATTCACATGCGAATGATTATTCATTAAATCATCACGCATTACAGCAAGACATTTATTCCAGCCCCTATGAATAATCATGAAATTTTTATTATATAAATCCGATACATCAAGTACGGACTTCCTTGAAAGTTCATTATATATGGAAACTGCACAGCGTATCGGTTCATAAGAAAGTAAAAGACCATCACATTTTCTTGATTTTAAGAATGCTTCATCAAAAAGTCCTGCTACAATGTCAATATTTTTGCCAAGGTTCTTTAAAATTTCTACAGAACTCTGCGGTGTGTTTTCAAATGGGACAAGCTGAAATTTAATATCAGGACAAATTTCATGAACACTTGACCACATATTTATAAGAAACTGTCCCGGTGTCATGGGAGACGTTCCTATTCTGATAACAGATTCTTCTTTCATCATAGCATTTTTGGCACGGATTACAGATTCATTGCAATAATGAATAATATACTTTGCATCATGATAAAGTGATTTTCCGGCTTCTGTAAGAATGAGTCCCCTGTGAGTGCGAACAAATAATTGCAGATTAAGAGAAGATTCCAACAAATTAACCTGTTTTATTACTGCGGGCGGGGAAATATATAATTCTTCCGCAGCTTTGTTAAAACTGCCACAGTCAGCAACTTTCAGAAAAGTTTCAAGCTGTGGATTGTACATAAAAGCACCACCTTTTTCAAAAATTTTTTGAGATATTGCAATCTGTTTCAATCTGTTGCAGTTCAGCTCATCTAATGCCCGATTCTACGGCGTTTTATTTGGTAGAAAACATAAAAATGCCGAGATAGCGGAAAACCGCAAAAATCAAAAGAAAAACATATTTTGGTAGAAACTTGGTAGAAGCCTACCCCTGACAAGGTTGGTAGAAATTTGGTAGAAACCCTAAAACAAGTGGTAGAAAGCCTGTTGACAAATTGAATAATGGACAATAGCGGACGGTGTTTCATAACAGAAGCGCTGTCCGCTATTTTTATGCCCAAAATTGAATACCGTACATCGCTTCTCAGAAATGAGGAGCGATTATTTTATTTCAGATGAACTATGTCAAGGAGGTCTTTCTATGCCAAATCCTACGAGAATCAGCTTGCCGAGAGTAGACTATCACTTTGAAGCCATAGCTTGCAGTCAGGTTCTTACCGTCATGCTCAACAAGGTCGATAAGGACTATTCCACGGTCGATGAGCTGGCTGAACACGATGAGCTTTCCATGTTCACCCGTGATGAGATCAAAAAGGCTGTATCCGAGCTGAACGGCAGAAAGTTTCTCCTGAAAGTGGATAAGCCGTATGGCTGTGTTTATGCAGTAAATAAGCTGTACATTCCCAACATGGAATTTGTTTACGGCAGATGAGCTGAGGAGGAACGGAAATGGACAAGCGCAACAGGAAAAAGAAAACCGTGGACGATACCGTCTGCGAGATACATAAATTCAGCGGATATGCTGTTTTGAGCAACTGCTTCGTGCGATCTACCAATCTCGGCTGTCCTGCAATCGGTCTGCTCGGCAGAGTCATGGACTTGCCGCCGGAGTGGAATTTCTCAAAGGCAGGACTGATTGCAATCTGCCCTGACGGTGAGACTGCTATCGACAGCGCTCTCAATGACCTGAAAGAATGGGGCTACCTTGAGGTCGTGGTAAAGATGCCGAATGAGAACCCGACCGGCAGGATACAGACGGTCTACAAGTTCTATGAGTATTCAGCGAAGGATACCTCTATCCCTCAGTATGACTATGAGCTTGAAACCTTTACGGTGGATAATGCTGTTCTGAACCGTGTCAAGAAGGACGGCAACTTCACAATGGTCAGCAACAAGCTCCTGCGGAACAAGGAACTTCCCAATAAGCTCCTCGGCTTTCTTCTCAAAGTGCTTTCTCTGCCTGACTACTGGCATTTCTCCATGTCGGGACTGAAAGCAATCTGCAAAGAAGGCAGGACTGCGATTCACAATGCAGTCAACAAGCTCATTGATATGGGCTATCTTGTACGCACCCAGCTTCTCTCCAATGAGAGCATTCACAACTGCTTTGAATATGTGTACAGCTTCTTCGATGTGCCTGTCACCAAAGAACAGGCTGACGAGCTTGAAGCTGAGACCAGACGCAAGGCAATTACGATCCGTGCAGGCGGTCGGGCTGAAAAGCCTGTTTCTTCTGAGGGTGAAAAACAGAAGGTAGAAAACCCGTATCCGGACATTCCGTCTGCTGAAACTCCGCTGTTTGAAAACCACGGACAATATAATACAAAAGAGAAAATAAAAAATAATCAATTACTGAGTGATAAATCCTCTATCATTCCTTCTGCGAAAATTCAACACGGTTTCAACAGTGGAAATGTTGAAAAGTCGAATAGCAGAATGACAGACGGATATAACGCAGAAGAAGTAGCGTATTACACGGAAGTCGTGAAGCATAACATCGTCTACGGCTATCTCGGAGACTGGCTGAGCGAGGACGGTCATGACGGTTACGCAGAAGCAGATAATATCGTCGGCTTTATCGTTGACGAGATATGCTCCCCTCTGCCGTACACCACGCTCAGAGGAACAAGTTTCCCCAGAAGCGTGATAAAGTCCAAGATGCTGCAAGCAAATATCAACATCGTCGAGAATGTCCTTGTGAATATGTCAAAGGTCGATGGTATCAAGGATTTCCGCAGATATTTCATCAGTTCCCTCTATAACGAGGTTCTGACATATCATTTCAACGAAGGCTGCGAGAGCCGATGGGCTGCGTATGCGGTAGCAAGAGATTTCGGCTATGCTGTCTGACTACGAAAGGAGGTGGTGGCAATGATTGCAACAGAGACAAACATCAGGGCTTCGCTGTTCCAGACCTTTACGGGCAGAGATGTTCCGATCAGTGAGCTTGCTCAGGCAACCGGCAAGAGTGCGGAGTTCCTCAAGCGTGGTCTGCGCGAGGGTATCTTCGACTTTGGCTATGTCATGAAGTCGGAAAGCGGTAATCAGTATCGTTATTTCTGCCCTGACAAGCTCGTTTGGGAGAAACTCGGCTATTTCAATCCTGCGCCTGACAAGCAGGAAAAAGAGCCTGAGCAGTCTGAAGCCGGCTGAAAGTCCATAACTGACCTGTTCAGCGACTTTCACGGTGAGTTTGAAGCGATCGTCATGGATATGCTCGGTGGAAGGATAGACAGAAATACGCTTGACATCGTGTTTTCTTCTTTTGACGAACTTCAGGAGGACTACCACAACAAGCTCCATGAGCTTTTACGGAGAGGGGTGAAAAATCATGGCTAAGTCTATTTTAACGCCGGAGGGCGATCTTGTCAACTACGACAACCTGATTGCGGTCAGTGTCGAAGTGCGTGCTGTCGGTTTCGATGATGAGCATTCGGAAGATGAGTATTGCATCATCGGTACTGATGTGACAAACAAGGAGAATCTGCTGTATCACTCACCCGACCATGAGGAAGTGATGAAGGTTCAGCGAGATATTACCCGTTGGCTCCAGAGTGAAGCATTCTCCACATTTGAGATGCCGACCGCAGACAAGGGTGGTGATGCGTAATGCCGTCCGACTACGAAAACGGTGCGAAGAAAACCATAGATATTTCCATTAAGGCGGAGAAACTGACCGCCGATGTGCTGAAATCTGCTTTGCAGGAGTTTATGTCGGGCAAGGCGGAGAAAAAGGGACGAATGACCTACAAGCAGTTGCAGGCGAAGTCCCCGTCTAAGCTCGACAGCATTGAGGTTTCAGACAGGAATATCGGTGATTTTCTGAAAACCGCACGAAAATATGATGTGGATTTTGCTCTGAAAAGAGATAAAAGCACCCAGCCGCCTACCTATCATGTTTTCTTTTCCGCTGCCAAAACGGAGAATTTCAAGAGAGCATTTTCGGAGTATCTCGGCAAGGGACAGGGCAAATCGCAGAAGCGCGGCGAGTTTACCCGTGAGCAGATGCACCAGCAGGCTCAGAAAGTGGCAAGCAGACCTCGAAAACAGAAACAGAGAGAGAAAACAAGGGAGAACAGACGTTGATCTATGATACTTTCAAGCCTATGCCCACACCACGGGCAAGGGGCGATGATATTTTTACGGCAGACTTTTGTGCCGATACTGCGAGAAAGGATAAGACTGCGTATTGCAGCTTAACACCCGAAAGCTCAAAAAGCTGATCATCAAGGCTGTTCCCTATGTAGCTTTCTCTTATGTAGGCAACCTGATCGGCTTTGCGTACCGAACCGCTGAGGGCAATGGATTTCAGGAAAAAATCCTGCCCTTCATGAGCAATCTCGGTGTGGCGTTTGCACGAATCTTTCCCAGTTTACACCCGTTTGATCTTCTTTTCGGCTTGGTTCTTGCGGGTGTAATGAGGTTAGTCCTCTATGTCAAGTCGAAAAATAAGAAGAAATTCCGTCAGGGTGAGGAATACGGCTCTGCCGTATGGGGCGGTGAAAAGGATATTGAGCCGTATATGGACTGTTCAAATCCCGATAACAACGTCATTCTCACAAAAACGGAAGCTCTGACAATGGGCAAGCCCTCTGAACCGAAATATGCCCGAAACAAGAATATTCTTGTCATAGGCGGTTCGGGCAGCGGTAAAACAAGATTTTTTGTAAAGCCGAACCTGATGCAGATGCACAGCAGTTACGTTGTGACCGATCCGAAAGGAACTGTATTGGTCGAGTGTGGAAAAATGCTTGAACGGGGCCGCCCTATGCGTGATGAAAACGGAAATGTGCTGTATACAACGGACAAGGACGGCAAGAGACAGATTGTTTATGAACCGTACAAGATCAAGGTGTTCAACACCATTGATTTTGCAAAGTCGATGCACTACAACCCGTTTGCGTACATCAGCGAAAAGAACCGTGAAAAAGACATTCTGAAATTCGTCGAGGTCTTGATAAAAAACACTTCTTCCTCTCAGCAGCCGTCCGGCGATGACTTTTGGGTGAAAGCCGAAAAGCTCCTGTACACGGCATATATCGCTCTTATCTTTGCGATGTATAAACCAGAACAATGGAATTTTGAAACGCTTATTGACATGATAAACGCTTCGGAATGCCGTGAGGACGATGAGGAGTTCAAGAATGCGATTGACCTTGAATTTGAAATTGTGGAGTGCTGGCTGAACGGTACAGAACACGATGATCCCGAAGTGATGGCGGATTACGCCGATCTCTTTGAATCAGAACCCGATGCCGAACAACGGCGCTTGGGTGCTTTTTCACTCAAACAATTCAAGGCGTATAAGCTCGCTGCCGGCAAGACGGCTAAGTCTATCCTAATTAGCTGTTCGACACGACTCGCGCCTTTTGCGATAGATGAGGTCTTGGAGATCACCTCTTACGATGAACTGCACCTTGATAAGCTCGGTGACGAGCTGTCGGCGCTTTTCATAATCATCTCCGATACAGATGCGACATTCAACTTCCTTGTCGCAATCATGTATTCCCAGCTATTCAACCTTTTGTGTACCAAGGCAGATAATTCAAAGGGCGGAAAGTTGAACTACCATGTACGCTGTTTGTTAGACGAGTTCGCCAATATTGGCGAAATTCCGCAGTTTGAGAAACTTATCGCCACAATCAGAAGCCGTGAGATCAGCGCTTCGATCATTCTGCAAGCTAAGAGCCAGCTAAAGGCTATATATAAAGATAACGCAGACACTATCGAAGGCAACTGTGATACGATGCTTTTCCTCGGCGGCAAGGAAAAATCCACGCTGAAAGAGATCTCCGAAAGTCTCGGAAAAGAGACAATCGACTCCATTAATACCTCAACGAACAGAGGTCAGAGTGAGAGCTACGGAATGAACTATCAGAAGCTCGGCAAAGAGCTGAAAAGTCAGGACGAACTGGCGGTCATGGACGGCGGTAAATGTATCCTGCAAGTGCGAGGAGTGCGTCCGTTCTTCTCGGACAAGTTTGATATTACCCGTCATAAGCAGTACCCTATGCTGTTAGATGACAATCCTGAGCAGGAATTTAACATCGAAAACTATGTGAGTAACCGAAGAGAGATGCGTTTGAAACTGCCCAAAGGAGAACGTTTTTCGGCTTATGGTGTGGATATGACAAACGCCGGACAGGAAGTTACAACAGTATCAGCAAAAGAAAAAGATAAAGCTGGTACTGCAATATCTGAGGAAACCGAAGAAAAAGAGATATATGTCGGCTTTTAACTCAGACAGTGAAGAAACCGAATAAAGGCAATACCGCACGATCTTTGTGTGGTATTGCCTAAAAAAAGAATCGGTTGAAGCTGCGGACAATTATTACTTTATTTTTTTGAGGGAGACTTTTTACCTATGAACGAACTGAATATTTCTGCGGTCGATGCAACCGCAATGGAGACAGCAGCCACTGCCTCTGCACCGAAGCACAAGTGGCTCTCTAAGCTCACCCGTGGTGCAAAGAAGGCAACCATGTTCTGCACGATCGCAGGCGTTATGGCATCTACCTGTGTAACTCAGGCATTTGCAGCAGGCACGGGTGCTGTTGATACTTCTTCTTTCATTTCTACTGCTTGTACCGTACTCAAGAGCGTTATCTGCCTGATCGGTGCAGGTGTCGGTGTATGGGGCGTTGTAAACCTTCTGGAAGGTTACGGTAATGATAATCCCGGGGCGAAAGTACAGTAGTGATATAGAAGTTTTTCTTCTCTTAATGCAGACTGCGTAACACTTCGGTTAAGCAGTCTTTTTTCCGTATTTTCCTGTTTCGGCAGTAACTGATGAAACGGCAACATCAAAGCGATAATAAATATCAATCTGCTGCACACGCTTTACGCTTGACTTATCTGCTTCATGCACCACGATTTTTTCAATCAGTTCGTGCATGATCTCAGGTGTAAGCTTTGTGATATGCTCATATTTGTGTACTGCCTTCAGAAATGCAGTCACATCAGAAGCTTGCTTCTCAGCATGAGTGATAATTGTACGCAGCTCTGAAACTGTTGCTTTCAGCATTTTCTGCTCATTCTCATATCCTGCCGACATGACCGTGAATCGTTCATCAGATATTTTACCAAGAACATTGTCCTCATAGAGCCTTGTAAACAGCTTATCCAATTCAGCGATACGCTTTTCAGCCTGTTTTATGGTTTTCTTTGCCTTTGTAAGTTCTGATGATTTTTTCTGAACGGAATGATTCATAGCTGAATTGATGAATTCTTCTTCATTTTCCTTAATGGTTTCAAGGAGCTTATTCAGTTCTCCGAGGACAATCTCATTCAGAACACAAGTTTTGATATAATGCACTGTGCACTTATCCTGTTCTTTGGCGTAGGTAGAGCATCTCATGTGTTCCTGTTCGGGACGTTCATTCTTGCGGCGGCTCAGATACAGCTTCTTACCGCAGTCAGCACAGTACACCATTCCTGCGAACGGATTGACCGTCTGCATTTTCTGCGGTCTGCGTTTGTTCTTGCGGAGTTCCTGCACCAAGTCAAACTCCTGCTGCGTAATAATAGGCTCTTGTGTGTTCTTAAAAATCTGCCACTCATCCTGCGGATTATAGACAATCTTATGCACATTGTAAGACTTCATGTGAGTGCGGAAATTGACCGTATGACCGCAATATTCAAGTCTTTCAAGAATGTGACAGATAGTATTTGCTCCCCAGCGATGCAGTTTGGCATTATGCCGTCCGTTATTTCTTCCTTGCGACAAAGCATAAGCGGTAGGTGTTGGAATGCTCTGTTCCGTGAGAATACGGGCAATCTGTACCGGACCATATCCCTCAATGCAAAGCCTAAATATTTTGCGGACTACTTCGGCAGCAGTATCATCAATCACCCATAAGTTTTTGTCTGTATCGGACTTTTTATAGCCGTAAACAGGCGGACAGAGGTGTTTGCCTGATTGTCCCTTAGCCTTGAAAACTGCACGGATCTTTTTGGAGCAGTCACGAGCATACCAATCGTTGAAAATGTTCTTGAACGCCATAAACTCATTGTCACCCTTGAAAGTGTCCACGTTATCGTTGATAGCGATATACCGCACATCGTGATCAGGAAATATAATTTCTACGTATTCGCCTGTTTTAAGATAATCACGTCCAAGTCTGGAGAGATCTTTTGTAATAACAGTTCCTACCTTGCCACTCTCAATATCAGACATCATCGCCTGAAAGCCGTCACGTTCAAATGTTGTGCCTGAAATGCCGTCACGTTCAAATGTTGTGCCTGAAATGCCGTCATCAACGTAGAAAACTATGTTTTTGAATCCGTTGTCATCAGCATATTTTTTCAAAATCAATTTTTGATTTGTAATACTGTTGCTTTCACCGTCAATCATATCATCCTGTGAAAGTCGGCAGTATAAAGCTGTAATCTTGTCTGTCATAATATCCTCACTTTCCGACAGATACAGCAAGCTATGTTATTATTATAGCGCACTGCACTGCTGATTGCAATACAGTTACATTAAAAATTTACACAGCCTGCAATTCACAGTCCTGTTGGCTTTCACTGAGGAAGCTTTCACATTCACGAATAATAAGTCTTTTCAAAATATCGGAAAGACTTTCCTGAAAATCAGGATTGAATATTGTTTTTACCATATAGGTTGTGTGTCCGATTTTATATTCAGTATAAGTTGTACTTTCTTTGTTCATAGCGAATTTTTCTCCTTTATCTGAGGGTTTCGCTTTCTCTGTTTATCCCTCGCTTGTGTTCATTGGTCTGTGGTTCTGATATTTTGTAAGTTCGTAAATCTGGTTGTAGTCCATGCCTCGTTTTTTGAACATTTCCATTAGTTCATGTTCAGCAGTTACAGCATCAATAAGTTCCTGTCCCTCTAACCCATAAAGTTCAGAAAGAATATCATAGGTAATCCGCTTGTTTTTCTCAACAAGTTTACGCTTTCGTTCATTGGCTGCCCGGATTGATTTTTCAAGATTTTCAAGTTTTGCATTATTGTCAGTTAAAGTTGCACTCACTTCTTTCACCTCTTTTCGATTCAGCAATGGTGCATTTCCGTAGTAATATTATAGCGCAGATACGCTGTTTCTGTCTATTCGCAAGGCGCATAATCTTTCTGTTCCAGTTGACTTTTTCAGTTCGGCATTTTGTATGAGAAAGACAAAAAACTGCAAAGTAAATCAATGCTTTACAGTTTTTAGGGATATTTAGTTTATATCAAGGTTGATAAACTGGAATTTATCTGTCAGTTTATTCAGTTTCAATTGTGCAATAAATAGGAAAATGATCAGACAACTTAACGTTATTATCAACGTTGACATTCATGCATTTACATTTAAATAAAAACTCGTGGTTTGATTTTATTAATATGTGATCGATATATCTGTTGTATGTTGTGGTCACCTTGCCTTGACATAAATCTATATATTCTTCAGTAAGTGACAGATAATTATTCCGATTAACAGCTATTTCATCATCTTTATCTTTATCATTTAGATAATAATTTCCCGCATTAAAATCACCAATAATTATATCAGGACGGTTACCCTTGATATTTTGTAAAGCTTCACGTAATTGATCTGCGTTTTTTGAATGAATTCCCACTAAAGATATGTCTTTTATATTAAATGATACAAATCTATTTGTATTGATTCCATTTGGATTATTTTTTATTATTCCTCTTTTTGCAACAACTACAGTCATCATAATTTGATTCTTAGTACTCAGATTATACAAAAGATCATATTGATCCGCCGGAAAGTCTTTTTTGACTTCGGTGAAAATCGGATGTTCTTTCCAGTCGAAATTCGACTTAAAAGGAATTTCTTGAAGAACTGCTACAGCGTTTTCTTTGTTAAGATGTGCCTTAATCCTTTTATACACTTTTTTTAAGAAGTTTTCATTATCTAAACCGCTCTTTTTAAATGACGTGTTTTTAAATTCGTAAAGAGCAGTATTCCAAGACATTAAGTTAATTACCATATTATTTTTCCTCGCAAATTCCGATTTGTTTTCCTTACAAGTCATTATATCATATCCATACTGAAAAAGCAACTCCATTTTCATAAAATTGCCGCCCAAACTGCGCAATAACTGCGCCGAGAACAGATAAAATAGATTTATCCTCAAAAAGCATCTCACGCCGAAGCGTGAGGACAAAATCACCGACAGAATGTCGGTGAAGAATTCGCTGTAAAACAGCGAAAGCCTGAGCAAAGAAAAAATGCTCAGGCAGAAAAACGCACGACAGTGCGACAAAAATAGCAAGCATAGTATTTTGTGCCGCAAAACGTCAAAAATACATATGCTTGTTGGGGAAAATCCCCAAGCCCCTTATTACAGCTGATGCCGATGAAACACAAAGGAGAAAACAAAATGCAAAACGAAAAAAAGCAGCGTGGCAGACCACGAAAAAATTCACTTGCCGAAACAAGAGGAATGACACATGAAGGAGCAGTCAATTATATCCTTGATAAAGAAATCAAGTCAGAACTTGAAAATCAGCTTTCAAATAAGTCCAACCCCCTTACCGCAGAAGAAAGAAAATATCTTGAATCGAAGCACAGCAATCACTCCAAAACGTTGAATATCCGCTTTACAGAAAGCGAGTATCGGGAGATTGAAAATAAATGCCAACAATTTGGCTACAGAAACAAATCTACATATGTTCGTGACTGCGTAAAAGCAAGGGTTGATCTTATGGTTGACAAAGCTGACTTTTCAGAAACAAATCGGTTGATTAAATCAGTCAGCAATAACATCAATCAGATTGCTGTCAGACTTCACAGCACTGGACGTTTCTATGCAGAGGATTTACTTGAAATAAAGCGAGGTGTAAATGAGATTTGGCGGTTACTTCTATCCATTCAATCAAAGCAACAGACTGGGCGGCTATCCGCTATATCACAAACGGAGATAAGACCGTCAACGGTTTATATGTCCAGTCTTATGCTTGCAGATCAGACAGTGCAGGAGCCAGCGAGGATTTCCGAACTGTCAGAAACAATGGAACGGGGCGAACAAGAATCCTCGCACACCACATAATTCAAAGTTTTGAACACGGTGAAATTACACCTGAAAAAGCATTGCAGGTCAGCGAAGAATTGTGCGATAAATTCTTGCAGGGAGATTATCAGTATGTGATTGCTGTTCACACGGATAAAGAGCACATTCATTCCCACATTATTTTCAATAATACAAATTTGTACAGCGGATTGAGTTTTACCTCAGAACATAATCAGGGAAAAGTCAAAGAAAGAGCATGGGCAAAACTTCGTCAGATCTCCGATGATATTTGCGAGAAGCATGGTTTGTCCGTAATAAAAGAACCTGAAAAGGGACAGGGGATTTCTCACTTTGAACATGAGCATGAAAAACTGGGAACTTCATGGAAAGCCAAACTGAGAGAACTCATTTCTGAAATTATTGCATACAGCAAGGACTTTGATGACTTTTTGCGGAATTGTGAGAACAGCGGAATTGAAGCTGTTTATACTCCACATACAAAGAATAAACTGAAATTTCGTATGCAGGGACAGGCAAGATATACAAGAGCCAAAATTCTGGGAGAAAAATTTGAACTTGATAATATTCTTTCTGCTATAGAAGCAAACAGAAGTCAGCAGAATTTTATTGCAAAGACCAATGAAAAAAGCACAAAACAATCTGATAAAGATGTTTGGGCATCTATCAGAGGAATGCGTAACTCCGATGAGATTATCAGAAATCTTGAAGCAGCAGGAATTACATCATTTGCTGATTTCAGCACATTCATGTGGAATATGAAGCATAATGACGATCATACCGAAGAACTTGATCGTCTCCAAAAAGAATTTACTGCCATCGATAAACTGACAGAGAAAATGAAACATCGTGAAAAACTCCTGCCTGTTTATAAAGAATACCGGAATTTATCGGGCTGGAAGCAGAAACGTTTCAGAAAGAGAAATGCGAGTGATATTGATGATTTTGAAAAAACCAATGCCTATATCAAACGGCACATTCAGGATTATGATCTTCCCGGAAATACAAATAAAATCATTGAATTGCAGAGCTTATCAATAGAACTGAAAGAAAAGTTCAACGCTCTTGTATCTGAACATAACGCATTTCTCATAAGGAGGGCTGCGGCAGTTCAGTATATAAAGGTAGTTCGTCAATATCTTCATAAGCAAAAAACGGAAGAATCAAAAGAACAAAGTCGGGATAGAACATACAACAGACCAAAAGACAAGCAAACACTGGAATGACAGAAAGGAATAAATTTATGAGTAAGATCGGATACATAAGAGTTTCAACAGAACATCAGGAAACTGCCAGACAGCAGGAGATCATGGACAGCTATAAGGTTGACCGTATATTCTCTGAAAAGCTTTCAGGAGCGAGTATAGACCGTCCACAGCTCAAAGCAATGCTGGACTATGTGCGTGAAGGTGATACGCTTTATGTTGAGAGTATCAGCCGTCTGGGGCGTTCTGCAAAGGACTTGCTGAACATCATTGACACGCTAACCGACAAGAAAGTAACGCTGATCAGTCACAAAGAAAAAATTGACACAGATACGCCTACAGGAAAATTCATGCTGACGGTTTTTGCTGCTCTCTCTCAACTGGAACGTGAGCAGCTCAAACAGCGTCAGCGTGAGGGCATCGAGATCGCTAAAGTACAAGGCAAGTACACAGGCAGAAAGCCTATCCCGATAGATTGGGATAAATTCAGCAAACTGTATGGAGAATGGAAGTCGAAAAACATCACGGGCAGGGATTTTATGCGAAGAATGGAGCTGTCTGTTAATACATTTTACAGACGTGTGCGTGAATACGAGAGCCGACACAATCTCGCAGAGGTTCGCCAACCTTGACAGAACCTGAGAGAAATGCTGTTAAGTCATGCCGACGGTGAGAAACTCAAGAATGGCTCTGTTTTTGAACATAAGAAAAGCACTCCTTCAAAAATGAAAGAGTGCTGTGTGCTATGCCATTAGGGTATGTGACAATTATGAAATGTATCAGAATTTCTGTTTTGAACCCAGTGGAACGAGATTTGTGTGTTTCAATAGGCTAAGGGTTATGAGAAAGTAACAATTTGCGGTATGTTTCACGCCAGCCTCACAATCAGCGTCACGCAAAAACGATCACCTTGAATTTCAGCATAGACCTCACCGCCCATGAGGGACATCAGCCGTTTGCAGATGAACAGCCCAAGACCGTTACCCTGCACCTTGTTAGCATTATTGCCACGGTGAAAACTCTCGAATATTTGCGGAAGTTCCTTTTCTTCCAAAGTACAGCCCGTGTTACACACTGTGATAAGCTGACAGCCGTCCATTCTGTCAAATCCGATCTCTATCCGTTTACCATCGCCGTATTTTATGGCATTTTCCATAAGATTTTGCAGACATTCACCCAAGCGGTCAGAGTCGCAGGAGAGTATGCAGTCATTGAATTTCTGCACAGAAAACTCCGTGCCGCAAGTTTCCAATTGTGGCACATATCTTGCACTGATCTTTGTAATAACCTGACTCAGAAATACCTCGCCCTGCGTGACCTCAAAGGTCATGAAATCTTTGCTTGCCGCCTTTGTTATCTCACTGACGAACTGCTCTATCTCGTCCGCTCGCTTGTTGATGTTTTGTGCGACTTCTCTTTGCTTTTCTGTGTCCTTGTAAATTCCTTTTTCAAGTGCCTTTGCATTCAATTTGATAGCAGACAGCGGTGTTTTGATGTCATGAGAGAGGGAGAGCAGGAGCAGTTTCTTGTCCCTCTGTGCGGAAAGCTCTCTTTGCCTGTCATCCTCGATCTTCTCACGCAGGAGATTTACGCCCCATGTGAATTTACCGAAAAAACGGCTTTTCTCCTCGGGTATCTCTACCGATAAATTTCCTCTTGCAAGCTCCTGAGGAACAGTATTTAGCCGCCCAAAAGGCACGATGATATGTTGTCTGATATACAAAAGCAAAACGATCATCAGCAGGAAAATTGCTCCAAAAGCACAGTTGACCACAACAATATTATTGTCGCCGTTCGCTTTATATTCCACCCTGTACAGCGTGCCGTTTATCTCTATTATTACATATGGCTCATCGGAAGAATAAATATCATCGTCCGAAAATACACCCGTGATATGCGGATATTTGGCAAGGTCATAACTGCCCGTTTCAGCTATCTCATCTGCAAGGCGTTTTGCCTCCACACGATAGATACCGCCAGTGACGTCTTTTGTGCGTATCATATAAATATTCAGCACTACCGCAAGCAATACAAATACAGCCGTTACCGCTATGCAAAGTTTACAATATGCTCTCATACAAATTTATAGCCCACGCCCCATACAGTCAGCAGTCGCTTTGCATTCTTCGGATCTTCGCCAAGCTTTTGACGTAAGCGGTTAATATGTACGTGAAGTGTCTGCAATTCCGAATCGCTGTCACTGCCCCATACTGTTGAAAAGAGATACTCTTTTTTCAGAGCCTTACCCTGATTTTCTATCAGAAGTGTCAGCAGATCAAATTCTTTTGCTGTAAGCTCCGCAGGCTTGCCGTCTATTTCCGCCGACCTGTCTGCAAGGTTAAGCGTGACACCGCTTGCCGAGAGTATTTGTCGCTGATAACGCCGTTTGAAGATCCCTTTTATTTTCGCAAGCAGGATATCTATATCATAGGGTTTCTCTATGTAATCGTCAGCCCCCAAGTCCAATCCATTCAGCTTATCTTCTTTATCTGTCCGTGCACTGACAATAAGGATAGGCGTGTCCGTATTTTCACGCAGTTTTGAGCATACCGCAAAACCGTTGACATCGGGCAGGTTGATGTCAAGCACCACAAGCCTTGCACCGTATCGATCAAACAGCTCTAAAGCACGTTCTCCGCTCTCTACTGCCGACACGATGTAGCCCTCTGTTCGCAGGAAATCTGTCATCAGACCAGCTAATTCCTTATCGTCTTCAACAATCAAAATATCAGTCATAATATCACCACCCACTACAATTATATCATATCGGCGGCAATATTTCAAGTATCACCAACCTTGTTCCATTAACCAATTGTTGAGTTCACGTTCACGCTCACGGAGTTCCTTATCACCGCCCTCATAATGCCCCATTTCCTTTTCGCCCATGATACCGCCGTCCACGATGTACAGCACACGGCTGCACTTGGCGGCTACTTTGGGATCATGGGTCACGCACATGACCGTTGTGCCATCACGGTTAAGGGACAAAAGCTCATTCATGACCTCATCGGAGCTTTTACGGTTGAGTGCGCCAGTCGGTTCATCTGCAAATATCATCTTTGGGTTATTTATCATACTGCGGCAGATGCAGGCTCTCTGGAGCTGTCCGCCCGATACCTCGTTGATGTCATTTCCGCCAACATCGTCTATACCGAGCCGATGCATGAGCTGCCGTCCGCGTTCTTCGGTCTGCTTACGGCTTTCGGTATTTTTCTTCGACTTTACCGCAGGAAGAATGATGTTATCCAGTATGGAAAGGTTTTTCATCATATACATCTGCTGGAAGATAAATCCCATTTCATCAAGGCGCAGCTGTGACAAAGCCTTGTCGGAGAGCTTGGCTATTTCCTTGCCGTTAAAGATGACCTCGCCTGCGGTCACTCTGTCCATACCCGAAACACAGTAGAGCAGTGTACTTTTACCCGAGCCAGACGGTCCCATGACCGCCACCATTTCCCCCTCATTTATGGTAAGGTCGATATTTTTCAGAACATTGTTCTGACGCTTGTTAACGATATATGTCTTGCAAAGCCCCTTTGTCTGTAAAACTGTATTCATTGTGTTTACCTCCGTTTATTCGAGTTATTCAATGCTTGCGGTGTCGCTTGATTTTATGGTTTTTGTGTAGATTGCGGTAAGTGCTGCACTTAAAACAGTAACGCAGAAAATTATGACAGGGTATGCTCCGAATATCTCAAGAGCATTGAATTGATATTCAATATTGCCGATAGCACCCATCATTCCGAAAATAGGATCAATTATCAGTTTAGTCAGCGGCATCAGCAAAGCCGAAGCTGTCACTATTGCTATAATAACTGTTATACCGAAACGCATAGTGTGATACAATATTACAGAACCGCTGTCGAACCCAACTGCTTTCAGCAGAGCTATTTCTGATCGCTCCTTTGAGATGAAACTGCGTTCCATAAGTACTGCAAGCAGAATGATTATGATAAGGGAGAGCATCAGCACCAGATTTTTTACTGCCGCGATCATATCTCCCACACCCATACAGTCTTTGACAAAGCCTTTGGTGTCGAATATGTTCTGATTGTCAAAGATATCTTTCAGCTTTTCTATCCGTTCCTCTATGACCGCCTTGTCGGGGTGGTCATCAAAGGTGATCTGATACGAAAAACTGCTTGTCATAAGTGTATCGGCGATCTCAACGTCCTGATGAAACCTTGCACACTCGCCCAAGTTGTTGAAGCACTGGAAATAGGCGGTTATGATAAATTCTCTTTCCTCACCGCCAATTTTCACAGTCACTCTGTCGCCGATCTCAGCACCCAGCTTTTTGGAGATCTGCTTTGTTACTGCGATCTCATCGGGCTTCATGGGTGCGGAGCCGTCGGTGTAGTCATAATCGGTGGTCACGGTATCAGCGCATTTTAAGAAGTTGATCTGAAAGTTGCCGTTTTTCGCTGTAACAGGCAGCTTGTACCAGCCCTCCAGATAAACATTGCCCGGCATATCGTTTTCTGTAAGAATATCCGCTATCTCGTCCTCAGTTTCACATATCGTCTTTGTACCTGCGATGATCTCCATAGCCCTTGTTGAATCGTTCAGATATACGTCGCTATCGGTCATCGACAGAAGATACAACAGGCTACCGCTGTCAAGGGTATTGGCTGTCACTGCAAGTATCATAACAAGTGCTGTACATATTGCAAATACCGCTGTGAGTATGCCGTACTGTTTAGGCTCGCTTGTAACATCGTTAAGTGCCAAAAAGCCTGTGCTGCCAAATTTGCTTTTGCCAAGGCTCAGCAGACTGCGTTTCCTGAAGCGTTCGCCTGTCTGACCGCTGCGGACTGCATCTATCGCAGATAGCTTTTCTACCCGCCTTGTACTGCTCCAACCGAAAAGCATTATTATCAACACCACGGCGATACAGCAGACAACACCTATGATCATACCGTTGTCATTTCCAAGCACCATATTTTCGCTGACACTTTTAAGCAGCAAGTTTCCAAACGGCACACTTCCGAAATAACCAATGACCGCCCCTGCAAGGGTAATGCCTAAATACTTCACGAGATACAGCATTCTTATAGAACTGTTATTAAGCCCTATAGCCTTCATAACACCGATCTCACGGAATTCTTCTGCAATCGTGAAACGGATCGTGAATCTCAATACTACGAATGACACGATCAGCAGTCCGGCACTGACCACAAGAATTATAGCCGCCACAAGCATATTCATGATGTATGTCATTTTTATAAGGTCACGGTCGCCGGAAAACAACATTCCATTCTGTTCGTTAAGCTCCGATTCAAGAGCCGCCGCATTGTCGGTGTCGATGTCGTAAACATGACCGCAACTGTAAGTATGTATAGTTTCATCAGCCGTGAGTGTTTCAAAGTCCGCACTGTTGATAAGAAGTCTGGGGTTTCCCATCATTTCAGAGCCGAGCAGAGCATCCTTTGCGAAACCTGCAACTTCAAGCGGTAACTTTGTATCACCAAGCTCCACATAAAATCTCTCACCGATCTTTACACCCTCACGCTTAGGCACTGATCCTGTTATATATACTTTTCCATTTTCTACATTTGTTATGACCTCGTTATCCATGCCATAAAAATTCTGTTTTGTGTTGTTTATATCGCATATCAGTGCAATATTTGAAAATTCCATAAGCTTACCGCTATCTGTTTTCAGATCGTCGCAAGAGGCATTCACCACATTATATGTCCTGTATCCCGAAACATTTTCACTGTGTTTCAGTATTTTCGATATGGTATCTTCTCCACCTGTACTGCGTTCGATGATAAAATAATCACCGAGCTCGGCTTTCTCAAAATAATAGTCAAGACCGCCCACGACCGCAATAATATTATTGACACTCGCCGCCGCAAACATGGAACATAGCACCACGAACAGCAGCAGTATAATGTTCATGGTCTTCTTGCGTTTCAGGTCTTTTTTCAGTATCCTCCAAAACATAGGTTTACCTCCGTATCTTGTATCAGGTTTCTTTATGCTTAGATTATATCATAGAAATTCTTAACAAGTCTTTAACTTTTAAAAAGAGGGAATATAAAAGCAGATGCTCCGCAAACCGGGCATCTGCTTTTTATACATTATGAGCAAAATAAATCATACTTCTGTAAAGAAATCATATACCATACGATTGAAGCACTTGCTGAGGTAAGCGGCGTGTCCCTTATTCAGGAATATATGAAGCTTGCAACCAAGCTTATCAGTTATTTCTCTTGAACCCTCAGCGGTAGTTATCCTGTCCAGTTCTGCACTGAGAACAAGCACCGAACATTTAATCTTTTCAAGAATATCAAAGCTGTCAAGCTTATAGATCGCCCTTGCATGATCCGTAAACCACTGCTTTAATTATCAACGTGGATATTTATATTATTCTTCACCAAGTTTTTGAAAAGCGTTGATTCGCAGTTCTCGTTTCAATTCTTCCTCAGTCGGGAGATAGGTAAAATACTTTGAAGCGAATATTTGGTTATCGCCCTAGGGCAGAGTATATTTTACAACGGCATCATTCTTCTCGGCACACAGCACGATACCGATAGGCGGATTGTCGCCCTCATTCATTAACTCTCTTGTATAGTAGTTGACATACATTTGCATTTGTCCCAAGTCCTGATGTTTGAGCTTATCCGTTTTCAGATCAAACAGCACAAAGCATTTGAGGATATAGTTGTAAAACACAAGGTCAATGAAAAAGTCCTGACCATCGAGTGTAAAGCGTTTCTGCCGTGATACGAACGAAAATCCACGCCCAAGTTCCAAAAGAAAAGACTGTAAGTGGTCTATCAGAGCCTACTCAATATCGCTCTCATATACATGGGTATCGGGCCTTATCTGCAAAAACTCCATGATATATGGGTCTTTGATGGCTTTCTCATATTCAGGTTTCGGCGTGCTGGTCTGTATCTCCGCCGCCACCGAGGACTTGTCCTTGCTTGCAAGCAGCCACTGATAATACATCGTATTGATCTGCCGTTCAAGCTGTCGAACACTCCAAGCGGATTTTGCACATTCCTCTGTATAGAAGTCACGGGCAGACTTGTCAGCTATCTTCATAAGTATGCGGTAATGCGACCAGCTCAATTCGTGGCACAGTGTGTCACGAATTGGATAGGTCATGTAAAACTGACGCATTCTCCGAAGATTGCTTTCGTCAAAGCCTTTGCCGAATTCAGCGGTAAGTCTGCCAGAAAGGTACTTCAAAAGATTCTTACCATATTCAGCTCTGTCATTCTCTCCGCAAGCCTTGTATATCTGCTCACCAATCTCCCAATAGGCTATGACTATGACATAGCCGTATTAACAGCGGAATATACCTTGTTCTGTGCTGTTATTACAAAAGAACGTATAGAAGTATAGATCTCTTCCGAATTGCTCTCCCCTTTTATAATTTTGTTATCCATAGGATTCACCTTCGTTCTATGATGATATGTATATTATACCATATTTTGTCCCGTTTTTCAAGGGCTTTATCGGAGCTTTCGTGAAAATATAGCTTGTTGTATCAGTCTTTGCGTATAACTTCTCTATGCCTACTGTCCTAAATCCCAGGGCATGAAGCAGCTCATGTCAGGCCTTGGTCTGATACTCCTTGCAATCGTCCTCGTTCCTGTTCTTGAAACAATGATGACGGGTGCGATTTAAGTGACGTTGTGACCTAATATAAGCAGATTAGCTACATAGCGGTGGGTTTTGCGTTGCAATAATGGGTTTTGGGTAAGTGATCTGCACTCTCAGATATGAAAGACGAGGGAGTGAAAACATAAATGGCAATAAATATCGGATATTTAACTGCCAATAAAACAAGTGCAGGAGATGAAGTGTACACTCCATTCTATGCGGTAGAGCCGTTAATGGAATTTTTGCCGAAAGACAAGAAAATATGGTGTCCGTTCGATGAAGAATGGAGTGCGTTTTATCAGTATCTTACGGAACAGGGGTTTGATGTGGAACGAAGCAGCTTGAAAGATGGCAAGGATTATTTTCACTTTGAGCCTGACAAATGGGATATTCTCGTAAGCAATCCTCCATTTTCTAAGAAAGATGAAGTCCTGAAACGAGCTTTTACTTTTCAGAAGCCTTTTGCTCTTCTCTTGCCCGTGAACAGTATTCAGGGTAAGGCACGGTACATGATATTCAATAATGAGATTCAGATGCTCTGCTTTGATAGTCGGGTCGATTATCATACACGGCAGAATATGCTCTTTACAACAAAGGGAAATCATTTCGGCTCTGCGTATTTTTGCAGAAACCTTCTTCCCACAAAGCTGGAATTACGTCAGCTTGTGAAATATGACAGACCATTGATGAATTCCTCGGAGAGGGGTGATGAATAAATGGGAGTGATCAGCGATGCGATCGATGCTTTGGAGGATTGGTGCTGCGACTTATTCAAGGACGGCATAAAATCTCAGTTTGACGGAATTTCCGAACTTCTGACTGATACATTTGCTCAGACAACAGGTTCGGGTGCAAAGGGAAACCTTGTATCAAACTTTCTGACAAAGCACCCTGCTCAGTTTACGGGTACTGCCGGAAGTGCACCGACAGGCTACGGAATTTGGGCAACTATCGAAACGCTCTGTAACAATGTTGTAGTCCCTATTGGAGGTTTCATTCTGACAGTCATCCTCTTGAATGAGCTTTGTCAAATGGTCATTCGGGGAAATAATTTCAAAGACTTTGACGATTCGATCTTTATCAAATGGATCATCAAAGCCTTATGCGGTGTAATACTTGTAGCCAACACATATTACATCGCTTCCGCACTATTTTCGTTTGGCACAAATGTATGCTCCAATGGACTTTCTACGCTGTTCGGCAGCGGTGACTACCTATCTAAAAGTCTTGCGTTAAAGAAATCAGCTCTCAATAGCTTAGGCTTGGGAGAACTGATGACGGTGTGGTTCATATCACTTATTGTTCATCTGGGAGTGATGATACTTATTGTTGCGATCGTAATTACTCTTGCAAGCCGTATCATCGAGGTGTTTATGTATCTCAGCATTGCACCTATCCCTATGGCAACAATGATGGACAGCGGAGAATGGGCAAGCATCGGTAAAAACTGGGTAAAACAGCTTTTGGCTCTTTCTTTCCAGGGGTTCTTTATCGTAGTCGCACTCGGTATTTTCAAAACGCTTTTCAGCAATATGATCACGTCGCTCAATTCAAGTTCGGACGGTGTGATAATGCAAATGGCAATGCTTATGGGATACACGGCGGCACTTATCTTTACCATTCTGCGTACAGGAGCGATCAGCAAAAGTGTGTTTAACGCACATTGACCTTGAACAAGATTGGAGGATCTATGGCACATTATGTACGAATCCCGAAAGACCTGAACGACATCAAAGAGAAGTTTATTATGGGATTTACCAAAAGACAGGTAATATGCTTTGGTATCGGTCTTGTTCTCGGAGCACCTGTTTTCTTTCTGACGAAAACAGCTATCGGAATGTCCGGGGCGATCTTCGCTATGGGTGCAGTCGCTGCTCCTGCGATACTCTGCGGACTTTATAAGAAAAATGGCGTTTTCTTGGAGAAACAGGCAAAATATATGCGTGAATACTTTACAAGACCTCGAAAGCGGTATTACCGCACAACAAACATATTTGAGTGCTTTGAAAGGCATATCGAATACACAAGGATCAAGAAAAAGCTGAGAGATGCCGAAAGAAAAGGCTGATACGGCTGACTATACAGTAAACTTTCGGTGTCTACGCTTTTGAATATAAACGGAGGTTACCAATGGGCTTTAGAAAGAGAAATGCCAATAAAAGTGATAACCGCAGCAAGTCTAAGGTTGTCATGGGCAAGCCTGCCTCTCAGCTTACAAAAGAGGACAAAAAAATACTTTCCGCACGAATGACGGAAATCAAGAGTGCTAATGGCGGTAAGACTACGGTGCAGAACACCATTCCATATATGTGTATGTATAAGGACGGAGTTTGTCAGGTATCGGAGAACTTTTTCTCTATGACGGTACAGTTTTATGATGCCAATTACTCTATTTCGGAGTTTGAGGAACAGAATAATATCTTCTCAAAGTATTGTGATGTTATCAATCTCTTTGACAATACGATCAAATTCCAGCTTACCTTTGAAAATCAAAACAGATCAAAGGAAAAGCTCTTAAAAACGGTGCAGATACCTGAACAGAAAGATGATTTCAATGCAATCCGCAAGGAGTACAGCGAAATGCTTACCGATAAGCTGATGAAAGGCTCTAACGGTCAGTCGGCAAGAAAGTTCCTGACGTTTGGTATCGAATCCACATCATACAAGGCAGCAAGGGCAAAGCTCTTGTCGATCAAAAATGACGTGATCAAGGGTTTTAAGGTTTTCGGCGTGGAAGCGAAACTTCTTGACGGCAGACAACGCCTTGAAGCTCTCTACTATGCCTTGAACCCTTACAGAAATTTTCCATTCATCTTTGATTGGGACAGTATGCTTCATGCAGGAATGGACACAAAGGATTCTATCAGTCCGTCCTCGCTGAAATTCAATAAGGCTGACTTTGAGATCGGTAATGCTTACGGTGCTGTATGGGGCATGAATATCCTTGCAGGAGAATTGTCAGACGAAATATTAAAGGACTTTCTTGAAATGCAGAACCTTTTCTGCGTGAATATCCATGTTGATCCGCTGGATCAGATAGCTGCCCTGAAATTCGTTAAAAAGAAGCTCACCAATGTGGAGCAGATGAAGATCGACGAACAGAAAAAGGCATCGCAGTCCGGCTATGATCCCGACATTCTTCCGCCAGCGATCAAGATGTATATCGAGGACATTGAAAAGCTCCTCGCTGACCTCAACAGCAAGAATGAGCGTCTTTTTCATAT
>CAKSMF010000005.1 GCA_934474025.1 uncultured Ruminococcus sp. | reverse complement strand
GCTTATGTAACAAGTACGTGTAAACCATGGCTGGTTTGTCATGGATTTAACGTCTAAATATATTATAGTAGGAGGACATTTATCATGTCAAACGAAATGCAGTTAAAATACGGCTGTAACCCTAATCAGAAACCATCAAGAGTTTATATGGCTGACGGTTCTGAACTTCCTATAGAGGTTCTTTGTGGCAGACCAGGTTATATAAATCTTCTTGACGCTCTTAACGGTTGGCAGTTGGTAAAAGAATTAAAAAATGCTACCGGAGTTTGTGCAGCAACTTCTTTCAAGCACGTTTCACCAGCAGGAGCAGCAATAGGCAGACCTCTTTCAGACGACCTTAAAAAAATTTACTGGGTTGACGACCTTGGAGAACTCACTCCACTTGCAAGTGCATATGCAAGAGCAAGAGGTGCTGACAGAATGTCATCTTATGGCGATTTCATTGCACTTTCTGATAAAGTCGATGTTTGCACAGCTAAAATGATTCAGAGAGAAGTTTCAGACGGTATTATTGCTCCTGATTACGATGATGAAGCACTTGAAATTCTCAAATCCAAGAGAAAAGGAACTTATTGCATTCTCAAAATAGACGAAAATTATAAGCCTGCTCCGATTGAAACAAAACAGGTTTATGGAGTATCATTTGAACAGGGCAGAAACGAACTCGAAATTAACAAGGAACTCCTTGCAAATATCGTTACAGAAAACAAGAATATTCCTGCTGATAAGCTTGATGATTTAATGATTTCGCTTATCACTCTTAAATATACACAGTCAAATTCCGTTTGCTATGTAAAGGACGGTCAGGCTATTGGTATTGGTGCAGGTCAGCAGTCAAGAATCCATTGCACACGTCTTGCCGGTCAAAAGGCTGATAACTGGTGGCTCAGACAGTCTCCAAAGGTTATGGGACTTGATTTTGTTGACGGTATCCGCCGTGCAGACAGAGACAATGCTATTGATGTTTATATCGGTGACGAATATGAAGACGTTCTTCGTGATGGCGAATGGCAGAGAATTTTCAAAACTAAGCCAGAAGTTTTCACTGTTGAAGAAAAGAAAGCTTGGCTTGCAAAGAATACTGGTGTTTGCTTAGGTTCAGATGCATTCTTCCCATTCGGTGATAATATCGAACGTGCTAAAAAATCCGGCGTTGAATATATCGCTGAACCAGGTGGTTCAATACGTGACGATAATGTTATTGAAACCTGCAACAAGTATAATATCGCTATGGCATTCACAGGAATAAGACTTTTCCACCACTAATATAAATAAACTTTTTGCAGTATTAAAACTGCGGTGATTTGATGTATAACAAAAAAGATATTTATGAAGCCCATGCTTATAGTATCCACAACAGAGAACATATAGAAAAAAGTTATTATTGTGGTTGCTTTTACTGTACAAAAATTTTCAGACCTTTTCAAATCAATTTCTGGATTGATAATAATGATACTGCTTTATGTCCCTTTTGCGATATAGACAGCGTAATAGGCGACTACAGCGGTTATCCGATAACTGAAGATTTTTTAAAGGCTATGAAAAAACGCTGGTTCTGAGGTAAAAGCCGGCATTTAATAACTGTCGGCTGTATCTCATAAAGAAAGGTTTACTATGGAAAAAACAAAAAAATCCATAAAGAAAATTGCATTGAAAACTATTATTGCAGTTCTCTTTATATGGGTTGTGCTTGCTGTAACTGATTTAATAAGGTTTGCAACGTCTGACGGTTACATTGAACCGCTTTTTACAGTTACGCAAATGTATTGCAAGTGTGGTGAATCACGTCGTGAATGCGGTATAGGTTACAGCTTTGATTATAAATATATCATTGATATTGACAATCCTTCACGGAAATACGACAAGGAAAAACCTAATTCTAAGTGTTTTTCTGTTTTAGGGTTTGACCTGTATAAAAAATATGAGGTATTCCAATGAATAAAATACCCATTAAATTTATTACAATAATTTCCGTTATACTTTCTGTAATATATGTAATTTTTAGTCTGGCAAACATTTATAATGTTAACATATCAATATCTATTTTCCATGAAACATATGAATTCTGGAAAGACTCAACATATTTTAATAAACTTCACCCTACTCAAATTGAAAGTTATATTTATTCCATAATATTCATCATACCATATATTATAATATGTATAATAAGCGTTTTTTCTGAAAAACTGAAATCCAAAAAGAAACTTAAATATTCTGTAATTAGTTTTCTGATATTTTTATTTATAAATTACACGTCGATGAATGAAGTCTATCAGACAACTTGTTCTGATGACTTTATGATGATTGGACTTGTTTCAAAATTACAGAATATTCTTATATGGCTTAATATAATATCGTTTTTACTTGTATGCTGTACGGCTGTTATTGAAATACATATAGCATACGCAAATAAATCAAAAAATTATGACAGGAGGTTATCCCAATGAAAAATATACTTGTAGTAGGCGGGGGCGGTCGTGAACACGCTATTATTATGAAACTCGCTGAAAGCAAACACGTAGACAAGCTTTACTGTACTCCCGGAAATGCTGGTATTTCAAAATACGCTGAATGTTTCAATGTTTCCGCAACTGATATTGACGGAGTTGTTTCACTCGCTAAGCAATTAAAGCCTGATATGGTAGTTGTAGCACCTGATGACCCGCTCGTTATGGGAATGGTTGACGCTTTACAGGCTGAAGGTTTCATGACATTTGGTCCAAAGGCTAACGCTGCTATTATAGAGGGTTCTAAAGTATTTTCAAAGGAACTCATGAAAAAATACAATATTCCAACGGCATTCTATGAAGTGTTTACAGAAAGCGATAAAGCTATTGCGTATCTTAAAGAACAGAACAGCTATCCCGCTGTAATCAAAGCCGACGGCTTAGCACTCGGCAAAGGTGTTATAATTGCTCAGAATGAAGAAGAAGCTATTCAGGCTGTTCATGATATGATTGATGAACTCAAATTCGGTAAAAGTTCAGCAAGAATAGTTATTGAAGAATTTCTTACCGGTCCAGAAGTGTCTGTATTGTCGTTTACGGACGGCAAAACCATTGTGCCTATGATTTCATCTATGGACCACAAACGTGCCTTAGACGGCGATTTAGGACTCAATACGGGCGGTATGGGTACTCTTTCACCTAATCCGTATTATACAGAAGAAATAGCTAAGGAATGTATGGAAAAAATCTTTATTCCAACCGTCAACGCTATGAACGCAGAGGGCAGAACTTTTGAGGGCTGTTTATACTTCGGACTTATGCTTACTCCAAAGGGTGCTAAAGTAATTGAATATAACTGCCGTTTTGGAGACCCTGAAACACAGGTTGTACTTCCCATGCTTGACGCTGACCTTTATGAAATATTTGAGGCAATCTATAATCATGAACTTGATAAAGTTGACATCAAATGGCATAATGGCAGTTGTGCTTGCGTAGTTATGGCAAGCGGTGGTTATCCTGAAAGTTATGCAAAGGGCATTGAAATGCATGGTTTAAATGACAAGGGACAGATTGACGGTTGCTTTGTATACCATGCAGGTACTAAACTTTCAGATGACGGAAAATTCCTTACTAACGGCGGTCGTGTAATCGGAGTTACTGCTAAAGGAAATAATTTACAGGAAGCTCTTGACAATGCTTACGAAGGAGTCAAGAAAATAAGCTTTGATAAAGCCCACTACAGAAAAGATATCGGACAAAGAGCATTAAAGGCTCTGAAATAATGGAAAATATGCACAAAAAACTCAATATCGGGCTTAATCTTGGACTTATCGGAAATGCATTATTTATAATTTTCAGTATAGTGTGTTTTATTTACTATCTGATTTTTGACCTTGAAAACGGTTTTGTAAAATTTCTTGAAATCGTTGCTTATCTGTGTGAATTTTCCGGATTTGGCTGTCTTATTGTTTCTGATATACTTATCAGCAAAACAGCACGTATGCGTAAATGGTTAAAAATAGCTTATTCAGTATATATTGTCACTGAAGCTGTTATGATGACACTTGAATTAAATTCATACAGAATTGATTTCTATAAACCTTATTCACTACTTCTTGCTATAGTTCATTCTATATTTTCGGCAATGGTATGTTTTGCATTTCTGACATTTGACCCTGATAAGAAATCCTATGAAATAATAATTATTATATGCATCGGAATAATGCTTGGTGGAATGTTAGGAAATGTCATCGGAATAAGAATATATTTCAGTATATTCACAAATGCTATTGCATTTTTACTGTTGTTCAGTTCAATAAAGTATATGCTTAAACGTGAAATAATCGAAATCGACTGTTACGGAGACAAAGCCCGTGTTGCAGAATACAAAAGTACATTTTTTGAAGAATAATAAAAAAGGCGGAATCTATATGATTCCGCCTTTTTTATAGTTCACTGAAACACACTTTGTAATGACAATAATGACATACGTAACCTTTCAAAATCATTTTTTTCAATAACTTTTCCATCAAATATTTCATAAAAATCACTCATAGCTTTAACTGCTAAATTTATCATTTCATGGTTTGAAGGTCTTTTTGTAGTATCAATAAGAAATTTATCTATTACTCCTTTATTGTAGGATACTTTTATAAAATGCCTTATTGAACTTTCAATAATTTCTATAGTAGTACCAAAACGTTCCGCAACAGCCATATAAATTTCAGAAACACTATTAGGTGAATCCTGTGTACAAATTTCTATTGCTGAACAGAAATAATAAAATCCATTGACTTTAGGAACAAATCCACATTTTACCATAAAATTTACAGTTTCCTGCAAATATAAATGTTGGTCATTCATCATATGTATAATGCAGTTGCAAGCGTTTCTTACATTTTGAGGCATTATAATGCACCTATTTGCACCGGCGGAAACAAATTCCCTGCAATATTTATACAATGACATATAAACAAATATTGCTATAGATATTTCCGGAAAAGAACTTCTTATCCTGCTGATAAGGTTTATTTTTTCGGCACTGTCATATGACGAAAATATCACAACTGCATTATATTTTCTTGTGGACAGATTTTTCATAATCATGTTTTCACTATCCGAAGATAATTCAACATTCATTCCGCATTCTATAAGATGACTTATTATTTTTTTGCAGTAATATTCATTATTATTAAAACATACAATAACATTGTTATTCATATTATTTCCTATAAGATTATATCCTTTATTTTTTAATTACATATAAACCATACTAATTTTATACAAAACGCAATTTTGTCATTTTTTTTGATTATTTACAGAATATCATATATTTGTTAATTTGTCAATAGTATTTTTAATTATTTTTGTTTTTACTTAAAACTAAATAAATAGTAAAAAAAAAGAACTGTTTCAGGACAGTTCTTCTTTATTCTGATTTTTTCTTATTTTTATTAATATTAGCACTATTCCGGAAAGAAGTACAATAGTAGTAAATATACTTCCTTCTATTCCGAAATCCCCGCCATTGAGCCATGAATAAGAAGTTTGCGATGTTGTACGGAAAACAGATTCTGTATTACCAGTACCACTTACACTTATGCCGTAGAAATTACCCTGCATGAAGTTCCATATAGAATGTATTCCGCATACACCCCATATATCATTAAAACAAATCATGTACAAACCCGCAAACATTCCAAACATAGCAAGATTTATGCATGAAAGACCATTAAACCCTGGATTAAAAACATGAGCAAAAGCAAATGCTCCGGAACTTATTGCAAGTGCAAGCCATGCTGAATGATGCCCGCCAATTGTTGTCATAAGGTAACCACGGAAAATAAATTCCTCACTCATTCCCTGTACAAAGAATCCGAGTAAATATAACAATATTATTCCGATATTGATACTACTGCATACTGAAATACTATTAACGCCTGTTACAACACTTAACAATGTAATAACAGTCATCATAATAATTCCGGTAATAAGACCTTGCAGATAATGAGGAATTATTTTTCTTTTTCTTACTCCCATTGAAGTTACTGGTCTTACTTCAATATTACGGCAATAAATTATACTTGTTATTGTTCCGAATACAGTTGATAACAATGTTGGTATCATAACTTTTGGAGAAGTTGAAACAATTGTAGCCACTCCCATAAAAGCCTTTATATCAATTTTTTTAGTATTGTCAAGCATATTTTGTGCCTGCATTTCCTGCATCATGGGTTTTATTGAAATTATCGACGGTATAATAGCTTCAAGCAGATATATAATAAAAAATACTATCAAAAAAGAAAATATCTGCACAGGCAATGACGGTGATGCCAAGGATTCGCTTGATTCCTTAAACATTTCGGATTTTATTTTCAAAAAAAGCACCTCTAATCTACAGTATAAAATAATTTTACTGTAAATGGGTGCTTTTGTCAATAGTCATATTTAAAATTCACATTGCCATACTACTAAGAAAGAACATTATTCCAATTACAGAAACAAGTGTTAATGACATTGTAATAAGTGTAATCAATATAATATTCATTGGCTTTACTCCTCCGAATGCTATCAGCATATATGGATTAAGTGTACCACTCTTTTTTATAATCCGGAGTTTTTTTATTGCAAATCGGAAATAAATCCAGTTTGCAAATATACACATCAATATTCTTGAAATCCATGAACCCCACATACAAATATTTGCAAGTTCTTCAATAAAATTCTGATTCTGATATATAAAACTCATTATATTATCTGTAAATATTTCCTGTTGTGACATTATTATAATTAATGAAGGTATATCGAAAATCACACCTATTAAAGCAGACATAACTGCCCAAAACCACATCTTGCGGTTTGCAAAATAAAATGACGGAAATACAAAGCATGAAAAATTAAAGGAAATTTTAGAACCTAAATCCTTCATTCTCTTAAAAATCGGTATATAATAAAAAGTATTCGTTCTCACAAACATAGCAATCTCTTTAATAGTCGCCCCGCCCATATCCTCATCAGGATTGAACCCTGCATTATTTTCTGTATCATCTTCTTCAATTATCTGATGAATATAATTATCAAATTCAGTCTGACTTTTTTCAAAAGCAGATTTCTGATATTCATTATCTTTTTCAATTTCTATTCTTTGCCATTTTTCGCCTGTACTATGCATTGCAGAATTTGCACAACGGTTTTCTTTCAGATAGCATTCCCGATGATGCGGTGAACCACATTCCGGACAAACTACAATATCATCGTTTTTTTCAAAAACCTTTCCGCAACAAACGCATTTTTGCCCCACGAAATTCATAAAATGTACCTCCGTTCTTTTTTATATTCCAGAATTATATTATAACACGCAAACCAATATAAAATCAAGTCTTTAAATAAATTTTCCACAACTATGAAACCAATCGTTTTAACTAATTTTAGAAATTGATTGACATTCAAAAAATTTTGCAGTATAATATTATTAATAGATTTTTGAACGAAAGAAAGAGGTTATATAAAATGGCAAATGAAAAAAGTCTGAAAGTCCTCATTATTGACGATGACAAAAATATCTGTGATTTACTCAGATTATATCTCGAAAAAGACGGTTATGGAGTAATTCTTTCTCATGACGGTGCAGAAGCTGTTGTAAAATTCAATGCTCTTAAACCGGATATTGTACTTCTTGATATAATGCTTCCCACTATGGACGGCTGGCAAGTGTGTCGTGAAATAAGAAAAAAATCGAATGTTCCGATTATAATGATTACAGCTAAAAGTGAAACTATTGATAAAATCATTGGTCTTGACCTTGGATCAGATGATTATATTGTAAAACCTTTTGACGCTAAGGAAGTTATAGCACGTATAAATGCCGTTACAAGACGTGTTAACAATGCAAATGCTGAACCAGAAGTAAAAGAAGTACATTATGATAAGCTTTCTGTAAATATGACTCGCTATGAACTCAAAGTTAACGGAAAAGCTATTGATACTCCGCCTAAGGAACTCGAACTTCTTTATTATCTCGCATCAAATCCTAACAGAGTCTATACAAGAGACCAGCTTCTTGACGAAGTATGGGGATTTGAATATTATGGAGATTCAAGAACTATTGATGTTCATATAAAAAGACTTCGTGAAAAACTTGAGGGAGTTTCTGATAAATGGTTACTTAAAACTATCTGGGGCAGAGGCTATAAATTTGAAGTCAAAGAAGATGAATAATTCCAGATATATAAAAAATCTCAGGGGACTTCTTTCGTCCCCTATTTTACTAAACAGAGGTGATTTCTGTTGATAGACAATAATGTATATAATAAAATTCTTAAATATACAGTAATTATGATGGCATCATTCATAATTATACTTGGTATTATCGTTGTCAGTATAACTTCATCTGTATACAAACAGACAGAACTTGAAAAAATCCGCAATATAGGTGAGCTTTTCATAAGCTGTATAAGTGAAGAATATAATAATACCGGCAGTTTTAACAGCGATGAATCAATAAAACTTCATGATTTATTTACTAATGAATACAATGTAATAATATGTATATACAATCAAGACAGTGAATGCGTTTTATCAGGCTGTAAAAATGAAGATATTCCCACTCCCGTACAGGAAAATATAAAGTCACGTTTAGATAAAGGACAGTATTTAGACCTTAATTCACGTGAAATTTCTTCTGAAGAACCTTATCTTTTGTATGGAAATAAATTCGTTGTAAAATATAATGACGTTCATGAAAAAATGTATGCTCTTGTATATGGAAGAACTGATAATATAAGTATGTTTACAATGAAAATATTTCTTGCTTATTCAATCGTATCAATAATTATATTTATTATACTTTTCATCATAATAAAAGAAAAAGTCCGCAAACGCTCTAAACACACAAACGATGCAATCAGAATACTTAAACAATACTCACAAGGTGACTTTTCAGAAAAAATACCTACAGATGATTCAGTATTTCCAAGTGAAACCGCTAAATACATAAATGCTCTTGCTTTAGACGTTGAAACAAGCGAAGAAACCAGCAAGACTTTTATTGCCAATGTTTCACACGAACTACGAACACCTATTACTACAATAGGTGGTTTTGTAGATGGTATTCTTGACGGTACTATTCCAAAAAGCCAAAGCAATGAATATCTTGTAATTGTTTCAAATGAAATACAGCGTTTAAAAATACTTATCAGTTCAATGCTTAATATGAGTCGTTTTGAATCCGGTACGCTGAAACCTAATTTCAAGGATACAAATCTTACTGACCTTGTTATTAAAACAGCATTCATGTTTGAAAAGAAAATAGAAAGCAAAAACGTTGAAGTAGAAGAATTTGATGCTGATGACCTTATAGCAGAAGTTGACCCTGACCTTATACAACAGGTTATCTACAACCTTATAGAAAATGCTGTTAAGTTTGTAAATAATGGCGGTAAGCTTTCATTCAGTTTTGAAAAAAAGGACAATATGTGCATTGTAGGAATAAAAAACACTGGTATGGGACTTAAAGATTCTGAAATTCCACAGGTTTTTGACAGGTTCTATAAAACTGATTCCTCACGTGGAATGGATACCAACGGTTTAGGACTGGGGCTTTCAATATCACGCAGAATACTACACATAAACAATGGCAATATAGCTGTAAAAAGCGTTTACGGTGAATATACTGAATTTTTAATACAAGTTCCCCAAAAACAAAATCTTTCATAATAGAAAGGAGATTTTATGGACGATATTTATTCTTCTGATGATTCTCAAAAACAGGAAATCCAACACACTTCTGATAATGAGTCTTCCGTAAGTGAAGAAAAAACTTATACATCATATCCGGATTTTATGTACACCTATGAAAATGAAACTCCTCCTGTAAGTATCAGAAAAAGAAAAAATACAAATGGCGAAAAGTTTATAATTTTTCTTTTTGTATTTATCATACTGCTTGCCATAGGACTTTCAATATACGGCATAACATACGATATATACAACAGTCAGAAAGTTATCGATTCAATAGCAAAACATCATGTTGTAATGTATCAACAGACCAAACCGGACGGTGCTAACGATTTAAGCAACTTTGTAGATGAAAACGGCAAATATACTATTGAAGGTGCTGCTGCTTATGTAAAGGATTCAATAGTAGAAATATATACCTATTCGGACGCAAACAAAACTAAGCTTTCTGGTACTGGCTCGGGAGTTGTAATTTCAGATGACGGATACATTGTAACTAATGCTCATGTTCTTGATTCAAACGGCTATCATACAGTTCATGCAACCGACAATAAAGTTTACAATTCAAGAATAATAGGAAGAGATTCTAAAACTGATATCGCTGTTATAAAAGTGGATAATGCTAATATTGTTCCGGCTGTTCTCGGAAATTCCGATGAAGCTATTGTCGGTGAACAGGTAATAGCAGTCGGAAATCCTGCCGGACTTTCAAGCACCGTTACAGACGGAATAATTTCAGCTGTAAACAGAAAAATCCGCAGTGATTCGACAGGTTTTGAAATGAACTGCATTCAGACAAACGCCGATATCAGCCCCGGAAACTCCGGCGGAGCTCTTGTAAATATGTATGGTCAGGTAATAGGTATAACATCATCAAAATATGTAAGTTCGAGTTTTGAGGGACTGGGCTTTGCAATAACTATTAATGATGCTCTCCCCATTATCGAACAACTTATTGATAACGGTTTTGTAGGCGGACGTTTCAGAATAGGCATACAGCTTGTTGATATGTCATCTGCTGAAAAAATAATGATTATCGAAAATAAACTCGGTTTTGAACTTCCGGAAAACTTTGAGGGAATCTATATTGACTCAATAAGTGAAGATTGTGATATTTCCAATACCGAACTTAAAGCAGGTGATTTCATTACGAAAATTGACGGAAAATCCATAAAAACATATGACGAACTTTATAATAATATAAGCAGTAAATTCGGGGCAGGCGATACAGTTCCGGCTACTTGTGCCCATATCGAAAAAAATGGTAAAGTAACTTATTATGATATAGAATTCAAACTTATGGAAGATACTTCAGGAGATTATTAATTATAGAAGGAGAATTATCTATGAAAAAACAATCTTTATTGCAAAATTCAATTCTTATTATTGTTGCTATATTCAGTTTTATTTCTTTTGTTTTACTTCCTGATAATGTAGCAGTACAATGGAATACAGAGGGCATTAGTAATAATGTTTCTAAGACAATTGCTGTATTGATTCCGATTGCTGTAAGTTTATTCGGGGTTTCATCATGGAAATACTCTTTAATACGCTACAATAATAATATTAAATTTCAGAAACTTCATTCAGCTATATGGGGAATAGTTTCCTGTATCGGCATTATTATTAGTATTCTGTTTATAATAATGAATTAAAATTATTCTGTAAAATTCTTAGGACGCTTTGAATTAACACCTGTAACTCCTCCTACTGCACCCGAAACGGTCAGAAGAAGGAGTTTTTTTATTCCGATAAACTCCTTGAAAAATATTATTCCTAAAATCACAATAACTATATAAATCAATGCTCCGGATATAATGCCCTCTGTAAGTCCATGCTTACGGCGAAACTTTCCGCATAAATAAGTGCTTAGGTAAGTTCCGAAACAAACAGACAGTATAGAAAAAATTTTTGATATCCTCATATCACCAAGAATATAGTACATTATCAGAGACAATAATAAAGCTGTAAAAAATATAAATAAAATTCCAGAAAATACTGCTATCGTTATACTTGTGATACTGTTTGTCCAGACACTTTTATGATGACGACGCATAAAAAAATAACCTCCGCACAGAAAATAATTGTTCACAAAAATTCTATGCGGAAGTATTTTATATTATTCTTCTTCGGATTTCTTTTTATTTTTCTTGGACTTCTTTTCAGAATCATCTTCAACTACTCCAGCAGATGCAAGAGCAGATTCCTTTTTCTTAGATGATGCAGCTTTTGCAGCTTTGATACGCTCCTGTGCTGAAACGTTTTCAGTGATAGCCCATGTTTTAATTCTGAGCTTTTGTCTTGCACCGCCTGTTTCGATAACAACAGTGTCATCACCTGTTGAAACAACTATTCCGACAATACCGCCACCTGTTACAATTTCGTCACCGATTTCAAGACTATTCTGCATATCTTTAAGTTCATTGTCACGTTTTTTCTGTGGTCTTATAACCATAAAATAAAGCAACACAAACATTATTATAAGCGGAAAAATAAGAGTCCAGAACACTGACCCCGATTCAGCCTGTGTAGTAGCACTTGATGATGCAGATGTTGCTTCATTTTCCGCAAACGCTGTTATGCCCATTGAAACTGATGAACATATTAAACATGAAATTGCTGTCATAATACCAATAAATTTCTTCTTCATAATTATAAACTCTCCGTTCCGTTGAATATAATGGATATTATAACATACTTTTTCAGAAATTTCAAGTCATTACGGTAAATTTTCATACAAACAGTTTAATGGAAAATTTCTTTGCAGAAAAATGATATTTTTTTCAACAAATTACAGATTTTATTGTATATATAAACGTTTTTTGTGAAAGTTTTGCGAATACTCTTGATTTCTTCTGAAAAGATGGTAAAATATAATTAGCACTCAGAGAAAGAGAGTGCTAAGCTAAAGATTTTTAATCATAGGAGGTATATGTTATGTCTATTAAACCATTACAGGACAGAGTTGTTCTTAAAATGACAGAGGCTGAAGAAACTACTCAAAGTGGTATCATTCTTTCAGGTTCAGCTAAAGAAAAACCAGAGGTTGCCGAAGTAATTGAAGTTGGTGCAGGCACAGCTGACGTTACTATGGAAGTTTCCAAGGGCGATAAGGTTCTTATATCAAAGTACGCTGGTACTAATGTAAAGCTTGATGGTGAAGAATACATCATCGTTAAAATGGAAGACATTCTCGCTATTGTAGAATAATTTCCACCAAAACTTATAAAGGAGTGTTATATTATGGCTAAAGATATTAAATATGGCGAAGATGCAAGAAAAGCACTTCAGACTGGTATAGACAAACTTGCTGATACAGTAAGAATTACTATGGGTCCTAAGGGCAGAAACGTTGTTCTTGATAAGAAATTCGGTGCACCTCTTATCACTAATGACGGCGTTACAATTGCTAAGGATATCGAACTTGAAGACGCTTTTGAAAATATGGGTGCTCAGCTCGTTAAAGAAGTGGCTACAAAAACAAATGATGCTGCTGGTGACGGTACAACAACTGCTACACTTCTCGCACAGACAATTATCCGTGAAGGTATGAAGAACATAGCAGCCGGTGCTAATCCTATGATTCTTAAAAAGGGTATCGCTAAAGCTGTAGATACTGCTGTAAAATCTATTACAGACAATTCTAAGGAAGTTTCCGGCAGTGACGATATTGCAAGAGTTGGTACAGTTTCCTCTGCTGACGAAAATGTAGGTAAGCTTATTGCAGAAGCTATGGAAAAAGTTACTTCTGACGGTGTTATCACTCTCGAAGAAAGCAAAACTGCTGAAACTTACAGCGAAGTTGTAGAAGGTATGCAGTTTGACAGAGGTTACATTTCACCTTACATGGTAACTGATACAGATAAAATGGAAGCTGTTTATGATGACGCTTTTGTTCTTATCACTGATAAGAAGATTTCTTCAATTCAGGAAATTCTCCCACTTCTCGAACAGATTGTTAAAATGGGCAGAAAGCTTGTTATCATTGCTGAAGACATCGAAGGCGAAGCTCTTACAACAATTATTCTTAATAACCTCCGTGGCACTTTCAAGGTTGCAGGCGTAAAAGCTCCTGGATTCGGCGACAGACGTAAGGAAATGCTTAAAGATATCGCTATCCTTACAGGCGGTGAAGTTATTACTTCTGAACTTGGTCTTGAACTCGCTGATACACAGATTAGTCAGCTTGGTCAGGCTAAACAGATTGTAATTCAGAAAGAAAATACAATCATTGTTGATGGTGCTGGCGATAAGGAAGCTATTAAGTCAAGAGTTCATCAGATTCGTTCTGCTATCGAAACAACTACATCTGATTTCGACAGAGAAAAACTTCAGGAAAGACTTGCTAAACTTGCAGGCGGTGTTGCAGTTATCAAGGTTGGTGCTGCTACTGAAATCGAAATGAAAGAAAAGAAACTCCGTATTGAAGACGCTTTAGCAGCTACAAAGGCAGCAGTTGAAGAAGGTATCGTTGCAGGCGGTGGTACAGCTTATATCAATGCTATTCCGGCTGTTGAAAAGATTCTTTCATCACTTGACGGTGACGAAAAAACTGGTGCTAAAATCATTCTCAAGGCTCTTGAAGCTCCTGTACGTCAGATTGCTGAAAATGCTGGTCTTGAAGGTAGCATAATCGTTGATAAAATCAGACGTTCACGTAAGGTTGGTTATGGTTTCGATGCTTACAATGAAGTTTACTGCGATATGATTCCAGCAGGTATCGTTGACCCGACTAAAGTTACAAGAAGTGCTTTACAGAATGCTGCATCTGTTGCATCAATGGTTCTTACAACTGAAAGCCTTGTTGCAGATATCAAGGAAGACGTTCCACCAGCTCCAGCAATGCCAGCAGGCGGTATGTATTAATTATAAATATAACAGAAAACGTCCTGAATAATCAGGGCGTTTTTTTATTGACTTTATACGGATATATTGCTATAATATAACAAAAAGGAGGAAAATATGAATAAAATACAAGTAAACCATACACCTAACTTTATGAAACAAGTAGCAATAGCCTCTGTATTTTTATGGATTATTTTTACATTTTCCGTGTGTTATATTATACCTAAGTCTTCATTGTTGCTGTCGCTCGGACTTCTATTATTTATTATAGGAATTGCCTTTTATATGGATTCCAGAAAAACCACTGTTGAATACGATACAGAAAAACTACACTGGAAATGGCTATGGATTAACTATACAGTCAATTTCAAAGACTTGAACTCAATACACTACACAATAGTTTCTGAACGCACACGATACGGCTATTTTCGCTATTTTGAATTAGTTTTCAAGATTAAAGACTATGAATTTAAACTTAATGACAAGCTTAAAACAGAAGATATTGAAAACAGCATTAACGGAAGTTCTGATAACATAAAACTTATGCAATTATACAGATTTATTGAAAATATTTATCCTGAAAA
This sequence comes from uncultured Ruminococcus sp., assembly GCA_934474025.1. GTDB lineage: Bacteria > Bacillota > Clostridia > Oscillospirales > Ruminococcaceae > Ruminococcus. The sequence goes on along the minus strand of CAKSMF010000005.1, from coordinate 204,754 downwards.
ATCAAAAGGTTTCGTCAAAACAGGTGATTAATTTTCTAATAAATAAAAAAACCGCTCTCCGATATTGGAGAACGGCTTTATTATATCTGCTAATTAAACGAGCTTGATAATAGCCATTTCAGCAGCGTCACCACGACGAGGTCCGATTTTTACAATCTGTGTATAACCGCCGTTTTTGTCTGCATACTTAGGGGAAATCTCATCGAAAAGCTTCTTTGCAACGGATTCCTTTGTTACGTATGCGAATACCTGACGCTTGGAGTGCAGATCATTATTTTTACCGATAGTAATCATCTTTTCTGCTACAGCACGAACTTCCTTAGCTCTTGTAACGGTTGTTTCAATCTGACCGTTTTCAAGAAGGAAAGTTACCATGCCTCTGAGCATTGCTTTTCTATGGTCAGATGTTCTGCCCAGCTTTCTTGTACCCGGCATGTAATTCACTCCTTTTCATACAGTGCATAGACGCACATTTTATGGGTTTTATTCTTCTTCTGAGGAAAGGTCAAAGCCAAGTGACTGGAGCTTTTCCTTAACCTCATCAAAAGATTTCTTTCCAAGGTTTCTAACCTTCATCATTTCTTCCTCAGACTTGTTAATCAAGTCGTCTACGGTATTTATACCAGCACGCTTCAAGCAATTGAATGAACGTACTGACAAATCAAGATCCTCAATAGTCATTTCAAGAACTTTTTCTCTGCCCTTTTCATCAGGTGTAACAAGAACCTCAGTGATTCCTGCTTCTTCAGAAAGGTCAACAAACAGTTTAAGATGTTCATTGAGAAGATTTGCAGCCTGTGACAGTGCTTCCTTAGCGGAAATAGTGCCATCTGTCCAAACTTCCATAGTGAGTTTATCATAGTCTGTAACCTGACCAAGTCTGGTATCTTCAACCGTGTAATTCACTTTAAGAACAGGGGTATAGATGCTGTCTACAGCAATTACATCAACAGGCATATTGATTTGTTTCTTATTTCTTTCAGCAGAAACATATCCTCTGCCCCTGTCGATAGTAATTTCCATATAAAGCTTAGCATCTTTTCCAAGAGTAGCAATATGCATACCTGGGTCGAGAATATCAACCTCAGAATCAGCCTTTATATCACTGGCTGTAATTTCGCATTCACCCTCTGCTTCAATGTACACTGTTTTAGGACCTTCACCGTGAAGTTTAGCTGTAAGTCCCTTGATACTGAGGATTATTTCCGTAACGTCTTCCTTAACGCCCGGAATAGTTGACAATTCATGGTGAACCGTACCGTTCTTGCCCGAAAGCTTTACAGAAGTTACAGCCACACCCGGAAGTGAGGAGAGCAGCACACGTCTGAGACTGTTTCCAAGTGTTATACCGTATCCACGCTCCAGCGGTGCTAAAACGAATTTGCCGTATTTGCCGTCACTTTTAAGCTCAACAATTTCTATATCAGGCTTATTGATTTTCTCCAGCATAAAAACCCTCCTATTTCGCAATAACTGTTAGTTACAAGTTGTAATAATATCAAGCAATATGAATATTACTTGGAGTACAACTCGACGATGAGGTGTGTAGCAACCTCGTAGTCAATATCCTCAGCTGAGGGGAGGCGATTTACAGTTGCTGAGAAATCATCTTTCTTAGCGTCGAGCCAAATAGGAACGAGTCTGTCCTTAGTTTCCTCTACTGTAGCCTTGAACTTTTCAGAAGTTCTGTCTTTTTCACGGAGAGCGATAACATCGCCAACCTTTACTCTGTATGAAGGAATGTTTACCTTCTTGCCATTTACTGTATAGTGATTGTGAACAACAAGCTGTCTTGCTTCACGTCTTGTAAGAGCAAGACCCATTCTGAATACAACACTGTCAAGTCTTGATTCAAGACAAGTGATGAGGTTGTCACCAGTTTTGCCTTCCATCTTTGAAGCGATTTCAAAGTAGTGTTCAAACTGCTTTTCAAGTACGCCATAGATGAACTTGAGCTTCTGCTTTTCTTTAAGCTGAAGACCATATTCAGAAATCTTCTTTCTGTTGTTAGCGTTCTTAAAACGGATAGATTCCTTCTTTGAAACGCCCATTACTGCTGGACTAATGCCCAGATATCTGCATCTTTTAAGAATAGGTTCTTTCTGTACTGCCATTTTTTAAACACCTCCTGTAAAATTAGACACGTCTTCTCTTTGGAGGACGACAACCATTGTGTGGAATTGGAGTAACGTCTTTAATCATCTTTACTTCAAGACCAACTGTCTGAAGTGCTCTGATAGCAGCTTCACGTCCTGCACCAGGTCCTTTAACGTAAACTTCAACGTTTTTAAGACCGTGTTCCATAGCAGCCTTAGCAGCTGTTTCTGCTGCTGTCTGAGCAGCAAATGGTGTGGACTTTTTAGAACCTCTGAAACCGAGTTCACCAGCACTTGCCCAAGAAATAGCATTGCCGGCTGTATCGGTGATAGTTACGATTGTATTATTGAAAGTGGACTGAATATGAACTGCGCCACTTTCGATGTTCTTACGTTCTCTACGTCTTCTGATTGTAGAAACCTTTTTACCCTTCTGCTGTGCCAAAGCTCATAACCTCCTTACTTTTTCTTGTTAGCGATTGTCTTTACAGGACCCTTACGAGTTCTTGCGTTTGTCTTAGTTCTCTGACCTCTTACAGGCAGACCCTTTCTGTGACGAACACCTCTGTAACAGCCAATTTCAACGAGTCTCTTGATATTGAGAGCAACTTCACGTCTGAGGTCACCCTCAACAGTGTAGTTAGCACCAATATAGTCACGAAGCTTAGCAACATCTTCTTCAGCGAGGTCTTTAACTCTAACATCAGGGTTAACACCTGTCTTGCTGAGTATGTCTGTTGCAGTCTGACGACCGATTCCGTAGATATAAGTTAAACCAATTTCGATTCTCTTATTTTTAGGAAGGTCAACACCAGCTATTCTTGCCATAAATTTATTTGCACCTCCAAATAATGCGTTCAGGGGATTAACCCTGACGCTGCTTATGCTTAGGGTTTTCGCAGATTACCATAATTCTGCCTTTACGTTTAATAACCTTGCACTTTTCGCAAATAGGTTTTACTGAAGGTCTGACTTTCATTGAAAATACCTCCTTTAGCGGATAGCGGATTTAAATAAAAATCCTTTATTACTTTACACGCCAGGTAATACGACCTTTTGACAAGTCATATGGTGACATTTCAAGTTTCACCTTGTCACCCGGCACGATTCTGATATAATTCATTCTGAGCTTTCCGGAAACATGAGCAAGAACCTCATGACCGTTTTCAAGCTGAACCTTAAACATTGCGTTAGGAAGAGCATCTGTTACAACGCCCTCAACCTCGATTACATCTTCTTTTGACACCTCATAACCTCCTTTACTCATTTTCTGCAAGTTGTCTAAGCAGAGTTCTGAGTTTTTTATCAGTTATATTATCGTTCAGATTTATCATACTGTCTGTCGGGCATATATGCTTTAAATTTTTCCTCTTGTGCGAGGCAAGCTTACGGCTTTTGCCGTTTGCAATAAAGCAATATCCGCCCTGAATATCGGTCACAGCGAATAATTTACCACTGTCTTTTCCGGCGGTAGCCCTTACAACTGAGCCTTTGCTTAACTTCACAATGGTTTCCCTCCGTCAGGGTGCTGTCAGAATGACGGGACCGTCAGGAGTTATTGCGATTGCGTGTTCAAAGTGAGCCGATAATGAACCGCTTACAGTTTTGACGGTCCAACCGTCCTTCATAACTTTTACATCATCGCCCTTGACATTAATCATAGGTTCAATGCAAATAGTCATTCCGGCAACGAGTCTCGGACCGTGACCAGCACGTCCCCAGTTCGGCACTTCGGGGGATTCGTGAACCTCCCTGCCTATACCGTGGCCGCAGTAATTTCTTACGATTCCGTAGCCTCGTGAAGCACAATAGACTTCTACAGCATGAGAAATATCTCCGACTCTTGCGCCAACCTGAGCCTGAGCAATACCTTCATAAAGTGACTGCTCTGTAACCTCAAGCAATGCCTTTGCTTCATCAGAAATTTTGCCGACAGGGAAAGTCCAACAACTGTCACCATTGAAACCTTTGTAAGCTGCACCGGTATCAATGCTTACTATGTCGCCCTCTTCCAGTCTGCGATTTGCTTTCGGTATGCCGTGAATTACTTCATCATTAACCGAAACACAAGCGTTTGCCGGAAAACCGTACAAACCTTTGAAACAGGATTTACAGCCATGCTTAGCGAAATAACTGCCAATCAGCTTATCAACATCAAGCGTAGTCATACCTGGTCTTAATTTTTCACCTGCATAGCGTAATGCGCCGCCGGTAATTTTTCCGGCTTCACGCATTATAGCTAATTCAGATTTTGACTTAATAGTAATACTCATCAGTTAACTCCTACGGCTGCAAGAGTCAATTTTGAAGTATCGGCAACTTCTTCCTGACCAATAACAGTCTGAAGCTTGCCCTGCTTCTCGTAATAATCTTTAAGGGGAGCAGTTTTTTCGTGATATGTTGCAAGTCTGTCCAAAACAACTTCTGGTTGGTCGTCCTTACGAACGATAGTTTTGTCACCGCACTTATCACAAATGCCCTCAACCTTTGATGGTTTATACTGAATGTGATATGATGCACCGCAACCCTGACACACTCTTCTGCCTGAAACTCTCTGTTTGATTGTTTCATCAGGAACATGGATTTCAATAACCTTGTCAATCTTAATTCCCATAGCGTCAAGAGCTTCTGCCTGCGGAACTGTTCTTGGAAAACCGTCAAGGATAAAGCCGTTCTTACAGTCGTCTTCAGCTATTCTCTCTTTTAGGATACCAATTACAATATCATCAGAAACGAGAGCACCAGCGTCCATAGCAGCTTTAGCTTTAAGACCGTATTCTGTACCGTTTTTAGCAGCCTCACGAAGAATATTGCCTGTAGAAATCTGTGGGATATTCAAAGCATCAGAAACAACTTCTGCCTGAGTACCTTTACCTGCACCGGGTGCACCTAAAAAGATAAGATTCATAAGTTCAGCTCCTCCTTACTTTAAAAATCCTTTATGATGACGCATCATCATATGAGATTCAAGTGTACGTGTTGTTTCAAGTGCAACGCTTACAGCAATAAGAACTGTTGTTCCGCCCATTGAAAGTGTTGCAAGCTGTGAATCAGCAATGGATATGAATATTGGAATTACAGCGATAACTCCTAAGAAGAATGCACCAACAAGTGTAATCTTAGAAAGAACTTTCTGAATGTAATCGGCAGTAGGTTTACCAGGTCTTATACCAGGAATACCGCCGTTGCTCTGTCTGAGGTTATTAGCCATTTCGACAGGATTATACTGAATTGATACATAGAAATAGTTAAATGCAATAATAAGCAGGAAGTATATTATTGCGTAAGACCAACTTCTTGTGCTAAAGAAATGACAGAAATGATAGTAGAAACCACTTGTCTTAGTTACTGGCTTGAAAAGCTGTATTGTAGCCGGAAGTGACATAAATGACATTGCAAAGATGATTGGCATAACACCACTCATACAAATCTTTATCGGAATATGTGACTTTTGACCGCCGTACTGTTTTCTGCCAACAACACGTTTAGCATACTGTATCGGAATTCTTCTTTCAGCTTCATTCATGAATACAACAAAACCGATTTCAAAAATAACAAATACAAGGTAGCCGATTGTTACGAATAAATACTTGCTTGGTTCTTGCTTTGTAAGTCTTACAAGAAGTCCTGCGTCGGTTGGAAATCTCGCAGCTATACCAGCAAAAAGGATAATTGAAATACCGTTACCTATACCGCTTTCACTTACACGGTTACCCATCCATACTACCAGTAAAGAACCGGCAACAAAACAGGCAATTATTACTGCGGCTGAAAAATACATCTGCCAACCGTCAGTATACTTGACAGCATTTACACCGTCAACATTCATACGTTTAAGCGTTACATAGTAAGCAAACGACATGAATACCGCAAGTCCCATTGATACAAATGACGTTATTTTTTCAATTTTCTTTCGTCCTTCCTCACCCTCATCACGTAGACGTTCAAGAGGAGGCAGAGCATAGGTTAATAGTTGCATTATAATCGACGCATTAATAAACGGGGTAATCGACAGGGAGAATATAGTAGCCTTTGAAAGACCGCCACCTGTCATTGTGTTCAGATATTCAAGGAAGTTACCAGTACCTTCAGTATTAAGCTTAACCCAAGAGCTTACTACTTCCGGATTAAGAAAAGGTACAGTAACAGCACTTCCGAATCTGAATATTATAATCATGAGTAATGTGTAAAGGAGTTTTTTACGGATTTCCGGAACTCCCCAAGCCTTTTTCAGGGTCTGAAACACAATTACATCACCTCTGCCTTCCCGCCAGCCTTTTCGATTTTTTCGATAGCGCTCTGTGAGAATTTAGCAGCCTTTACAGTTAATTTTGCAGTAAGTTCGCCGTTGCCAAGAATCTTAACGCCATCATTTACTTTCTTTACAAGTCCTGATGCAACGAGAAGTTCTGTATCAACAACAGTATCGTCCTTGAATTTGTTAAGGTCTGAAACATTTACAACAGAATACTTTGTAGCAAAGATATTGTTGAAACCTCTCTTAGGAATACGTCTTGCGAGAGGCATCTGTCCGCCTTCAAAACCAATTCTTACGCCACCGCCAGAACGTGCATTCTGACCCTTGTGACCCTTACCTGCTGTTTTTCCGTTACCTGAACCGTGACCTCTTCCTATACGCTTAACAGCCTTATTGGAATCAGGTGCAGGAGTTAATTCGTGTATTTTCATGCTTTTTGCACCTCCTTGTTTTTACGCTTCTGTAACCTCAATGAGGTGTGAAATTTTGTTGATTTTGCCTGCAGTCTGAGCATTGTCGGGCTGAGTTGTTACATCACCGATTTTTCTGAGACCGAGAGACTCAGCAGTAGCAATCTGGTCTTTCTTTCTGCCGATGAGGCTCTTAACGAGCTTGATTTCCTTTGCCATAAGTTACTGCCTCCTTAGCCTAAAATTTCCTTAACAGTCTTGCCTCTCTTTTCAGCAACTTCCTTAGCAGAAGTACAAGATACAAGACCATTAATAGTAGCTCTTACTACGTTGCAAGGGTTATTTGAACGAAGTGACTTTGTTCTGATATCCTTGATGCCTGCAACTTCGATTACGGCACGAACAGGACCACCTGCGATAACACCAGTACCAGGTGCTGCCGGTTTCATAAGAACTCTGCCTGCACCGAATGCACCAACGATTTCGTGAGGAATTGTAGTTCCTTTAAGCGGAATTTTAACAAGGTTCTTCTTAGCATCTTCAATACCCTTACGGATAGCGTCTGGAACTTCGCCAGACTTGCCAAGACCGAAACCTACAGTACCATTGCCGTCACCAACTACAACGAGTGCAGAGAACTTCATGATACGACCGCCCTTAACAGTCTTTGATACACGGTTGATAGCAACAACCTTTTCAGCGAATTCAGGAGCCTGTGTTTCAATATTTGCCATTGTTTTACCTCCCTCTTAGAACTTTAATCCGTTTTCACGAGCACCTTCAGCGAGTTCTTTAACACGACCGTGATAAATATATCCGCCTCTGTCGAAAACAACTTCTGTAATACCCTTGTCAGCAGCATTCTTTGCAATCATTTCGCCGACTTTACGAGCACCTTCAACGTTACCGCCGTTGCCATCGAAACCCTTGTCCATGCTTGATGCAGAAGCAAGAGTAACGCCGTTCACGTCGTCAATAATCTGAGCATAGATATGCTTTGATGAACGGAACACATTGAGACGTGGACGCTCAGGAGTACCGGAGATTTTTGCACGTACTCTGCGGTGTCTCTTTAATCTTGCCTTATTGCTGTCGAATTTCTTAATCATAGCAATTTGCTCCTTTTAATTACTTCTTGCCCTTACCGGACTTACCTTCCTTACGGATGATACGTTCACCGGCGTATCTGATACCCTTGCCCTTATATGGCTCAGGTGGACGCATTTCACGTATTTCAGCTGCAAACTGACCTACAGCCTGTTTATCGATACCGCTAACAACGATTTTGTTAGGCTGAGGAACGTCAAGCTTGATAGCGTCTGTTTCCTCAAAAATAACAGGGTGTGAGAAGCCAAGGTTAAGATTAATCTTTGTTCCCTGCTTAGCTGCACGGTAACCAACACCTTCGATTTCGAGAGTCTTGGAATATCCGTTTGTTACACCTTCAACCATATTAGCGATGAGTGTTCTTGTAAGACCATGAAGTGAACGATATTTCTTTTCGTCATTTGGTCTTGTAACAGTTATAGTACCTTCAGCAACTTCAATGCCGAGTTCAGTGCTGAACTGCTTTGTAAGTTCGCCCTTAGGTCCCTTAACAGTGATAAGGTTGTTTTCGTTTTTAACCTCTACACCAGCAGGAACTGTAATGGGCATTCTGCCGATTCTTGACATTATGAGTTCCTCCTTACCAGATGTATGCGAGAACTTCGCCACCAACATTAAGCTCTCTTGCCTTCTTGTCAGTAACAATTCCCTTTGAAGTTGAAACGATTGCGATGCCCAGACCTTTTCTTACCTTAGGCATATCTGCACAGCTTGAATAGATACGCAGACCGGGCTTTGAAACTCTTCTGAGTCCTGTTATAACCGGTGACTTGTTGTCGCCGTATTTGAGCGTGATTCTGATAACACCCTGCTTACCGTCCTCAATGAGCTTGAAGTCCTTCACATAGCCCTCGTCAACGAGAATCTGTGTGATGTCCTTCTTAACTCTTGAAGCGGGAACGTCAACTGTGGCGTGCTTTGCAGTATTCGCATTACGAATTCTTGTTAAAAGATCTGCTATTGTATCAGTGATTTGCATGCCGAATGACCTCCTTTTTGTATTTTACCAGCTTGCCTTTTTAACACCCGGTATCTGACCGTCGTGAGCAAGTTCTCTGAAACAGATACGGCAGATGCCGAATTTTCTGAGATATGCGTGCGGTCTGCCACAAATTTTGCATCTGTTGTATGCTCTTGTGGAATACTTGGGAGTTCTCTGCTGCTTGTTAATCATTGCCTTCTTAGCCATTTCAAAACCTCCCTGATTACTTGATGAACGGAGCGCCCAGAAGTGTAAGCAGCTCTTTAGCTTCCTCATCAGTTTTAGCTGTAGTGATGAAGTTAATATCCATGCCTCTTACCTTATCGATTTTATCATATTCGATTTCAGGGAAGATGAGCTGTTCTTTGATACCTGTTGAGTAGTTGCCCTTACCGTCGAAAGAATTTCCGTTGATACCTCTGAAGTCACGAACACGTGGGAAAGCTACATTGAAGAGCTTGTCTACAAATTCGTACATTTTTTCACTTCTAAGAGTAACTTTAACGCCGATAGGCATTCCTTCACGGAGTTTGAAGTTAGCTACAGACTTCTTAGCTCTGCACACTACTGGCTTCTGACCTGTGATAGTAGCGAGGTCTGTCATAATAGCGTCAATAACTTTAGCGTTGTCTCTTGCTTCACCAGCACCAACATTGATAACAACCTTGTCGAGCTTTGGAATCTGCATAACGCTCTTGTAGCCGAACTTCTTCATAAGTGCAGGAGCAACGTCGCTAACGTAATAATCCTTTAATCTTGCCATTGTCGTTTCTCCTTTATATTATTCAAAAGACTTACCGCACTTTTTGCAAGCACGGAGCTTCTTGCCGTCCTCGATAACGTGACCAACCCTTGTGGGCTTACCGCATTCAGGGCACACGAGCTGAACCTTTGAAGCATAAACAGGAGCTTCAGTTTTTACGATTCCGCCCTTTTCGCCCATTCTTGTAGGCTTTACATGCTTAGTAATCATGTTGATACCTTCAACGATTACCTTGCCTTCTTTAGGGCTTACTTCAAGAACCTTGCCGGTTTTTCTGTCGCCCTTTCCGTTGAACTTATCCTCGTACTTACCGGTGAGAAGGATAACAGTGTCACCGGTTTTAACGTGTACTTTGCTCATAATCGAATGACACCTCCATTAAAGAACTTCCGGAGCAAGGCTGAGGATTTTTGTGTATTCCTTTTCACGTAATTCTTTAGCAACTGGTCCAAAGATACGTGTGCCTTTCGGGTTCTTGTCTTCCTTGATAATAACAGCAGCGTTCTCATCGAAACGGATATAAGTACCGTCTTCTCTTCTGAGACCCTTTGCTGAACGAACGATAACTGCCTTTACAACATCGCCCTTCTTTACAACGCCTCCGGGTGTTGCCTTTTTAACGGAAGCAACCACTACATCACCGATATTTGCATATCTGCGACGAGTACCACCCAGAACTCTGATACACATAAGCTCCTTAGCACCAGTGTTATCAGCGACTTTAAGATAAGTCTGCATCTGTATCACAGCGAGTTCCTCCTTTCAAGCTTAAAAGCTTATATAAAAATTACTTAGCCTTTTCAATGATGGTCGTAACACGCCATCTCTTGTCTTTGGAAAGCGGACGTGTTTCCATAACTTCAACACGGTCGCCTATTCTGCACTCATTATTTTCATCATGAGCCTTGAGCTTGACGGTACGCTTGATGATTTTCTTATAAAGCGGGTGTTTAACGTTATCAACGATAGCAACTACGACGGTTTTATCCATCTTATCGCTTACAACCTTACCTACTCTTGTTTTTCTAAGGTTTCTCTCAGCAGACATTAGCTAAATCCTCCCTTTCTTACTGCACGGCATTGAGCTGTGTCTTGACACGTGCAATATCCTTCTTTACAGCCTTTAAACGTGCTGTATTGTCAAGCTGGTTGATAGCAAGCTGAAAGCGGAGCGCAAAAAGCTCTTCCTTCAAACTTGTAAGTTTTTCGTTCAGCTCATCAACAGACATTTCTCTGATTTCTGATGCTTTCATTACTGCTCCACCTCCTGCTCTGCTTTAGTAACGAACTTGCACTTGATTGGAAGCTTGTGCATAGCGAGACGCATAGCTTCTCTTGCGGTTTCTTCCGGAACGCCATTGATTTCAAAAAGAACTCTGCCTGGTTTAACAACTGCAACCCAGTATTCCGGTGAACCCTTACCTGAACCCATTCGGGTTTCAGCTGGCTTTTCAGTGATTGGCTTGTCAGGGAAAATCTTAATCCATACCTGACCGCCTCTCTTGATGTAACGAGTCATAGCGATACGGGCAGATTCAATCTGATTGGAAGTAATCCAAGCAGGTTCAAGAGCCTGAAGACCATAATCACCATAAGTTACCTCGTTACCTCTATAAGCCTTACCCTTTAAACGTCCTCTGTGGACTCTGCGGTATTTAACTCTCTTTGGAAGAAGCATTATTGATTACCTCCTTCTCTTTTAGAATCACGGTTGAAATTTTTTCCGCCACGTCTGTTTCCGTCACGTCTGTCATCACGGCGACGACGGTCATTGTTTCTGGAATCATTCTTTCTTTCAACCTTTTCTCTCTTTTCAGCAGCCTTAGCAGCATCGCCCTTGAGAACTTCGCCCTTGTAAATCCAAACCTTTACACCGATTTTGCCGTAAGTTGTATCAGCTTCTGCAAAACCGTAATCAATATCAGCACGGATTGTCTGGAGCGGAATAGTACCTTCATGATAGCTTTCGCTTCTTGCGATTTCAGCACCAGCAAGTCTGCCGGAAACCTTAACCTTGATACCCTTAGCACCAAGACGCATTGTTCTGCCGATTGACTGTTTCATAGCACGTCTGAAAGAAACTCTGTTCTCGAGGTCGAGAGCGATTTTTTCAGCAACGAGCTGAGCGTCCATATCAGGCTGTTTTACTTCGATGATGTTAATGAAAACCTGTTTACCCATCATCTTTTCAAGCTGTGTTCTAAGTTTTTCGATTTCTGCACCGCCTCTACCGATAACGATACCAGGCTTAGCACAGTGAATGTGGATTCTTACCTTGTCAGCGAAACGCTCGATTTCAATTCTGGGAACACCAGCAGCATATAAATTCTTCTTAATGAAGTTACGAACGTTGTAATCTTCAACGAGGTTACAGCCGAACTCTGCCTTATTGGCATACCAGCGAGAATCCCAATCTTTAATAACGCCGACACGAAGACCGTGTGGATTAACCTTCTGTCCCATTAATCAGACCTCCTTGGGATTATTCTTTTTCTTTAAGAACAACTGTGATGTGTGATGTTCTCTTTAAAATTCTGTATGCTCTGCCCTGAGCTCTTGGCATGATTCTCTTCATGATAGGACCAGGTGTAACGAAACACTCGGAAACCACGAGATTATCCTTGTCCATGCTGAAATTGTTTTCAGCATTTGCCTGAGCGGACTTTACAAGCTTTGCAACGATAGGACTTGCAGCCTTCGGAGTCAAATCCAAAGTAGCTAAAGCAACATCAACAGGCTTGTTTCTGATAAGGTCCAGAACAATCTGTACTTTTCTGGGTGATATACGAGCATTTTTTAAATAAGCTCTTGCTTCCATCTGAACTCCTCCTTCCGCTTATTTCTTACCGTTGTTAGATGTTTTTGAACCAGCATGACCCTTGTAAGTTCTTGTAGGTGCAAATTCACCGAGCTTGTGACCTACCATATCTTCTGTTACATAAACCGGAACGTGCTTACGACCGTCATGAACAGCAAATGTGTGACCTACGAAATCAGGGAAAATTGTTGAAGAACGGCTCCAAGTCTTGAGAACCTTCTTTTCTCCTGCCTCGTTCATGGCAACAACCCTCTTCAGAAGAACGTCCTGCACATAAGGGCCTTTTTTAATGCTTCTACTCATTAATCAGTTCCTCCTTTCAGATTACTTGCCGTTACGACGTTTAACGATGAACTTGTCAGTTCTGTGGTGAGCCTTACGAGTCTTATAACCAAGAGCCGGCTTGCCCCAAGGTGTTACAGGTCCCGGACGACCAACAGGTGATTTACCTTCACCACCACCGTGTGGGTGGTCACAAGGGTTCATTACAGAACCACGAACAGTAGGTCTCCAACCCATGTTACGAACTCTACCAGCTTTACCGAAGTTAACGTTTTCATGGTCAATATTTGAAACCTGACCGATAGATGCCTTACAATTTATCGGAATCTTTCTCATTTCACCGGAAGGAAGTCTTACGAGAGCGTAAGTTTCTTCTTTACCCATAAGCTGAGCCTGATTTCCTGCACTTCTTACGAGCTGAGCACCCTTACCAGGATAAAGCTCGATAGCGTGGATAAATGTACCAACAGGGATATCAGCAAGTTTAAGTGCGTTACCAGGCTTGATATCAGCCTCAGAACCAGATTCAACCTTGTCACCAACTTTAAGACCGTTAGGAGCAAGAATGTATCTCTTTTCGCCGTCCTCATACTGAACGAGAGCGATGAAAGCACTTCTGTTTGGGTCATATTCGAGTGTAAGAACTGTAGCAACTACATTATCCTTATCACGCTTGAAATCTATAACACGGTATTTTCTTCTGTTACCGCCACCTCTGTGGCGAACTGTAATTCTGCCGTAGCTGTTTCTTCCCGACTTTTTCTTCATTGGTTCGAGAAGGCTCTTCTCCGGCTCAACCTTTGACAAAACCGAATAGTCAGTAACAGTCATCTGACGTCTAGACGGTGTCGTAGGCTTGTAGCTTTTAATAGCCATTTATTTCACTCCTTAAAAAATGCGTTTTTTGCGGGAGCATTACTCCCATACTTTTGGTTTAAAATTAAACCATGCCCTCGAAGAACTCAATAGCCTTAGAGCCTTCTGTAAGAGTAACAACGGCTTTCTTCCAAGAAGGAGTCATGCCTTCATATCTGCCTACTCTCTTGAGCTTGCCCTTTACGTTGATAGTAGTAACCTTAGCAACCTGAACACCAAAAAGTGTTTCAACAGCCTTTTTGATTTCAGACTTGTTAGCGTCCTTAGCAACTTTAAAGGTGTACTTTCCTACCTGAAGATTGTCCATGCTTCTTTCAGTAATAACGGGCTTGAGAATTATATCCTGCGGTGCGTTCATTATGCGTACACCTCCTCAATTTTTCCTACTGCATTCTTTACAACAATGAACTTGTCATAGTTAAGAATGTCATATACATTAAGAGTGTTAACAGCTGCTGTCTTTACACCAGGAATGTTAGATGCACTCTTGATAACCTTTTCATCAGCTTCAGCAGTAACGATAAGAGCCTTACCTTCTACGCCGAGAGCCTTAAGCATTTCAACAACTGTCTTTGTCTTGTAGCTGTCAAGTGTGAGAGCATCAAGAACGATGAGATTATTGTCAATAACCTTAGTGGAAAGAGCAGACTTCATTGCAAGTCTTCTAACTTTCTTATTAAGAGTATAGCCGTAATCTCTTGGCTTAGGTCCGAGAGCAACACCACCGTGTGTCCACTGAGGAGCTCTGATAGAACCCTGTCTTGCGTGACCTGTACCCTTTTGTCTCCAAGGCTTTCTACCGCCACCTCTTACTTCTGTTCTTGTAAGAGTAGACTGTGTGCCCTGTCTCTGATTTGCGAGGTAATTAACAACCATAGCGTGCATAACAGCCTCGTTTGGAGTAATTCCGAAAACATTGTCGTTAAGCTCTGTTTCGGAAACCTGCTTACCTGTCATATCAAATACTGAAATTGTTGACATATCTGTTTCCTCCTTCCTTAAGCCTTAACGCTGTCTACGATATAGACAATACCGCCCTTAGGACCAGGGATAGCACCCTTGATAGCGATAAGATTGTTTTCTGCGTCTATTTTAACGATTTCAAGGTTCTGTACAGTAACCTGTTCTGAACCCATATGACCTGCCATGCCCTTGCCCTTGTAAATTCTTGAAGGTGAAGAACAAGCACCCATTGAGCCAGCCTGTCTGTGAACAGGACCAGTACCGTGAGTATCTCTGAGAGAATGCTGGTTGTGACGCTTGATTGCACCTGCAAAACCTTTACCTTTGCTAATGCCTACAACGTCAACAGCTTCACCAGCTGTGAAAGTATCAGCCTTTACGATGTCGCCAACGTTAAGAGAGTCACAATCATCAAATCTGAATTCCTTGAGATTTTTCTTGCAAGCAACGTCAGCCTTGTCAAAATGACCTTTCATAGGCTTGTTTACTCTCTGAACCTTAACATCACCATAACCAAGCTGAAGTGCAGAATAACCATCATTTTCAACGGTTTTCTTCTGAACAACAACACAAGGTCCGGCTTCTACAACTGTTACAGGAACAACTTTTCCTGCTTCATCGAAAATCTGTGTCATACCGATTTTCTTACCGATAATGCCTTTCTGCATTTCAATATCCTCCTAAATGGTTATTGGTTGATTAAATCAACTTGACCGGTGGGCTACCACCATTCCGCTTTTTAAAAAACGGTAAAAACTGCAAGGTAATGGAAATTACTTAACTTCCATAACAACGTCTACACCTGCAGGGATTTCAAGCTTATCAAGAGCAGCTGTTGTCTTTTCTGTAGGACGGATAACGTCTACGAGTCTTTTATGTGTTCTCATTTCAAACTGTTCTCTGCTATCCTTATATTTATGAACGGCACGGAGAATAGTAACAACTTCCTTATCAGTAGGGAGCGGTATAGGACCTGAAACTCTTGCACCACTTCTCTTAGCTGCTTCTACGATTTTAGCTGCTGCAATATCAACAGTAGCGTGGTCGTAACCTTTAATCTTGAATCTGATTTTTTCATTGACTGCCATTTTTTTCGCCTCCTTGAGTAAAATTACGGGGGCGGAGAAACAACTCTCCTCTGGGATTTCACACGTTGCCGTGTGTTTCACACATTTCCTGACAAAAAAAGCCGAAAAACAAGATAAATGTTTTCCGGAAATCAGGAATTTAAGCACAAAAGTATCACAGTTGTTTACACTATGTGTAAGCAAACTATAAAGCACTAACAGTGTTCAATATCCCAATCGCCCGGTTTGAAATCGGACATACTCCACAGAAATTACCTGACAAACCGCCAGCAACCTTCTGTTTCACCGCATATCTTCTTGCAGTCTGATGTACTGCTGTACACTCAACAGAAATTATTATATCACACTTTTTCCGATAATGCAACCTTTTGAAAAGAAAAAATTCCTAAAATCAAGTAAATTTTTTGTTAATAAAAAAAATATAAAAATTATATCCGAAATATAAAATTTCCCTTGCTACAAAACAAGGGAAATTACATACTATTCTTCAACTTCTTTAGAAACTATTTTATCTATAAGCTTTTTAATAAAAAATTCGCATAGATTGTACAGATTATGAATAACAATTCCGCAAGCCAATGCATAAAAGAAATTTTCACCTACTATTTCGATGGCGTATGACCATCTGTCATATATATCGGGATATTTTTCATTGAAATCTTTATAATTTATTGCATCAAAGATATATGAAATAAGGTATGTTGCAAATGTTGCACCACCGATTTGCCGTAGTATAAATTTAATGATCTTGTTTTTTGTTGTAATATCAAACAACAATAAAAATATACATACTGCAATAGCAAATACAGGATAAGTTCCATAATCATTAAAATGATAGGATATAAACCTTTGTCCCTCATCAAAGTTATTAATTGACTGCGTATATGTGCTCCAAGTTATGAAAACTGTTGAAACAAAAAACAACAAAGCTATCAAAAGCTTGTTTTTAAGGCAACGCTTAGGAGGATACTCACGAATAAAAGTTCCTGTAAAATAATAAGCCAAAGGCCATGCATTATTAAGGTAGCTTGGAATAGGTCTTATTTGCTGTGTTTGGTCAAATCCTAATAAGAAACTTCTTGCAACAATTGTGAATGTTAGTACAGTTACCACCAGTATAAAACGTTTTTTCTTAGTTTGCATACCGTCGAAAGCACTATTAAGGAATGGTATACACATAAATATAGAAATATAATAATTTACATACCAAGCATAATTTGCATTAGAATATTCCAGAAATCCTTTAAGTGTTATCCAGGGGTCACTGAAATCAGAACCATATAATTCATGATTTACTTTCATACAAATCAAACTTACTACAATATATATAACTATAATTTTAACAAGACCAAGGTAATATTTTTTTGTTAATTTCTTGTATCTCATAAGATATCCGGTGGCAATCATAAACAATGGCACACACGTATATGCAATCCACCGGAAAGCAATTGGTAATATATATTTTGTACTGTCAATTGCTACACCATACATACCATCATGTAAATATGTATGTATACTCACTACCATGAAAAGTGCAATAATTTTTATAATATCAATACCTGCATAATAAGGCTTTTGTGATGGAGTTTCCTTTACTGTTTCTGATAAAACAGCTTTTACTTCTGTTTCCGGCATTACTTTAGATATTTCTTGTTTTTCTTCAGCACCGACAGATTTTTCAATGTTCAATTTTAAAAATTCTCCAATTCATATAATTGTCAACATGACAAATAATATTATACATTGGTAAAGAAATAATGTCAATATGCAGGACATATTCATAAAAATTTTTTATTTAAAAGGAATGAAAAAAATCTAACTCTATAATATCAGTTGCTTGCTATAATGAATATGTCCTGTTAACCCCTTTAATAATAGAGACGTTTTAGAAATAAAAATCTCTCACAATTTTTTAATGTAATTATGCACAAAATAAAATATAAATATTTGTGCATAACAGCAAATCAAAAACCAATATATTACATTGACTTGACATTAATTGTTATTCGTGTTAAACTTTTTTTGTAAACAGTTTTGAAATATCGGCAAATACACTATATAATAAAAGGAGAGTTATTATAATGTCAAACAAAGAAATCCCTTACAAAATATATCTTGAAGAAAGCGAAATGCCTAAACAATGGTATAATGTTCGTGCAGATATGAAGCAAAAACCTGCTCCGCTTCTCAATCCTGCAACAAAAAAACCTGTTACTTTTGAAGAATTATCACACGTTTTCTGTGATGAACTCGTTAAGCAAGAACTTGATGACACTGACCGTTATATTGATATTCCGGAAGAAATTCAGGAATTTTATAAAATGTATCGTCCGTCTCCTCTCGTAAGAGCATACTGCCTTGAAAAAAAGCTTGATACTCCTGCAAAAATTTACTATAAGTTCGAGGGAAACAATACAAGTGGAAGTCATAAATTAAATTCTGCCATTGCTCAAGCTTATTACGCAAAAAAACAAGGTCTCAAAGGCGTTACTACTGAAACAGGTGCTGGTCAATGGGGAACTGCTCTTTCAATGGCTTGTTCATATTTTGACCTTGACTGTAATGTTTATATGGTTAAATGCTCATATGAACAAAAACCATTCCGCCGTGAAGTAATGCGTACCTATGGTGCAAAAGTAACTCCTTCACCGTCCAATACAACAGAAGTCGGCAGAAAAATTCTTGCTGAATTTCCTGATACTAATGGAAGCCTTGGCTGTGCAATTTCAGAAGCCGTTGAATCTGCTACTTCAAGAGAAGGTTACAGATATGTTCTCGGAAGCGTTCTTTCACAGGTTCTTTTACATCAATCTGTAATAGGTCTTGAATCAAAAATAGCTATGGACAAATACGGAATAACTCCGGATATTATTATAGGTTGTGCCGGTGGCGGTTCAAACCTCGGCGGACTTATCTCACCATTTATGGGAGAAAAACTCCGTGGTGAAAAAGACTATAAATTCATTGCTGTTGAACCTGCATCTTGCCCGAGCCTTACAAGAGGCGTTTATGCTTATGATTTCTGCGATACCGGAAAAGTTTGCCCGCTCCAGAAAATGTATACTCTTGGCAGTGGTTTCATGCCGTCTGCAAGTCATGCTGGTGGTTTAAGATATCACGGAATGAGTGCAACTCTTTCAGAACTCTATCATCAGGGACTTATGGACGCTGTTTCCGTTGAACAGACATCAGTATTTGAAGCAGCTCAGAAGTTCGCAAGAGTTGAGGGAATACTCCCTGCTCCTGAAAGCAGTCATGCTATTAAAGTTGCAATCGACGAGGCTATTAAGTGCAAGGAAACCGGTGAAGAAAAAACTATCCTCTTTGGACTTACCGGAACAGGTTACTTTGATATGTATGCTTATGCTAATTACAATGACGGAACAATGACAGATTATATTCCTACTGATGAGGAAATACAGAAATCTATTTCTGCACTTCCTAAAATAGACTAAAATAAATCCGCATGGCTAAAAGATGTCATGCGGAATTTTTTTAATATTTTTCACGTGTACGAGCTATTTTTTCTTCACTGCGTTTTATAAGGTCTAATAGTGAAGACGAATATTGTGCATAATCTTTTTGAAGTGTTGCAGTAGTAAGGTAAAGGGTATCAAAATTATCTACACTATCATTATCATCAAGAGAAATTCCGCTTGACGCTGCTTTTATATTGGATTCACTCATAGCTACTATAGCATTTGCACTGTCATTGGCAACAACTTTCGGAATACGAAAAAGTTTCTGGTCATTATGTGGATTAGCATTATACACTATTCGGAAAAGCTTATATACTGTAAGCATAAGGTATGTAGACACTTCTTTTATAAGAGTGGTGCTGTTGGCTTTTTGTGCAAGATTGAAAAGAAGGCTTATTGAATTATTTACGATACGTCTGTTAAAGTTTATGATTTCCGGTGAAGGCATTTTCATTTTGTTGTTTCCATCATCATCGGGAATATCCTCAATAGTGATATTTTTTCCGCCGGGTTCTGGAGTTCTTCCGAGAAGGTAATCGCATGAAACATTATAATAATCGGCAATCTTAACCAAAAAGTTAAGACCGCATTCACGGATACCCTTTTCGTAATGTGACAACAAAGCCTGAGAAATTCCTAAATCATTTGCTGCCTGTTTCTGACTTATGTGTCTTTCCTTACGCTGTAATGTAATGATTCTTGCAAAATCTGAATTCATTTAAATTTTCCTCCTTAAATAATACTAACCTAATATTTATTATAATACAGTTTGTATAATTTGTAAACATGGGAAAATATGAAATAATTCACTGTGTTTTGACATTTTTTTCATTATATTTGCCGGAAGTTAAAAAATAATATTCATTATTTATGCATTTTGCACATATAAGAATTTTAAACAATATTATTATTAATTAAAAAGTTGTTTTAAAGTTTATTGTTTTAATTATTAATCATTCCATACTTGACAAAAAATATATAAAACAGTATAATTATTACAAATAAACTGAAAGGACTTAATATATGAAAGGTTACAGAATAAGCCTTTTGCGTCATGGTATGACCTATGCTAACGAAAACGGCATTTATATCGGAAAAACCGATTTACCTCTATCGCCTAAAGGTGCGTCAGAAATTGCATCTAAAATGGACGAATTTGACTATCCGATTGTTCATAAAGTATACAGTTCACCTCTGAAAAGATGCACTGAAACCGCTGAAATACTTTTTCCGGAAACCGATATCACAAAAGTTGATGACTTGCGTGAAATTGATTTCGGCGATTTTGAAAATAAGAATGTTGAACAGCTTATAAACAATCCCGACTATAAAAAATGGCTCAAGGGCGGTAAAGACAATCGTCCGCCAAACGGAGAAAGTTTAGAAGAAATGACAGCACGAACTTATACAGGGCTTCATAACATCATTATGGATATGATGAATGAGGGAATAACTCACAGTGCAGTAATTACACACGCCGGAATAATTTCAAATATGCTGTCATGTTTTGGACTTCCTAAATATGACCCCAGCATACTCAATGCACCATTTGGTGAAGGTTTTGATATTATTGTTACTGCTCAGATGTGGCTTAACTCTCAGGCATTTGAAATTTTAGGCTACTGTCCATATAACAAAGTGCCGGAAGAATTTCTTTAAAACTGAATATTATGACATTTCCGGAACATAATACCTTTAAATACGTCCGGAGGTGCATTCATGAAATTACGGGAACTCATAAGATACTCAAAAATTTTGCTTAGAAACAATCGTATAAGCACTATGATTATATGTCTGTTACCGCTCTTACCTGAAATATTTTTCCGTTTTGCAGAGGCAACTATATATAGTTTGATTTTATATTTCAGTGACCTTGACCCGCTGTCACTTTTCAGCAGTGAAAACTCTTTACAGATTGTAATTGCTGTTTTTAGTTCTGTTCTAAGATGGTTGACTGTTGCGCCATTAACGTATATATCGGCTTTCAGACTATGCGAAATCTGTTATGACAGCAGACGAAAAACATTTACCCCTGTATCTGAAATTTTCATTAACGGAAGAAATTTCAAACGCAGTCTTGCTGTATCATTATGGAGCAGAATTATAGGGATTATCGCTTTGATACCTGCCGGATTATCAGGAATTACAGCATATTATTTTATTATGAATACTGATAATCTTTTCATAGTTGTGCAAGCTGTTGTACTTACAATTGTATCAGTTTTTTTATGGCTGAATGTTCGTCTTACGCTTTTCACTGTACCTTTTTTAATGGCACATTTTCCACAAAAAAGCGTATTTAAACTTGTTTTTTACTCCTTTAAATTCATGCACGGACGGCGTACTGATATATTAAAATTATTTTTAGCTTATGCGTTTCCTATGATAACAGTTGTTTCTTCCCCGTATTTTCTGCCTGAACTTATGACAGCTTTTGCATTGAGTATCTCTATTTATGTAAGGGAGGACGATTATTCTGAAAGAATTAAAATTAACTGTAAATTCAACAAATCCAGTAATACTTCAAAAATTCCTCACCGAAAAAGGCGTTTCACGGCGTTTGCTAACCAAACTGAAGCGTCAGGATTCGGGCATAACTTGTAACGGAAAAACTATCCGCAGTATTGATACAGTTCAGAATGGTGATGTTGTTGTACTCAGAATTCAGGATAACAGTTTTCTTGAACCTAATCACCTGCTTGATGTGCCTGTATTATTTGAAAACGATAATCTCGTAATTTTTGATAAATCTGGAAATATGCCCGTTCACCCCTCAATAAAACATCAAGGGGATACTCTCGGAAATTTCTTTTCTGCTCTGTATCCGGAAATGACTTTCAGACCAGTTAACCGGCTTGATAAAGATACTTCCGGACTTGTCGTAGTTGCTAAAAATGCGTTTTCCGCAAATCTACTGCAAAATTCCTGTAAAAAGGTTTATTATGCAGTAGTTCACGGAATAACTGATATTTCGGGTACTATTGATGCTCCGATAGCCCGTGAATGCGAATCTATAATAGTCCGTTGTGTACGTGAAGACGGTCAACAAGCCATTACGCATTACAGAAGAATTGCACATAATAATAAATATTCCCTGCTTGAAATACATCTTGAAACCGGTCGCACACATCAGATAAGAGTACATTTTTCATATATCGGGCATTCTCTTGCTGGCGATGACCTTTACGGAGGAAGTCGTGAAAACATCTCCCGACAGGCTTTACACTGCGGACAGATAACTTTTACTGAGCCTTTAACACATGAAATTATAACAGTAAAATCAGATTTACCTGATGATATAAAAAATCTAATAAATGGAGATTGATAATTATGGAAAAAATAGCAAGTTTCAAAGTAGACCATACAAAATTCGGTGTTGGTATGTACATATCAAGAATTGATGATGATATTATCACTTATGATGTAAGAATGGTTCGTCCTAATGGCGGTACTTATATTTCAAATCCATCACTGCATACTATTGAACACATTTTCGCAACATATGCAAGAAATTCAGAATTCGGAAAAAATATAATTTACGTTGGACCTATGGGTTGCAGAACAGGTTTTTATCTTATCACAAGAGGAATGTCCCATGAAAACGCTATAAAACTTGTTCGTGATTCATATAATTACATTGCGAATTATGAAGGTGAAATAATGGGCTGTTCTGCGGTCGAATGCGGAAACTATCTCGAACATAATTTGCAGTCCGCTAAAAAGGACGTTTTACCACTTCTTAAAAAACTAAATAACTATACCGTTGAAATGCTTGATTATTCATGGCATTACGGAAAAGAAATTGAATAAAAAACAGACGGACTTACAAAAAAGTCCGTCATTTTTTTGTTTATTCAGCAGTAGTAGTTTCAACAGTTTCAATAATATTGCCGTCTGCATCTGTTTCAACAGGAGTAAGAACATACTGACTCTCTTGCTGAGCCATAAGTTCATCATAATAGCCCTTGAAATCAAAGTCTTTAAATTCATCAACTTTGTCAAGATAAATGGATTGTTCTGCGGTCGAATGCGGAAACTATCTTGAACATGATTTACAGTCCGCTAAAAAGGACGTTTTACCACTTCTTAAAAAACTAAATAACTATACTGTTGAAATGCTTGATTATTCATGGCATTACGGAAAAGAAATCGAATAAAAAAACAGACGGACTTACAAAAAAGTCCGTCATTTTTTTGTTTATTCAGCAGTAGTAGTTTCAACAGTTTCAATAATATTGCCGTCTGCATCTGTTTCAACAGGAGTAAGAACATACTGACTCTCTTGCTGAGCCATAAGTTCATCATAATAGCCCTTGAAATCAAAGTCTTTAAATTCATCAACTTTGTCAAGATAAATTTCTTCTGTGCCACTAATATTGACGAGCTGTCCGTTTTCTAAGCTGTAGACAATTGAACTGTCATTTGAACCAACTATTTCAATTTCATTATCACTTTTAGATTTCCATGTGTAACTGACTGGATTTTCTTGGTCTGAAATTTCCATAAGGCTTTCAGGAAGTTCAACTGTACCATCTTCACGCACATCATACTGGAAAACTGCATATATAGGAAGTCCTGCGAGTTCATCAAGTTCTTCACCATTAGCAACAAGCTTTGAACATTCCCATTTTCCTACGAATGAACTGTCTGTAACATCAGAATTCTGACTGCTTTCATCAGTGGTTTCTGTAACAGTTTCAGCACTGGTTGATTCAGAAACGGAAGTATCATTTGCAGAACTTTCTTCCTTTTTATCACCGCATGACGCAAACACACAAGTTATAGCTGTACAAGCTGTTAATAATGCAAATAATCTTTTCACAGTTTTACACCAAAATTATTCAGCAGTAGTTTCTGAAACTTCATCAACAGTTTCAGTGCTTTCAACAGTTTCAACGGTTTCTGTTTCAACGTCTCCGGAAGCACTTTCCTGTAAATCATTCATAAAGCTTTCAAAGTCAAAAGGTGTGAATTCATCAACCTTAGCAAGATAAAGCTGTTCGTCATAACCTTCTTCTGTACCAATAAGGTAGTTATCAGAAAGTGTAAGAGTCATAGCATTGTTGTTTTCATCAACGATTTCAATTTCATTATCGCCGATAACACCCCATGTATAAGTTACAGCTTCTTCAGAATCACTGAGTTCAGCAACAGCCTGAGCCATCATAGCAGTGCCGTCTTCATTAATTTCAAGCTGGAATACTGCATAAAGAGGTAATCCCATAAGGTCTTGTACTTCTTCACCATCAACAACGAGTTTATCACATTCCCACTTGCCAAGATAAGGTGTTTTATCTGCATCTTCGATATATTCGTGAGTAGTTCTTTCAACAGCGGAAGCTTCAGATTCTTCTGCGGAAGTTTCATCTGTATCAGTTTCAGCTTCTGTTTCGGCTTCTGTAGTAGTTTCAGTAACTTCTTCTGTAGTAGTTTCAGTTTCGCTTGATTCAGAAACAGAAGTGCTACTTGAAGAACTGTCTTCTTCCTTATCACCACATGAAGCAAAAGCACATGTTAAAGTTGTGCAGGCAATTAAAAGTGCAAGTAATTTTTTCATAATTCATTTTCTCCTTGTTTCAATCCACAGTCGATAATTTCACGGAGACTGACGAATCAGTGGACATCTGACTGTGATTTTCTTATGTCAGTGGGGATACCGATTTAACTCCGCCCACCACTGCCGTTAAGTTTCTAATTTACAATTTATCTCACCACCTAATAGAGGCGGAAGAATTCTTGTTAATGCTTGTTAAAATTGTTTAATATTGGTACGCTTTTATCAAAATTTCAATATCACGCGTTGATATATATTATACCACTATTCAAGTACAAAGTAAATTGACATTACAGAAACTTTTACACTAAATACAAAGATTTTATTATTCAATCTGCACAAATAAACTATATAAAATTTGTCATAAGTCCTAAATCACATTATAATTCCAGAAAGTTCTATACTCTCGGTGAAGTATTTCTGTAAAAATATGTATACAATAAGTATCGGAGTTATTGATAACAAACAGCCTGCTTCTTTCCATACAATCTGTTCACGCTGACTGATTTGTACTTCTGCTGAACCAAATAAATATTTTTTAAGTTCGTTGTCAAGATTTTCAAGAACAAGGGCAAGCGTTTTTGTATTATGAAAATATACTGAACTGGTATAATAATCATTCCAATATATAACAACCGAAAACAAAAAAACTGTCAGCACTGCCGGAAGAGTATTCGGCAACATTATTGTAATAAAGGTTCTGAATGGTGAACAACCGTCAATATAAGCCACATCTTCGAGTTCACGTGGAAGCCCTCTGAAAAACTGTCTGAATATCAGAATCATGAGTCCGGATTTAAGACCATTTGCAGTGATTGCTGGTAAATACATGGTCAACATATTGTCAATAAGATTTATTCGGAATGTTCCTATACCAAAATTCATAAACTGTGTATATAAAGGAAGTGATATTATTTGTGGGGGAACAAGTATCATCATTATAACTATTAAGAAAAGAAAATTTTTTCCTTTAAATTCAAATCTTGCAAAACCATAACCGGTTACTGAACAAGAAATTACTTGTACAACTGAACACCCTACATTAAGAAATAATGTATTTTTTAGTGTGTTTCCGAAATCCATAGCCTTAATAGTATCTTTTAAGACATCTAATGTAAAATGTTTCGGAATCCACATTACAGACGGGTCATTCATATCCGAACTTTCACGAAACGTACAGCTTATCATATATATAACAGGATACATTATTATAAATCCAAATCCTAATAATATAGCTCCACGAAAAAATGACCATATTTTTTGTGGCAACTTGTTCAAGAATAATCACCTCTTTTTCTGAATATAAAGCTTATTACTCCGATTATAGCCATAATTACAGTAAAATATATCCATGCCATAGCAGACGCTTCCCCAAAATCCCATTGATTACGCATTATGCTTATTCTTTCCATAACAGTATTAAGAGGATTTGTAAAAACATCAATAACTGTAAACACTATGTTTGCAAATATGAACGGTTTTATATATGGAACTGTTATTTTCCAGAAATATTCCCAAGCTGTAGCACCATCAATCATTGAAGCTTCACGCACTGAAACCGGTATTCTTTGTAAAGCCGATAAAAATAATAAAATCTGTATACCACTATTCCAGACTATCCCGAAAATATTATCCGCAACAGCCGAAATAAGATTATTTATTTTGTTGCTTATTCCATATACTCCGATAAATTCAAGAAATTCACCTATAAGGTCAGTGGAAAAGACTGTTGAAAACTGTTCCATATTATTTCCAGTAGAATCTATATCACCAGTAATAATTTTATATATCGGACCTGTAACAATTATCACAGGTAGAAAAAATATTGCTCTTGCAATTGTACGTCCTTTGAACTTCTGATTAAGGATTACTGCTATAAACAGTGAAAATATAATTATAAGAGGAGTTTTCCAAAGAGTTTCAATCAGCATATCAAAAAGATATTTAGTATATTTTTCATCTTGTGTAAGAACTTTTATATATTTGTCAAATCCAACCCATTTGGTAACAGTTTTTCCGGAATCTATAGTAACTTCACTGAATGAGTAAACAAATGACTTTACAAGTGGTACGATAAAAAACACAACTGTTCCGACAAACCATAACGATATAAAACCATAACCATAAAGTAATTTTTTCTTATAATATGAAATTTTTCTTTTTTCTTTCAATGAAAAATCACCCCAAATTAATGATATTATCGTTAAATGTTATAGTTTTTTGAATAAAATCAGCTTTAACTATATTACCATTTGAAAATTGTGCAGTAATTAAATCTCCGGAGTTTTCAACTTTGTAATCAACGATTGTTGAATTGCTTACAGATTCAAGAATAGGTGAAATAAGTTTATATTGTTCAGAAATATCATTAGTCCAATAATCAGCATTTGCATAATATAAATTGCTGTATTCAGTATCTTTTAAAACATCAGTTTCAGTTGATATGAGGTCATAATATAAATTACTTCCGGTTACTGCCGACATAAGAAGAATATCTTCAGTATTCGGATTTGAATTTACTGCTTTTGAAGTATAGGGAATTATTCCATGTAAAACAATCTGATAAAATGGTATATCTTCATCAAAAATATCATATCCGCTTGAATTTAAAGGAACATTTACAATCTGCTTAACAAAAGGCAATGAATAAGCATTTGCACCATTTGCAAGAATATTAATATCAGTTTCGGACAAGCTTTTAATTATATTTTCCATAGCCTTGAAACGTGTTATTTTAGTTTTTCCATAGTCGCCATAAAGTGAAGATGTAAATTTCCCGAATGCTACACCATTCAGACCTGCTCCCGAATAGTTTTTATTGACTTTTTCTGTAATTTCCACGAAATACTCAGGCGATAAAAAATAACGTTCTTTGCGGTAACTATCAGGAAATCCATAAGCAACATTATAATCAGAAATTTTTGCATATACTCCGGAAGTCCTTACAGTTGCAGAAGTTCTTTTCATTCCCGAATAATATTCAATATTTTCAGCCACTGGATAAAATTCATATTTTTTACTTTCTATCATGTCTACTAAACTACAGAAATCTTTTTTTCCTCCAAGTGCGGAAGAAGGTTTAGTATTAGTATCGATTTTGTTTTTCATGCTGTTGTCAGTCCAGTTAGAGTATAAAATAACAGCATTATCCGGATTAATTTCTTTAAGAATTTTTTCTGTATCATGGTAACTTGTAAGAACTTGTTTTCTCATCAACGGTATTCCGAAAACTGATTTTTTCTTTTCAGTGCCTCCATAAAAATTAATATACAGCGGAGAATAATTTTCTTCTGTAACAGGCTTTATATTCCGATTATCTAAAAGATAGTTTCTGTAACATTCGGCAACATCAACATAAGAAACATCTTTCTTTGCAATCGGATAATATAACACTTCAATGTCGTCGCTTTCAATTTTTCCATTTTCAAAAACTGTAAGCCTTTCGGTAGATTTTCCGGACATATAATAGGTATCTGTATTTCTTAGTACAAATGTAAAACTACAAGTGTTATAATTTCCAAAAGTTTCAGAAGTAATGAAAGCATTTGAATCACCTTTTGACGCAACGGCAAGTAAAGCATTATTTTCATGAACTATACTGAACATCGGTAAATATATCTGTTCTGAAATGGAATACTGCTTTTCTGGAACTGCTGTCAAATCATCACCATAAATCTTTTTTCTATAAGAAATATTTTTCTTTTGGTCATTCAGATTTATTACAGCACCGCAACCATCTGGAATAATAAACTGACTTTTTTCTGAATTGTCAGATGCCCCGAAACTCCCTAATAAATTTAATTCAGTAGAAATATTCATTTTATCTTTTTCAACTATTTCAGAAGTTTTTAAGGAAGCTTTCAAATGGTCGCTTTCAAGAGTATAATCTATGTAAAAATGAAACCCATAACTTTCATAATTATAATCAATTCTAATACCATTATCAATATCCTCAACACCGACTGTACAGGCATTACTTCCTGAACGCAAAAAATTATTATCTGTACGCTTTTCAACTTCTCCGTATCTCAGTATTACAGAAGATTTAAGTTTTTCCATTTCAACAGGAGATATATCTGTTTCTTCCAAATCCTCAAGCGGTGATGACCACCATATATAATTATTTGACTTATCCTGTAAACCGAATATTGCTGTTTCATCATAAACAATAAGTTTATATGAAGCGTTTTCCGCAACCGTTCGTAATCCCTGACAATGCGAAAAGTTTCCGGTTTGGTAATCTGTTGTTACCGGATTTTCGGAATGCATTTCTGTTTCCGAAAGCGATACAGAAAAAAACATAAATACCATTAATAAAATAATTTTCAATCTGCTCATATTTTAAGTCCTGAATCTGTAAATAATTTCTGTATATACTGTTACAATAAAAAGCCATATCTGCTGAATCAAAACCATAAACAATATCAGCAATACAAGTATTATAAACATTACAATAACAGTAAGAACAATTGATATAAAAGTTTTTTTAACAGAATATTGATGTACTGCTTTTACTGCCGAAAATATAAGAATACTACTCCAGACAATTCCTATTATTTCAATAAGTTGCATAAAAACGTATTCGTCTCTTACAAGCAAATGAGAAAGTATTACATTTAAATATATCTGAATAACATACGGAACAAGTCCATAAGCACTGTAAATGCATATATTTTTTATAGTTCCCTCACCGTCAAGCAAAGTACATACTGACCAATTCGCTATAGTCCACAATGCAAAAAGCAATATACTTTTTATGATATACGGAATTATATTGAATATTTTGTCATATTCCGCAACAAATTGAAAACCATATAATTTATCATGGGCAATTTCACCGAAAAAAAATAGTCCTACTATTATAAAAGCTATTTTAAGTGAACCTGATTTTTTCCAACGCATATTTTCAAAGCCTTCAAAAGGGTGCATAATAGTATATTCAAGCCACTGTCTATCATTAAAATTCAGCAATGTCTGTCACCTCTTTTTCCTGAATATAAGAACTGTAACAATTACAGAAACAACAAATATTTTACTGGCGTTTTCTTTCAGAAATATAGTTCTGTATTCTCCAAAAGCCTTGTTGTACAGTTCAGAATCATCAGCAAGTTTTGCATATTTCATTGAAGATTTATAATCACCATTTCTAAGAAGTGCATAAGCTATTCCGTTGTATGCATATGTATAATTTCCGTCATATTTAAGAATATCATTCCATAAGTCAAGGGTTTCAGAATAATATCCCGAATTATATAAATCTACTGCTTTATGAACTTTTTTTCCGAAATCCGTTTCAGAAAAGACTGTTATATTATTTTTTTTTGAATCAAGAACATATATGTTATTGTTTGCCGTTTCGATTGCAGAGGGCTTTTCAAAACCTCCGGATTGTTCAGAGATATTCCCCATAATAAAAAGCAACTTGCATTCCTTGTCGTACTGAAAGATATGCCCTGTTTTTCTGTCAATGCAAACTATATAACCGTTTTCAGAAATATCAACATCACAAATTTCAGGTTTACTGTAATATTTGGAATTATATTTAGGTTGATAATCTCCAAAATAAACCTCTCTGTCAGCAAAAACATTCTTTCCGGAAGCATTGAGTTTTTTAATTATATCAACATTTTTTTCAGAATGTTCAGTACAGGTATAAATAAAGCTTTCGGATATATCGAAATTATTTATTCCGGTTGGAATACTTCGTTTAAGACGTGATTTTTTCTTTTCTGAAACAAAATAATTACGGATAGTTTCAGTATTTATTTCAGAATGATTCGCACCATAAAATCCAATAAATTCTCCGTTTTTACTGAACATCATACAACCTGTTGTTATATTTTCCGAAATAACATATATATTTCCGGATTTATCCGCAAGAACTTTAGCGGGTTGAAAAGTTTTATTCTGGTCATAAACTTCTGAAACAGGTTTTGTTATTTCCATGATAACTTTTGAATTGAAGTCTGAAACAAGTAATCTTTCGTTATGAGTATCTGCAATGTATAAGTATTCTTCAGAAACAAAAACACCTTCCGGCTGATTGAGAATTGTTTCTGAACCGTCCGGCATAATGAACGTATCATAAATAGTTGTTATATTATCAAGGCTATTGTCAAGAACGACAATTCTGTTATTTTGGGTATCCGCTATGTAAAATTTATCCGAATGAAAAAATATATCCTGCGGTTCATTAAAACCATAATCAACTACTTTTTCAGTAATATATCCTGCTTGAGATGGAACAGCATCTCCGAAATTATCATAATTATACGATATGTATGGAGTGGCATTTGCTGTAATTTTAATAGAAATACTAATCAGAACAATAAATAATACAATAAATTTTTTCAAATCCGAAACTCCTTTAGTCCTTTATGCCGGAATAAGCCATAGTTTCAATTATTTTTTCTTGTGCAAAAGTAAAAACTATCACCGGAGGAACAAGCATAAATACAGCAGATGCCATGGAAACTCCCGCACGAACCATTCCAGCTGATGAAATCTGATTTACAACAGTTGGTAATGTTTTGTATTCCTCATGAAATACAAACGCTCCTGACTGCATATTCCATGACGACTGAAAAGCAAATATAATCAGTGTCATAAGAGCTGGTTTCTGATTCGGCATAACTACCTGCCAACATATTCTGAATAATCCTGCTCCGTCCATTTTAGCCGACTCTATTATTGAATCCGGTAACTGACTTATTGACTGCCTCATAAGAAAAAGTCCTATTGGTGATGCTACTGACGGCAAAATCAATGCAAACAAACTATCTGTTAAATTAAGCTTATTTATAACGATATATTGCATTATGTAAATTACATTACTTTGATAAAGCAATGCTATAACTATTATGTTATTTATTAACTTGTTTCCTGCAAACCGACACTTTGCAAGCACAAATGATGCCATTGATATAACGAAACTTTGCAAAAATGTCACAGAAACCGTTACAGTTACACTATTGAAAACATATCTTGAAAAAGGTACTCTGTTCTGACGCATTACTTCAAACATATCACTGAAATTCTTTAAAGTAGGTTGCAGAGTATAAATTTTAGGCGGAAATATAAAAAGTTCCTCAACCGGTTTAACAGACATAACAATTGTGAGATATATCGGAAAAAACATAAATAATCCCAGTATTGACAAAAATATAAATATCATTATTTTACCGGATTTTTTTTGTCCTGCCATTCCAGATGATATTTTAACTTTTTTCTTACGGAACATCTTTTAAAAATCCTTTCAGTCCGTATTTTTACCGAATAAATGATTAACAAATCTGTTTACAGCATACATAACTAAAAAAAGTATCATGCATATTGCGGAAGCATAACCCATTTCATAACGCACCCAGCCATAATCATAAGCATGAGTCATGACAGTATGGGCTTTATAGTCTGTGCTTGGAAATCCGACTATATTTTGTATAACTGTTCCGGCAGTAAAAGAACTTACTATTTGCATTACTGCCGAAAACATCAAATGAGGTTTCATTGAGGGAATAACTATATATATAAGTTCCTGCCAATGATTTTTTATACCCTCAATTGCTCCCACTTCATACATTGAACGGTCTATACTTTGCAAACCTGCTCTCATTGCAAGGAATCCCGCTCCCAATGATAACCACAACTGCACAACAATTGCTGTACCAAGTACATAATTTCCGTCTGTAAGCCATTGTATAGGAGAAGTTATAAACCCAATATTCATTAAAAGAGAATTTATATAGCCATTCATGTCACCGCTGAAAATGACTTTCCATATGCTGTAAACATTAGCCATTGACGGAATATAGAATATAAGTGTAAAAAACGTTGCTAAAGGTTTTGGCATAAAGTTTATGCACCATGCAATCAGAAAACACATAATAAAACTTACAAATCCTGCAAAGAATGCAAATATTAATGTTACTCTTATGGATTTCATGAAAACTTTATCAGACAGAAATAAAGTTGTATAATTTGATAATCCTACAAATTCAGGTTTCTTTACCATATTGAAATCAGTAAAACTTATCGGGACAGACATTATAACCGGAATCACTGTAAATATCACAAATAATATCATGAATGGTGCAATCATCAGATAACAATCCTTATTTTTTTTGAGTTCGGAAAACATTTTTTTCAGCAAAATAAATCCTCCTATTCTTTGATATTCTGATTTTTTCTTAGAATTTCATCATTTATATCACGATTATACCAAAGCAGAGTATCACGTGGATTTTTCTTTTCGTTAACAACTTCACGGAATGCATTCATAATATTTCTTGTCACAAGATATGATGACGGTATAATGGGAATTTCTACGAGTTCTCTACGTTGGTCAAATAATCTTGACAGTTCATTTTCAGACCATGATAATCTTTTCAAAGCCTCAGTATTAGCAGTATTCAAACGCCCCATAGTTCCGAACAATCCTTCAGTTCTGATACCAAAATCCACTTGTACATCAGTACTTGTAAACCATTTTATATATTCCCATGCATTATCAATATTTTCTGTCTTTCTAAAAATTACTGCTCCAGAAACGTTAGAATTTGCAGAATGTGAAAGTTTACCATTATTTTCAGTTGCCGGAACAGGACAGAAATTCCAAAGACCTTTTATTTCAGGCGATAATTCTGTAAGCTGATTGAAAAACGCATAATCTGCTATTACAATGGGATATTCTCCTGTTCTGAAACGGCTGAACACATCATAGGACTGTTCGCACCCGTATTCAGTATAAAAATCTGTCCATTGTTCAAAAGCATTAACAGCACTAGCAGTATCAAACATAGATTTATTTTTTTCCGGATTATAATAATTCAATCCACGTTGCAACATCATTAATGCAAAAGTATGCCCTGTTTCAGTGGACGGCATAACGTCCGTTGACGGAAGAACAAGTCCGACAGACATATAATTCCGTTGAAGTTCCGGTAGCATATCGATTAAATTATCCCATGTTTCCGGTGGCGAAGTATAGCCAAGTTCCGAAAGAATATCCGTCCTGTAAAACATCATAGGAAAATTCTGTGTTATAGGAAGTCCATAAACTCCTCCATTGTATTCATAATGTGTCATGGCATTTTCCTGAAAACGTTCAGTAACTTCATAGTAATCCGGAAATTCCGAAACATCAACAAGCAATTCACGCATAGCAAGATTAACAGGATATTCCCCGCCAAGAAACAACGCTATATCAGAAGCTTTTCCGGCAAGTGACGCTTCAATTATACCACTTGTCATAAGATTCACTGAAACTGATATACCGGTTTCATTAATAAAATTGTCTGTCAACTCCTTTACAACCTGTGCCTGCTCACGACCAAGATTAACCCATACTTCAATTGACTTTTCGTCATTAACATCTGATAATACTGAATAATCCTCAAAAAATGAACCTAAAAACGACTTTATAGCAAACCATATTTTTTTAAGTAAACTTTCCTTACAGCTTGTAAATTCAACGCCTTTTGTAGCAAATTCTATATAATCTATTTCAAGTGGCTGATTTCGATATTCCCTTGACCATACTGAAAGAGAAGTCAAATTATCTTTTATCTGCGAAAGATATTGCGGTATTTTCAAAGGCTTTTCAATACATTTATCAAGAATTAATGTCATATTTCCTATAACGGACGCTTCTGAACCTGAACTATCTGATAAACTTTCTATACCTGACTGAATATTTTTTAATTCTGTTGAAATACGTTTAAAATTATCAAGTAAATCCGGAATTTTTTCATGTACATAGTAATCCGTATACTTATCCGGAGAAGTTCCGGTAATCATTAAAATTTTTCTGTAATACTCGTTGAGTTCTGAAACTGTATTATCCAGTTGATTTATGTAAGTACCGATTTCACCTGTAACGCATTCCATTGTAAAGATATGGTCACTATCAGCAGTCAGCCATATGTAAATGTTTTCACCGTCATATTGCGGTGAAACGATATCCCATTTTTTATTGTATCTGAATTTAACCTGATTAAATTCCTCATAAGGCACTTTACCATCAATATATATACGGCGGTTTGAACTGAATCCACGCATTTCATTCTGACGATATTTTATAGCTATTTTGTACCAACCGTCATGTTTTATATCTTCTTTTTTTATAATCCAAGTTGTAGATTGTAATGCTTTTTTCCAGTTATTTGCACCGAAAGTATTATACATTATTTTAGTGGGACTTGACGGAGAAACATTATAATTCGTATTATCATAAGTCGAAAAAAGTGTACGGTCTGATTTATAAACAGCAGACTCCCCCTCAATTTTGAAAGTATTTTCAGCGGAATCAATATTTTTTCCGGATATATATTCACTGTAAGTCGGAATCTTTTCAGGATTATATATTTTAAGGTTTTCAATAGCAAATTCAGCACGTTCAGAAGTGAAAGATATCTTATGACTACCCTTTTCAAGACTGAAAATCAACGGTTCACTGAAAAGCCCGTCAACGTCCATAAAATCGGAATTTTGCCACATACCGCACTGAATCTGTGAAGGTCTTATCTGATTACCGTTTTTATCTGTTAAAATATCATTTTCATTAATCCAGACTTTATTCAAAGTTATTCGTGATGCTGTATCATAGGGAATTTTATTGTCAATGCTCACTGCAAATTCTATAACAGAACTATCCGTTTCAAAGGCAAAATAAGTAATATTCATGCAATATATACCACTTTGTTCAACATCTATGTTACATGAAATTTCACCGTTACTGCTTTCCCACATGAAAACGTTTTCTTTACCGGCATATTCGCCAATTGAAAATGTACCATTTTGTCCGGTAAATTCACTTCCGGAAACATTTATTATATCTTTCGGGCGTTCTTCAGCTGAATAAGTTTCATAATATTCGCTATAAGATATTTCTGCTGTATTTTCTTCAATCGTATAGTAATTTTCATTTTGATTGTAAGCATAAACCGGAAAATTTACATCGGCAAATATAAAAAGTATTCCCACAACAACAGCAAACCATCTATAAAAAAACTTACTTTTCAAGATAAAATCACCTGTATTTTTCATGATAAATTAATTATATCAATTATGCATCTTACTGTCAACAAAAAAGCCATTTTTCTGTAAACAACCTATTGACAAATTTTGGTATTAGTGGTATTATATTTTATATAAAAATTTTTAAATAATTTAAAGAGGAGATTAAATATGGAAAAAGTGCTTGAAGTCAAAGGGCTTACCAAGCAGTACACCAAAGTACTCGCAGCGGACAGCGTTTCTTTTGACATCAACAAAGGGGAAATATTCGCCTTAATAGGTCCTAATGGTGCAGGAAAAACTACTACCATACGCATGATTTCAACTTTACTTAAGCCAACTGACGGTGACGCAATTGTAAACGGTTACAGCGTAGTCAGACAACCTGAAAAAGTAAGAGAATGTATTACATATCTTCCCGATGAGGCAGGAGCTTATAAAAATATGTCCGGAATAAATTACCTTAAATTTATGGCTGGACTTTTTTGTACAGACCCGAAACAAATTATTAATTGTGTCAATCGTGCAAAGGATATCTGTGGTTTAGGAGAAAGACTCAACGATAAAATCGGCAGTTACAGCCGTGGCATGATTAGAAAACTACTCCTTTCACGTGCAGTAATGACAAGTCCGAAACTCGCAATCCTTGACGAGCCAACAAGCGGACTTGATGTTATAAATGCCATAGAAATCAGAAAAATGATTAAAAAACTCGCCAAAGAAGAAGGAATGTCATTTCTTTTATCATCTCATAATATGCTTGAAATAGAATTCGTTTCCGATAGGGTGGGCATTATCTCAAAAGGTCATTTAATGGTCACCGGTACGGGTGAAGAACTTAAACAACGTTATAATGCAGTTAACCTTGAGGAAGTTTTTGAAAGGGTGGTACTTGAAAATGAAATTCATTAACCTGCTTCAGAAAGAACTTAAAGAATTAATTAACGGACAAATGATTCTTAGTCTTGCCGTGATTCTTGCCATGCTTTTTATTATGGGAAACATAACAAAATCCGCCATAAATGATGTTACAGAAGAAGCTCAGAATCCCAAAATTAACATCAGTGACCGTGATGATACAGATTTCACTCAAAACCTCATTGAAGTATTGAAAAATTCCGGTGCAGAAATTAAAGTATTTGAAACTGATGGTGACAATTACGCTGATATACTTTCAGAAAACGATATAAAAAATATTGTCATTATTCCGAAAGGATTCACGGATTCAATTGAAAAGGGGGAAAAACCTGAAATAATTACCGCATCAAGAATGACTTCCGCAGCCACATTGTCAAATATATCAACGGGAACTTCCGGAGCAATAACTCTTATTCAAAACTGCATAGCTAATACAATTGCTACAGAAGCAGGAATGTCTCCGGAACAGTTTGAATTAATGGAAAATCCTATTGTGCTGACAGATAATACAGTTGTTGACGATAAATCCGCTAACACTTCAATTGACAGCATAATGAATAAGATATCCATGCAAAATGCAATATTACCAATTATTGTATTCCTGCTGATTATGATGACTTCACAATCACTTATAAGTTCCATTTCAAACGAAAAAATAGATAAAACTCTTGAAACACTTCTTTCTGCACCTGTTTCACGTTCATCAATAATAACTGCTAAAATGTTGGCTGCTGCCGTTGTGGCTCTTATAAATGCCGGAGTCTATATGATAGGATTTTCAAAATTTATAAAAAGTTCCTCTATTCAGGCAGAAAACCTTGTATCAAGCATTTCAGTTGATGACGCTTTATCACAACTCGGATTAAACCTTTCAGTCGGAGATTATGTACTTGTAGGAATACAGCTTTTCATGACCATAATGATTTGCCTTTCAGTATCAATAATGTTAGGTGCTTTGGTAAATGATACAAAGTCTTCACAAACGGTTATTATGCCTATTATGATGCTTGCAATGGTACCTTATGTTATTTCAATGCTTGCTGATATAAATACACTTCCTATGATTGTAAGAATATTAGTTTATGCTATACCATTCACACATACATTCTCAGGAATGTCAAATCTGATGTTCGGAAATAATACAATATTCTTTGGTGGTCTTATATATCAGATAATCGTATTTGCAATATGTATGTTCTTTGCATTAAGGCTTTTCAAATCAGACAAAATCCTTACGATATCGCTTAACTTTGGTCAAAAATCAAAGTACAACAAAAAATCAAAGAAATAATCAGATATCTGCAACACAAAAATACAATTAAAATCCTTAAAAAATATACCCACTGATAATTATTTCATCAGTGGGTAATTTCGTATATCTGACCGTTATAATGTAATTAGTGCTTTCAGCTAAAATCACTTTTCTTCCTGATTAATGAAATCCGCAACTATAAAGCGTGGACGCTGTTTTACTTCAGCGTAAATCTTTCCGATATACTCGCCTATTATTCCAAGGCACAAAAGCTGTAAACCGCCTATCAGCCATATTGAACACATAGTACTTGACCAGCCTCCGACTGAAAGACCAGCTATTTTTACAATGAAACTCCATATAAATGCAATAACACTTATTATAAACATTATAAAACCAAGCGATGTTATAAGTTTAAGAGGTTTGGTACTGAATGAAGTTATACCATTTATTGCAAAAGCAATCATTTTCTTTAATGGATACTTGCTTTCACCGGCAAAACGTTCATGACGTTCATAATATACATTACAGCTTTTAAAGCCTATTGTTGGTATCATTCCACGCAGGAACAAATTTACTTCTTTGTAATTTGCGAGTTCGTTAAGTACACGACGGCTCATAAGTCTGAAATCAGCGTGATTATAAACAACATCAGCACCCATCAACTTCATGAACTTATAGAAACTTTCAGCAGTAAACTTTTTAAAGAAAGTATCAGTTTTTCTTGCACTTCTTACACCATATACAACCTGATTACCGTTATAATATTCTTTTACCATAGCATCAATGGTATTAATATCGTCCTGTAAATCAGCGTCCATAGTTATAGCCATATCGCAGATATCCTTAACTGTCATAAGACCAGCAAGAACCGCATTCTGATGACCGCTGTTATGTGCAAGGTTTATTCCTGAAAAAAATTCAGGATTTGCAGTGTGAAGTTCCTGAATAATATTCCATGTACTGTCCTTTGAACCGTCATTGACAAATACTATACGGCTTTTTGTAGAGATAAGTTTCTGTTGAATAAGTGAAGTATACTTTTCTTTGAGCTGTTTAGCAGTTTCGTGCAGAACTTCCTGTTCATTATAGCAAGGAACTACCATATACAATATTTCTGGATTATCCATGTTTTTAGACCCTTTCCTTTTTATATGATTTATATTATACCATAATATAAACAATCCGTCAAGTTCCAGCATTTATTGACTGCATCTTTTTTTAAAAAAAATTTATAAAATAACCCTTCCCGAGTTTGCCACTTAATTGATTGAAAAAATACCAAAAACACACGAAAAATAGGAAAAAAACAGGGCTGAGATTTTTGATATTAAAAAACTACATTTTTTCATCAATTTATTGTGACTTTTCGCCTATATTTCGTTGCATTCCCTTATATGCCCACAATTTTTGAATTATTTAGCGTGGGGATATAACGTGGGGATATAAAATTTTTGCCTATAAATATGTATTTTTTCAAAGTTTAAATATTTAAAAAATCCCAACAAGTGGCAAATTCGGGTTATACCATAATATAAACAATCCGTCAAGTTCCAGCATTTATTGACTGCATCTTTTTTTAAAAAAAATTTATAAAATAACCCTTGACAAATTCCCGCTTTTGTGGTATTACCCGAGTTTTCTGCTTGATTTGATTTCATAGTATTTTTTATCCAAAAAATGCCTATAAACAGACTAATTTATGATATATTCTTACATGAAAAATCAGATATTTTATGAATACATAACAAAAACAGCGTAAAATAGCTGAAAAACTTTTTAAAAAAGCTAAATGTATAGTACACAAATATTAAATTTCTTAGAACGATTTTTTTCCTATTTTAAGAAGAAAATCAGGTAGCATTTATTGACTCATCTTTTTTCAAGAAAAATTTATAAAATAACTCTTGACAAATTCCTACTTTTGTGGTAATATATTAAACAGAGCATTATGTCTGCTCTGATTTCAGGAATTAATTCCGGAATATAGATGTGTGGGCCCTGTGCAACAAGACCCCGTGAACCATGTCAGGCGGGAGACCGAGCAGCATTAAGCGGATTGTTTTGTGTGCCGCAGTAAGCCTGCACATCTATGCTCCGGAATTTTTTGCAGAAAAAACACTATGAAAGGATTATTTCACATGTATAAGGCTCTTTACCGCAAATGGCGACCGATGACTTTTGATGATGTCATATCCCAACAGCATATAACTGATACTCTTAAAAATCAGATTAAAAGCGGTAAAACAGCTCATGCTTATCTGTTTACGGGTTCAAGGGGTACGGGAAAAACAACTTGTGCAAGAATACTTGCCAAAGCCGTTAACTGTCCTAACATGAAAGACGGTAATCCATGCCTTGAATGTGATATATGCCGTGATGCCGAAAACGGTTCTCTTACAGATATCATAGAAATAGATGCTGCCTCAAATAATGGTGTCGATGATATTCGTGACCTCCGTGACGGTGCTGTTTATACTCCGGAACGTGGTTCACATAAAATTTATATAATTGATGAAGTCCATATGCTTTCAACAAGTGCATTCAACGCTTTGCTGAAAATTATGGAAGAACCTCCTCCATATATAATGTTTATCCTTGCAACTACTGAAATCCATAAAGTTCCGGCAACTATTGCATCACGTTGTCAAAGATATGATTTCCGGAGAATACGCCCACAGGATATAGCTTCCCGTCTTGAATACATTGCACAACAGGAAAACCTTAATTTAACTTCTGACGGTGCATTTCTTATTGCAAAACTCGCTGACGGCGGTATGCGTGATGCGGTTTCACTTCTCGACCAATGCTCAGTTTGTTCTGAAATAATAGATGCTGAAACAGTCTCCAATGCTGGAGGAATTG
This sequence comes from uncultured Ruminococcus sp., assembly GCA_934474025.1. Lineage (GTDB taxonomy): Bacteria > Bacillota > Clostridia > Oscillospirales > Ruminococcaceae > Ruminococcus. The sequence goes on along the minus strand of CAKSMF010000005.1, from coordinate 164,030 downwards.
CCGGCAGAGATTATCTATATGAAATTCTTGATGCTATTGCCGACAAAAATACTGCAAAAGCCCTTTCTGTTACCGGAAACCTTTATGATATGTCAAAAGACCTCACACGGCTTTGTGAAGAACTTATAACTCAGCTTCGTAATATAATGCTTATTCAGGTATCCCCGAAAACAGCCGAAAGTCTTATAGTATGTATGCCTGACGAACTTGAAAAACTTAATGTTCTTTCAAAAAAAATTTCACTTGAAGAAGTTATGAATGAACTTTCAGCTTTACAAAAATGCCGTGAAAATATGTCCCGTGTCATGAACAGACGTGTTGAATTTGAGATGACATTAATAAAACTCTGCGGAAATAAAAATAATTCTCCAGAAACTATTGACAATTCTGAATTTTATGATAAAATAAAACAGTTGGAGAATAAAATAAATTCTATTTCTGCCGGAAATATTTCAGCTCCGGTTAAAAAACAGTCTCCACCAGATGTTCTTACAGCTAATAATCCAGTACGTGACACAGAACCTATTCCAAATGTAGATATAAAAAATATTAAACAGGAAGATATGATAGTTTGTTCCAAATGGAATGAAATAGTTGAAGAACTTAAAAATATTAAACCTGACCTTGCAGGCACTCTTGACGGTTCTTATGCTCTTACAGCCGGAAACGTTATCTTTATTACCTCAAAAAACAGAATGTTTGTACACGTTTTCAAAAACTTTAAGGAAAACGCTATAGCTTTAAGCAACGCTATAAATACAGTTCTCGGTCAACGCTACATTATAAAGGCTCGTTGCGATACATCAGTTGAAGAACAAAAAAGCATGGCAGAACAAATTATACAAAAAGCTATAAATTACAGCATTGAAACAGCTGTTGACAATAACCAATAATTTTTTATCAAAGGAGATTTAAACCAATGAAGGCAAGAATACCAAAAAATGTTGGCGGTAACGCTCAAAACATGAACCAGATGATTAAACAGGCTCAGAAAATGCAGAATCAGATTACTGAACTTCAGGAAGATATCGAAAACAGAGAGTTTTCTGCTACTGCCGGCGGAGGAGCTGTTGAAGTTGTAATTAACGGCAATAAAACTATCAAATCCCTCAGCATCAAACCAGAAGTAGTTGACCCGGAAGATATCGATATGTTACAGGATTTAATTATCAGTGCTGTAAATGAAGCTATCAACAATGTAGAAACTACCACAGAATCCGAAATGAGCAAGATTACTGGCGGTGTATCAATCCCTGGTCTTTTCTGATGGCTGACCATAACGCTTTACCTCTTATTGTACTTGCTGAAAAATTTGCATCATTGCCCGGTATAGGCATGAAAACAGCCCATAAACTTGCATACTACGTTATGTCAATGAAAACTTCTGATGTTGAAAGTTTCGCAGAGGCTCTTATAAATGCTAAAAAGAACGTTCATAAATGCAAATGCTGTATGAACCTTACAGAACGTGAAATATGTCCGATATGTGCATCAGATACCCGTGATAAAAGCATTATATGCGTTGTTGAAACACCTAAAGATGTTACGGCTTTTGAACGTACAAGGGAATATCATGGCGTATATCATGTACTTCATGGACTTCTTTCGCCATCTGACGGCATAAATCCTGATAGCATTCATATAAGGGAACTACTTGCAAGAATTTCAAAAGGCAACGTAAAAGAAGTTATAATGGCTACTAATCCAAATGTTGAGGGTGATGCAACCGCAATGTATATTGCAAATATTCTTAAACCTCTCGGCGTTAAAGTTACAAGACTTGCATTCGGATTGCCGGTAGGAAGTAATCTTGAATACGCTGATGAAGTAACTCTTTACAAGGCTCTTGAAAACAGAAATAATATGTAATCAACTAAAAGGACGGTTTATTTTTCAACCGCCCTTTTTTTATTAATATACCTGATTATATATTTTTTCGCCGTTTGTTATGATTTTTTCAATAATATCCGGATTGTATTCCTTGAAAATATCTTCCGGAAGTCCTTTTCCGTCAATATCGCTGTAATAATTTTCTCCGTTTTCGTCTGTAACCGTTAATGAAAAGGAATTTTCACCTGAAATTCTCACTTCAAAAACATATGAATCACTTTCATAAATGCAATCAAGATATTTCGCATGAAAGTCTGTTGAAAAATCCCAGAATGATGGCATTTCCTGATGCGGAAGAATATATGTAATATCTTCATTTTTGAGAACATAATACCGCTGGTCAGATTCATAAAAACCTAAGTCATTTACTTCCTGATTGAAATGTTTTTCAAGCTTGTTTTTTCTCACTGCCCATACAGAACCGTATATTATAAATGAAATCAGTACAAAAATAACAATTATACTAAGAATTATAAAAACAGTTCGTCTTATTTTGTTCCACTTCAATCCGATTGACGCTTTTTCTGAAATTTCATTAATCATTTTCCTGTCTCCTTTCAAAAGGGTATCCAATGATACACCAAATTCATCACTTATTTTAACTATAGTGTTCAAATCGGGATAACTTTTTTCACATTCCCAGTTTGAAACAGTTTGACGTGTCACAAAGAATATTTTTGCAAATTCTTCTTGTGACATATTGTGTTCGGTTCGTATCTGACGTATTGATTTACCTATATTCAAACCAGTCCACCTCCTTTCGAGATAATTATAATATAACATTTTCTGAATGTAAAGCAACCATCGTTTTACATCAACGCAAAGATTATTTGACAAGCGGTTTTTAGCCAAAAAAAGAACCGGATTAAATCCGGCTCTTGAAATCAGACTTTTTTCTTTATTGTACGTTTAACAATGCCTTTAAGACGTTCACAGGTATCCTGCGGAAATTCTGTAACAAATTTAACAGCGTGTTCATGTGCTTCACTCTGAGGAAGTTTAAGGAAATTATGAAAAAACATATACACTTCACTGAAATTTGAATATATTTCCCTGACAGCTTTTTCACCTTCAGCAGTAAGAACAACACTATTGCAGAAATCCTCATACACCAGACCGCAATTAGCCATACAGCGAAGCATTTTACTTACACTCGGACGTGATACCCCTAAATGTCGTGCAATACTTACGCTTTTTACATATTCATCAATGTCTGAAAGTTCCTTTATAGCAATAAGATATTTTATATGTCCTGCACAATGTTTCATTTTAAACCTCCTTACTTATCTGAATCAATAAGATGCCAATAACCTTTAAGATACACACCGCCTGAAATCACTGTCAGTATTGTTGAAATCCATATAAGTACCGGAATAACTACATTATCAACAGCATTTTTCAAACTTTCGGTAATATTGAAATCAAAATCATAACATACACTTAACCATATGAGTGAAACAACTATTGATACCATAGTAAATGCCGTTTTAAGCTTTCCCCACATTCCAGCAGCGACTACTATTCCGCTGTCTGCTGCAAGAAGTCTCAATCCAGATACCATAAATTCTCTTGCTGTTATTATAATCAAAGGAACAGCACCCATTTTTATTTCAGAAAGCTCTACAAATACCATTAACGCCGAAATTACAAGAACTTTATCGGCAAGAGGGTCAAGAAATTTTCCGAAATTAGTAACAAGATTACGTTTGCGGGCAATATTTCCGTCAAGTGCATCTGTTATAGAAGCTCCTGCAAAAATTATCAGTGCTATCAAAAAATGAAATGGTACTTTCCAATAAATAAACAACAGAAAAAAGGGAATAAGACAAACTCTCAATAAAGTAAGTCTGTTTGGCAGATTCATTTCTCTATCACCTCTCCGATTAAATCATAATCAAGTGTATCAGTAATCTTTATTTTTACATATTGACCAATAGCAAGCGGTTTTTCTGAAGTAAAGAAAACTTTTCCGTCTATATCAGGAGCATCAGCCGGAGTGCGTCCGAACCAGCATTCACCGAAACGGTCAAAACCTTCAACAACAGCTTCAAATTCTTTTCCTAAAAGTTTGTCATTATTTTCAGCACTTATAAGCATTTGCTGTTGCATGATGACATCAGCACGATGATATTTAACTTCTTCTTCAAGCTGACCGTCAAAACTTGCTGATTTTGTTCCCTCTTCCTGAGAGTATGCAAAACAGCCAAGTCTGTCAAATCTTTCTCTTTGCACAAATTCTGAAAGTTCTGTAAACTGTTCTTCTGTTTCAGCCGGAAAACCTGTAATAAGAGTAGTACGAAGAATTACCCCTGGAATTTTGCTTCTGATGTGTGCAAAAAGATTTTCCATAGTTTCAACATCACCCCAACGATTCATGCGTTTAAGGATTTCACCGTTGCAGTGCTGTATCGGAATTTCAAGGTATTTAACGAGTTTTTCTTCACTTGCAATAGTTTCAAGAAGTTCATCAGTGATTCTTTCCGGATAGCAATATAAAGTACGTATCCAGTGCAAGCCGTCAATACGGCAAAGTCGGCGGAGAAGTTCAGGAAGTTTTGATTCTCCGTATAAATCTTCACCATATCTTGAAGTATCCTGTGCTATAACAATAATTTCTGTAACACCATTTTCAGCAAGCCATTCAGCTTCTTTTATAACATCTTCCATTGGAACACTGCGGAATTTTCCTCTTATCTGAGGAATTGCACAATAAGTACAGCAGTTTGAACAGCCCTCAGCAACTTTAAGATATGCAAAGAAAGGTAATGTTGAAATAATTCTGTCACCAACAAGTTCAGCATCGAGCTTAGGAGCAAAATTAATATATCTTTCGTCTTTCATAACATGGTCTAAAACGTCAACGATATCCTTGTTGTTGCCGATACCTATAACTGCATCTGCTTCCGGAAAAAGTTCAGCAGTTTCTTCTTTATAACGTTCCACAAGACAACCTGTGATTATAATTTTTTTCAAAGTGCCGTCCGCCTTGAGTTTAGCGAGTTCGAGAATAGTTTCGATAGCCTCCTCTTTTGCAGACTGTATAAAACCGCAGGTATTTACAATAGCAATATCTGCAAGTCCCGGCTCTGTAACAAGTTTATATCCATGACTTTTCAGTTTGTATAACATTCTTTCAGAGTCAACAAGATTTTTAGAACACCCAAGTGATACTATTCCAACTTTAAACGGCATATGTTTAATCCTCCTGATTATCAAAATATTCCTTTACAGCACGATTTATTTCATCAAAACCATAACCATTTCTGACAAGTGAACTTTTGACTTTTTGTATTGATTTTTTATCTTCAACGTCCATAAGAAAACGAGCGTATTTAGTTTGTATAAGATACATGAGATTTTCCGAAAAGCTTTCAGTATATATCTGAAGTGCATCATCTGCAATATATTCACTTATACCTTTAAGAATAATCTCACGTTTTGCACGTTTCAAACCATATCTTCTTCCCTCAACATAACGGCGGGCGAGTTTTTCGGCATAACGTTCATCACTGATGATTCCGCAGTCTGCAAGTTTTTTCACAACTGCCTGACACAATTTTTCATTTTTATAAGTTTTTATAAGCTTATTCTGCATTTCAGATACTGAATAATCACGATAATCCAGACAATATAATGCATACTGATATGCACGGCGGAAATTTGAAGCATAAATTATTTTATGAAGTTCAGAACGGTCAAGTTCCATTCCCACACACACTCCAAAATCCGCTATTATATCCGAATGGAGATAGAATTTTTTTTGATTGTCAATCTCCACTTCGTAAGTAGTGCCCTTATAAATTTTTACAGAAGTTATTTTCATTATTCTTCTGCCGGAGTAAATTCATCAAACTCTTCATCAATGTCATCTATAATTTCGCTGTTATCTGTATTTTCAACTGGTTTAACAGGTTCGTTGTTTTTATTATTGTTCATTATTTCCGAACGTCTTTCAAGTATCTGTTTTTCGATTTCTTCCATAAGTTCGGGATTGTTTTTAAGAAGTTCTTTTACATTGTCACGACCCTGACCGAGTTTCTGGTCTTTATAGCTGAACCATGAACCGCCTTTTTTAATAATATCGAGTTCAACAGCCATATCAAGAACTTCTCCGGTACGTGAAATTCCCTGACCATACATCATATCAAAAGTAGCTTCTTTAAACGGCGGTGCTACCTTGTTTTTAACTACTTTACAACGTGTTGACGCTCCTATTATTTCGCCATTGGATTTGATAACTTCACCTTTTCTTACTTCAATACGAACTGATGCATAGAATTTCAATGCACGTCCGCCGGGAGTAGTTTCCGGATTTCCGTACATAACGCCGATTTTTTCACGTATCTGATTTATGAAAATAGCTACACAATTAGATTTTGAAATAGCACCGGTAAGTTTTCTCATAGCCTGAGACATAAGCCTTGCAAGCTGTCCGACGTGCAAATCTCCCATATCTCCGTCAATTTCTGCACGAGTGGTCATAGCAGCTATAGAGTCAATAACAATTACGTCAATAGCTCCTGAACGTATAAGTGCTTCAGCGATTTCAAGAGCCTGTTCACCGCTGTCCGGCTGTGAAACAAGAAGGTCATCTGTATTTACTCCAAGAGCCTTTGCATAATTAGGGTCAAGAGCGTGTTCAACGTCTATGAAAGCAGCTTCACCGCCGAGTTTCTGAGCCTGTGAAATTACAGACAATGCAACAGTTGTTTTACCGGAACTTTCAGGACCATATATTTCAACGATACGCCCCTTTGGAACTCCGCCTATACCAAGAGCCATATCAAGACGCATTGAACCTGTTGGTATTGCATCAACATTAAGGGTTTCTGTCTGTCCGAGACGCATAACTGCACCTGCACCGTATTTTTTTTCAATCATCTTTAAAGCACCTTCAAGGGCAATTTTTTTATCGTCCTTTGTGCTGACACGTACAACAGATGCTTTTTTAGCCAGTTCTTTTTTAGCCATCACATTTCCTCCGATTTCTGTGCCGTAACATTTCTTATTATATTATTCAAATCACGGCTTAATGTTATATTGTAAAAATTATTCTTACCTAAAATATTTTTTATATCCTCATGCTGACCGTCACCGGATTCATAAATCAACCAGCCGTCTTTACGGAGGAAATTTTTCCAAACTGAAGTCATTCTACGATAAAAGTCCAGACCGTCCGCCCCTCCGAATAAGGCTAAAGAGGGTTCAAAAGTCACTTCTTTCTGTAATGTATCCATTTCCTGCTGTGTAAGGTATGGAGGATTTGAAACTATTATGTCAAATATTAGAAGATTTTCAGTTTTAGGATTGAGAACATCATCATTAAGTATATTTATTTCTGCATTATTAAGAACAGCATTGGAATGTATTATTTCCACTGCTTTTTTTGAAATTTCCATAGCATAAACTTCAGCAGACGGTATCTGTTTTTTTAAAGTGATTGCTATACAACCGCTTCCGGAACACAAATCCGCTATTTTTGGAGACTTAAGATTATTTTTTCTGCATATTTCAAGAACATTTTCGATAATCAATTCAGTGTCCGCCCGTGGTATAAGAACATTTTCGTTAACTTTGAAAGGATACCCATAAAATTCCCATTGTCCTAGAAGATACTGCAAAGGATATCCCTCTGAACGTTTTTTCACAAGGGATAAAATTTTACTTTCATCATTCGGAAAATCTTCAAAAATGCACTTTGTATCAAAATAAGCCGAATCTATACCATTTTTTTCCATAATGGAAACGCATTCACGAAAAAATTCATGATTTACCACTTGTCCTCCTCCTTGTCCTCAGGGATACAAGGTTTTAAAGCAGTTATTGCAATTTCAATCATACTGTCATCGGGTTCACGAGTAGTTATTCTCTGCATTGCAAGTCCGGGGGCGGAAAGTATTCTTGTAAAAAGATTATCGTTATTTCCCGCAATTCTTATACATTCATAGGATATTCCCACTACAAGAGGAAGAAGTATCAAAGATGCAATTATTCTTTGCCATGTTACTGTAAAAGGTACAAAACACATAACAAATATTCCTATTATAAGTACAATAAATATAAAACTTGTTCCGCATCTCTTATGAAAACGTGACTGTTTACGGACGTTTTCAACTGTAAGTGGCAGTTCTGCTTCATGACAGGCAATGGTTTTGTGTTCTGCACCATGATATTCATATTGTCGGCGGATATCTTTTGTAAGACTCACCAACGCCATATATGCTACAAAAATAATTATCTTAACGATTCCCTCAAGTACTGAACGGAGTATTCTGTGTTCGGTAATATCCGGAATAAGTGCAACTATCATTTTAGGAAGAAATGCAAAAAGTCCTATTGCAAGAATTATTCCTAAAAACATTCCTATATACATTACAATATCAAATATTCCGGATTTTTCTTCTGCCTTTTCTTCTTCCGTAAGCTGTTTTTCAGCGGATTTCATCATATACTTGTAACCTCTTGTTAAAGATGTTACAAAGCTTACACAACCTCTTACAAGCGGAGTTTTTTTATACCATGGAGCATTTTTTCCGTTGTTTTCCTCCCAAGTTTCAAGGTCTATTGAACCGTCAGGAAGTCTGCAAGCCATAGCTCCGGTATTAGGACCAAGCATCATTATACCCTCAATGAGAGCCTGTCCGCCTATTTTTGACTTAAATTTTTCATTGGATTGATTTTTTCCCATTGATTATATCTCCTATTGTGTTTTCGCCGGAAGTACAATTGTAACTGTTGTTCCTTTTCCCTCACCGGCACTGGAAATTTCCATAGTACCCTCATGCATTGCTATTATTTCATCTGCAACAGCAAGACCGATTCCCGAACCTCTTCTTGTATGATTTGCCTTATAGAACTTTGTTTTAACTTTGGATAAATCGGATTCTTTAATTCCACAGCCTGTATCTGAAACAGTTACAATAATATTTCCGTCTGCTTCAGAAGCGTTTATAGTAACTGTATCTCCGGCTGACGAATATTTAACAGCATTGTCTATAACGTTTATAAAAACCTGTCTTATACGGTTCTTATCGCCAAAAACAAAAGGTAACATTTCAGGTTCATTGTAAACAATGGAAATGTTTTCACGGCGAGCCTTTTCACTATAAATAAGAACAGCGTCACCGAGTTCAGCAAGAATATCCATATTAGCTGCCTGCAAATTGAAATGCCCGCTTTGCATACGTGAAAAATCAAGCAGTTCTTCAACCATTTGTGAAAGTCTTTCAGTTTCGTTAACAATAACCCTTACACCTTTACGGACTGTATCGGGATTTGATTCACTGTCAATCATAAGAGTTTCCGCCCAGCCTTTTATAGCGGTAAGAGGTGTACGGAGTTCATGAGAAACCGACGATATAAATTCATTTTTCATAGCCTCGGCATTGGAAAGTTCGTCCGCCATATGATTAATAGCCATGCATAAATCGCCTATTTCATCGTTGCTGTTATTGCTTATTCTCACAGAAAAGTCACCTATAGCAAATTTTCTTGCAATACTGCTTATCTGACGTATAGGTTTGACGATAGAACCGGCAAAATACAATCCTGTAATTACAACAACAAGTATGATTGCAAAACAAACTATCGTTATCGCAACAGCACTTGTACGAATATTTGAATCAATATCAGTCAATGAAGTTACCATACGAACAGAACTATATTCACTACTGAATGACGATATAGGAACGGAAACAGCAAGAATTTTTTCACCGGAAGGCAATTTTCCAATAAAATAACCTTCTCCGGATTCCATAGCCTGTTCATAATCCGGCATAAGTAAATTTTCATCAGGTGAAAATCCAGAAGAAGTTAAAACGACTCTGCCTTTTGAATTTATAGCCATAAGTTCTATTTTATCTTTTTCATTGAAAGTTTCAAGCATATTACGCATTTCTGCTGAAAAATTCGCTGCATTATCCTGAGAATGCACGCTGAGAACGCTTGTGACAGCGTTGATTTTTGAAACAAGATACTGTCTTGCTGAACTGTAAAAATAACTTTGTATAGCATATATAAATGTAAGGTCAAGTACAAGCATTACAAGTACTACAACACCCAAGTTATTAACAATCCAACGTTTAGTTATACTTTTTTTAGCCATTATTGTGAATCATTCCATTTATAGCCGTATCCCCATATAGTAATTATATACTTCGGACTTGACGGTTCTTCCTCAATTTTCATACGGATTCTTCTTATATTTACATCAACAATCTTATCATCACCGTAATAGCTTTCTCCCCATATATGATTAAGAATACTTGCACGGTCAAGAGCTGTGTTCTTATTATTAAGGAAAAACTCTAAAATCTGATATTCAACTTGAGTAAGTTCAATCGGAACACCGTTTTTAGTAACAGTACGGCTTTTAAGATTAAGTGAAAAAGGACCTGATTCAATAACAGATTGTTTTTCATTTTTTATAAAACTCATGCATACACGTCTGTAAATAGCATCAACCCTTGCAGTAAGTTCAGACGGTGAAAAAGGTTTTGTAATATAATCGTCCGCACCAATCATCAAACCGCTTACTTTGTCCATTTCCTGAGTACGTGCAGTAAGCATTATTATACCTATTGTCGAACTCTTTTCACGGATTTTTTTACAGACTGTAAAACCGTCAATACCAGGCATCATTATATCAAGCAGAACGATATCAAAATTACCATGTTCCATTTCAAAAGTTTTAAGAGCCGCTTCTCCGCAGTCAACATCAACAACATCATAACCGGCACGTTTAAGATTTATAACAACAAATTCACGTATGGTAGCCTCGTCCTCACAAATAAGTATACGTTTCAAATATTTTCAGCTCCTTTTTAATAATTGTTTATGTCACATGATTTCATAGCAGAAAAGGGAAATATTAACTAATTTTTATTAAATCCTATAGCTAAATCTCCCTCTGTAAGTGAAAGATTGTCATCATGGTCATTCTGAATGGGTATATATGCAAGATATGCTGAATCACCTTTAGTTTGCAAAAGCATATATCCATTTGAAATCCTGTCCTCTATTGAGGGCTGGTCAGTAGCAAAGTAAATTCTTAATAACTCTCTTCCAGCGGTTTCATTCTCATATGAACAGAAAACTATTTCATCATTTATTGAATCACGTTTAACAGTTACATGGTTTTCCCACCTTTCAGGAAATACAAATATATAACCGTCATTTATATTATAATACGATAAATACTTTTTTTCAAGAACGTTATTTCTGCTCCAGAAATACCATTCAGTAAATTTCATCTGTTCGCTTTCGGAAACGTTTTCATAACCGGAAGCAATCGTTTGTACCGGAATTTCAAGAATACCGTCACCGTCAATATCAAATGACGAACACCCAGCCGGTCTGACAGTAAATCTTGACTGTTCTGACGTTGAAAAAACTTTGTTAAGACCGGTATCGTCCATATAAATTATATCCGTCTGAATAAGACCATTTCCTAAAACTGCATCTATATATAAACCAGTTTTATCCTCGTCAATTTTACCATAGTTCAGGCTGTCAAACTCTGTGAAACTTCCGCTTAATTTACAGCTATACTTATAGTAAATACCTTTTTCATTAAGCTTATAAACTTCAGCAGTGGCAGTACCTCCGGAAGATGCTCCCGACAACAAGAGAAATTCATTTTCTTCATCTTTGTCAAGGTCAGTAACGTCTATAAATGAATACGATTCAGAAAAAGTTTCTTCAATGTTTCCGTCAACATAGCTATATATTGAAACATTTTTTTCAGAACGGTTTATAAGACTGCTTCCTATAATAAGATTAGTACGTGAATTAGACCCCAGTTCTGAAATTATTACCTTTTCTATTTCAGCGCCTTTTGCAGGAGTGTCACATACTGAACGCCATTTACCGTCCGAACGGTCAAGAATATTTATTCTTAGTGTATTTTCCTCAAGAGCTATGTTGTTTTTTTCGTAGAATACCACTGCTTCATTTTCGCCGTCACTGTCAATATCCTCTATTATGAAAGCTGATAAATACTTTCCTGATTTTGGATATTTAAGGCTTATGGAAGTTCCTGTTGCATTAGTAAGAGCACTGTAAATCTGTTCTTGTTCAACGCTTAATTTTGGAGGTGACATAAGATTATCTATATTAGAACTGAATGCACACCCCGTTAAAAGTATTATCAACGGAAAAATCAATAATTTTATAATTTTCATTTATTTTGAGAATTTTATGATTCCCTTTCAGATAATTTTATATATTTCTTAGGTTTTGCAATAGCCTTGTATGCAGGACGTATAATTCTCTTACCGGTGAGAATTTCTTCCATACGATGTGCAGACCAACCAGCCATTCTCGCAACTGCAAAAAGCGGTGTAAAGAGTTCGTCCGGAATGCCTAACATTCTGTAAACAAGTCCTGAATACATATCAACATTAGCACACATAGCTTTTGCATTGCCTTTTATTTCAGCGAAAATTTCCGGAGTAAGACGTTCAACTGTTTCAAGTAGACGGAATTCTGCTTCAATTTCCTTGCCCTTTGCGAGTTCAAAGGCTTTTTTCTTTAAAATAACTGCTCTCGGGTCTGAAATTGTATATACAGCGTGACCCATTCCATAAATAAGACCAGAACCGTCATTAGCTTCCTTGCGGATAACTTTACGCATATAATCGGCAACTTCGCCTTCATCTTCCCAGTTTTTTATATTAGCCTTAAAATTGTCAAGCATAGAAATAACCTGCAAATTAGCACCGCCATGACGTGGACCTTTAAGGGAACATATAGCAGATGCATATGCAGAATACGGGTCTGTTCCGGAAGATGTAAGCACTCTGCAAGTAAATGTAGAATTGTTACCGCCACCGTGTTCAGCCTGCAACATAAGCAAACGGTCAAGCATCTGAGCCTCATCATTTGTATACTGTCTGTCGGGTCTCAAAAGTGAAAGTATACATTGAGCTGTATTTTCATTATAATTAATCGGGTGCATAATCATGCTTTGATTATCAAAAACACGTCTTTTCACCTGATATGCAGCAGCCATTATAACAGGAAGTTTTGCAATAAGGCTTACTGCTGTACGCATTTCATTTTCAAGACCCTTGTTTTCGCATTCGTCATCATATGAATAAAGTGCCAATACTGAACGTGCCAGTTTATTCATGATATTTTTTGACGGTGCTTTTAAAATCATATCCTCAACAAATCCGCTTGGCAAGTCACGTTTAAGTGAAATATATGAATTGAAATGTGAAAGTTCCTTTTCAGTTGGAAGATGTCCGAAAAGTAAAAGGAAAACAGTTTCTTCATAGCCGAAACGATTTTCTTCTTCAACATTTGCAACAATGTCATTTATATTATAACCCCTGTAAATAAGCTGTCCCGGAATAGGTTCAACTTCTCCCTCATTAAGAACATAGCCATGAACGTTACAGATATTAGTAATTCCTGCTACAACGCCTGTACCATCACTGTTACGCAAGCCCCTTTTAACGTGATACTTTTCATAAAGTGACGGATTAATATTGGTATTTTCAGCAAGTTTATTGCATAAATTTTGAATATTAGAACCTGAAATCAAAGATGGCATATAGTCAACACTCCTTAAAATAAATCATACTTAATTATACACCAAATCAGACGATATGTCAAATACTTTAATGTGAGGTAATCATAAAAATGAAAAGATATTTTTCTGTAATAATTTTTTCGGTATTGTCAATAACTCTACTGCCGGCAATTCCGGTATTTTTTTCGGATAACGATATGATAAAAGATATTTCCGTAACGTCAGAAACTTCAGATATTCAGGAAACGTCCTACACCGGTGCACCTTACAAGGTACTTGATGTTTCAACCGGAAAAGTAATTGAAGTTGATGAAAAAACATACGTTACCGGAGCTGTATGTGCTGAAATGCCGGCAACATTTGAACCAGATGCTTTAAAGGCTCAGGCAGTTGTTGCACATACTTATGCTGAACGCCAGCGTTTAAAGGAACGTGAAGAACCTACTCCAGAACTTTGCGGAGCAGATTTTTCCAATGATACAGCCAAATATCAAGGATATTTCACAAAAAATCAGGCTATGCAGTATTATGGAGACAATTTTGAATTATACTACGAAAAAATAGAAAATGCTGTAAATGAAGTTATGCCCTACATAATAACATACAAGGACGAGCCAATTATTTCAGCATTTCATTCAATGTCTTCCGGAAAAACTGAAAGTGCTGAAAATGCATGGGGTACGCCTGTTGAATATCTTGTACCGGTAGACAGTAGTTATGATATTTCAGCTCCGAAATACTTTGATGAAGTATGTTACACAAAAGAACAATTAAGGCAGATACTCGTTGAAAAGTTTTCAGGAATAAATCTCGGTGAGGATTTCACAACTTGGATTTCTGTAAATTCAGTATCCGATTCCGGAACGGTTCTAACAGCAACAGCAGGAGATTTCAAAGTAAGCGGAAATGATATACGTGAGGCTCTCGGACTACGTTCAGCGTGTTTTGAATTAAAATACGATTCAGAAAACCTCACCATTACTACAAAAGGCTTCGGACATGGTGTGGGAATGAGTCAATACGGTGCAAACGCTATGGCATCAAACGGAAAAAGCTGGCGTGAAATTATAGAACATTATTATCCTAATTGCGTAATTGATGAATAAAAAAGGGGAACACAGAGTTCCCCTATAAAAATTAATCCCAGTAAAGATATGTACAAGTTGTATTTTTTAGATTTATTCCACGCTGACTTCTTTTTTCAAGGAAATAACAGTTATAGTCCTCAAGATACAAGTCATCTGATGATATTAATATTTCAGGTTCAAATGAAGTCCCTGAAAAAACTTTTGCTATATCCGGAAAATTTCCCATAATACATATCATATCAGAATAAAAGTACTTACAATCACAACTCATAAGAACATATACTGAAAACGTTTTTTCAATTTCCGAAAGTATTTCTATAAGATGTGGTAATTTTCTTTTATCATCAATTGTTTCAATCCACAGAGCATTCTGTCCATGACCTCCCTGACTTATAATGTCATATTCACTATATCATATTTTGAAGAATCTGTCAAGCGGATTGATTTCATGTCAGTGGGAGATACCAATTCTTTCCGCTCCCACTGCCGTTTTACAATGTCCGCCGCTTAAAGAAGCGGGGGATTCAAAGTTTTGTTGAAAAACCACAATTTTCGCACTGGAAATAATCCCTGTAACTAACAAGTACATTGTATCCGTTTGACAGGTATTTCCGTGCGAAATATTTCCGATACTGATTCATTGCAGTTTATTCAACAGTTATTGAACCTGCTTTAGTATGTTCAAAGGCATACTTTTCAAGTGACATATCGCTTTCAATATTTCTGAACATATCACTTGACATATAATAGAAGTCCAATGGATAAACTGTTCCTGATTCAGCGTCCGCAGGGATTTCAAGGTACAATTTAATTATTTCGCCGTCCTGACCGCTGTTACCACTAAACATTGTAGTAAAAAATGCTGTGCCAAGGTGTTGTTTTACAAGTTCTTCCGGAGGGTCATTTTCTTTTTTCCACTCCATTGCAATCATACCCGTATTGTATTCAGCAGCTTTACCGACTTCATATTTTAAATTTTTGTCGTCTCCGTCCTGATAAACGCATTTAAGAACGTCCGGATAAGTTATATGAATACCACAGTTGCTCCAGTTAAGGTCAGCACCGTCAACTGAAACTATAACTTCAGCTACTTCTCCGGCTTTTGCAGTTGTATTGTTTATGCTTAAAACAGGACCTTTTTCGGCTTCTGAAACATCTTCAAAACTTTCTTTCAGAGCAGTTTTGCTATCTGGAATTTCTGACGAATTATTATCTGATGAACTATTATCTGATTCAAAATCAGACAAAGTTGGAGTTGTACTTGAAACTTCCGGACTTGAATAAGAATTTTCACTTTTATTTCCACAAGAAAAAATACTTACACATAATAATGCAGAAAGAGCAATTACTTTAAATTTCATATTTTAAAGCTCCTTTTTCTCCTTTGCAGTAACGATAATTTTTTCGCCATCTGCTGAAATATCAATACCACTTATTTCAGAAACTTTTTCTATAATAATTTCTGCTATCTGGTCTTCTACTTCCTGACGTATAACACGTCTTATATCTCTTGCACCATACGGCTTACCATAGGACTTTTCAGCAATGAGTTCCAAAGCCTTATCATCATAGTTTATTGTAAGGTTCTTTTCAGCAAGAGGTTCTGCCATTTCGTCAAGCATAAGTGAAGCAATACTCGCAAAATCCTTTTTATCAAGAGGTCTGAATACTACAATTTCGTCAATACGACTTATAAATTCAGGTCTTAAAAATTCTCTTAAACCTTTAATAGCCTTATCCTTTGAAATTTCAGTTTCAGTTCTGTTAAATCCGACACCAACGGTTTTATCAGTTGAACCGGCATTTGAAGTCATACAGATTATAGTATTTTCAAAATTTATAGTTCTTCCGTGAGAGTCATCAACTTTACCTTCGTCAAGAATCTGCATAAGGATATTCATTACATCTGGGTGAGCCTTTTCGATTTCATCAAAAAGTATAACTGAATACGGACGACGACGAACTTTTTCAGTAAGCTGTCCTGCCTCATCATATCCTACATATCCGGGAGGTGAACCAATCATTCTCGCAACAGAATGCTTTTCCATATATTCAGTCATGTCAAGTCTGATAAGAGGTTCAGTAGAATCGAACATCTCTTCAGAAAGTGCCTTTACAAGTTCAGTTTTACCGACACCTGTAGGACCTACAAAAATAAATGATGCAGGACGGCGACGTTTATTAAGATGAACTCTTGTACGTTTGATAGCCTTTGTAAGAGTTTCAACAGCTTCGTCCTGTCCAAGTACACGTTTTTTCAACGCACCGTCAAGACGTGCAATTTTAAGAAATTCAGTTTCAGCAATCTTGCTTGCCGGAATACCAGTCCAGAGTTCAACAACCTTTGTTATATCTTCTTCTGTAACCTGTACGTTTTCAGCTTTTTCTTTGAGTTCCTTTTCACTTTCATGAGCATGAATAAGTTTGCTTTTCACTTCTGCAAGTGCCTGATAATCAGGTTCATTCTGTTCAGTAATGCTCTTTTCCATACCCTCTAATACGGATATCTCTTTTTTAAGCTTATCATATTCAGCGATTTCTTTTGAACGAATGCAGGCTCTTGCACAACCTTCATCAAGCAAATCAATAGCTTTATCGGGCAAGAAACGGTCTGTAATATATCTTTCTGAAAGAACAGCACATACTCTTATAAGGTAATCTGAAATATGAACCTTGTGGTAATTTTCATAATATTTCTTGATTCCAAGAAGAACGTCAACAGTTTCTTCAACAGTAGGTTCTGCAACTGTTACAGGCTGGAAACGTCTTTCAAGAGCGGAGTCCTTTTCAATATATTTTCTGTATTCGCTGAAAGTTGTAGCACCAATTACCTGAATTTCACCCCTTGAAAGAGCCGGTTTAAGAATATTGGCCGCATTCATTGAACCCTCGGAATCACCTGCTCCGACAAGATTATGAACTTCATCAATAAAGAGAATTATATTTCCCTCACGTTTAACTTCATCAATAAGACCTTTAACACGGCTTTCAAACTGTCCTCTGAACTGTGTACCTGCAACAAGTGCGGTAAGGTCAAGTAAATAAACTTTCTTGTCAGTGAGGTTAAAAGGTACATCACCACTGTTTATACGCTGTGCAATACCTTCAGCAATAGCAGTTTTTCCGACACCTGGTTCACCGATAAGACATGGATTGTTTTTAGTACGTCTTGACATAATCTGTATTACACGTGAAATTTCCTTATCACGTCCTATAATGTTGTCAAGTTCGCCATTTTCAGCCTTTTGTGAAAGATTTGTACAATAATTTCCAAGGAATTTGAGTTCCTTAGGTTTCTTTTCACGCTTATTGTTAAATAAACCTTTCTTTTCAGGTTTTGAGTCACTTTGTTCCTTAGAACCTGTAGATTCAGCCTGTGGCTTACTGCCATCAAATCCGAACATATTTGACATAAAATCCGGAATAAGTCCTGAACCGCCCATTTCAAAGCTGTCACCGTCAAGCATATTCATCATCTGGTCTGAAAGATTTTCTATTTCGTCTTTTGTAACACCCAGCTGGTTAAGATACTCTGATATCTGCGGAATATTTTCCTCCTGAGCACAAGCAAGACAAAGTCCTCTGTTTTTATTGTCAGGCATAGAAGATATAAATACTACTGCCGGTCTTTTTTTACATTTACTACACATTATCATCAGGAAAATTCCCCCTGTTATTATTTTATTTATTTCTGTGAAATACTTCAACAGAAAAATTGTGATTATTATAATTTATATGCAATACTATAAGCATACCTAAAAATAAACGTTTTGTCAATAGATTTATTATCAAAAAATAATAATTCATTATTTCCCATAATTGAATAAAGCCGTACCACTACAGCTATTATAAATATAAAAGCTATTCCTATTAAAATTCCGCACATACCACCAGCAATATGTGAACCTTTGCTTTCATCGACTTCACGACGACTTCCGGCAAGTGACATTGCAGTAAGCAATCCTATTACAAATATCACTGTAAATATTATTACACATACCAAAAGTCTTATAACATTTTTATATGCATCTGCTGTATAGTCATCAACTATAATTTGAACAACTTCTTTACGCTGTTCACCTGTTTTTAACATCTTGAGAAGATTTCCGAAATCTGTTTCACCGTTTATTATCTTCCGGCAAGCAGTTTCAACAGCGTATGTACTTAAATCCGCAGAAATAAGTTTTTTCATCACTTCCGAATAACATTCATTGAGATTATTCTGAAAGTTCAATTCATTATCAACAACTTTGCCGTTTATGTTGTTAAGATAATTATATAACTGTTTGTCAAGTTCTTTTTCTGATTCAAGTATCTGGTCAAGTTTTTCTGTATTGACAATTACATTATATCCCATATTTTCGACGGCATTTTTCAAATATAAGGATATCTCAACATCAATAAACGATTTTTCAAGCTTATTGATATTATTTTCACGAATTGTTGTTTTGTAAATGCTTTCTGAAACACTTTCACTGACAGGAAGTGCCAGAAATAATCCTGCCAGACACCCGACAACTGCAACTGCTGATTTAAATATACCTTTTTTCCCACATAAATAAACGCATACCAATATAACAGCAACCGCTATTACATCATAAAACCACCAGAATTGTGTTTCCATTGCAATATGTACATACAGATACTTACTGATGTACGTTTGCCTCCTTTCGTTTTAATATCAACTGTCATAGTCTATTCTGTCAATTTTATTATAACCTTTAAGGAAAATATACTCATCACTTCTTACAAATCCAGAATAAGAATCCGATACAGTAGCAGTTGAACGCAGTTTACCGCTGAAATCGTATGCACGTATTTCCTGCTTACACATCACATAAGCCAGACCGTCATAAACAATAACATCAACTGCCGGCTGTCCGAGGTCAATTATAGTAGCTTCTGAAGTATTTCCCTTAAAAAGTATCATAACATATTTTCGTAGGTCGTCATTATTTACAATAACGGCTGATTTTCCGTCAATACTTGCACCACCGGCAAGGTCTCCGTCATAACGGTAATAAGAACTTATCTGACCATTACCATTGATATAACCGCAAGCATCAATTCCAAGAACAAATGCACCGTCACTATATCCGAATACATCAAGTCCGGCAGTATTCACTCCGGCAGAAGTCCATTTTTCAGTGCTTTCTGTAAAATTAATCTGCTGTACAGACGTTACAAGCAAACCATTTTCAGCTTTAATATAGCTTATCACACAACCAGTGCTTCCATTGATAAAACTAAGGTCGTTTACACGTTCCATACACTTTCTTTGATAAATCATATTTCCTTTTTTGTCGTATATGAATATCTCACAGTCATAATTTTCAGAAGTTGTAACAACTGCTGAATAACCTTCGGGACTTATTCTTGCAAACATGATATTATTATCAAACTTGTTCTTAAATAAAACGCCTTCTTCATCTTCAATGCAAAAATCATCACCGCCGTTTTCGTAAATCAAAGCTCTGCCATTATCCGCCTGAAGTACAGCGTTAGTATATTCATGCTGTTGTTTTTTCATTAAAACACCATCGGCATTATAGAAGAAAATATGTGCATCACTTAATATTATAAGTTTGTTTTGAGTCTGCCTTAATTGATAATCATATTCACCGGTTATTTCAATCGGAAAATTACCGTCAGCAAGCGTGCCTGAATTTATTATAGTACTGTATTGCTTACCTATTCCACGTATTTTACCCGACCACATATCATATGTAAGATATAATCCTGTAATTATTCCAACAATAGCTATAAATATTCCAAATCTTATTAATTTCTTTTTTCTTTGCTGGCGATTTTTAACTTCAACAATGTCATTCTTATCATAAGACGGCATTTTTTTATCACTCCCTGCCGTAAAAGTTCTTTTAATCTACACAAATAATTCTTTTTCGTTATAAAAAACCCTGTTAAGATACAAACCGTGTGCCATAGCTGTTCTGCCTGCTCTTAGACGGTTTTTAGCGGTAATAATTTCAGGAATATCATCAGGTAAAAATCTCCCCTCACTTACATCAATAAGAGTCCCGACAATAATCCTAATCATATTATACAAAAATCCGTCACCTTTTACAAGTACTATTACAGTATCACCATAATTTTCTATTTTAAGTGAATAAATAGTCCTTATAGTCGTTGAAACATTTGTACAGTCTGCACAGAATGATGAAAAATCATGAGTTCCCACAAAATATGATGACGCTTTTCTTACGGCATCTAAATCAAGTTTTCTGCAGTAATGCAACATAAGGTCAGATGCAAAAGGATTTTTTGATTCACTGCAATGTATTTTATAAATGTATTCTTTTCCCTTGCAATCGAATCTTGCATGAAAATTTTCCGGTACTTCTTCACAGCTAAGAATTGATATATCATCAGGAAGATGTCCATTGACTCCCCTTATGAATCCTCTTGTATTAATCTGACTGTTAGTATGAACATTAAAGCAAAACTGATTAGCGTGTACTCCGGTATCAGTACGGGAACAGCCTATTATTGAAACTTTTTCATTCAAGACAACTGAAACGCCTTTCTGTAAAACCTCCTGTACAGTAACAGCATTATTCTGTATCTGAAATCCGTGGTAATTCGTCCCCCTGTAAGCTGTCATTATTTTCAGATTTCTCATTTTCCGCCTCCTGTACTGAAATTTGAGATTCTATCGGATTTTCTGAAATATTATTTTCAGAATCATTGAATTTTCTTTTTCTGCGACGCTTAATATCCATAAATGCCACTACTCCGCAAAGTATTAAAGCCACACCGGAAACTATAAATCCGGTTACAAATCCCTCCGGAATGTATTCAAGTTCAATAGTATGATGTCCTGCTGAAACTTTTGCCCCTAACATTGAACTAAGCACTTTTGTAGTTTCGATTTTTTTGCCGTCAACACGTACTGTCCAACCCTTTTCATAAGGCATTGACAAGTATAATATACCATCTTCAATAACATCTATATCACCAGTTATTTTATTATCGCTGAATGATGTTATATTAAGCTGTTCATCTGCAAGTTTATTATAAGCCTCTTCAAAAGCATTCTGTTTAAGAGCGTAAATCATAAGATTATAGCTTCCGGAACTACTGTCAGACTTTGCGAAAATCTCAACATCTGCTGTACTTCCTGCCTGACCGTTACCCATTGGAAATACTATCGGATAATCTTCAATGGAAATGTCACTTTCAATAAATTCACCGTCCGACTTTACAGAAACTTTATCGCAACTGCCATTAGTAGCATAACCATACAAATAACCACCGTCAATACCGTCAAAACTATATATTGCACTGGCTGATAAATTTGAATTGTCTTTCGAGAATGAATAATTGCCATAACCTTTTTTTCTGACAGTCATATTCTTATATTCAACAAGCGAAACCGGTTGTGCTGTAAAACATGGATTTTCAATACCGGTGGCAAGTTTCATGATGCTGTTCTGATATTCAAAAGGATTAACAGCATTTTTATCTTCAAGTTCAAGAATATCATCATTCATCATGAATCCCAGTGACAACGGATACTTATTTTTGTATAAATAAACACTGTTATCTGTCTCCTGCATTTCAAGGGACATTTCTTCCGATTTGATAGCACCTTTTTTAGAAATGATATACTTTATTCCAAGAAGTGAATTTACTACCGGAGTAGATGTTCTGTAATAATAACGGTTTCCTGCTTCTGACGCATAAAGTCCAAGCCTTCTCATAAATCGTGTAACTGAAACATTAGCTGATGACGAAAACTGCGATACTCCATAATATCCATACAAAGAACTATCATTCAAAGTATATGTACTGGTCATTTCAGTTCTGTAAAAAAGGTCAGTATCATTTTCACGTACATTTGATAACAAGGTTTGTACTTCCTTATTTCTGTCCGGATACGAGTCATATCCAGATGTATCAACAGTTTGTACGCCTATTCCGGTATTTGCAATGAGTTCAAAAACAAGCACACATGATACTGATATTCCTGTAACAAAATTTCTTAAAACAGAACTTTTTATATTCAGAGTTTTAATAATTGCAAACAATACAAAGAATAATACAGTAACTATAATTGAACCTATTATAGAATTAGTTTTTTCACTGTCAAAAAGATTTTCAAAACTTACAAAGTCATCAGAATCCACATAAAACATTACAAATGCTCCCCATGCAACAACAAGCACCGGAACAAATATTATATTATATTTTCTGTTTTTAAGAATTGCTGAAAGTATTGTTATGACAACCGTTACTGCAACTGCTATAAATAACACAATAAGGTTTGTTTTGCTTAGCGGGAAATCATCAGAAGATTTACGATAGTTTAACCAGAAAATAACTGCTGGTGCTATCAGTGTCAGCAAGAATTGATATAATGTTATTCCCTTTTTAAGCATGACGTCATATGCACGAAATGCCGATGCAACAAGAACAAAACAGAATATAAAAGCAAATCTATATGGTATCTGATTAGTGAAATGAAATCCATGCCATATGTAGTTAAGCTGATTCATGTTACAACTTACAACGATTACAGCAAGCATTATTATACTTGAAATCTTTTCACGGATTTTTATTCCATTGGAAAATACAAACACTCCAAACAAAAATACTGCCAACATTCCGCAGGCAAAGTTAGGCAAACCCTCAATTTTTACGGGCTTATTGAATGAAAGAAGATTTGCAAAAAGGTCTGTCCACTTTTCATAAAAAGTCCTGTCCTTTGGAAAGGTATTATTCGCACTGTATGTAAGTTTAAGTCCGAAATAAGCCGGCAATGTCATAAACGCTGACAAAGCTATTCCGAGTACGGAAGAACGTACCATTATAAAAAATTTCTTAAAGAAGTCTTTGATTCCTTTTGGTTCTATTATTCCGGCTGATGCAAACATGAATATACAGAATATACAAGTAAAATATCCTATATAGTAACTTGAAATCAACGAAAGTGCCAATGAAAAAGTAAACAGTTTCCATTTACCCTCACGGCATATTGCTACAACTCCGGTCATTACAAGAGGAAACAACGCTATTGTATCAAACCACATTACATTCCAGTAATATCCGAGCATATAACTGCACAATGCAAACATAGTTGAAAACATACATACTGAAAAGTTTTTCTGTTTATAGGTGTATCGCAGGAAACAACTGAAAAAAGCTCCGCTGAAACCTATCTTTGCAATAAGTATATATGTAAATGCATCTCTTATGTGTTCGTCATTGAAAAAAACTGAAAGCCAATTCAATGGACTGGCAGAATAGTATGATATAAGTGACAGAAAATTCGTACCCATACCGTTCTGCCATGAATACAAAAATGAACCGCCATTTAATAGTTTTTCTCTCTCAACACGAAAAAACGGATAGTATTGATGCCATGAATCAACAACAAGCATCTGTCTGTCTCCGAAAGGGTGTATGCTGTTCTGGGCAAATGCATAAAGCATTATCGAAGCAGGCACTATGAATGAAATCAGAAAACATAATATTCCACTATCATAAATAAACCAATGGAATTTATTATTTCTGCTACCTTTAAAACCTTTTGTAATCTCTCTGTTATCTTTCATTTTCTCTTATTCCTCAGGTAATTATATTTACAACGATAACACACGCCAAAAAAATTACTGTAACTGCAAGTGATATATAATCTCTTGGTGCAGATTTAAGCTGTCTTAATCTGGTTCTTCCCTCACCGCCACAATAACAACGGCATTCCATAGCGGTGGCAAGTTCGTCTGCCCTTCTGAATGATGATATAAACAATGGTATCAGTATTGAAACTAAATTTTTAGCCCTGTTTATGATACTTCCTGTATCAAATTCAGCCCCTCTTGCTTTCTGAGCAGAAATTATCTTTTCTGTTTCCTCAATAAGTGTGGGAATAAATCTCAATGCTATTGACATCATCATTGCAAGTTCATGAACCGGAAACTTAAATTTTTTAAGCGGTGACAAAAGACGTTCAACAGCATCTGTCAAAGTAATAGGCGATGTTGTATAAGTCAATAATGAACTTCCGACAATGAGTATAACAATTCTTATTATCATAATTATACTTACATTTATTCCGCCGGAAGTTATTTTTAAAAATTTCCAATGGAAATAAACTGTACCGCTATTTACAAAAATTATATTAAGCAATGCTGTTATCAAAAGAAACGGCATAATAGGCTTTATACTCTTGACAAACATTTTGAATTTTATTTTAGAAAGCAATACTGCCATTAAAGCATATACCGCTCCTATTGCAAGACATATCATAGAATCGCCGGTAAAAAGCATTATTATAAATATAAAGGTAATTATTATTTTAAATCTCGGGTCAAGTCTGTGAATAAAACTATCCCCTGGAAAATACTGTCCTAATGTAATATCTTTCAGCAAAATTTATATGCCCTGCCTTTCTGTAAGGTGCTTCAAAATAAGTTTTCTTGCATAATCAACGGTATATACTTCTTTTCCGAAATCAATGCCATGCTTTTTAAGTTCAAGGAAAACTTTCGTTATCTGCGGAACATCAAGACCAATTTCAACGATTTCCTTAGCACGAGAAAACACCTTT
The DNA here is from genome assembly GCA_934474025.1 of uncultured Ruminococcus sp. GTDB lineage: Bacteria > Bacillota > Clostridia > Oscillospirales > Ruminococcaceae > Ruminococcus. Next base: position 138,946 of record CAKSMF010000005.1, on the reverse strand, counting down.
TCAGTTTTATCAAAACAAAATACCCCAGCTTTGTTCATAACAAGTATTCTGTCTGCAAATGTAGCTATATCCTCCATACTATGCGAAACTATCAGTATAGTATTTTTAGTTTTCTGATGATAAGCCCTTATGCATTCAAAAATCCTGTCACGTCCGGACGGGTCAAGTCCGGCTGATGGCTCGTCCAGAATTAAAACTTTCGGATTCATAGCCATAACACCAGCAATTGCTACACGTCTTTTCTGACCGCCCGAAAGTTCAAAAGGCGAACGATTAAGCAGTTCTTCGGGAAGTCCTATATCATGAGCAGTTTCAATAACACGGCGTTTAATTTCATTTTCATCAAGCCCCATGTTTTTACAGCCAAAAGCTATATCTTTATATACAGTTTCCTCAAAAATCTGGTATTCCGGATACTGAAATACAAGTCCCACTTTAAAGCGTACTTCACGTATTTTGTTTTTATCTGCCCATATATCCTCACCGTCAATAAAAATTTTTCCGGAAGTAGGTTTAAGCAGACCATTGAAATGCTGTATAAGAGTTGACTTTCCTGAACCAGTATGCCCCATAATACCAATCATTTCTCCCTCATTGATTTCAATATTAACATGGTCAACAGCGGTTTTTTCAAAAGGAGTTCCCGCACTGTATACATAAGTGAGTTCTTCTGTTTTAATTACTGCCAAATTTTAACTACTTCCTTTCCGGTATTATAATGCAAGTTTTTTAATAATTCACCTGTTGCATTTATGCCAGTAATTTTATCAAAGCATCAATACAATCCTTTTCGGATATTATTTCCGGTGAAATTTCAATGCCTGCATTTTTCAGTTGCCAGCACAATTCAGTAACCTGCGGAACGTCAAGACCGATTTTTCTTAAAAGTTCCACCTGCGAAAAAACTTTTTCAGGGATATTATCCATAATAATGTTACCTTTATCCATTACAATAACTCTGTCACATTGAGTAGCTTCTTCCATGTAGTGAGTTATTAAAACTATTGTTATACCATATTCACGATTCATACGGTGTATGGCTGAAAGAACTTCTTTTCTGCCTTGTGGGTCAAGCATGGCAGTTGGTTCATCAAGGATTATGCATTCAGGACGCATTGCAATAATTCCGGCAATGGCTACACGTTGTTTCTGTCCACCTGAAAGCTGTGACGGTGAATGAAGTCTATATTCATACATATTGACAGCTTTAAGAGAATCATCAACTCTTTTACGCATTTCATCATAAGGAACACCAAGGTTTTCAAGTGCAAAAGCTACATCTTCTTCGACTATAGAAGATACTATCTGATTATCGGGATTCTGAAAAACCATTCCTGCACGTTGTCTCAGTTCAAAAAGCTTTGATTCATCAGAAGTATCTATACCATCAACAATAACTTTCCCTTTTTTGGGGATAAGTATTCCATTAAGATGTTTTGCAAGTGTAGATTTTCCAGAACCATTGTGTCCCAATACAGCCACAAATTCACCTTTTTTTATGTCAAGGTTTATTCCTTTCAGAACCTCTACAGACGGAGTATTGTCTTCAGATTCATAAAAAAAATGCAGATTTTTTATTTCGATTATATTATTCATTTTTCCCCCAAAATGCTTATTCATCATCACAGCATGATATACGACCGATTACATCAATTTTAATAATTCTGATTACTGATTCTCCGTTATGTGCTTCACAACGCATTTTAATCCACTTGTCATCAACTTCAAGAACAATTCCGTCACCTAAAAATTTTTCCTGTATATTGTATATTTCAATGAAGTTTCCAACAAGATTTTTTATAATATCAGACATAATTATTTCTGCCATATCGCAGTTGAACCACATGGAAGTGTCATTCCGGTTGACTGTACAGGAAGTCCTATCTCATCAAAAGAAACATTTCCGCCGAACTTGTCTTTAAGAACTGTTCCGAGAATATATCCCATAACTGACGGCGATAAACCTGTTGTATAGCTGTTTATCAGAAAAAACAGCGGATTATCGGAAAGCACTCCGGAACAAAGTTTTACAAGGTCGTATATTGAATTTTCAAGTTTCCATATTTCACCGGAAGGACCTCTGCCATAGCTTGGAGGGTCCATAATCACAGCATCATAACGTCTGCCACGTCTTATTTCACGGGCTATGAACTTTTCGCAATCGTCAACAATCCAACGTATAGGTTTATCAGCAAGCCCTGAAACAGTAGCATTTTCCCTTGCCCACTGCACCATTCCCTTGGAAGCGTCAACATGACATACAGAAGCTCCTGCATCTGCACAAGCTAAAGTAGCTCCTCCTGTATACGCAAATAAATTAAGTACACTGATTTCACGACCAGCATTTTTAATTTTTTCAGCCATGAAATCCCAGTTTACAGCCTGTTCCGGAAAAAGTCCGGTATGTTTAAATCCAGTTGGCTTTATATTGAATTTAAGGTTTTTATAGCTTATGTTCCATACATCAGGAACTTTTTTTCTGAAAGACCATTTACCGCCTCCGGAATTTGAACGGTGATAATGACCGTCAGCAGTATTCCAAAGTGAAGAGGTTTTATCAGTTTTCCAGATTATCTGGGGGTCTGGACGTATAAGGCTGATATTTCCCCATGTTTCAAGCTTTTCGCCGTCTGAAGTATCAATTATTGTGTAATCTGTCCAATTATTTGCTGTTCTCAAAATTCGGACTCCTTTCTGAGCATTCTTTCTTTTATTTTTTGTGCAATATTCTGTACTGCATCATTTATATCAACGTAATCCATACCTTCTGCTTTAATGCTTATGGTGGGATTTACGGAATTTTCATGTACAAAAATTTTTCCTCTGTTGCCGAGTAAATGCATATAACGTGCTATATTTTCAGTTATAACATAGTCATTTTTCCATATTTCACGGAATTTCGGCGGAATTTCCACATCAACAGCAACCTGTGAATAGTGTTTCATATCTGCAAGCTGACTAAGCGGAATTTTTTTTATTTTGATAATTTCAAGAAGTTTTATTGCCGTAAAAAAACAATCACTTGTATGCAAAGTATCCAGAAAAATAAATCTTCCATTGCTGTCTGCACCTATGTTGTAATTATTTTCAGTCATTCTCGTAACAATACTGTTTTCGTCAAACCCAGCTGTTATAACTTTAATGTCATTTTCTTCTGCAAATTTCACAAATCCATAACTTATACCATTTACTACTACAAAAGTATTATTTTTAAGCAAACTGTTTTCCCTGTAGAATCTTCCAAATACAGAAATCAATTTATCATTGTCAATAATATTTGATTTTTCATCAACAGCAATACAGCTTTCTAAATTATTCTGAAAAATAAAACCGCAGTCAAAATTATTTTTGATATTGGAAAAATCTTCACTTTCCGGAATAAAATTTACTTCTATACCAAATTCATTGAAAAAATTTGAAATAATATTTTTTTCATCGGAACATTTTACTGCAATTTTCATACCGGAAAAATCCTGATTAACAGATTTTTTTATAAAGCTTGTATATTCTTCCATAGCGTTTTCACAAACTATAACACCGCTTTTTTTAGGTCTTATACGTTTTTCAAGTTCTTCGGACGCTTTGAAAACAAGTCTTTTTATTTCTTCTCCTGTTTCGTTGCTGATTTTGTATCCTTTTTCTGAATAGAATCGTATTCCGCAATACATTCCGTCCGGCATAGAAGTAATCATAATACCTGCATCAGCATTATGAGTTTCCACAAGACACGAAACAGCAGACGGAGGCAATACACCAAGTTTTTCTGCAACAACTCCTGCTGTACATATTCCCCTGCACACTGAATCATAAATACTTCCGGCAGACAAACCGCCGTCACGTCCGACTATTACAAGCGGATTCTGACGATTTTTCGGTGAAAGAACAGATGCAACAGTTTTTCCGATTCTTTCGGCGAGTTCATGGTCGGAACATTCCAGTGCAATACATTCGCCATGAAAGTTTTCCATTTGTCACGCTCCTTTGATATTATATACAGCTATAATTTTTTTCTGTTCGGCAATTACGGAACTGTTCTGATAAATTTTTTCTTTCGGATAATTATTGTACATATTGTAAACTATTATATCATCATTCCGGTGAACACAGAAAACTGTATGAATCGATGACAGAAATCTTTTTCCTGTCCAGAATGATAAAATAAAAATTTCTGAATTTCCGATTTGTCCGGAACGTCTGTAATCAATTCCGAAATGCTTTAAAGCCTTGCCGATTTTGTACGGATTACACCCGAATATTCCGATTAATAGCCTGAATCTTTCCATATAATACGAAATTTCATATATAGGCAATGGCTTTTTCAGATACACAAGAGCGTTATGAACGGCTATCACTTCACAACCATTGAAACTCATTCTGCATAAACCATAATGCATTCCGGAAACATAGTCAACTGACTGACCATTAATCATTTTGCTGTAATATAATTTATCATATAATTTAATGTTATGTTTATAGTTAATTCTACTAATCATAATAAATTTTCTGTTACATAAGAAGTAAAATCTTTATTAATCTTCTTGAAATTTAAAGCCAAGATGTTCATATGCAAGCTTAGTTGCACAACGTCCACGGGGAGTGCGTCCAATAAATCCGAGTTGCATAAGAAAAGGTTCGCATACGTCCTCAATAGTGACAGCTTCTTCACCAATGGCAGACGCAAGAGTTTCCAGACCGACAGGACCACCGCCATAACCTTTTATAATCATTTCAAGCATACGTCTGTCAAGACTGTCAAGTCCAAGGTTATCTATTTCAAGGTAATTCAAAGCCATTGAAGCTATTTTCTGATTAATTTCACCGTCGCCCATAACATCAGCAAAATCACGTACACGTTTAAGAAGTCTGTTTGCAATACGTGGCGTACCTCTTGCTCTGCCTGCAACTTCTGATGCACCATCAACTGTGCAGGGTATTCCTAAAATCATGGCACTACGGCGTACTATTTCAGTAAGCTGTTCTTTTGAATAAAGTTCAAGACGCTGTATTATACCGAATCTATCCCTGAGAGGTGCTGAAAGCTGTCCTGCACGAGTAGTTGCCCCAATAAGCGTAAACGGTTTCAAATCCATGCGTATTGAACGTGCTGAAGGACCTTTTCCTATTATAATGTCAATTACTCTGTCTTCAAGAGCAGGATATAATATTTCTTCAACAGCCCTTGACAAACGGTGTATTTCGTCAATAAAAAGCACATCATTATCAGAAAGGCTTGTAAGCAATGAAACCAAATCACCAGGCTTTTCAATTGCCGGACCAGTGGTTACACGAAGATTTACTCCTAATTCATGGGCAATGATTGCTGAAAGAGTAGTTTTTCCCAAACCAGGAGGTCCATATAAAAGCACATGGTCAAGAGGTTCATTTCTTAGTTTAGCTGCCTTGATGTATATTGCAAGATTTTCTTTAACTTTATCCTGACCGATATATTCATGAAGTGTCTGCGGTCTGAGAGTTAATTCAATGTCATTGTCTTCGCTGGTATTTTCAGGTGAAATCACTCTCGGAGCAAATTCCATATCCTCTGTCTGTATCAAATTGACACCTCCAATACTTTAATAACTTTATTATTTTCTTGATGAAATAAGTCTTAAAACTTCCCTTATAAGTTCCTGAGTACTGAGTGACGGGGCACATTTTCTGATTATCGGGGCAATTTCACCCTGAGAATATCCAAGTACCATAAGAGCCTCCATAGCCTCCGAAACCGCTGAAGAAGATATATCCACGCTGTTTGACATGGGCTGAATATCTTTTCCGGTAAAGTTTTCAGAAGATATCTTGTCTTTAAGTTCAAGAACTATTCTTTGAGCTGTTTTAGTGCCTATTCCCTTGGTTCTGGTAAAAGCCTTGCTGTCATTTGATGCCACAAGAAACGCAAAGTTTTCCGGAGTGATATCAGAAAGTATTGAAATAGCAGCTTTTCCGCCAACTCCCGAAACCGATATTAACAATTTGAAACAATTAAGTTCCTGCATTGTTGCAAAACCAAAAAATTCAATATTGCCGTCACGAATACTAAGGTATGTATAAAGAGTTACTTCATTGCCGATACTGCCAAGCTTTGAAACGGTATTATAAGATGTTCGGCAACCGTATCCGACACCGGCACATTCCACAACAACAAAATTTGTATCTTTTACAGTAAGTTTTCCTTTGAGGCTGTATATCATAAAAAATCTTCCTTTTTGTATTAATTATCCCCACCGCACTGAATGTCCGTGACATATTGCAATGGCTAAAGCGTCTGCTGCATCATCAGGCTTAGGAATATTCGCAAGCCCTAATAAACTGCGAGTCATTTCCATCATCTGACGTTTTTCTGCTTTTCCGTAACCTGTAACAGACATTTTCACCTGCAACGGAGTGTATTCCGAAACCGGTATGAATCTTTTTGCAGCCGAAAGAATTGTAACTCCTCTTGCCTGTGCAACATCAATGGCAGTTTTCTGATTAGTGGTGAAATAAAGCTTTTCAATCGCCATGCAGTCCGGCTTGAATTTATCAAATATAAATTCTATATCTTCACTTATTGCACGCAAACGTTCTGTAAACAAAGTTCCTGCATCTGTAGTAACTGCACCGTATTCTATCGGACGGAAATTCACACCATCATAATCAAGTATTCCAAAACCAACTATAGCATATCCGGGGTCAATTCCGAGTATTCTTATTTTTTTCACATTATTAATCCTGTTCTTATATTTCTTTGTTTCAATCAACAGTCTGTAATTTCACGAAAACTGAAGAATTAATGTATTTCTGACTGTGATTTACAATTCATCTCACCGCCTATAGAGGTGAAAGAATTTTTGTTAAAAAATAGTCATAATCGTATATACTTTATTGTACACTTTATTATTATACCACACCGGAACGCCTGTTTGCAATATATTTATATCTTTTTTATTGATTTTTACAAAAAAATCTGATATAATGTAATTTAGCTATCAGTTAAATTTATCCGGAGGTAAAAAATAATGGATTTACAGGGACTTCGCAACGAGATTGACATTACTGACGAAAAAATATTATCACTTTTAATCAAACGCATGGAACTTTGCAAAAATGTTGCCGACTATAAAAAACAGCATAATATGCCTGTTTTTCAAGGCGGACGTGAACAACAGGTAATTGACAGAATAAAAGCTCTCACCAATGATTCTGACCTCGAAAACGGTACATCAGCACTTTTTACGACAATAATGGATATAAGTAAATTATTGCAGAATAAAGTTCTTCTTTCACAGCAACAAGATTGCAATTTCAATGTGCCAGACTTTGAAAGCAGTTGCAGAATAGGCTGTCAAGGAACTTCAGGTGCAAATTCTGAAACAGCAGCAAAAATGATTTTTGGAGAAAAACAGCCTGTATTCTACAATTCATTTGAGGAAGTTTTCAAAGCAGTTCAGTCCGGCGAAATAGACTATGGCGTTATACCGCTAAAAAATTCAACTGCCGGAATGATTGACAGTGCATATGACCTTATGGCAAAATACAATGTATATATTGTAAAACAGGTATGTGTTGAAATAAACCATTGCCTTGCCGTAAAAAAAGGTACTTCAATAAAGGATATAAAATGTGTATATTCTCACCCGCAGGCATTAGCACAATGTAGTGTATTTCTTGCTGAAAACAATCTTGAAACCGCACCATACAGCAATACTGCAACATCTGCCGAAATGGTAAAAAACAGTCCTGAAAACATTGCAACAATATGTTCTGTTGACTGTGCTGAACGTCTCGGTCTTGAAATTCTTGCAAAAAATATTGCTGACTGCTCTGTTAACAGAACACAGTTTGTATGTATTTCAAAAGAATTAATGGTTTCTCCGGATTCTGATACTATTTCTGTAATGATACAAATTCCGCATACAGAAGGTAGTTTGCACAGACTTCTTACAAAATTCTATGTAAATGGAACAAATATTATCAGAATTGAAAATCGTCCTATACGTGACGGAAGTTTTGATGTAATGTTTTATCTTGATTTCAGTGGCAAACTTACAGACCCAAGCGTTCGTGCATTAATGAATGACCTTTCAGATAATATGGAATATTTTCGCATTCTCGGAACTTTCAGAAACAGCTAAAGGAGTGATTTAATATGTCTGATAAATTTCAAGCTTTACTAAAAAATAAATTCGTTTTTCTTGACGGCGGTATGGGTACTATGTTGCAGTCCCATGGCATACAAACTGAACATATACCTGAACTTCTTAACATAACAAATCCGGAAGCTATAATGAAAATTCATCGTATGTATGCGGAAGCAGGTTCAGATATCATTTACGCAAATACTTTCGGTGCTAACCGTTTCAAGCTTGAAAATTCCGGTTATAGCGTTGCAGAAGTTGTCGGAGTAGGAATCCGCAATGCACATTCGGCTGTCGGTGATAAACTCGTTGCACTTGATATAGGCTCTACCGGTCAACTGCTTGAACCCTCTGGCACTCTTACATTTGAGGAAGCTTACGATGCCTACAAAGAAATAGTCCTTGCCGGAAGTGAAGCAGATGTTATAGTTATCGAGACAATGACAGACTTATATGAAGTAAAAGCTGCTTTACTTGCTGCAAAAGAAAATTCCGATAAACCTGTACTTGTTACAATGACTTTTGAGGAAAATATGCGTACTTTTACAGGAGTTTCACCAGAATGCATGGTAGCTGTTCTGGAAGGTCTCGGAGCTGATGCCATAGGTGTAAACTGTTCATTAGGTGCGGACGAACTTTTCCCCGTTCTTGACAAAATATGTTCACTTGCAACACTTCCGGTTATCGCCAAGCCAAATGCCGGACTTCCTGACCCTGTAACAAACCAGTTCAATGTAAATCCGGAAGAATTTGCTCACAGTTGCATTAAACTTGCAAATGCCGGTGTTAAAGTATTCGGTGGCTGTTGCGGAACTACTCCGGAACATATCCGCCAGATGATTAAAACTCTTGACAGTGTTGATAATATTAAGAGACCTGTAAAACGCATAAGTTTGGCTTGTTCGTCTGTAAAATGCGTAACAATAAATCAACCCCGTGTTATCGGTGAACGCATTAACCCTACCGGAAAAAAACGTTTTAAAGAAGCCCTTATAAATCATGATATCGATTATATTTTAGGACAGGCTGTAGAACAGATTCATGCAGGTGCAGAAATCCTTGACGTAAACGTCGGACTTCCTGAAATAGACGAAAAAGAAATGATGGTAAAAGCTGTAAAAGCTATTCAGGCAATCTGTGATACACCTTTACAGCTTGACTCTACAAATCCTGAAGTTCTTGAAGTGGGATTACGTGTATACAATGGTAAACCTATTGTAAACTCCGTAAACGGTGAGGACGAATCTCTTGACAGTATTTTGCCGATTGTAAAAAAATATGGTGCATCTGTTGTAGGACTCACCCTTGATAAGCAGGGTATCCCTAAAACAGCACAGGGACGTTTTACAATCGCCGAAAAAATTCTTAAACGTGCCATTTATTACGGTATTCCGAAAGAGGACGTTTTTATAGATTGCCTTACACTTACCGCCTCAGCTGAACAGGACGGCGTTATGGAAACTCTCAATGCACTCAATCGTGTTAAAAATGAACTTGGTTTAAGAACTGTTTTAGGTGTTTCAAATATTTCATTCGGATTGCCTAACAGAGAACTTATTACAAGAACCTTTTTAACAATGGCTCTCCACAGCGGACTTGATTTGCCTATTATAAATCCTAATATAGACTCCATTATAGGAGCTGTCAGAGCTTACAGACTTCTCGCAGGAATAGACAGAAATTCAACGGATTTCATAAATGTTTATGCAAACGCTTCTGTTGCTAAAGCTGTTCCGAGTTCCGCAGAAAATAAGTCTCCAGACCTTGTTTTTGCAGTTGAAAACGGTCTTAAAAACGACGCTTTAAAATCTGTGAGTGAACTGGCTGAAAAATCCGACCCAATGCAGATTATAAATAATTATCTTATTCCTGCACTTGATTCTGCTGGTGAAAAGTTTGAAAAGGGAAAAATATTCCTTCCACAACTTATTCTTACAGCGGAATCTGCTCAGGCTTGTTTTGAGGTAATAAAGGAAAAACTTTCCCTTAATAGTTCGGATAACATCTCAAAAGGAAAAGTAGTTATTGCTACCGTAAAAGGAGATATTCACGACATAGGAAAAAATATAGTTAAAGTCCTGCTTGAAAGCTATGGTTTTGACGTTATAGACCTCGGAAAAGACGTTGACCCGCAATTGATAGTTGATACAGCTATAAAACATCAGGTTAAACTTGTAGGATTATCCGCACTTATGACAACCACTCTCGGTGCAATGGAAGAAACTATTTCACGACTTAATAAAAGCTATCCTCAATGTAAAACAGTTGTAGGCGGTGCTGTTCTTACCGCTGACTATGCTAAACAGATTCATGCCGATTTCTATGCCAAAGACGCTAAAAAAACCGTCGATATTGCAACAGAAGTATATAAAAATTAATTTAAAAGAAAGGACATAATTTTTTATGATTATACTTGATGACCTTAGAGTTGAAATGACCAACTACAGAAAAGAAATGACAGAACTTGCAGACGTTTTAAATATAAAGGCTGCTAAGGAAAGAATTGCTGAACTTAACGCTGAAACCGCTAAAGACGGTTTTTGGGACGACCTTGAAAATTCTCAGAAAGTACTCCGTGAAACAAAGGCTCTCGAAAGAAAAATTGATAAATACAAAAAACTCAATGACAGCCTTGAAGACCTCATAACTCTTATAGAACTCTCAATTGAAGAAGATGACGATAGTTCCGTTGAAGAAATAAAGGCTGATGCTGAAACTTTCAAGAGAAAACTTGAAGAAGAAAAACTCTCAACACTTCTCACAGGAGAATATGACAGTGCAAACGCTATTCTTACATTCCATGCAGGAGCAGGCGGTACAGAAGCTCAGGACTGGGCAGAAATGCTTTACAGAATGTACAATCACTGGGCAGAACGCCATAATTATAAAGTTACTCTTATGGATTATCTTGACGGTGATGACGCTGGTATGAAATCCGCATCAATACTCATAGAGGGCGACAATGCTTACGGTTATATGAAATCTGAATCAGGCGTTCATAGACTTGTACGTATATCACCTTTTGACGCTTCCGGAAGAAGACATACTTCATTTGCAGCTCTTGAAGTTATGCCGGAAATAGACGATTCAATAGAAGTTGATATACGTCCGGAAGATATCGAAATGGAAGTTTATCGTTCAAGCGGTGCAGGCGGTCAGAAAGTAAACAAGACCAGTTCCGCAGTACGTCTCATTCATAAACCAACAGGTATAGTAGTTTCGTGCCAAACTCAAAGAAGCCAGTATCAGAACAGAGATTATGCAATGAAAATGCTCCGTTCCAAACTCGTTGAAATCAAAGAACGTGAACACCTTGAAAAAATTGAAGATATCAAGGGTGTACAGCGTGAAATAGCATGGGGTTCACAAATACGTTCATATGTATTCATGCCTTATACACTGGCTAAAGACCACAGAACAGGTTTTGAAAACGGTAACATTCAGGCAGTTATGGACGGAGATATTGACGGATTTATAAATGCTTATCTTAAATCCCTTTCACATGGCACTCTTGCAAAATAATGAAAAATAGGAGGTTTTTCCATGGGTGATTTCTTTATATGGGTGTTGATTCTTGCGATTTTTTATATGATTATCAACAGTATACGACCAAAGGAAAAACCTCCTGAACCTGAAAAAAAAGAACCTGCTCCAAAAAAGTCCGATGACAGCGAATATACAAAAAGTTTCAGAGACAAAATAGCTACAGAAATGATTAAAGGAAAATCAGCCGATGACATTATAGCAGAACATTCAACCCTTACTGTTGAAGAAGTCAATCAATGGAAAGACGATTTATTAAATAATATTTCACGATTATCAGACGTAAATGCCGAACTCTCAATGCGTGTCGGCGAACTTGATATGAAAGTACAATGGTTTGAAAGAACCTGCAAAAAATATATCGGCGATGACTGGAAAGACCGAACAGGTTACAAATACTTATAAAGCGTGTTCATTTAAGGCGGACACGCTTTTTTTATGCACACCATTCAATATGAATTTCATATAATAAACCAGAAAAACTTTTTTCTTAAAGCCGTTCTCTACGGCAGAATGGAGAATAATATGAAAGATAATTTCAGAATACTTGTAGCCGGCGGTGATATGCGACAAGTATATTGTGCCGAAAAGCTTTCTGCGGTCTATGATACTTATGTAATGGGATTTTCTGATGAATCAGTTCCCGAAAAAATATCCCTCAAACCAGCAATTACAGATAAAGATAAATTTTATGATTTTGTAGTATTGCCGGTTATTCCACTTGACAATAACGGAATGATTACTGCACCTTTCTGCAATGAAAAAATCAATCCGAACGAAATAAAACGTCTTTTGAAAACGAACGGAATTATATTTGCAGGAAAATTCAACGACAAATTATCAGAAATATTTGAAAATACAGAAATTATTGATTACATGGAACGTGAAGACCTTAGCCTTAAAAATGCCGTTCCTACTGCCGAAGGTGCTGTTGAAATAGCTCTTAATGAACTTCCGGTAACGCTTAACGGCTTGAAAGTTCTTATTGTCGGACTCGGACGCATTGGCATGGCACTTGCTGAAATTCTTAAAGGATTTGGAGCAGATATAACTGCATCAGTAAGAAATGCAAAGGGTACGGCAAAAGCACGTGTTTTAGGTATAAAATCCGTATGCACTAAAAAAATGAATACTGATTATTCACTTGTATTCAATACAGTTCCGGAAATGATTTTTGATAATGAATTGCTTGAAAAATTCAGTAATGATACTCTTTTTATAGACCTTGCCTCAAAACCTGGCGGAATAGACTTTGATTCAGCGGTATCCCTTGGAAAAAAAGTTATATGGGCTTTAGGTATCCCCGGAAAAACTGCACCAGTAACTTCCGGCGAATTTATAGCAGAAACTATTACCGGAATCCTCGAAGAAAGGGGGCTTTTATAAATGACTTATTCATTCAGCGGACTGAAAATAGGCTTTGCAATGACAGGTTCTTTCTGTACTTTTGAAAAATGTTTTGAGCAGGCTGAACTCTTGAAAAATATGGGAGCTGAACTAATTCCCGTAATGTCCGAAACCGCATCAGGTACTTCAACACGTTTCGGGAGTGCAGACGACAATATTAAAAGATTAAGTCTTATATGCGAAAAGGAAGTTATAACTTCAATAGCATCTGCCGAACCCATAGGACCAAAAAACATGACTGATATTATGGTAGTTGCACCATGTACATCAAATACAGCCTCTAAACTCGCAAACAGCATTACTGATACGGCAGTTACAATGGCTGTAAAATCCCATTTAAGAAGCGGAAAACCTGTAGTACTTGCAATAGCATCAAACGATTCTTTATTAGGTTCTGCAAAAAATATCGGAGAACTTTTCAATAGAAAAAACTATTATTTTGTTCCCATGATACAGGACGACTGTTTAAAAAAACCTGCTTCACTTGTTTCAGAATTTTCACTGCTTCCTAAAGCAATTTATTCCGCCCTTAAAGGAATACAGTTAAGACCTATAATTTATCACAAGTCGGACTGAAAAATAAGGCGGTCAATAAATCAGACCGCCTTTAAACTACATAAATATTAATGCCAATGTATATATAACCTGCACTATTATTGAAATATCAAACATTACTGAACGTTTTGCCACATAAATTCCACGCATTGCCTGCTCCGGAGTGGTAGAAGGTATTTTGTCTCTTTCACGGAAAAGAGCAAACATAAAAAATCCCAGAATTGCCATTATAAGCATAATAACGGCTGTAAATATATATCCTGTATTTTCTCCTATATACGAAAAGGCTGTTGACATTGTATTCAGGAATATATGAACAATAATTGCCGGTATTACAGAATTGTGTTTCAGTGTGATGTGTGCAAGGAAAGTTCCTACCAGAAAAGCAAGCACAAACTGCGGAATATTATGGTGTGAAAGTCCGAAGAAAAACGCTGTTGCAAATACTGCAAATCTTTGATTAGTTCTTGATAATACTCTCAACAACATACCTCTGAAAAAGATTTCTTCAGTAAGAGGAGCTATAATACAAGTATAAAACGTCATTAATACTTTACCTGTTCCGGTAACTGCTATATCGTCCATATCCATAACATAAGTAGTATAGCCATAATGACTGAAAATATCATTTATTCCCGATGATACAAAATAGGATATTATCCACAGAAAAAAAGCTGTCATACAATACTGCAAAGCCATACCGAATCCAAAATCACGTGTTCGGACAAGTTGACTTTTAGGGATTTTTGCAATTTTCAAGCCAAGAAATGCAAAACCAACATTTGCTATCATAAAAGATATCATATTAATTCCGGCAAGTATTGACGAACTGTTTATATAATCAGATATTATATCCGAACTTGCTCCGGAATTGATGGACAATAAAACCAATTTTATTATACGTACAATCGCCATTCCAAGAAAGTTACTTATAAGAAACTGTCCAAGAACCGCCCACCCTCCTATTGAATAGAAACGCTTTATTTTACGGTATTCAAGATTATCAGGTTCAAGTGGTATTTCACATTCAGGATTTTCAATTTCCGGCATAATATCCGAATAATCACCACTGAATTCCGTATACTCGGTAGGATTATCAAATGGGTCAAGCTTATCCGGAATATATCTTTTCTTTTCTTCCTCAAGCTGTTTGTTAAGCCTGTGTATTTCACGATTCAGTGAATATATCTCTGAATTATAGTAATCTTCGTTCATTTGTGCCTCCTCTCAATTATGAGGTAATGTTATTTGTGATATTTTCCTCCCTCTGAAATCTGAAAGGCTCTATAAACCTGTTCCAGTAACATGACTCTTGCCAACTGATGCGGAAATGTCATTTCAGACATGGAAAGCTTAAAATTACCCATTGACTTTATTTCTGGGGAAAGACCAAAAGAACTACCTATTATGAAAGTTACTGTACTGAAACCGTTGACACCTGCCGAAGATATTTTTTCAGAAAATTTAATGCTACTAAGTTGTTTTCCCTCGATACACATGGGAATTATCATACCTTTAGCATATTTTTTTATTTGTATGGCTTCTTTCTGTAAAGCAGATTCTATTTCCTTGTCTGAGGGATTATCACTAAGCCGGCATTCGTCAAGTTCATGCAATTCAAATGTACAATAACGTGAAAGTCTTTTTATATATTCTGCACAGGCATTGCGTAAATAATCTTCTTTCAGTTTTCCTATAACTATAAAATTTATTGTCATCAGAAAATAACAGCTCCTCCCATAGTTTCTTTGGGGGCTACTCCCATTATGTAATCCTTTTCAAATACATACTTTTTGTCAAGGAATTTCCTTACCGTACCGAATGCACATGACGGAGTATTATTTTCCTGACTAAGATGTCCTAAAACTATATGAGTAGTTCCATGTTTAATAAGTTTTCCCACCTGCAACGCACAATCATCATTTGAAAGATGTCCTTTATCCGAAAGTATACGCTTTTTAAGGTATAACGGATAATTTCCACGCCTTAGCATATTTTCGTCATAATTTGACTCTATAAGGACCATTTTACAACCTATGAGTTCCCTGTCGGCTTCCGGAGTAATACAGCCTGTATCCGTACAAATGGCACAATACTTGTCATCATTGGTATGTATCTTATATCCGCACGGTTCAATGGCATCATGGGATATACTGAATTTTTTTATTTCCATATCGGCACAAACTATAGTATTCTTCATTTCAATAACCGGAGAATTTGAAGAAATTTTATCATCATCACAAAGTTTTCTAAGAGTTTTCTTTGTGCTGTATACTGGTATACCGGTTTTCTGAGTAAGCATTTTCAATCCGGAAATATGGTCACTATGTTCATGAGTTATAAAAACTGCCTGTATAGCGTTAAGGGGTATTCTGTTTTTATCGAGTGCGGAAGAAAGTTTTCTGAAACTCACTCCGCAATCGATAAGTATTCCACCTTTTTCAGTTCCTATAAAATAAGAATTTCCCTTACTGGAACTGAAAAGCGGATATATTCTTGCCATTTTAAATCCTTTCTGATTATATTTTCTTTATTTCAACGCCCTGTCTTGTTTCACGAACTTCATATCCAAGTGCTGTAATCTGATTTCTTATTTCGTCTGCAAGAGCAAAATTCTTTTCTTTGCGGGCATTTTTTCTTTCTTCAACAAGTTTCATAACTTCTTCCGGAATTTCTTCACCCTTTGATGCATTTAAAGCATTTTCAATAAGATTAAGTCCAAGTACCTTATCAAATTCCTTAATGAGAGCGATTTTTGTTGCAGAATTTGTATTTGATTTGAGAACGTCATACAATGCTGTAATAGCAAGAGAAGTATTTAAATCATTGTCAAGAGCGTCTGTAAAATTCTTCATAAGACGGTCATATTCTGCCTTGTCGATTTCTCCTGAATTATCTGAAACAAGTGGTACTATTTTTTCAATAATCTTATTGTATGAAGTAACTGCATTATTAAGGTTATCCCAGTCAAATACAAGTGACTTTCTATAATGCGACAACAAACAGAAATATCTGTATACTATAGGATTGTATCCTTTTTCTTTAAGAAGTGATACAGTTAAAAATTCGCCTTTTGATTTACTCATTTTGCCGTTGCTGGTATTTAGGTGATGAACATGAAACCAATAGTTACACCATTCATGACCTAAATAAGCTTCACTCTGTGCAATTTCGTTGGTATGGTGCGGGAATGCATTATCAATACCGCCACAATGAATATCAAGGTATTCGCCTAAATTCTTCATACTAATACATGAACACTCTATATGCCAGCCTGGATAACCTACTCCAAAAGGACTATCCCATTTAAGTTCCTGTGAATCAAATTTAGATTTAGTAAACCATAATACAAAATCTGCTTTGTTACGCTTGTTTGAATCTTCTTCAACGCCTTCACGAACACCTACAGCTAAATCTTCTTCTTTGAAATCATTGAAAACATAATACTTATCAAGTTTGGAAGTGTCAAAATAAATATTTCCGCCTGCATGATATGCAAAACCTTTTTCAATAAGTACTTCAATAACACGTATAAACTCATCAATGCAAGAAGTTGCCGGCATTACTACATCAGGAGTTTTAATATTAAGTTCCTTACAGTCATTGAAAAAAGCATCTGTATAGAATTTTGCTATTTCCATAACTGTTTTGTGTTCACGTTTTGCCCCTTTAAGCATTTTGTCGTCACCTGTGTCACCGTCGCTTGTAAGGTGTCCAACATCTGTGATATTCATAACACGTTTAACATCAAGTCCGGTAAATCTGAGGTATTTTTCGAGTATATCCTCCATAATGTAGGTACGGAGGTTTCCTATATGTGCATAATGATAAACAGTAGGTCCGCAAGTATACATACTTACCTTTCCTGCTTCACGAGGAATAAATTCTTCTTTTTTGTGTGAAAGTGAATTATATAACTGCATAATAAATTCTGCTCCTTAAAAAAATTATAAATTCTGATATCTTTTAATTATTTCCTTTTCAAATTTAAAAATATCAAAATTGTTTTCATGTTCTTTTGATGCAAATTCCGCTAATTTTTTGTTATCTGTCAAAAGTCCGCCAGCCTGATATGCAAGCTGTTCATACCAGTCCCATGAATAACGCTCGTCCGGAAATCCATGCGGAAACTCTATTTCCGATATAGTACCGGTATCACAACTTTTCACGCCTTTTGCAGTAAAAAAATTATTATCAACGGATATAATTATTTCAACATCATTGTATTCGTCAGTTTCTTCAAAGAAGTTTCCATTATGAAAACTGCTCCACTCAAGAATTGACGCACGTATTCTGCGTGTTTTATCGGAAACCCCATAGCTGATTGTCATTCTTTCCGGAGGTACTGAAAGTTCATCTTTCTGCATTTTCAAATCATATTGTATATAGTTGACAATGCTTTCAATCTGTCTTTCACGGAAACGTATGTATTCAAGTCCGAAATTAAAAAATACAGACATATTATTCAAAACTCCTTTTTACTTTTGTTCATACAAAATTATTTTTTTTGCAGACTGCCGGCGGTTTCTGTAAAAAAGCACCGGCAGTAAAACATTTTATTTTGCCATGTCCGAAAACTCTTTTTTTAATTTTTCAATTTCTGCACCAAGACGGCATAGTTCTTTTGATACGGGGTCCGGAATGTGTATCTGGTCTATTTCTTCACAAACGTCTGGACAGATTTTTTTGCCATTTCGTCTTACTATTCTTGCCGGAACGCCTACTGCTGTACAGTTATCGGGGATTTCATTCAACACAACAGCATTAGCAGCTATTTTCACATTGTTTCCTATTCTGAAAGGTCCTAATACTTTTGCCCCCGAACCAACAAGAACATTATGCCCTAAAGTAGGGTGACGTTTTCCTTTATCCTTTCCAGTACCGCCCAAAGTTACTCCCTGATACAAAAGACAGTTATCACCAATTACAGCGGTTTCACCTATAACAACGCCCATTCCGTGGTCAATAAAAAGACCTTTTCCTATTCTTGCCCCAGGGTGAATCTCAATACCGGTTTTTCTTCTGGCACGCTGAGAAATCATTCTTGCGATAGTGAATTTCTTGTGTTTATAGAACCAATGGGCTATACGATAGCTTCTTATAGCTGTAAGGCTCGGATAGGTAAGCAGTATTTCAAGTGTACTATGAACCGCCGGGTCACGTTCTTTTATAAGCCTAATATCTCTCTTTATATACTCAAACAAGCCTTTTCCTCCTTAAAAAATTTAACCTCCGGAGCGTACACACACAAAACACTCCGGAGGCGTATAAAAAACGCTGTTCCACTCCGATTTATAAATCATTTTCCTGTAACGAAGGATTACGTTGCGGAATACTGTTATTCCTCCGCAAAGCTGACAGACGCACTTCACTTTTAAAGCCTGTGCCGTCACACCACCCCGACACTCTCTGAAAGAACTTTTTTTAAAAGCTACTCTGAATGCTACGCTTTTAACAATATCACTTACAATATTATATACCACAACAGCGGATTTTGTCAAGGCTTATGGAAATAATTTGTGCCATTCATCAAAAATATATAAATTGATTTTATAACCAATATATGCTATAATATGTATGAAACTTATTTTTCAGGAGGACAAAAGATATGTTTGTTTTAATGTTTGTATGCAATTTATTGTTGCCTTTGATAATGGTTATTGCCGGATATTTTATGTATAAACATTCTCCGAAAGATATAAACGGCATTATAGGATACAGGACAAAGCTTTCAATGAAAAATCAGGAAACATGGGATTTTGCACAAAAATTCTGCGGTAAACTTTGGCTGAAAATTGGCGGAATAATGCTTTTATTAAGTATAATTTTGCAGATACCTTTCAAAGAAAGCAACAAAAACACAATATGTTGGCTTACTGTAATACTTGAAACTGTACAAGTTATTATATTAATTGTAAGTATTGTTATAGCAGAAAAAACACTGAAAAATACTTTTGACAAGGACGGCAACAGACTGAAAAAATAAAATTAGTTTCTACAAACAGCAATAGCATTAACCTTGACACTCCTCACAAACTATGGTATAACCCGACTTTGCCACTTATTTTTATTTTTTAAATATTTAAACTTTGAAAAACGCCTATTTATAGGCAAAAATCTTATACCCCCACATCATATGACCACGCTAAATAATTCAAGAAATGTGAACATATAAGGGAATGTAACGAAATATAGGCGAAAAGTCACAATAAATTGATGAAAAAATGTGGGTTTTTAATATCAAAAATCTCAGCCCTATTTTTTCTCTATTTTTCGTGTGTTTCTGGCATTTTTTCAATCGATTAAGTGGCAAACTTGGGAAATAAAATTAGTTTTTACAAACAGCAATAGCATTAACCTTGACACTCCTCACAAACTATGGTATAATAAAACAAATCATACTTTTTATATGAGGTTAAAATTATGAATAATTCTATAAATACGACTGAAATAATGTCCGATATTAAACGTACTGCAAAAAATATTCCTGATTTTGAGAATATACCATATAAAAAAAATGCCGGTTCTGTAATTTATGAAAACCCTGATAAAGCTATTTCTGAAATGCGGTCATATTCTTATGTGCATTCGTACAGACCGTTAAATGATAAAAAAATTAAAGTATTTCTAAAAAAGGTTGTCCGTAAAATAGTGAAATTTTATGTAGAACCTATTGTAGAAGAACAGAATAATTTTAATGCATCATCAGAGGCAACTATAACTTCTCTGCGTAACACTCAGAAAAAACTCATAAAACGCATTGAAAAGCTCGAAAACGAAAATAAACGTCTTATGAAAGATTTGTATGGTGAATAATTATGAAAGTTATACAAATACTTCCTACTATTTCATATGGCGATGCTGTAAGCAATGACACTTTAGCACTTGATAAAATTATAAAATCAATGCAAATTGATACAGAAATATATGCCGAAACTATCGGAAAAAATCTTCCTGCCAAAAAAATACAAAGTATAAAGAATATTTCTGAAAACGATATAATCATTTATCATATGTCAACCGGTACAGAACTTAATTTTTTAATTAACCGGTTCGTATGCAGAAAAATTATGATTTACCATAATATAACGCCTCCTGAATTTTTCCGACCATACAGCCGTGAAGCTTTTGCCCTCACAAACTACGGATACAAAGGACTTGAATTTCTTAAAGATACTTTTAATCTTTGCCTTGCAGATTCCGAATATAATAAATCCCAGCTTATTGAATACGGTTATAAATGTCCTATAAAGGTTCGTCCTGTGCTGATACCGTTCAAGGACTACAAAAAAGCTCCCGACCAATATATAATAAATAAGTATTCTGATAAATGGACTAATATTATTTTTGTCGGAAGAATAGCTCCAAACAAAAAACAAGAAGATATTATAAAATCTTTCTATTATTACAAAAAAATAAATCCTGAATCAAGACTTATTCTTGTAGGGTCGTGGGCAGGAATGGAAAATTATTATAATCGTCTGAAAAAATATGTATCCGCCCTTGAACTCAATGATGTTATATTTACAGGTCATATAACTTTTGATAAAATTCTTGCATATTACCAGATAGCTGATATTTTTCTTTGTATGAGTCAGCATGAGGGATTTTGTGTGCCATTAGTTGAATCCATGTTTTTTAATGTTCCGGTAATCGCACTTAATTCCTGTGCTGTTCCGGATACTCTCGGCGAAAGCGGTGTACTTCTTCCGGATAATAATCCTGTTTATACTGCTGAAATTATTTCAAGAATAATTAATGACAATTCTTTCAGAAATGACATTCTCAGAAAACAGAAAAAAAGATTATCTGATTTTTCGTATAAAAAAACCGGAACTCTTTTTAAAGAAATATTATCAGACTTTATAAATGGTGATTGATTATGAAAAAAATAGGTTTTGTTACCGCATGGTATGGCGAACAGATTTCCGGTGGTGCTGAAAGTATGCTCAGAGACCTGATTTCTGAACTTAATAAAAATAATATTCCGGTAGAAATACTTACAACCTGTGCAAAAGAGTTTCGTTCAGACTGGAATGTTAACCACTACAAAGAGGGATTATATTTAAATAAGGAAAATATTATAATAAGGCGTTTTAAAGTAAGAAAACGTGATACAAAAGCTTTTGATTATGTAAACTATAAGTTTATGAATAGCATTCCTGTAAGTTTTGATGAAGAAAAAATTTTCCTGCGTGAAATGATTAACAGCAATCATCTTTATAAATACATGACTGAACATTCTGAAGAATATTCCTTATTTGTGTTTATTCCGTATATGTTCGGAACAACTTACTGGGGAATGAAACTTTTTCCTGAAAAATCAATTCTTATTCCCTGTCTGCATGATGAACCTTATGCATATATGAAACACTTTCAGAAAACTTTCCCGAATATTGCAGGAATGATTTTCAATTCAGAACCCGAAAAAATTCTTGCTGAAAAAATCTACAATCTGAAAAGCGTTAAAACTCTTACAGCAGGCATAGGAATGAATACAAATATTTTAGCAAATGCTGAAGATTTCCGCAAAAAATACAACATTCATGAACCTTTTATACTCTATTCGGGAAGAAAAGACAGCGGAAAAAATATTGATACCCTTATAAAGTATTATGCTGAATATGTGAAACGAAAAAACAGTAATCTCCGACTTATAATGATTGGCGGAGGTAAAAAAATAAATAATGTGACTGATTTAGGATACATTCCGCAACAGGATAAATACAATGCAATGAGTGCTTGCGAATTTCTTTGTCAACCGTCATTTAATGAAAGTTTTTCACTTGTTATTATGGAAAACTGGCTCTGTAAACGTCCTGTTCTTGTCCACGAAAAGTGCGATGTTACAAAAAATTTCGTTCTTCAATCTGACGGCGGATTGTATTTCAGTAACTATCCTGAATTTGAAGCATGTACGGATTATCTTCTTAAAAATAAAGATATTTCGGATAAAATGGGTTTAAATGGTTATAAGTATGTAAATGATAATTTCAATCGTGATACCATAACCGCAAAATACATTGACTTCTTTGAAAGGATAATAAATAATAAATAAGGTGGTTTTCTTTTTATGAACGTTAAAGAAACACTTCTTGACACTTTGGCAGAAGCAGACGGTAAATATATTTCAGGGGCTATGCTTGCCGAAAAAATCGGAGTAAGCCGTAATGCCGTCTGGAAAGCCGTTAAATCACTTGAAACAGAAGGTTATTCAATAGATGCTGTAACTTCAAAAGGCTACAGAATTTCTGCTGAAAATAATCGTCTGTCCGAAAAGCTTATAAAAGTTTCACTAAAAACAAAGTCTTTCGGAAACAATATAATAATTTTTGATGAAATAGACTCCACTAATAATTACGCTAAGGAAATAGCTTCTTCTGGTGCTTGTAACGGTACAGTTGTAATCGCTGATACACAGATTTCCGGAAAGGGACGGCTTGGAAGAAACTTTGTCTCTCCGCAGGGAAAAGGTCTTTATATGACTGTTATAGTGCGTCCGGATTTCGATATACAGACCGCCTCAATGATAACTACTGCTACCGCCTGTGCAGTTGCAAACGCTATTGAAAAGCTATGTAATTATGACGTGAATATAAAATGGGTTAACGACCTTTATATGAATGGCAGAAAAATATGTGGTATACTTACAGAAGCATCTCTTGGAATGGAAATGAAAGCTATTGATTACGCTGTTATAGGTATAGGAATTAATGTATATAGTTCCGAGGGAAGTTTCAGCCGTGAACTCAGAGCATCAGCCACTTCAATAGAAAAGGAAACAGGTTTTAAAGTAAACAGAAACAAATTATGTGCCGAAATCTTAAACACTCTTGAAGAATACCTTTCCGAAATAGAAACCCGAAATTTTATAAATGAATATAGAAATCGTGAAATTCTTACGGGAAATACCATTACTGCAAACATTAACGGAAACACAGTAATAGCTTTTGCAGAGGGTATTGATGATAATACTAATCTTGTTGTAAAACTTCCTGACGGTACTATACGCCACCTGAGTTCAGGAGAGGCAAATTTATGCCGTGTAGTAAAATAAAAAAATTTTTATATTCGCAAAAAAAGACGTTTTTCCCGTCTTTTTTTTGTTATAATTAAATTATGAGTTAGCATGAATTTGTACTTGTGATACAGACACATCAAGTAAAAACGGCAATATTACAGGCAATATCCTTGATTTGTACATATTGCTTGCTGGTAATAAATTTCTGTTCCAGCCGTTGAAATCCGCATAAACGCATAATTTGTATAATGTTATCATGCATACAAGAATACCAATAATCCATAATATTACAGATAATATATTAAATTTTTTCTTTTTTAAAAGGCAAAAAACAGTTCCGCTTGTCATAAGTATTCCGGAGACAATCATAAATATTCCGATATAAAAAACTTCATTACTATAGTTTTTATAATTGTAAATAATTCCTGTACCCGTCATTATTGTCATAAAAAACGGATAAACAATGGTTAATATTATAAGAAAGATTTTTGTTAAAAATAAAATATACTTTTTTGATTTTTCTGTCATTTTAATAAACCTCTTTTTGAATATAAAGGGATAAAAAGCAATATATGCGGTTAATTCTCAATTATAAAACTGCATAGCTATCATATAATAAATATGCTCTCATTTTTTCATAAAACTAAAGGAAAGGATTTACAGAATGAAATTTAAAAGAAAAATCATTAAAGGTACTGCTGTTATACTGTCCGGACTTATGGTTGCATTGTATGGTACAGCCGAATACTATTCAGCACATCTGCCGTCATCACTAACAACGGAATCGGGCAGTGAAATAAAAATCGCACAATATCCGGAAATATCATGTTTCAGTGATTCAGATAATGCTATTCCGGTTTCAAATAACAATAATGATATTTCACAGGCGACTTTAACACTTTTCGGAGCTATTCCCGTAAAAAACATTGAAGTTCATCAGGCAGAAGCTCCGGTACTGGTAGCCGGAGGAAATCCATTCGGAATAAAGCTCCTTATGGACGGGGTAATGGTTACTGAACTTGGAAAAGTTGATACTGAAAACAATGAAAAAATCTGTCCTGCTGAAGATGCCGGAATTCAAGTAGGCGACATAATCAAATCAGCAGACGGAAAAAACATAACCTCCAATGATGAAATTCAGCAGATTATTGCAAACAGCAACGGTAAAAAAATAAAAATAATTATTAATCGTGACGGAAGAGATTTTCCGGTATTTCTTAAACCAGAATATTCAAAATCCTCTGAAAGCTGGAGGGGCGGAATGTGGGTTCGTGACAGTATAGCCGGAATAGGTACAATGACATTTTTTGACAGAAATACCGGAAAATTCGCAGGTCTCGGACACCCTGTATGTGATTCTGATACCGGCGAACTTGTACCGATTTCCAGTGGTGAAGCTGTTCGGGTTGAAATAACTGACACAAAAAAAGGTTCTAAAGGCATTCCCGGAGAACTTCACGGACAATTCATGTACGGCGGTGATTTTGGTATTCTGAATCTCAATAACTCATGCGGAGTATATGGACTTCTTTCCGAACAGGCTATAAAATCTTTATGTGAAACCTCCAATGAATACAAAATGGGTTATATTCAGGATATCAAAACCGGAAAAGCCGAAATTATAACAACAATTTCAGGAAATACCCCTAAAAAATACAGCATTGAAATTGAAAAAATAGATTATAACAATCCTGAAAGCACAAAAAATATGGTTATAAAAATAACCGATAAGGATTTACTTGAAAGCACCGGAGGAATAGTTCAGGGAATGAGCGGAAGTCCGGTAATTCAGGACGGAAAAATAATAGGAGCAGTAACTCATGTTTTTGTTTCAGACCCAACTAAAGGATATGCAATTTTTGCAGAAAATATGACAGAATATATCAAATAATTATTTTTTACAGAAAAAATAAAATCGGGCGTTACTATATGTAACGCCCAAACACATGATTTTAATTATCTGTTTTCTTCGCTGAATCCGCTGTCAACGAGGTCAATAAGAGCATCAACAGCACTCTTTTCGTCTGCACCATCAGCAATAACCTTAATATTTGTACCGCCTACAATGCCAAGTGAAAGAATACCGAGAAGGCTTTTTGCATTAACACGGCGTTCTTCCTTTTCAATCCAGATAGATGACTTAAATTCGTTAGCCTTCTGAATGAAGAAAGTAGCTGGTCTTGCATGAAGTCCAACCTGATTTTTGACCATTACTTCTCTGACAAACATATACAACTCTCCTATTCTCTATATTGTATCCGCTAAATCTGGATACCATTTTGCAAATTTATTAATTGCTGATATTAATTATACATTCAAAAATTTGCATAGTCAACGGATTTTTTTCTTTAAACGCCCACTTTTCATGAAATTCTACATTTAGTTTAAATGTAATAGTTATTTTTCCGATTTGGTTGTTGATATTTACTATAAAAAATTTTAACATAATTTGTTGAAGTCTTACAATTTTCAACACTTTATTATGTTCATTACGTATAAAGCGAAAAATTTTTTAATAATATATCCGTCATTTTAAATTATTATATATTTCCAGTAAATCCGGACGGCGTTCTGAAGTAATTTCCAGACTTTTTTCAAGTCTCCACTTCTCAATATTCTTGTGATGTCCTGAAAGCAACACCGCCGGAACTCTTTCACCCTCCCATATTTCCGGACGGGTATATTGAGGATATTCCAAAAGTCCACTGTAAATACTTTCATCTTTAAAACAGACTTCATCAGATAAAACACCGTCACACATTCTTGCAACAGCATCAACAACCGCCATAGCAGGAATTTCCCCTCCTGTAAGAACGTAATCACCTATAGATATTTCTTCATCAACTATTTTATCAATAATTCTCTGGTCAACGCCTTCATAGTGACCGCATATTATTAAAATATTATCCATTCTGGAAAGTTCAACAGCACGTTGTTGTGTAAAGATTTTTCCTTTAGGTGACATATATATAGTATGCGGTTTTGTACCCATTTCGTTACAAACAGCTTTATAACAGTTATAAATAGGGTCACACTGCATAACCATTCCCATACCGCCACCGTATGGAGTGTCATCAACACGGCGGTGCTTATCCTGAGTATATTCTCTTATCTGACGGCAGTTAATCTGTATTTTATCGGCTTTTCTTGCACGTCCGACAATACTTTCACCAAGAACAGCCTCACACATTTCCGGAAATAATGTAGCTATTTCTATTTTCATTTTATCATCTTCTTTCCAAAAAGCATAATCGTTTTATTCAAAGAGTCCCTCAAGAGGTCTTATAGTCATTAAATTATTTTCTATATCGGTTGAAATAACAACATCAGCAATAGCAGGAACAAGATACTCTTTATCGTTTCCACGAATAACATAAACGTCATTTGCACTGGTCTGCATAACATCAGTTATTTTTCCATAAACAAAATCTGTATCAACATCTTTTACTTCAATTCCAATCAAATCCTGAATAAAATAAGTATCATCATCAAGTTCAAGGTCATCACGGTGCATATATAGAATTTTATTTCGGAGTTTTTCTGCCTGCTCGGGAGTATCTATTCCTTCTATTTTGGCGATAACCATATTTTTAGCTACTCTTGACCTTTCTATAAATATTTCCTTTTTGTCAAGAAAAAGCCTGTCAAATTCACAAAGCAATTCCGGAAAATCTGTATAAGGCATTATTTTAACTTCACCTTTTATTCCGTGAGTATTAACTATTTTTCCAGCTTCAAGATATTCCTTTTTCATTCAGATTACAACCTTTCATACGTAATTTTATTTCAGAAAATTCCACAGGTGTATAATTAATTCTTTCCGCACTGACACAAAAACTCTGTTCAGAAACGTCCTTATATAAGGGATTTGCGTGAACGTGCCCGAAAATATTGGCATATGGCATATTTCTGTTTATATAGAGCGGTTCGTGAGAAATAATCCAGAAATTTTCATATATAATGGGATAACGACTTACACTATCAAATCCGCAATCATAATAATACTTTTCATTCTGAAAATCGTGATTTCCCATAACAAGAAACTTTTCTCCGTTAAGTTGCTGACAGATTTCACGTGATTTTTCAAATCCATATTCAGAAAAATCACCCACTAAAAAAACTTTATCATCTTTTGAGATAGTATTATTCCAGTTTTTAATGAGTGTACTGTCCATTTGTTCAACATCGGAAAAAGGACGGTTTTCATATCTTAATATATTACTGTCACCAAAATGCGTATCTGCTATAAAAAATACTTTCATAATACCCACCCACCTATCTTTGTAATAATTATAACAATATAAGCTTATTTTGTCAATGAAGAAAAAAACAGCCGTCCGCTTTGTGTGCAGAACGGCTTATTTTATTGATTAGTTTTTCATTTCAAAGTTTTCACCAAGAACATCTTTATTAGCTTCAAGAATAGGATTGATAAAGTCATTAAGAAATTCTTCAACCTGCTGTGAACTTCTTCCTGTATAGCTTTCAGGTTTAAGAACAGCATCAAGTTCTTCTTTAGTTACCATAAACAACGGGTCAGCAAGAATGAGTTCACAAAGGTTGTTATCCTTGCCATAAACTTTAACCTGTTCGCCTGCAATCATTGAGTAATCCATAATTCTGTCGTGAAGTACCTGACGATTACCGCCTTTCTTAACAGCGTCCATCATAATATTTTCGCTTGCCATGAATGGAAGTTCAGCCATTACACGACGGCGGATAATTTCAGGATAAACAACAAGACCATCAGTAACATTCATCATAATATTGAGGATAGCATCAACACCTAAGAAAGCTTCTGCTACTGAAATTCTCTTGTTAGCGGAATCATCAAGAGTTCTTTCAAACCACTGTGTACCTGCTGTAAATGCTGGATTAAGACTATCAATCATAACGTATCTCGCAAGTGAAGTAATTCTTTCACAACGCATAGGATTACGTTTATAAGCCATTGCAGATGAACCGATTTGTTTCTTTTCACGAGGTTCTTCCATTTCTTTGAAACTCTGGAGAATACGCATATCATTAGAGAACTTACTGCATGACTGTGCAATTCCGCTGAGTACTGAAAGTACCTGTGAATCCATTTTTCTTGAATATGTCTGTCCGGAAACCGGTACTACTGCATCAAATCCCATTTCTTCAGCAATCATTTTTTCAAGCTTTTTAATTTTTTCTGTATCTCCCTCAAAGAGTTCCATAAATGAAGCCTGTGTACCTGTAGTACCCTTAGAACCAAGAAGTTTAAGGGAAGATATTCTGTATTCAAGGTCTTCAAAATCCATGAGCAATTCATTAAGCCATAAAGTAGCACGTTTTCCGACTGTTGTAAGCTGTGCCGGCTGTAAGTGTGTATAAGCAAGACAAGGCATATCCTTGTATTCCTTAGCAAATTTTGCAAGATTGTTCATAACATTGATAAGCTTTCTTCTTACAACCTGCAAAGCATCACGCATAATAATAACGTCTGTATTATCGCCTACATAACAGGAAGTTGCTCCAAGGTGGATAATTCCTGCGGAATCAGGGCAAGCCTGTCCATATGTATAAACGTGTGACATAACGTCATGACGGCAAACTTTTTCACGCTGTTCAGCCATATCATAATCGATATCTGTAATGTGTTCTTCAAGCTGTTTAACCTGTTCTTCAGTAATAGGCAGACCAAGTTTCATTTCAGCTCTTGCAAGAGCAACCCAGAGTTTACGCCATGTTGTAAACTTCTTATCAGCTGAAAAAATATATTGCATTTCCTCACTTGCATAACGGGTACAGAACGGGCTTTCATAGCTGTTTTTATTGTTCATAGTCTGAAAAAACTCCTTTGTGTAAATTTATATTATTATTATAACATTTTGGCTGTAATGTGTCAATACAGAAAAAAATAATCTCCCCGAACTTTTTTAATCCGGAGAGAAATAAAAAAACTTTATTTTTCAGAATACTTTAATTTACCAGTATAACTATTATTTTTACTCGATTACAGGCGGATATTTGCTTTCAAATTCTATAAGTAAATTCAATAATTCTTCGTCAAGAAATTTGATAGCTTGTTTTCTCAAATCGCTCGGAATACCATAATAAGCCTCGGCAACACCTCCGCAAATAGCAGCAACAGTGTCACTATCTCCGCCAATAGAAATCGCATTTCTTATTGCGTCTTCAAAACTATTAGATTCAAAAAATGCCTGCAAAGCTTGTGGTACAGTATCCTGACAAGTTTCATTAAATTCATAAGAGTCTCTGATTTCATCAAGTGTAAAATTCATATCGTAATAATTTTCATCAATATAATCACGTATTTCAAGTATGCTTTTACCTGATTTAGCCATATATATAGCTACTGCGGTAGCTTCTGCACCTTTTAAACCTTCAGGGTGATTATGTGTTACTTCGGTAATCAGTTCAGAAATCATTTTTGCATCATCAATGCTTTTGGCAACAAATCCTGCCGAACTAACTCTCATAGCAGAACCGTTTCCGAAACTATAATATGGTTCGGGATTATCTGAAAAAATCCAATAATAGAAATTTCCACCATAACCACAATCAGGATATTTTCTTCCTATTTCCTGCATACAGAATACGGCGTTATCAGATAAATCTGAATAATCATCTTTACTTATAAGAATAGCTTTTGCAAGAGCCAGTGTCATAATACTATCATCTGTAGGAAAACATTTATCATATGGCATGAATTCAAAGTCTTTACTTCTATGATTATCCCATTCAAAACGAGAACCAACAATATCTCCTATAATAGCACCTAACATAAATCCCCCTGTTTTTATAATTATTTTAAATCTTCAAGCTTACCATGTTTTTCATAACGGGTCACACGGACTAATTTATTTTTATCATCCACAAAAACAACTTTAGGCGGATTATCTTTAAGTTCTTCCGGAGACATATCGGCATATGACATTATTATGATACAGTCACCTTTCTGACCGCTTCTTGCTGCTGCTCCGTTAAGACATATAACACCACTTCCACGCTCTCCGGCAATAACATAAGTTTCAATACGGCTTCCGCTGTTTATGTTAACAATATGAACGTGTTCGTATTCATAAATACCGGCAGAATCCATTAAATCCTCATCAATTGTAATACTTCCGATGTAATCAAGTTCTGCCTGTGTAATAACTGCTCTGTGAATTTTGCTTTTCAATGCTGAAATCTTCATTTAAATATCCTCTGTAAAAAAGTTATCAATAAGTCTTGTTTTTCCGATATAAACAGCCATAGCACAAAGAGCAGGTCTGTCAAGTTTTTCAATCTGCTGAATAGTTTCTGCATCAACTATCTTTACATAGTCAATTTTTGCAAGAGGTTCACTGTTTATTACAGATTTTATTTTTTCAATTATCTCTCCGCAATCTGTAATGCCACTTCTTATAGCGGATTTTCCGACTTCAAGGGACTTTGATAAAACAACAGCAGATTTTCTTTCTTGTTCGCTAAGATATGTGTTTCTTGAGCTCTTTGCAAGACCATCGCTTTCTCTGATAATGGGACAACCAATAATTTCTATATCCATATTCAAATCGTCAACCATATGGCGTATAACTGCAAGTTGCTGAGCGTCTTTTTTTCCGAAATAAGCCCTGTCAGGTTTCACTATATTAAAAAGCTTATTTACAACTGTGCATACTCCTCTGAAATGAATAGGACGACTTATTCCACAAAGTTCCTCTGTAAGAACCGTCATATCAACAAATGAGGAAAAGTTTTTATGATACATTTCACTTGGTTCTGGATTGAAAATCATATCACAGCCATGAGCCTCGGCAAGTTCTGCATCATGTTTAAGGTCTCTCGGATAGCTTTCCAAATCCTCATTAGGTGAAAACTGCATAGGATTTACAAAATCTGAAACAACAGTACGGTCATTGTCTTTGTGTGAGGCATCAATAAGACTTGCATGACCTTCATGAAGATAGCCCATAGTGGGAACAAGTCCTATTGTAAGACCTTCTTTTCTCCATTGATTAACCTGTTCACGTACTTCTGCAATAGTTTTTACAATTTTCATTGTAATTCCTCCTTGAGTTTTGCTATAATTTCGTCATCTATACTGAAAGTGTGTTCTTCTGACGGAAACGCACCGTTTTGTGTTTCTTCAATGTAGTCTTTAAAGCCTTTTCTGAAAACTTCTCCTGCATCTGCAAAGACTTTAGCAAACTTAGGTGTATGACCTGTATTAAGTCCGAGCATATCCTGAAATACAAGAACTTGTCCGTCACAACCTGCACCTGCACCTATTCCAATCGTTGGAATAACAAGATTTTTGCTGATTATTTCGGCAAGTTTAGCCGGAACGCATTCAAGAACTACTGCACAAGCTCCTGCTTCCTGAATCTTAAAAGCGTCTTCAAGAATCTGCTTTGCCCTATCAAAAGTTTTTCCCTGCACCTTGAAACCACCAAAAGCGTTAACAGATTGCGGAGTAAGTCCGAGATGTGCAACAACAGGAATTGATGAATCCACTATAGCACGTATCTGTTCACAAACTTCTGCACCACCTTCGAGTTTTACAGCAGAAGCACCACCCTCTTTTACGAGTCTGCCTGCATTTACAACAGCATCATAAACACTTGTCTGATACGACATAAACGGCATATCTGCAACAACAAACGCATTTTTTGCACCTTTAGTGACTGCTTTTGTATGGTGGAGCATATCTTCCATAGTTACTGGAAGTGTAGTATCATAACCTAACATTGTCATTCCTAAGGAATCCCCGACAAGAATAGAATTTACTCCACATTCATCTTCAATGCGGGCTGTCGTATAGTCGTAGGCAGTAAGCATCGTTATTTTTTCGCCTGATTGCTTCTGCTTTAACATTGTAGCAACAGTATTTTTCATTTTTATAGCTCCTTTTATTTAAATTAAATCTACTCAATAAAAATATTCCCCAAAAATACGGAGTCAATTCTTTTTGACCTGATGTGAACTTATTATAACATAATCTTTAGTAAATTTCAAGGTATTATTGACAGTTTTTTACTGATATGATATAATTTCAGTATATCAATGAAAGGGGCTTATTATGGATAAATCCGATAAAATAAATCAAATCAAAGAATATATCTCTAAAATAGAAGAAGATTTAATATTATCTGAAAAAAATGACTGTTACACCAAGGAAACTTTAATGACTAAAAATATCTTAGAATGTTTAAAACTGTTTTCTGAAATTATAGAAGATAAAAATTCAAACAGTAATAAAGATTTTTTTATAAGCAAAGAACAGCTTGAACAAATAGAAATCAATGGACAGAAAAAAATATCTGACATTGCCAATGAACTAAACAAAGTTACTCAGGTAAACAATGTAAAAAAATTACAGGCTGTATGGATTACAGATTGGCTTCTTGATATTGGTATGTTACAAAAAAATGCAGAAAACAATAGAATTGCTACACAATCAGGAAGAATGAAAGGAATTACTTCAGAATTAAAAAGGTCAGCTGATGGAAGAGAATATTATTTGAATTATTATTCTGAAAAGGCACAGAAATTTATATATGATAATATGGATAATATTTTAAAATTTCACTATGATAAAAAGAAAGGATTTCAAGCCATAATATAAATACCTTTCTGGTAAGTTTATATATCACAAAATTCAAAAATAACACAACACAAAAAAACTCCCTGACTTAATCTAATCAGGGAGAAAATTTCATAAGGGTGGGAGATGGGATTCGAACCCACGGTCTTCGGGACCACAATCCGACGCTTTAACCAGCTAAGCTACACCCACCATATAAAAGTGGCGCGCCTTACTGGATTCGAACCAGTGGCTTACTGCTTAGAAGGCAGTTACTCTATCCAGCTGAGTTAAAGGCGCAAAATGGAGCGGGTGATGGGAATCGAACCCACGTAACCAGCTTGGAAGGCTGGAATTCTACCATTGAACTACACCCGCATTCGTGTTTCAACAAAAATTATTTTATCACAAACTTTTAAAAATGTCAATAGGAAAATATAAAAATAGTCTTTATTCACAATTTTATTTTTATATAAGTCGTATAATTGTGCATGTTTTATTGCGAGCTATATGAATTATATTTCCATATCCTCGGGATATTGACAAAAAACAAAAAAGCGATATAATATAATTACTAAACAAAGGATTTAGTAAAAAGAAAAAAATATATTTTGATTTCATCTTTTTTGTTTTTTTAAATCACTTATATATAGAGAGATACTTAACAGAAAGGTTGTGATAAAAACATGAAGAAACATTTCAGAAACCCTTGCGGTAAACGAGGTGAAAAAATTTTCAGTAATATATGCGTAATACCAAGCCTTATCGGAGTACTGATATTTTTTCTGATACCATTTCTAATAGTTATCTATTATTCTCTGATAAACAATACTCAACAAGGCGAATTCGTTGGATTAGAAAATTATACAGCACTTATACATAATACAGCATTTCAAAAAGCCTCAAAAAATACCGCTTTGTTTTCTTGTATAGCAATACCACTTGCGGTTATAATTCCATTATGGCTGGCTGTGATACTTGAAAGAAATATTCCTGGCAAAAGCATTTTCCGAACGTTTTTTCTAAGTCCGCTTATGGTTCCTACTGCATCGGTAGTGCTTGTATGGCAGGTTATTTTCCACAATCACGGAACAGTTAACCAAATTATTGAAAAATTCGGAGGTAAACCAATTGAATGGCTTACTTCCTCTTATGGAATGGCAGTAATTGTTCTCATGTTTCTATGGAAGAATATCGGCTATAATATGATACTTTTCATGTCGGCACTCGGAAGCATTCCAAAAGACCTTATGGAAGTTGCAGAACTTGAGGGAGCAAGTAAAATGTATCAGTTTTTTCATATAAAACTAAGATATATGTCTCCCACTATTGTATTTGTAATTATATTGTCACTTATAAGTTCTTTCAAAATTTTCCGTGAAATCTATCTTCTTATCGGCAACTATCCTATTGAAAATCTGTATACACTACAGCATTTCATGAACAATACATTTGAGAAGTTTAATTATCAGAAACTTTCCACTTCAGCAGTTCTATTTTCACTTGTAATGATTGTAATAATTGCAATTTTGCTGATTTCTGAACACTTCTTCGGAAAGGACGTTGAAAGCTGATGACTTCAAAAAAAAGAACCCATATATTTAATATAATTATTTCAGTTTTTATATGTGTTACTGCTATAATGTTTATAATGCCAACCGTTCTTACTATTGCCAATTCCTTTATGACCTCAAGCGAAATTTCTGCTAACTATGGTTCAATGTTCAGCAACATGACAGAAGATAAAAAAGTTTTTATTTCACACAACGTGAATCTTAAATTCATTCCGGACAAAGCCACATTATCTCAATATAAAAATGTACTTTTTAAAAATCCGGAATATCTTTTTAAATTCTGGAATTCAATAATACTTACAGTTCCGATAACTGTATTTCAGATTGCTGTTGCTGTACTTACATCATACGGACTTTCGAGACACAACAACAAAGTGAAAAATCTTATATTCTTTGCGTATATTATTCTTATGCTTATGCCGTATCAGGTTACACTTGTTCCGAACTATCTTGTAGCAAAATATTTCAATATTCTTGACACAAGGTGGGCAATAATTTTACCAGGAATTTTTTCACCATTCAGTGTTTTCCTGCTCACAAAGGTTATGAAACGTATTCCTATATCGTATGTTGAAGCTGCAAAGCTTGACGGTGCATCAGAATGGCAGATTATGACACAAATATATCTTCCTATGTGCAAAAGTGCCTTGATTTCAATAGGAATGCTTGTATTCATCGATTATTGGAACATGGTTGAACAACCTCTGATTCTCATAACAGACCCCGACGCTGTTTCAGCATTGCACCCGTTGTCAGTTTTTCTTTCACAGATAAACACCGGTGATATCGGACTTGCTTTTGCTGTTGGCACAGTCTATATGATACCCACTGTACTAATGTTCCTATATGGTGAGGATTACCTCGTTGAAGGAATAACCGCCGGTGGAATAAAAGGTTAAATATAAAAGGAGATTTCTTATGAATGAAAATAATAAGGGGAATTATACTCCCAACAGGAAAAGGGAAATAATTAAAACTATTCTTATAGTTTTCCTGATAGTTATGCTTGTACTTACATTTTGTTCAAATACAATCATGAACAAATCTCTTGCTGAAATTACTACAGAAAGTGCTACTTCCGGCAAACTTACAGAGCGTATCCGTGGAAGTGGTCTTGTTGAATCAAATCAATCATATGATGTCAAGGTGGACGGAAACAAGATTATTGACACAATTATGATTAAAACAGGTCAGGAAGTCAAAAAGGGTGATGTACTCTTCACAGTAGGTACGGAAGATTCAGAAGAACTTGAAACCGCTCAGGCTTCATTGATTGCTCTTGAACTCGAATACCAAAAGGCTCTTTTGACTACTCCGGAAGACTACACCGCAGAAAATCAGGCTATCAGCAATGCCCGTGAAGACCTTAACGCTGCTATTGCAAAAAGAAACAATGCTATTGCAAATTCGGATTCCGCACAGCAAAGTCTTTACGATTACAACAGCAATAAAAACGAACGTACCAGAAAAACTAAGATTTTTGATAAGTTACAGTCAACTATAATTGCAATAGATTCCAATGATTATGCGTCTGCTTCCGTTGAATATATCGGAAATCTTATTTTCCTTTATGACGCTTATTCCAAAGCTGAAGAAGATTATAATACTGCTTATGCTCTTTATACACAAATGCTTACCGGAAAGCCCTCTGAAAATCCTTCTGAATCACCTACAGAAAATTATACTGATACTACATCTGATACCGATAATGGTTCACAGGATTCAACTCAAGAACCAACTACTACACCTACACCTGACAATGGCACTCTTGAAGCTTTAAAAGCTGATGCCGATGCTAAAAGAGCCGTTCGTGACACAGCTTTAGACGAGTACAATAATAACAAAGCTGAAATACGTAACGACCTTATGAACCAGTTATACAGCATTGAAAGTGATATTGATTCCCTTAATGAACAGATTGCAAATTACGAATCCTCACAGGGTAGCGATTCTGCAATGTCAATAGAACAATATGACGAAGATATTCGAGTTAAGCAAAACGCTCTTGAAGAACTTATTGTTAATCTCAACAAAACAAAAAATGAAAATGACCTCCAGAACAAAACAAATACACTCGAAATTGAAGCAAAGAAAAAAGAAATTGATAACCTTAACAAGAAAATTGAAAAAATTAAACAAGAAAATTCAATTACAGAAATAAAATCAGAATACAGTGGTATAGTAAGTTCAATAAGTGCCAAGATAGGTGAAGAAACTGTTCCTGATGTTCCTGTTGCGGTAATCGATATTGCCGAAGAGGGTTACACTGTTGAATTGACAGTTGAAGCTGAAAAAACTAAAAAAATCAAAAAGGGTATTGAAGCAGAAGTTGTCAACAACTGGAATGGCAATATTACAGCCGTCCTTACCGATATAAAAAATGATACAAAAGCAAATTCAAAAAATAAAATCCTTAAATTTTCAGTAACAGGTGATGTTAGTACAGGTACTATGATTGATTTGTCTATACCTTGCGGTAGCGGAAGTTATGATACTATTGTTCCGAAAAGTGCGGTTTATAAAGACAGTAAAGGTTCTTTTGTTCTGATAGTAAATTCAAAGAGTTCACCTCTCGGAAACAGATATTATGCAAAGAGAGTAGACGTTGAAGTCCTTGCATCAGACGAAATTTCAAGTGCTGTACAGGGAGCAATTTCTTCCGGAGATTATGTTATCACTACTGCAAGTAAGCCTATAAAGCCAAATGAACAGGTTCGCATGAAAGACAACTAAGGCGGTGTTGTCAATGAAATTAAAACCGAGGTTAAAATATATCATTATAATTATTTTAAATATTATTGTTATTACAGCAATATGCATAATGACTATTGTCGGAAATTCTATAGCGGATTCCCAGCAATACAACCTTAATGCTGACCGTTGGAAAAATAACAGCAAAGAACATTTTGCACAGATAAGCACGTTTTTAGCAAAAGATTCTAACTTTACAACTGATAATCTCAATTCATTGCATGGAGAAATTATAAATTCCTTGAGTAACGCTTCAATACAGATTAACGAACAAAATTTACCGTTTTCAGATGCTTATAGTTCACAAATGGGAACTTTTACAGTGCGGGGCGATTTGACAG
Source organism: uncultured Ruminococcus sp. (assembly GCA_934474025.1). Taxonomy (GTDB): domain Bacteria; phylum Bacillota; class Clostridia; order Oscillospirales; family Ruminococcaceae; genus Ruminococcus. Next base: position 101,078 of record CAKSMF010000005.1, on the reverse strand, counting down.
GACGTTCCGATGCTGTACTGACGGCTGTTGGAGGAGATTTCTTTTCTTTCAGAAACTTTCAGTTAATAAATGGTGCATTTTTTAAGGACACCGATATTATGCAGGACGGTGCTGTTATTGACCGCAGTCTTGCATGGGATTTATATGGTTCTTATAATGTGGCAGGAATGAATTTATATATAAATGGTATAAAATTCTATATATCCGGAGTTATAGAAAATCCTTCAACTGACCCTGAAAAAGATTGTATCGGCAGTCTTCCGAGAATATATATATCCTATAACGGAACTTCCGGACTTTCAGCAACGTCCGGTGGAAATCTCAATAACACATTTTTAGATGATGATACAATTATAACTCCTGCTGTTACGAATTTCACACAGATAACCTGTTATGAAATTGTTCTTCCAAACCCTGTTAAAGATTTCGGATACAATATAATAAAAAAATATTTTTCCGAAAACTACAAAGAAAAATATTCAATAGTAAAAAACAGCACACGTTTTGAACCGTCTATAAGAGCAAAAGCTTTTAAAAAAATATCAGATTATGCCATAATAAAAAATGATATAATCTATCCTTATTGGGAAAACGCTTCCCGACTTGTTGAATTTAAACTTACATTTCTATATTTTTTCAGACGTATATTATTTGCTGTACCATTTCTTACAATTGTATGGCTTGTAATTATCGCTGTAAAATTCCTGCGAAAAAAGCAACCTTTGATTTTACGGAAAATATCTATATTCATAGACAGAAAACGAATGGATATAAAAGAAAAAATTAAAAACAAACAAAAGAAAGATGCATAAAAATTTTATGGAAAAAATTTTTTCCGGAAAGGTACTATTTATGAAAAATTCACTTATCAAACGCTCAATAACAGGAACTCTTGCACTGGCAATGGTATTTTCAGCATATTCATGCAAAGGCAGTTCAGAAGAAAGTTCAGGCGGTGAATCAACTGCTCAATCCACTGAAACAGCTAATAATGTAATTACAAATTCATTCAGCAGTGTTGATATCGATATAGATATTCCGGCAGAATATATTGAACAAATGTCTTATATCAAAGATAGTTCAAAGGTTCTTATTTTAGGCGGAAGCAGTTCAAATTCCAGTCTTTATCTTACTGATATTGATTTCAGCGGATTTAATGAAATTCCACTTGACTTTACAAAACCTGAAAATTCTCAGTCATATCTCAGAACATCAGTAGCTCCTGACGGTTCAATATATGTGTTCTTTACACTCATAGATTACGGCGATTTTAAACTTCCTGACTATGAAGACCCTGACTTTGATTACGAAAACTTTGACTATGATGCCATGAACGAAGCTGCTAAATATTCATACACGCTCTATAAACTCAGTTCTGACGGACAGATAGTTTCTGAAAGTCCGGTTGACCTCAGCAAATATGGTGATGATTCATACGATGCACTACAAGTAAATAACATTGTTGCCGGAAACAATGGAAAACTTGTTATTACTTTAAGCGGTGAAAATGAAACATATCTCATTATGAATGAAGATGGTACAATTAACGGCGAAATTGAAAGCGATGATATTAACTGGATTAACAGCTTTACAACTGATTTAGAGGGAAATATCTTATGCTATTGTTATACTTCCAAAGGCAGTGAAATAAAATGTGTCGATGTTGATAATAAAAAATTCACTGACAGTGATATAGATATCAATGAAAATGATATTTTAGATATAAATAGCATTAGTACGGGTATTGGTGAATATACTTTATTTATGACGAATCAATCCGGACTTTATGGAGTGGGAAAAGATAAAAAACCTGTTGAAATAATTAACTGGATTGACTCTGATATGGACTCTAGTACTGTACAACAGTTTATCGGTTGCGAAGACGGAGATTTTATTGTCTATATCAATAATTATTCCACTAATACTTCAGGATTTGTACGCCTTACAAGAAGAAATCCTGAAGAACTTGCAAATCAAACTATTATTACAGTGGCTACCATGGGGAATGATTCTTCCATTACCTCAAAAATCACTGAATTCAATAAATCCAATAGTCAATATCGTCTGAAAGTTGCAGATTACAGCAAGTACAATGAATGGGATTCTGAAACCGAAAAGCAGACTAATTCCGCTGAAAAACAACTCAAAATGGACATAATTTCAGGAGATGTTCCTGATATGATTATAAGTTACGATTATAATATTATCTCTGAACTTGCACATCAAGGAACTTACACTGACCTTTACACATTCCTTGAAAAAGATGAGGAATTATCCAAAGATGATATTATGCCTAACGTTTTGAAAGCAAGCGAAATAGACGGAAAACTTTACTCACTTTCTGCTAATTTCCAAGTATCAACATTAGCGTGCAAAACTAAATTCTTTGATAAGGAAAACTGGACTCCTGATGAACTTATTGATACTATGCATAACAATCCGGATATGAAGCTTACAAGTTATACAAACTCAAAAGAATCCGTTTTTGATATGTTAGTAAACTTCTGTAGTGATGAATTTATAGACAATGAAAAAAATGAATGCAATTTTGATAGTGATGAATTTAAAAAGGTTCTTGAATTCTGCAATGAATTCCCAGATGAAGACGACGAAATCGACTGGGAAAACGCTTCAGATGATGAATTAAATGCTTACTGGAACGAACAGGAAACTATGTGTCTTAATGATAAGGCTTTGTTGAGTGATGTAACATTTTATGAACTTACACAATATTCAATAGCAAAAAATGTTACATTTGGTGATGATATAACCCTTGTCGGCATACCGTCAAGCAACGGAAAAGGTGCTTTACTTTCATTAAATAATTCAATGGCTATTCTTGACAGTTCGCCTTCAAAAGAAGCTTGCTGGGAATTTATAAAATCCTTCTTTAAAGAAGAAGAACAAACAAATAATTATGGTTTCGGACTTCCGTCACTTGTTTCTGCATTCGACAAAGCAGCAGAAGATTCTATGCATAAACCTTATTACATTGACGAAAATGGTAAAAAGGTTGAATACGATAACACTTATTTTGTAAATGACAAGGAAATTAATGTTTCTCCTCTTACAAAAGAAGAAAAAGACTTTGTTGTTGATTATATCAAGAATGCTGACAGAATGTACATCGGATACAATGAAGAAGTAAGTCAGATATTAAAGGAAGAAGCAACAAAATATTTCAAGGGTGAGGCTTCTTCACAGCAAACTGTAGACAAATTACAAAGTCGTATATCAATTCTTATCAGTGAACAATCATGATTTCAAAAAAATAAGAATTGAAATAAAATTGCTATCCAGTTTTTTAATATATTAACCTCCTTTTTTCTGAAACAGCTCCTCTTCGTTCATTAGTAGGAGCTGTTTCTTTTGTTTGAAATTGATATTTTATCAATATTTAAAGGTGAAATTTTTGTTAATTCATACGAATTTGCATAAAACCCTTGACAAACTCTAATAATAGTGTTAAATTATACTTAGCACTCGGAGATGTAGAGTGCTAAATAAGCGAAAGGTTGTGCTAATCGTGAACAACAGAAAGCTGAAAATACTCACTGCTGTAGTTGATGAGTATATAAGAACTGGAGAACCGGTCGGCTCTAAAGCAATCTCTAAGCTTGACAATATTGATGTTTCGTCCGCAACTATCCGAAACGATATGGCAGTGCTTGAACAACTTGGCTATCTTGAACAACCACATACTTCAGCCGGACGTATTCCAACATTTGCAGGTTACAGGCTCTATATTGACGAACTTATGAATCCATCAGCATTATCAGATGAGGAAAAAAAACGTCTTGACCAGATGCTTGGAGATAAAAATACTCCAGAAGAACTCCTTATTCAAAATGCTGTCACTGCTCTTTCTGAAATAACTCAATGTACAGCGGTTGTTACAAATTCAGCACCAAGATTTTCAGTAATATCAAAGGTTGATGTTATCCCGACAGGCAAACGCATTTATGTTATTCTGCTTATCACCTCAAACGGAAGTATCAAAAACAAAGCGTGCAGGTTGGAATTTGACCTTAACCATGAACAACTTGAATTTTTTACACACTACATTCAGGAAAATTTGAACGGTGTTTCTGTTGACGAACTTTCAGAAGAAATGTTTGATAAAATGGTTTCGGCAGTAAGTGCCTATATGGTTTCACTTTCCCCTCTTGTAGCAGGTTTATGTGAACTATCAGAAGACTTACGGCAACAAGAACTTACAGTCAGCGGAAGTGAAAAACTTCTTTCCTGTGATGAACTCGACAAAATGGAAGTAGTTAAGTTTATTGAACATAAAAATGATATTTCCGATTTACTTAATGATACTTTCAAAGGAATACAAGTAAAATTTGGTTCTGAAAATAATTTTGCAATAGGAAATTCAAGCCTGATTGTTTCAAAATACCAGAAAGGCAACAAGGACGCCGGTTCTCTTGGAATCATAGGTCCTATGCGGATTGACTATAAAAAGATTATCCCATACATCGAATACCTGACTCAACAGATTTCCTGTCTGATGTCCGGAGACGATGATGACATTATTATAACAGACACGACTGAAGAAATTAATCCTCAGTCATAGAAAGGAGCATTAAATGGAAGAAAATAAAAATATTCCAGAAGAAAACACAAACGACAATATTGAGGAAAATTTACCAGAAACTTCAGATAAAGAAGATACTGTAGCAGAATCCAATGACACTGCTACGGAACATTCTGCACTTGAAGATGCTCTCAATGAAGCCAATAACAAATATATCAGACTCTTTGCTGAATACGATAACTATCGCAAGCGTACAGCCAAAGAAAAAACTGAAACTTACAATAATGCTTCTTCAAAATGTATTGAACAATTGCTTCCTATCATTGACAGCTTTGAACGTTCTTTAGAAGCTGAATGCTCAGACGAAAATTTCAAAAATGGTATGAATATGATTTTCGGACAGCTTAAAAGTTTCCTTGATAAAATGAATGTTACTGTTATTGAAGCTCTTGGTGAAGAATTTGACCCCAATATTCACAACGCTATCAGCCAACAGGACGGTACAGATTATGCAAGTAATCATGTATGTACAGTTTTCCAGAAAGGCTACAAAATAGGTGACAAGCTTATCAGACCTGCTATGGTGGCTGTGGCAATTTGATTAAATTAGTTAAAATTCACACACTTATACAAGTGGTGAGTTGAATTAAAAAAAACAAACAAACTCAACTTTATTAAGCTTTATGCTTACTATTAGAAAGGATGAATTATTATGGGAAAAATTATTGGTATTGATTTAGGTACAACAAACTCTTGTGTTGCAGTTATGGAAGGCGGTAATGCTGTAGTTATTCCAAACAATGAGGGTGCAAGAACTACTCCGTCTGTTGTTGCTTTTACAAATAATGGCGAAAGACTTGTAGGTCAGGTTGCTAAAAGACAGGCAATTACAAACCATGACAGAACAGTTTCATCTATTAAGAGACATATGGGTTCTGATTATAAAGTTGAAATTGATGGAAAGAAATATACCCCTCAGGAAATTTCCGCTATGATTCTCCAGAAACTTAAATCTGATGCAGAAGCTTATCTTGGTGAAAAGGTTACAGAAGCCGTTATCACAGTACCGGCATACTTCACTGACTCACAGAGACAGGCAACTAAAGATGCTGGACAGATTGCAGGTCTTACTGTAAAGCGTATTATTAATGAACCTACTGCTGCTGCTCTTTCCTATGGCATAGACAAGGAAGAAGAACAGACTGTTATGGTTTATGACCTCGGCGGTGGTACATTCGATGTTTCAATTATTGAAATGGGTGAAGATGTACAGCAGGTTCTTGCAACTGCTGGTAATAACCACCTCGGCGGTGACGATTTCGACCAGAGAATTATAAACTGGATTGTTGAAGAATTCAAAAAGACAGAAGGTGTTGACCTTTCAACTGACAAAATGGCTGCTCAGAGACTTAAAGACGCTGCTGAAAAAGCTAAAATTGAACTTTCTTCTACAACAACTTCAAATATAAATATTCCATTTATTACTGTAGATGCTACAGGTACTCCTAAACACCTTGACCTTACACTTACACAGGCTAAGTTCAATGAACTCACAGCAGACCTCGTTGAAGCTACAATGGGTCCTGTAAGACAGGCTCTCAAGGACAGTGGACTTAATATTTCTGAAATAAACAAAGTTCTTATGGTTGGTGGTTCATCAAGAATCCCTGCTGTACAGGAAGCTGTAAAGAAAATCATCGGCAAAGAACCATTCAAAGGCATTAACCCTGATGAATGCGTTGCTCTTGGTGCTGCATATCAAGGTGGCGTACTTGGCGGTGAAGTTGAAAACGGACTCCTCCTCCTTGATGTTACACCACTTTCACTCGGTCTTGAAACAATGGGCGGTGTATGCACAAAGATTATTGAAAGAAATACAACAATTCCTACCAAGAAGTCACAGATTTTCTCAACTGCTGCCGATAATCAGCCTGCTGTTGACATTAATGTACTTCAGGGTGAACGTGAATTTGCTAAAGATAATAAGCTCCTTGGTAGCTTCCGTCTCGACGGCATTGCACCTGCTCCAAGAGGAATCCCACAGATTGAAGTTACTTTCGATATCGACCAGAACGGTATTGTTCATGTTTCCGCTAAGGACCTCGGAACTGGTAAAGAACAGAACATTTCTATTACAGCATCAACAAATATGTCCAAGGAAGACATTGACAAGGCTGTAAAAGAAGCTGAACAATATGCAGCAGAAGATAAAAAACGCCGTGAAGACGTTGACGCAAAGAATGATGCTGAAAACTTTGCATTCCAGTGTGAAAAATCTGTTAATGAGTTTGGAGACAAGATTTCAGAAGACGAAAAGTCAAATATCCTGTCAAAATGTGAAGCTCTTAAATCAGCTGTCACAGCTAACAATATAAGCGAAATTAAAACTCTTAAAGATGACCTCCAGAAAACTTTCTATGATGTTGCAAACAAAGTTTACCAGCAGGCTAATCCTAATGGTGCAGAAAACATTGACCCATCACAGTTCACTAAGGGAAATCAAGATGACAACTCTTCTGATGATGGCGTTGTTGATGCTGATTTCACAGAAGTCTAAAACAAAAATTAAACATCATTCACGGGGCGGAAAATTTCTTTCGCCCTCGTGGTGTTTATACGGAATAGTATAGGAGAAGTATTTATGGCTGATAAAAGAGATTATTATGAAGTGCTTGGTGTTTCCAAAGATGCTACCGAGGACGAAATAAAAAAGGCTTTCAGAAAAAAAGCAAGGGAAAATCACCCCGATTTACACCCTGATGACCCGTCATATGTTCAAAAGTTTCAGGAAATAAATGAAGCTAATGAAGTCCTTTCAGACCCAGAAAAAAGAAAACGTTACGACCAGTTCGGTCACGCCGGAGTAGACCCTAACTACAGCGGAGGTGCTGGCGGATTTAATGGCAATATGGGCGGATTCACCGATATGGGAGATATATTTGAAAGCATTTTTGGTGGTTTCGGTTTTGGTTCTGGCAATTCACGTGTAAATGCAAATGCTCCACGACGTGGTGCAGACCTTCAGGCATCTGTTTCTATAAGTTTCATGGACGCTTGCAACGGCGTTAAAAAGGAAATTAAACTCAATCGCATGAGTACCTGTGATGCCTGCAAAGGAACTGGTGCAGAAAATTCATCAGGTACAGAAGTTTGTCCGGATTGTCAGGGACGTGGTACAGTTCGAGTTGTTCAGAATAATATGTTTGGTTCTATCAGTTCAACAAAAACTTGTCCAAAATGTTCCGGTAAGGGAAAAATTATCAAAAATCCTTGTAACAAATGCCATGGCTTAGGAAGATTAAGAGTACAGAAAACAGTTTCAGTTGACATTCCGGCAGGTATAGACGACAGACAAACAATACGTTTAAGTGGTCAGGGTGATTGTGGTATTAATGGTGGTCCAAGTGGCGACCTTCTTATAAATGTTTCCGTAAAGTCACACGAAATATTTAAACGTGATGGATTTGATATTCATTGTGATATTCCTGTTACTTATATGGAAGCCGTTTTAGGTGCTGAAATAACTGTACCTACCATTGACGGTGATGTTAAGTATTCAATAAGTGAAGGCACTCAGACAGGTACTGTATTCCGTCTTAAAGGAAAAGGCGTTAAGAAACTTCGCCGTACAGAACGTGGCGACCAGTATGTAACAATTTATGTTGAAGTTCCTAAAAACCTCACCAAAAAACAAAAAGACTTACTCAAAGAATTTGAAGCATCACTTTCTGAAAAAAATTACACTAAACGTCAGACTTTCTTTGATAAACTCAAGAAAAAGTTTGATTTATAATAAAAAGGACGGTTTAAAGAAAACCGTCCTTTTTTAGTAAAATATTATATTTCAAATCTTCGCATTGTCAGATTTTCGTCATCTCCAAAACTGCTGAAAGTGACTTGATTACCTTGTATTTCGTAAGTTGATACAACACTATCAATGTCAGCATCAAGATTTTTAAAGCCAGACATTGAAATGTTATTACCATCAATTTTATAAGTAAGCATATCCGGATAATCAAGATACATTTTTTCTCCGGATATAATAATAGAAATATTAGACTGTCCCGACTGAATCATATTATCATAAAATGAACCGCTTAATAAATTGTAAGTACCATTAAGAGTATCAGTTCCGCCATCGTATTTACTCATGGTCATGAGGTCAGTACCATTGACATTTACAGAAAGAATTGTCCCGTCAAATTGTGAATTAAATGTGACATCTTGCATAACTAATTTACCATCTGTTGTAAAATGACTAAGTTCAGAAATATCTACAAACATATCAATATTTCCATTTTCCTTAAAATCAAATCCTATAAAAGTATCATCATCTGCTTTTGTAAACCATTTTCCTATTATGCTTTCTTCAGAAACATCTGATTGTGCTATAGTTTCGACTGTTTCGGATTGTGTATCACTTTCAGCAGAAGTTGAAGTAGTAACAGTTTCCGTAGTTGTTTCTGTAGTGGTTTGTGTTGTTGTTTCTGTTGCAGTAGTCTCCGTTGTGGTTTCTGTTGTAGCTGATGTAGTAGTTTCTGTAACTGTTTCAGTAGTTGGTTCAATAGTTGTTTCTGTTTCTGAAACCTCTTCATTTTTTGTTGCTGAAATACTGCTTTCTGCTGAACTTTCAGAATCCTTATCTTTTCCGCATGAACCGAATGCACAAGTCATCATAGTGCATACTGTTAAAAATGCTATTAATTTCTTCATAATTCAATAACCCTCCATTATCCTTTCAAATAGCTTGAATTGCTTCCTCTCCATTTACTTATAATTTCAATTTGTTAAAGCAAACAGTATTATATCATATAATTATATTATTTTCAAGTAAATATCCAAACATTATCCAAATTGTAATAATTTATAAATATATTTCATAAACATGATTCTGTTATAAAAAAGTTAATAGTTTCTTAATTATAACGAAATATATATTTTTGTTGACTTGATGATAAAAAAATGATATAATGTGTATAATGGGGAAAGATAATTTACAAATTAAAGAATAAAAATGGGAAAAAGAGGTAATTTTATGCAAGAATCTACACAATTAAATCTTAAAGGTTATACCCCTGTTGGTGATATTATTGTATTGGCATTGTGTATAATAATGATTATAATGCTATGGCAGACACACATCAATAAAAATACTAAATTTCGTTCAATTATGACGATTGTTATTACATCATCAATTGCCTCTATAAGTAACATATTATATGAAATATTTATGTACTCGGATATTATACACCCATTTGCAATATATACTTTAAGAATAATTCATAATACTACATTGTCGCTGATTCCATATATGTACATACAATACCTGCACAATCCGCTATGGATTAACAAAAAGAACCGCATAAACAGTTTAATATGTGTATTGGCAATAATAGCTGTTTCAGCTTTTGATATTTTCGGAATGATTTTCCATTATGGATTCTATATAGATGGTGATAATGTTATTCATCAGACGTTTGAATTATATATTATTCTGTATTTAATTTCAATGATTGAAATATTCCACATTATAATGAGATACAAAGACAGAGTTATAAGGCAGATTTATCTGGGTCTCCTTGGAATTAATATAGTTTCAGCAGTTATAATTGGAGTTCAGTCACTATTCAGACAGATTTCGTTTACTTGTGTGGCGTATTGCCTTCCGGTAATCGGAATTATATTCATGTTTCACTCAAATCCGTATGACATAAAAACAGGTGCAGTTTCAGGGTGTTTTCTAATTAATGAAATCAATGAGGCAGTAGAAAAGAAAAATCCAACTATCATACTATCAATAACAATGATAGATTTTTCAAAAACTATAAAACAATACAATCAGTTCAAATATGATTTTTATGGTTTTTGTCGCCAGAATATAAAAAAAGGTATTCTGTATCACTTTCCAAATGAACGAATAGTATTAACTATTCCAAAAAAACTAAATGGCGATTATCAAGCTATTGTTGACAATCTTGTAAATAGTTTCCAGAAAACTATACACGAAAAATTCAACGTTGACTACAGAATGACTGTAATGGAAACTGGTTACGATATCGGAGATGCTAACGACTATATGAAAATTGTTGATTATGTTGAAACAAAAATGAATCTCAATGATTTTCATAATGTTACCGATAAGGATATAAAGGATTATTATAACAGCATATATATTTTGGGTCAGTTGGAAGATATCGTTACCAAAAAAGACCTCAACGATAAAAGAATCTTAGTGTATTGCCAGCCGGTTTTCAATCTTATTACAAACACTTACGATACCGCAGAAGCACTTATGCGTATCAAACTTGAAGAGACAGGCTTGATATTTCCTGACCAGTTTATTCCCCTTGCCGAACAGTACAATATGATACACACTCTTAGCATGATTATTCTTAATAAAACTTGCAGTGCTATTCACAAAATTATGGAGCAAAATTATGAAATCAATCGTGTTTCTGTTAACTTTTCGACTCTCGATATAAAACAAGAAAAATTCTGTGATGAAATTCGTGACATTATCAAAAACAATGATATTCCATATGATAAGATAGCTGTTGAAATTACAGAAAGCCGTTGTGAATCAGATTTCAACCTCATGCGACAAAAAGTAATGCAGTTACAAACACTCGGAATAAAGTTTTATCTTGACGACTTTGGAACAGGTTATTCAAACTTTGAACGTATTATGGAAATACCATTCAATATAATAAAATTTGACCGTTCAATGCTTATAGAATCCACAAGAAACGATTCGTCAAAGTTTATGGTAAATACCTTTTCAAATATGTTCAACAAACTTAATTATGCTGTGCTTTTTGAGGGTGTGGAAGACGATAAAGACGAAATTCACTGTGTCAATATGAATGCAAAATATCTGCAAGGATACAAATATTCAAAACCTATTCCGATTGAACAATTGACGAATTTTCTTAACAAAAAAACTGTATAAACAAACAAGACCGCCGAAATAATATACTTCGACGGTTTTTATTATTATTCGATTACAACAGAAACCTTAAGATTCTGCTTTGTAGCACCTGCCCTCATAATTGTACGGAGTGCTTTAGCTATTCTTCCCTGTTTTCCGATTACACGACCCATATCATCAGGGGCAACAGAAAGATGATATACTATAACACCTTCTGCATCTGGTTCAATTTTGGTAATTTTTATAGAAATTCTATTCATAAATGCAAAATATTTGCATTGACAAATTTTCTTGACAAAAAACTGCATAAACAAACAAGACCGCCGAAATAATATATTTCGACGGTTTTTATTATTATTCGATTACAACAGAAACTTTAAGATTCTGCTTTGTAGCTCCTGCCCTCATGATTGTACGGAGTGCTTTAGCTATTCTTCCCTGTTTTCCGATTACACGTCCCATATCATCAGGGGCAACAGAAAGATGATATACTATAACACCTTCTGCATCTGGTTCATCTTCGGTAATCTTTATAGCGGACTTATCATCTACTAATCCTGCTGTAATTGCGTAAAGTAAATCTTTCATAAAAATAACCTCCACAGACTTTCGGAACAGAGGGATAAGACTAAAATAAGTCTGCCCTCTTCCGCAAAAAAAGTCTTTAATTAGAGTATACCCTCATTCTTGAGAATAACCTTTACTGTATCTGTAGGCTGAGCACCCTTGACAATCCATTCCTTAGCCTTGTCTGCATCAACTTTTACAACAGAAGGGTTCTTTGTAGGGTCATAGTAACCGATTTCTTCAACGAATCTTCCGTCTCTTGGATATCTTGAATCAGCTACGACAATACGATAGAAAGGAGCTTTCTTAGCACCCATTCTTCTGAGTCTGATTTTAACTGCCATTTTATATTCACCTCCGGTAATTTTTTTATATATCAAGCGGAAATACCGCATTGAAAGCTTATTATAATTTAAATCCAAGCACCAAACCTAAAATAATCATAAATATTCCTAATATACTATAAAAAATTCTTGCACCATTTCGTCCAAAAATCTTTACAAAAGACTTGGCTTTGGAATTATTGAAAAACCAATCAAAGTTTTTGACAGAGGAAAGCAATGAAAATGCCCCTGCTAAAACAAAGATAACTACTGGAAAAATATTCATAAAATAACCTCATTAAGCTATTGGAGGAATATTTCCACCGCCCTTACCTGTGAACTTATCAAAATTCATTCCGGCAAGTCTTTTTCTTGCTTTTTTGAGAGCCATTTTATTGTTGCTTCCAGTGAATTTTTTCATCATACTTTGCATTTGGTCAAACTGTTTAAGCAATCTGTTAACCTCTTCAACCTTTGTGCCAGAACCCGCCGCAATTCTTCTTTTACGGGAAGGATTTATTATTGATGGTTTAGCACGTTCTGCCTTAGTCATTGAATATATGATAGCTTCAATTCTGTCAAACTGACTTTCATCAATATCTTCATCTTTAATTTTTCCGTTAAGACCGGGTAACATTCCGAGGATTGACTTCATTGAACCGAGACGTTTAATTTGTTTCATCTGGTCAAGGAGGTCGTCCATATCAAAAGTATTTTCTTTGAATTTTTTTGTAATTCTTTCAGCTTCTTTTTGAGACATGACGTTTTCGGCACGTTCAATAAGTGTAAGAACGTCTCCCATGCCCAGAATTCTTGATGCCATTCTTTCGGGGTGGAACTGTTCAAAATCGTCAAGTTTTTCACCCATACCGACAAATTTAATTGGTTTACCAGTTACGGCAAGTACGGATAAAGCTGCACCGCCTCTTGTATCCGAATCAAGCTTTGACATAAGAACACTTGTAATACCTACAGCGTCATCAAAGGATTTAGCAACATTTACAGCGTCCTGACCGGTCATAGCATCAACTACAAGCATTATTTCATCAGGATTAGTAACTTCCTTTATATTGACAAGTTCCTGCATAAGAGTTTCGTCAATATGAAGTCTTCCGGCTGTATCTATAATAAGAACATCGTGACCATAATCCTTAGCATAGGCAAGAGCCTGTTTAGCGATTATAACAGGGTCAATCTGTCCCATTTCAAAAACTTTTACATCAGCCTTTTTTCCGACAACTTGCAACTGATTTATAGCTGCCGGACGGTATATATCACAAGCTGCCAATAATGGTCTGTGACCCTCTTTTTTAAGGAGCTTGGCAAGCTTTGCAGAATGAGTAGTTTTTCCTGAACCCTGCAAACCACACATCATAATAACTGTTGGCGGTTTAGATGCAAAGTTTATACGGGCATTGCTGTCACCCATAAGTGAACAAAGTTCCTCATTTACAATCTTGATAACTTGCTGTGCCGGAGTAAGACTTGCTAAAACGTCCTCACCAATTGCACGTTCAGTAACGCTTGCCACAAAGTCTTTAACTACTTTATAGCTTACATCGGCTTCAAGGAGTGCAAGACGGACTTCACGCATAGCCTCCTTTACATCGCTTTCGGTAAGCTTTCCTCTTGACTTCAGCTTTTTAAAAACGTTATTCAGTTTTTCGGAAAGACCTTCAAATGCCATGCGATTTCCTCCATTTTACAATAAATCAATACCTGTATTTACTTCATTTATAATAATATTTTTGAGATTTTCATTTTCAATATGTCCGGCAGTTTCAAGAATTTTTCCGAAACACTCACGCATTTTTTCAAGACGTTCTGCGAACCTAAGTTTTTCTTCATAATTAAGAAGAATATTCTCAGTGCGTTTTATGATGTCCCGTACCGCCTGACGAGTGATACCCAAAGGATTACCTATTTCAGCAAGTGATAAATCCTCGCAATAATAAAGTTCCATTATGTTTTTTTGATGTTCCGTGAGTAAATCTCCGTAACAGTCAAGCAACATTACAAATTTAAGTTCCTTTGCCATATTATGAAACTCCTGTTCAGGTGTAATCCAAAATCACTTTACACATTATACACTATTATTTTATTTTTGTCAAGGGGTAAAATAAATTTTTCCTAAAAGTTATTTTTGTTCAGGAAAAGAATTAAACCATGCTCTTTCAGAAAAAGGTTTCTTCTTAGTTGTCGGGGAAATTTCATCAGCTATTCCGACAGGCAAAAGACAAACAAGTTCGTAATCATCGGGAACATTAAGAACTTTAGCCATTTTATCACAAATTCTGTCATCATCTGTAATATGCCCCTCATACCAGCAACTACTATAACCGAGTTCTGTTATAGCAAGTAAAATATTTTCGATAACCGCTGAATAATCCTGTACCGCAAAGCATTTATTTCTGTAAGCATTTATTCTCTGAGTGAGTACGCATATTACGGCGGGAGCGGTTTCAGCAATGGGAGGTTCTATAACACTCATTAATTTTTTTAAAATCTCATCATCATCAACGGCAATAAGACTTGTAGTTTGTTTATTGCAACCTGACGGAGCTTTTAAGCCACATTCCATAATAGTTATAAGGTCAGATTTCGGAACTTTTATTTGTTTATATTTTCCTCTGTAACTGTGCCTTTTATCAATAGTTTCCAATACATTCATAATAAATCACTCATTTACTGTAATCACTTTGTTAGCCCTGAGTTGCTTTAATAGCATGAAACGTGCTTCTTCTTTGCATTCGGATTTAATCATGTAATATAAATAATGTTCCATAAGATTGAATATATCAAGAGTGCGTCCTTCAATTTTAAACTGACTGAATCCCATAGGAACATACTTTTCCCATATATCATCTGGAGTTATATGTGTACTTAATTTTTTTATTTGAAAAATATTTCTTTCCATGCATTTACAGCCTGCTGTAACTTCAATTTCAGGGTGTTCACGAAGAAGTTTCTCCGGATTAAACGGCACATCAGCATATTTTCTGACATGATTTGCATAAGCAATCTGCTGAAGTCCTATTGACCTATAATGTGCAGAACGTTTTTTACAAGCAGGTTCACAACAGGCATTTACAAGAATTTCACACTTTTCTTTATTCGGAATCTTTTCAAGTATATCAAATTTATTATTCAAATCATAATCAACAACAACAATATGATAATCCTTGTTCAGTTCATCACAAAGCAAATCCAGTTCTGTAATTCTCTTGCACGTTGAACTTGTAATTTTATATTTAGGATAGTTTTTTCTTATGTAATCTTCAAGAAGAGGTGACATTACTATAACTTCATTTAAACCATTGTTAGCAAGGTTCATTACCATATTGCAGAAATCATCACTTAAATGCTTTTTTTCAAGCACAGGATTTGTAAATGTAAATCTTAATGGAATACCTCTTTCATTAAATTCATTGATAACAGACTTTATAAATTTTCTGTCACAGTTTCCCTGCTGAATGCGTCCTCCGTTCCATAAAGACGGTGGAAAAACTCCATATACAGATGCTATTTCCACACCTTCACGGAAATATTCCGGACAGTGTTTCAGCATTTCAATGAATATAAGATTAAACATAAAATGTCCCGAAAAGTCGGGTAAATGGAATCTGACTTTCATAATTATCTACCTCTTGGATTTTTATAATTTTTTTCAATCTTGGTTATTCTGCAAAGTTCAACACGATGATGTTTTATGCGAAGAATTTCAATATGCAGTCCATTGAAATCAACAGAAATTTTTTCATTTGTTTTAGGAATATCGCCCAGTTCAGAAACTATGTAACCGCTGAATGTTTCATTTCTGTCCGCTGGTAAGTCAATCTGCAAAGCGTCACATACTTCACCTACAGTAGCCATTCCCTGAACAGTCCAACTTGAAATACCTGTTTTTATAAATTTTTTTCAATCTTGGTTATTCTGCAAAGTTCAACACGATGATGTTTTATGCGAAGAATTTCAATATGCAGTCCATTGAAATCAACAGAAATTTTTTCATTTGTTTTAGGAATATCGCCCAGTTCAGAAACTATGTAACCGCTGAATGTTTCATTTCTGTCCGCTGGTAAGTCAATCTGCAAAGCGTCACATACTTCACCTACAGTAGCCATTCCCTGAACGGTCCAACTTGAAATACCTGTTTTTATAACTTTTTCAAATGGTGCATCATCGTCATCAGAAAATTCTCCGACAAGTTTTTCAACAAGGTCAGTAACCGTTATAATGCCACTCATACCACCATATTCATCAACAACCACTGCAAAATGGTCATCAGTATTTTTCTTCATGTGTGCAAAAAGTCTGTCTGCTTTCATATTTTCGTGTACAAAATAAGGTTCACGAACAGCGTTTTTCATAATATTTTCACGGGTTTTGGATTCAATGCGGAAATAATCCTTAGCATCTAAAATACCTACAATATTATCAACGCTTTCCCCGCATACAGGAAAAACGGAATGTCTCGTACGGTGAATAGTTTCTTCCCATACATTAACATCATCATCAAGCCAAAGAACAGATACTTCCGTACGGTGTGTACATATTTGACCGGCTGTCATATTATCAAATGCGAAAACGTTTTTTATAATACGGTTTTCGTCCTCATCAATAACTCCCGTTTCAGCTCCGGCATCGGACATCATCAAAATTTCTTCCTCGGTAACAGTTTCTTCAATATTTTCGATATTCACTCCAAAAATTCTCATTATACCGTTTGAAACAGCATTTATAAATACAACAGCAGGCGTGAACAAAAATGTTATCACCAAAAGCATTCCTGAAAATCTGAGTGCAAATTTTTCCGGATTTTTAACAGCAATGCATTTAGGAATAAATTCTCCAAAGATTATCAATATGAATGTCATTATCAATATAATAATTAATGATGATATTATTTCAGATACACTTTTCGGAATATTGTCAGAAAAAATTTCAGATAAGCTTTCATAAAAAGTAACAGTTGAAATTCCCACTGAAATAAATTCAAAAAATTTCACAATAGTTTGTAAAGACATTATGAAATTATTGGATTTGCCAGCGAGTTTCTTCAGACGTTCGGATTTTTTTCCACCTTTCCCGATAATCTTTTCAAGATGCGTATCACTGATAAGAGTCAATGATGATTCCGCTGTTGTAATAACCGCACATATAATGATAAATAAAATTTGCAGA
This sequence comes from uncultured Ruminococcus sp., assembly GCA_934474025.1. Taxonomy (GTDB): domain Bacteria; phylum Bacillota; class Clostridia; order Oscillospirales; family Ruminococcaceae; genus Ruminococcus. Next base: position 83,536 of record CAKSMF010000005.1, on the reverse strand, counting down.
ATTATCTGCCATGACATAATAAATACCTCCGTAATAAAATATTTTTCAGAATAAAAAAAATTTACTCCAGTTTTTCTTTAACGGAGCGTATGTCATAATTATTCGGAATACTGCCATCTGAGGCATTGTCCATTTATTTTTCACCTCCGGAAAAATTAATTTAATATATTATATACTATATACTTAAAATTGTCAAGCAATGCAAAAAACATTGACCTGAAATTCGGTATTTTTTAAATAAAATCCTTCTGATAAAATATAAACCGAGTAGCATAATACCACTCGGTTCATGAAATTTTATTTTAGTTATGTAAATCAGTTATTCATTCCTATTTCAATAGCCTTGAAATTATTTGCGATAAGGTGAGCCTTAGACGGTGGAACAACTTTTTCAATAGCTTTTTTCATAGTTTCGAGATTGAAAAGGTTAGTTTCCTTGATAAGCTTTCCAAGAAGAATGATATTAGAACCGCCTTTTAAATTATTGTCATCAGCAAGTTGTGAGGACGGAATATAATAACATTCAACATCATTTCTTTGGCATTTAGAATCAATAAGAGTACTGTCAATAAATATTTTTCCGTTTGGCTTTACGGTATCAACGAATTTATCAAAAGACGGTTGATTCATTGCAATAAGTATATCCGGAGTAAGCACAAGCGGTGAACCTATTGGTTCGTCGGAAATACACACGGAACAGTTAGCAGTACCGCCACGCATTTCAGGACCATATGACGGAAGCCATGAAAGTTCCTTATTATCCATAAGACCGCAATAAGCAAGAATTTTTCCGGCAAAAAGTACACCTTGTCCGCCGAAACCTGCAAGAAGTATTTCAGTAGTCATTACTTGTTACCTCCTTCTGCTGTGATATCCTTATAAACGCCGAGAGGATAATAAGGAATCATTTCGTCCTGAAGTCTCTTTATAGCCTCAACAGGAGACATGCCCCAGTTAGTAGGACAGGTTGAAAGAACTTCAACAATAGACAATCCTCTTTTTTCCTTTTGATTTTCAAAAGCCTTTCTTATAGCCTTTTTAGTTTCACGAATATGTGGTACTGTATCAACAGCTACTCTCTGTGCAAGAGCTGTTCCTGTGAGTGTGGAAAGCATTTCACAGACTCTTACAGGATAACCGGCAAGTTCAGGGTCACGACCATAAGGGGTAGTTTGAGTAACCTGTCCGGGAATTGTTGTAGGAGCCATTTGACCGCCTGTCATTCCGTAGATAGTGTTATTAATAAAGATGATAACAATATTTTCACCACGGGTGGCAACATGAACAGTTTCAGCAGTACCGATTGCAGCTAAATCTCCGTCGCCCTGATATGTGAATACAAATTTGTCAGGATTAGTTCTCTTTACACCAGTTGCAACAGCCGGAGCTCTTCCGTGAGGAGCTTCAATCATATCACAGTTAAAGTAATCATAAGCCATTACTGAACAGCCAACAGGACAAATACCAATGGTATCCCCTTCTATGCCCATTTCGTCAATAACTTCGGCTACAAGTCTATGAACTATACCATGTGTACAGCCAGGGCAATAATGTGTAGGAACATCAATAAGTGACTTAGGTCTTTCAAATACAACAGCCATTATACAGTACCTCCGACTTTTTTAATTTCCTCCAGAATTTCGGCAGGAGTAGGAATAACACCGCCAGTTCTGCCAAAGAAGTGAACAGGTTTTGAACAATTGATAGCAAGTTTTACATCATCAATCATCTGACCCATTGACATTTCAACATCGAGCAGGCATTTAGCGGATTTGCAAGCCTCATTTATTTCTTTTACAGGGAAAGGCCATAAAGTCTTAGGTCTGAACATACCAGCTTTTATACCCATTTCACGAGCAGAATTTACAGCAGATTTTACAACACGAGCTGTAGCTCCGTATGCACACAAAAGAATATCACAATCTTCTGTGAGATAAAGTTCAGCATCAGTTTCTTCTGCCTTAACTTTTTCATATCTTTCAAATCTGTCATAAACGGATTTCTGGAGTTCATCAGGTTTAAGGTAAAGAGAATTAATAATATGATGTTCTCTTTTATTTTTGTGACCGTCAGCAGCCCATGAACTTTTGTCATAAGCGTTGGCATTGATTTCCGGAAATGAAACAGGTTCCATCATCTGACCGAGAAGACCGTCTGCCAGAATCATAGCAGGCATTCTGTACTTGTCGGCTCTGTCAAAAGCTGTAACAACCATATCAACCATTTCCTGAACAGATGCAGGAGCGTAAACAAGTATATGGAAGTCTCCGTGACCAAGGGCTTTGGTTGCCTGCCAATAGTCAGCTTGTGAAGGTTGAATACCTCCGAGTCCCGGACCGCCTCTTTGAACGTTTATGATTACTGCCGGAAGGTCTGAACCGGCAATATAGGAAATACCTTCGCTTTTAAGTGAGACTCCAGGTGAAGAAGATGATGTCATAGCACGGACACCCGTTGAAGCTGCACCAAGAACCATATTTATAGCAGCGATTTCTGATTCAGCCTGTAAAAATACACCACCTGCTTTGTGCATACGTTTAGCCATATAAGCGGCGAGTTCAGTCTGTGGGGTAATGGGGTAACCAAAAAAACATTTACAGCCGGCACGGATAGCGGCTTCTGCAAGAGCCTCATTACCTTTCATAAGATTTCTTTCCAAAGTAAAAAATCCCCTTTCAATTATTTTTCAACAATGATAGCACAGTCAGGACACATCATTCCGCACATGGCACAGCCTATACAAGCGTTGTCATCTGTACAGACAGCATAGAAGTATCCTTTTTTGTTACGTTTTTCTTTCTGAAGAGAAACGATTTTTTTAGGACAGGCAGTGACACAAAGTCCACAGCCCTTACAGCGTTCAGTAATAACTGTCATTTTAGCCATTAAATCAGCTCCTTTCATTTATTATACTTCCCATAACGGCTTTACATAAATTTTAACAGGATAAGCGTTAGGGTTGTCAGCAAATTCAGCACAATTTTCCGGAAATGTAGTAAACACAATCGGAAGACCAGTACGGGCAGAGATTTCAGAAGCAAACTCACTTGAACTTTCAATAATTTCAGTAGTAGTTTCGTTGCCAAGGTTAGTGTTATTTACAATAGCAGTGTGTTTCATTCTGGAAGCGTTTTCAATTTCGTACATAAGGGAAATTGCTTCATCAGCTGTTGTTGTAAGATAACGCCTTTGATTTATAACATAGAACATATCAACATTATCGCCATAAGTAGAAAGAGCCTCTGCATATCTGCCAAGTGCAACCGCTCCTGCATCGTCACCGCCGACATCGATAATCAGACAATCTTCACTTTTTGCGATTTGTTCAAGGTCAAACTGTATTGACGGAATATCAAGATTGCTGTTTGCAAAATCCGGAGCAATAAGTTTTATACCGTTTTCTTCAAAAAGCGTTTTAAAATCAGCGGTACGAAAATACGGATTAACAATATCAAGGTCAACTATTGCAACAGATTCACCCTCACGGCGAGCCTGCATAGCAAGGTTAACAGCAAGGTTAGTTTTTCCACTGCCATAATGACCAGTAATAATAGTAATTTTTTTCATAATATCCTTTCTGCCAGAAAATCCAGCAAAGAAAAAGTTTATAATTTATATTATATCATATATTACAAGCGATTGCAAGGAATTTTTGAATTTAGCAAATTTTATAGAATAAAAATAATCTGATAAAATATAGTTTTAAATATAAAAAAAGTGCCTGCATAAACAGACACTTTTGAAATATTTTTTATTTTACGAGTGTTTCGCCGAGTTCCTTACATTTTGCAAGGTCGTCATCAGAAGGAGTTTCATTTACAATGAGACCTTCTCCGCCAACAAGAACTGCTCCGTCGGAATTTACACGTTCTTCCCAGTTTCTCATCCATTCGCCGTCGCCCCAGCCATATGAACCGAAGAGAGCGATTGTTTTTCCGTTAAGGGATTCTTCAATTGATGCAAAAAATGGTTCAAATTCGTCTTCTTCAAGAACTTCTGCCCCCATTGCAGGACAACCAAATGCTAATCTGTCATATGATGCAATATCTCCGGAAAAATCGGAAACATTGAATAATTCTGCACCTGCACCTTCTGCAACAGCCTGAGCCATTTGTTCAGTGTTACCTGTTCCACTCCAATAAATTACTGCTGATTTCATAATAATTTCCTCCTCAAGAAATTTTTAAAGCCTGATAGATATCATAGCCTTGATTTAATTTATCACAAAGGAATTGTCTGCATCTATCGTATCTTTTAAACATATTCTGTGCAAATTCTTTGTCACCATAAACTTTCCAGTAACCGCAAAGAGAATAGTTTTCGCCTTTGTTTTCAATAAAGCCAATAACATCATCTGCGGGATAGCCAAGAAAAACACCTATTTCATGCGGAAATTCCGAATAACAGTTAATTCTTTCAGAGAGATGGTAAAACATTTCATCTAATGACATGGATTCAGAATAACCATACAATTTCAGAATTTCAAGATATTGTTTTTTCTTTAATTGCAGAGAAAGTTTTTTTTTGTGATAAAGTAAAATCAACACTTTATCATTACAGGTGCATAAGATTTTCATTGTCAGACCTCTTGCCGATACTTTTTGATTAAAACGCTTGATATGTTCTGGAATATCGAAATCTTTTCTGCTCAAGGAAATTAAATTGGCACATTTTATTCCGAATAAAGACGGAGCCATATGAAAAGCTATTTTCTGTTCAAATTGTCTGCATTCAATCAATGACATTTTAATTCCTCCGTAATTAGAAGAAACTAACTTCTTCATAATAAAATAGTTAGAGAAATCTAACTTGATTACATTTTATCATATGAAAAAGCATTTGTCAAGTGTTTTTTAGAAAAATTTACATAATAATTTTATTCATTTAAACAAGATAAAAAATAAAAAGTTTATTATAAAAAGAACCTGACTCATAATGAATCAGGTTATAAATATTATTCAGCAAGTTTAGCTCTTACAGTAACACGGCTCTGACCATTTAGAGTACACGTAAAAAGAGTAATATCCCATGATTCACTGTTTTCAGACATTTGTTCAACGCTGTATCCGTCAATATATTCTGTATAGGTGACATTATAACGGAATTTTTCACCATTGCAGTCTGTAAAAACAATCTGGTCACCTTCCTGAAGGTATTTTATTTTTCCGAAATGACTGTTATAATTATGAGCTGCTATTATAAAATCATGTGTTTGCGGTGAACCCTCATAGCGACACGGAGCTATATTAAGATTTGGATAACTCCATTCATTGAGTACAGGCAATTCAAGGTCAAGAGAATCAAGAGTAATATATCCGCAATAATAACGCCCGTCAAGTTGCAGAGAGGTCATCTGAGGTTCTTGTTGAGTGGTTGTATCTGTAGTCATTTGATATTCTTCTTCAACTTCTTCTAATACGTTTCTTTTTGAATCCTGCTCAATTTTTTTAAGATATTCTTCATAAGTTTCAGTCGGACTTTCCGGAACTTCTGGTATAATATCCTTGAGTTCTGCGAGGGCTGTCTGGGAATTTTCAAAAGCCTTTTTATTCTGGTTTATATTGTACACACACAAAAGGACAGCAGAAACTATAAGTATTATTCCCGATAATATAAGAACTTTCGATACTTTATTCATAATCGTTTATAATCAGGCTATTTGAAAAATCAAGCCATATTTTTTTATGCGGATAGCTTTTGATATTGGATTCTCTCTTATAGCTTGCTGAATACGCTGTATTTTTAATAATACTGCTTATAAAAAATTTTTCCATTACTGCACCTCAAGAAATTTATTATATGTACATTATACATTAATCCGTTGAATATGTCAATATAAAAACAGTTTTATTGAATTTGTAAATAAATTATTAATATTCAACAATATTCAATGATTTTCAGTTGAAAAAAGCTGTTTTTCATCCCTATTATGCAGATACATTTAAATGAAAGGAGGTCTTTAAACGGATAAGTTTTTACAAACAGTCACTGCCATAATATGTGCGTGCTGTGGTTTTCTGTGGGGAACGCCTGATGGTTTGTTATATGCTTTGATAGCATTCATGATTATGGATTACATAACCGGTCTTATATCGGCGTACATATGGAAAGAAATTTCATCAGCTACAGGATTCAAGGGAATAGCAAAAAAAGTCTTTATAATGATGCTGGTAGCAGTAGGGCATATTCTCGACACAAAGGTTATTGACGGCGGAACAGTCTGCCGTTCAGCAGTTATAGGATTCTATATTGCAAATGAAGGCATATCTATTCTTGAAAACTGCGGAAAAATTGGTCTTCCACTTCCCGAAAGGCTTATTGAAGTTCTTAAACAGCTAAAGAACAAAAACAAAGATTAATTGAAAGTCCCCTGAAAACAGGGGATTTTTTTATATAAAAAAGACTGTTCTATCATAAGATAAAACAGTCTTTTTATTAAAGAATGGAATTAACCCATAATAACTTCTACTTCGTGAACGCCGTCTGCGAAAGCTGGAATAACATTACCGTCAACAGCCTTGCCATCAACTGTCATAGATTTAACGCCCTTGCAAGTTCTGTGAAGTTCTTAAACAGCTAAAGAACAAAAACAAAGATTAATTGAAAGTCCCCTGAAAACAGGGGATTTTTTTATATAAAAAAGACTGTTCTATCATAAGATAAAACAGTCTTTTTATTAAAGAATGGAATTAACCCATAATAACTTCTACTTCGTGAACGCCGTCTGCGAAAGCTGGAATAACATTACCGTCAACAGCCTTGCCGTCAACTGTCATAGATTTAACGCCCTTGCAAACGTGGTCAGGATTCTTAACAGTGATGTTGTATTCAGCACCACGGAACTTTCTTACAGCTGTAAAACCGTCCCATTCGTGAGGAATAGATGGGTCAACTTTAAGACCGTCCCAGTCAGCAGCAATACCAAGGATATACTGTGAAACTGCTACAAAGTTCCAAGCAGCTGTACCAGTAAGCCAAGAGTTCTTAGCTTCGCCGTGACGCTTAGCGTCCTTACCAGCAATCATCTGAGCGTATACATACGGTTCTGTTCTGTGGAGGTCAGAATACTTTTCTTCTCTGTAAGCAGGTGCAATCTTGCTATAGTATTCAAATGCCTTGTCACCACGACCAGCATAAGCTTCAGCACAGATAATCCAAGCATTATTGTGGCAGAAGATACCGGCATTTTCCTTATAACCGCCTGGATATGTAGAAATTTCGCCGTATTCTGGATAGTACTTTGTGAATGCAGGGTTATTAAGAACAAGACCGTGTTCAGTATTAAGATACTTGTCAACGCTGTTAAGAGCCTTGATATCTGCACCAACGTCCTTACCAACTTCTGACATAACCATAAAGCCCTGTGGTTCAATGAAGATTTTACCTTCTTCGCATTCCTTTGAACCCATTTTTCTGCCTAAATCATCATAAGCACGGATAAACCATTCACCGTCAAAACCGTATTCCATGATGTTTTTCTTCATCTTATCGATTTCAGCCTGAGCCTTTTCAGCTTCTTCAGTATCGCCAATCTTCTTGCAGAGTTCAACGTAAGCAGGACCAGCATAAGTGAATAAACCTGCAACCATGAGGGATTCAGCAACCTTTGAATACTTGTCTTCACCATACTTAGGTGATGTGGAAGTCTGGAAAGATTCGCCTGGTTCATAAGACCAACAGCTAAGGTTGATACAGTCATTCCAGTCAGCACGCATAGCGAGCGGTAAACCGTGAGGACCTACATTGTTAGCTACTCTATAGAAACTCTGCTTGAGGTGATGCATCATAGGCTGAGCCTTAGATTCGTCGTTATCATAAGGAACGAGCTGGTCAAGAATTGCATAGTCGCCGGATTCCTTTATGTAAGCAGCTACAGAAAGAATCATCCAAAGCGGGTCATCTGAGAAGTCGCCACCGATTTCGTCGTTACCCTTCTTTGTGAGAGGCTGATACTGGTGATAGCAACCGCCGTCCTCAAACTGTGTGGAAGCAAGGTCAATAAGACGTTCTCTTGCTCTGTCAGGAATCTGATGAACAAATCCGAGTAAATCCTGGTTAGAATCTCTGAATCCCATACCACGACCGATACCGCTTTCAAAGTATGATGCAGAACGTGACATATTGAATGTTACCATACACTGATACTGATTCCAGATATTAACCATGCGGTTCATCTTATCATCAGGAGTCTTTACATTGTACTTGGAAAGAAGGTCGTCCCACATTTTCTTGTTGTCTGCAAATGCCTTTTCAACCTTGTCAACAGTGTTGAACTGTTCAATCATAGCATAAGCACGGGATTTATTCATAGTGCCGTCAGCATTGAACTTTTCTTCAACAGGGTTTTCAACATAACCAAGAATGAAGATAAGGTCTTTTGATTCACCAGCTTCAAGAGTGATGTTGATAGAGTGTGAAGCGATTGGAGACCAACCGTCTGCATCTGTGTTAGTGGATTTGCCATTAACAACTGCCTGTGGATTTTCAAAGCCATTATAGAGACCCATGAAAGCTTCCTTGTCAGCGTCATAACCGTCAATAGGGCAGTTTACAGTATAGAAAGCAAAATGATTTCTTCTTTCCTTGTATTCAGTCTTATGGAAAAGAGTGCTACCTTCTACTTCTACTTCACCGGTATTGAAGTTTCTCTGGAAGTTAGTGGAATCGTCCTGAGCATTCCAAAGACACCATTCAATGAAAGAGAAGAGAGTGAAAGACTTCTTTTCAGAGCTTGTATTTTTAAGAGTTACTTTCTGAATTTCTCCTCTGTAGTTCTGAGGAACAAAGAATGTAACGTCAGCGGAAAGACCATCTTTAGCACCGTGAATCTTTGTGTAACCCATACCGTGACGGCATTCATATTCATCGAGGTCAGCCTTTACAGGAGCCCAGCCAGGTGACCAGATAGAGCCGTTATCGTTGATATAGAAATAACGTCCGCCCATATCAACAGGAATGTTGTTATAACGGTAACGTGTAATTCTTCTGAGGCGAGCGTCCTTAAAGAAATGATAACCGCCGGCTGTGTTAGAAATCAGTGAGAAAAACTCCTGAGTACCGAGATAGTTAATCCATGGATAAGGTGTTTTGGGTGAATTGATAACGTATTCTTTGTTAGCGTCATCAAAAAATCCGAACTTCTGCATAATTTTACTCCTTTTTATTACATTGTGAACGATATTTCAGTTCCTGAAAAAGCGGTAGTCAATCCGCATTTCTAACATTATACCATATTTTCTATTTTATTACAATAGATTAATGAAAAATTCCTGTGTATTATTTTTCATCGATTTTTTATGCAATATGACAAAAAGTTAATAAATTGTTTCAATCCACAGCATATCAGTGTGGAATATCGATTTATCTCACCGCCTATAGAGGTGAAAGAATTTTTATTAATGCTTATTAAAGGCTGAAAAATCTCTGATGTGATGTGAAAGTATTGTTTGGTTTTACTTCAACATAGCCGGTAACATCAGCAGGAAGTGAAAGATTAGGTGCATCAATCATAGCTGTCATAGGTTCTGGACAGAAATAATGATTGAACCCACGGTCATTCCAGATAATCCAGAATTTATATTCGTCTGAAACTTCATAACAAAGTTTCTTACCGCTTTCAATATCTTCTGCGATAATACCATGAAATTCCTGTCCGTCAAGGGTTGTTGTTTCGCCGAAATACATATCATTGTCGCACACCTGAAGTACAGGGCATTTTTGACCCTTTTTGTATTCAAGGTCATAATCCGTCAATGTAAGAAGATTTTCAGTAGGAAGACAACGGGAATTAAGTTCACACTTTTTGCCTATCGGAACAGTAAGACGGATATTGCTTTCTTTAGCACCATCAACAAAAGGAGCGTTTATAGTTGTATGTGATGCGAGAGACATAGGAAGAACAACATCTGAATTATTCGTGAATTTAATATTCTGTTCAAGACCGTGTTCAGAAAGAGTGAATGTATATTCAGCAGTGAATTTTACGGGAAGATACTGGAAAAATTCATCTTTTTCATCATAAACATAGCGGGTAACAAGCCAAGCACAATTAGCATCTGAATTGTATTCAACAACTTCATGTACTCTTTTGTGGAGGAATCCGTGAATATGATTGTTGTACGGTGCTTTTTCGTTTACCGGAAGATGATATACAGCATCAGAAGTTTTAAGAATTCCGTCTGCAAAACGGTTAGGAAGATAGAGGGTAGGAAGTCCCCATACTTCAGCGGACTGCTTTATATCGTCTGCTGAATTGTCTGGATTGAAACGGAAAAACTCCATATTTTTTTTGTTATCTCTGAGACGGATAACGTTAGAGCCGACTTCATAGGCAATAAGAGCCTCATAACCGCCAGCCTGTAATCTTACACAGGTAAGACCATTGAAATTGAAAAGCTGAGTGGAATTGTTCATAGTACATTTTCCTTTCATAAAAAATTAATCCATACGGTTTTCCATGTCAGTGTATTCATGCATAGGTGAAATAGCCTTATAAGCCGGACGAATAATCTTATTTGAGTTAATGAGTTCCTCAATACGATGAGCAGACCAGCCGGCAATTCTTGAAACCGCAAAAATAGGTGTAAATAATTCGTCAGGAATACCCAACATTCTGTATACAAAGCCACTATAAAAATCTACATTAGCACAGACACCTTTGAAAATACGTCTTTCACTTGCAATAACTTCCGGTGCAAGTCTTTCAACGAGGGAGTAAAGAGCAAACTCATCTTCCCTGCCCTTTTCTGCGGAAAGTTTTTCAACAAATCCCTTGAAAACTTTTGCTCTCGGGTCGGACTGTGAATAAACAGCGTGTCCCATACCATAGATAAGACCTGCTTTATCAAAAGCTTCTTTGTGAAGGAGTTTTTTAAGATAACTTCTTACTTCATCTTCGTCTTTCCAGTTGCTTATGTTGGCTTTCATGTCATCGAACATCATAACAACTTTTATGTTAGCACCGCCATGCTTAGGACCTTTTAAAGAACCAAGTGCTGCCGCTATAGCAGAATAGGTATCTGTTCCGGAAGAAGATACAACGTGTACAGTAAAAGTTGAATTATTACCGCCACCGTGTTCAGCGTGAAGAACAAGTGCAAGGTCAAGTATACGTGCTTCCAATTCGGAATAATTTTTATCCGGACGGAGCATATAAAGAATGTTTTCAGCTATTGAAAGGTTCGGGTCTGGGTCATGGAAAAATAAACTGCCACCATTGTTGTAATATTTGTATGCATTGTAACCATAAACTGCAAGTACAGGAAAAAGTGTAATAAGTTCAATGCATTGTCTCATAACATTAGGAATGGAAATATTATTAGCATCTTCATCATAAGAATAAAGAGCCAGAACGCTTTTAGCAAGAGTATTCATCATGTTGTCGCTTGGTGATTTCATGATAACATCTCTTGTAAATGTTGTTGGAAGTTCACGGAAATCTGAAAGAATTTTCTTGAATTCTGTGAGTTCATGTTCAGACGGCATATAGCCAAAGAGAAGCAAATATATAGTTTCTTCAAAACCAAAACGCTTTTCTTTTATAAATCCGGAAACGATATCTTCAACGTCAATGCCTCTGTAATAAAGTTTACCGTCACCGTGATTGGGCATACCGTCGCCCATATCAAGAACTTTTATTGTACTGATGTTTGTAAGTCCGGCAACAACTCCGTTACCGTCGAGGTCACGCAAACCACGTTTAACATCATACTGCATATAAAGTTCAGGATTTATCTTGTATCCGTCAATTGATTTTTCGGAAAGTCTCTGAATCTCTGGAGTAACTGAAGAAAATTTGTATTTCATTATAATATTGTCATTCCTTTCTTTTTTTACAAATTTTTTTAATTATATCAAATTTTAATAAAACTGTCAAGACGTGAAAAATACAAATATTTTTTAGATTCTCTTGCAAAAAGGTTTCTGATATGATATATTTAATAAAGAATATGTAAGGAGTTGGTTATTTGGAACAAAATCAAGTAATAGAGTACAAATGCCCCAACTGTAACGCTGACTTGAAATTTATGCCGGAAACGCAGAATTTCGGTTGCGAATACTGTGGAAGTAATTTTACACTGGAGGAAATGCAACAGATAAATGCAGATAATCCGCCAACTGTTCCCACTGATGAGGAAATTCATGAACAACAGGTATTTGAAGAACATACTAACCTATATCATTGCGAAAGCTGTGGAGCTGAAATTATAGCAGATGATGAACAGACTTCACTTTTCTGTTACTACTGCCATAATCCTATAATACTTTCCGGAAAGCTTACCGGAAAATACAGACCCGATAAAATAATAGGTTTTAAGTATACAAAGGAAAATTCTATAAACTGTTTCAAGGATTGGATAAAAAATAAATGGTTTGTCCCACAGGATTTCAAATCACAGGAACAGATTGAAAAAATAACCGGATTGTATGTTCCGTTCTGGATTGCCGATTGTAACATGAAAGCTGACCTTTCGGGAATAGCTAAGAAAATACGCACATGGCAGTCGGGTGATTACAGGTATACCGAAACAAAAGAATTCAGTATAATCCGACAGGCAGATATATCAGCAGAAGGCATTCCAGCAGACGGTGCAAGCAAAATTGAAGATGTTCTTATGGAGGCAATAGAACCTTTTGACTATAATGAAGTAAAAGATTTTTCCATGTCATACCTTAGCGGATTTTTTGCTGATAAATTTGATGTTGAAAAATCAGAAGTATTTCCACGAATACGTGAAAGGGCTTCTGATGCCGGAAAAAGAATCCTTAGAAACAGCGTAAATGGATATTCTTCATTTGTTGTAACCAACGAAAGCTACAACATAAGAAATACTAAATGGCAGTATATGATGTTGCCTGTATGGTTTATGACCTATAAGTACAATGATGAAATATATGAATTCGCAATAAACGGACAAACCGGAAAAACAGCCGGTACTCCTCCTCTTGATAAATCAAAACTCAAGCTTTTCAGTACAGCAATAGGTTTGATTGTTGCAATTATAGTTTTTCTGGTTGGAGGTGCATTCTTATAATGAAAAAATCCGTTCTTATTGCAGTAAATATATTTCTTGTTGCTTTAATGATTGTAATACTTTATTTCCAGTCATCAGCAAAAACAGATATTGCCAAAGGTTTTGACGGTCAATCATCAAACAGCAATTTCGTTGACAATGCTGACATAATTGAAAATTCGGACGATATAACAGAACTTATTCAGCAGACTTCTGAAGAACTTCAAATGAATATTTATGTATATATTGCAGGAAGTTCCGATTACAACAAAAGCGATTATGAAATAGAAACTTTTGCCGATAGTTCCTATGATGAAATTTTCGGAGAAGAAACAGACGGCGTTTTTTATTACATAGATTTGTCGGGACGCTCACCTGCATATGATTATATTTCCACAAGCGGAAAAGCTGTACTTCTTTATCAGAAAAACATTGATAATATATTTTCACAACTTGACAATTATTTACCAGCTTCCGGACAGACGGTATATTCAGAAGACATTGAAAATGCTATAGAAGAGTTTTTAAATTTATTGAAAAGATATAGTAATAAAATTCCGAGTTCAATGGAATATTATTATGATGAATCTTCCGGAAAATATATGTTCATGAAAAACGGTGAATTTCTAGTTTCAAGAAACAAGCCAATAACATATAATCTGTTCTTTATGGGAATATGTATCATTATCGGACTTGTAACCACTGTTATAGTTTACTTTGTAACAAAACACAGATATAAATTCAAGAAAAGTCAGAATTCAATGGTATATGTCAAGAACGAAAAAACAGTTTTCAATAAAAATATTGATATGTTTATACGCACTTACACAACTAAACACAAAATTGAAACTTCCAGTAGCAGTGGCAGTCGTGGCGGTGGAGGACATTCCGGTGGCGGTCATGGTGGCGGAGGTCATCACAGATAAAAATAAAGCATATTTATGTTTGACATTACAGGAAAAAAGTGTTATAATGTTGTATAAATTATCATGAAAGAGGTTTGTATATGGCAAAGGATAAAAAATTAGTCACTGAAATTACCTCAATGGACGAGGATTTTGCACAGTGGTATACAGATATTTGCAAAAAGGCAGAACTTGTTGAATATACAAGTGTAAAAGGTTGTATGGTTATAAGACCTTATGGTTATGCTATATGGGAAAATATTCAGAAAATACTTGACGGAATGTTCAAGGCTACCGGTCACGAAAATGTATGTATGCCTATGTTCATTCCGGAAAGCCTTCTCCAAAAGGAAAAAGACCATGTTGAAGGTTTTGCTCCGGAAGTTGCATGGGTAACTCATGGCGGTAATGAAAAACTTGAAGAAAGACTTTGTGTGCGTCCTACTTCTGAAACTCTTTTCTGTGAACACTATGCTAATATAGTTCACTCATACCGTGACCTCCCGAAACTCTATAACCAGTGGGTAAGCGTTGTACGTTGGGAAAAAACTACAAGACCGTTTTTGCGTTCAAGAGAATTTTTATGGCAGGAAGGACACACCATTCATGCAACCGCCGAAGAAGCAATAGAAGAAACTGAACGTATGCTTAATGTATACGCAAAATTCTGTGAAGATTCTCTTGCTATGCCTGTTGTAAAGGGAAAAAAGACAGAAAGCGATAAATTTGCCGGTGCAGTTTCTACATACGCTATAGAAGCACTTATGCATGACGGAAAAGCTTTACAAGCAGGAACTTCTCACTATTTCGGAGACGGTTTCGCAAAGGCTTTCGGAATCGAATACACAGATAAATCAAACAAAAAAGTTAATCCACATCAGACAAGCTGGGGAATGACCACACGTCTTATAGGTGCAATTATTATGACTCATGGTGATAATAATGGTCTTGTACTTCCGCCGGCAGTAGCTCCTGTACAGGCTGTAGTAATTCCTGTTGCACAGCATAAAGAGGGAGTTCTTGACAAGGCAAACGAACTTAAAAATCGTCTTTCTGAAATCGGCATACGTGTAAAACTTGATGACAGTGAAAATTCACCAGGCTGGAAGTTTGCAGAATACGAAATGAAAGGTATTCCTGTAAGAGTTGAAATAGGTCCTAAGGATATAGAAAATAATCAATGTGTAATTGCATCACGTTGGAACGGCGAAAAAGTTATAGTTCCGCTTGAAGAACTCGAAACATCTGTACAGCAGAAACTTCAGGAAGCTCATGACGGAATGTTTAATAAAGCTCTTGAAAATCAGAAAAACAGAACTTATGCTTGCACAACACTTGATGAAATTACAAATGCCCTTAATGAAAATGGTGACGGATTTATAAAAGCTATGTGGTGCGGTGAAGAATCCTGCGAGGACGAAGTAAAAGAAAAAACCGGAGTAGGTTCAAGATGTATTCCTTTTGAGCAGGAACAGCTTTCAGATAAATGCGTATGTTGTGGCAAACCGGCTAAACATATGGTTTATTGGGGAAAAGCTTATTAATTGAATTATAAATATGAAACCTTTTATCAGATGAAAAAATCTGGTAAAAGGTTTTTTTATATAAAAAAAGGACACACCCGAAAGTATGCCCTTTTAAGAAATTTTAATTAGTCAAGGTTGTCAATTGGTAAGGAATTAAGAGTTCCTGCAACAACCATTTGAATAGCGAGTGCATCTTTTGCAGTAATGCCATCATTACCAACAACATCGGCATTAATCATACCCTGTGAAGTTAATTTATATTCATCACTGTTTGCAAGTGACTGCATAATAAGTACAGCATCAGCAATAGTTACACTTCCGTCAGTATTGGAATCGCCGTATTTAACGCTTCCGCTCTGAGAAGGCTTTGTTGTTGTAGTAGTTGTTGTAATTTTTGTAGTAGTAGTTGTTGTTGTCTGTGAAGAACCGTCTGTTGTAACCTTGATTGATTCAACAGTGAAGTTTCCGCAGTCAATCCACCATGTACCAAATTTAAGCTGTCCGCCGTACTGATACTGAATAACATCAGAAATACTTGAAGGTACATTCCATGTTATAGTGCCTCTGTTGCCGGATATAGTCTGTTCCATATCGTCACCCTGAGCCCAGTATCCTGGAGCAACGCTTGTTGAAGAACCAAATGCACCCTGCCATTTACCGATTTGTCCGCTGTTGGAAGAAATTGTAATTTCAACTTTCTTTACTTTTTCAGTAGAAGGAATATTGAACTGTGACCAATCAAAACCAATCATCTTATCAGTAGCATTCTTATCATAAACAACCTGTTGATTTGGCTTGATTTCGTAAGAGCCTGAAGAAGTTGAGGGTTTAGAAGTAGTTGTAGTAGTTGTTGTGTTTCCTGGCTTACTTGAAGTTGTTGTAGTAGTAGCTGAAGAACCTGAACCTGTATAAACAATAACATCATTAATTACAAAGTCCTGACAATCAATCCACCATGTACCGAATTTAAGCTGTCCGCCGTACTGGTACTGTGCAATATCAGCAATGCTTGAAGGCATATTCCATGTTATAGTACCGGAACTGCCTGATATAGTCTGTTCCATATCATCGCCCTGAGACCAGTATCCCGGAGCAACACTTGTTGAAGAACCGAATGCACCCTGCCATTTGCCGATTTCTCCGCCGTTCTTGGAAGAAATCTTCACTTCAACTTTTGTAACCTTTTCGCCGGCAGGAATATTGAACTGTGACCATTCAAAACCAACCATTTTGTCAGTAGCATTCTTATCGTATGTTACGGACTGGTTAGGGCTGATTGAATATTTTCCGGAAGATGACGGAGTAGAATTACTTGTAGTAGTTGTAGTAGTATTTGTTTTTTGTGTAGTAGTTGTTGTCTGAGTTGTTACAGTAGATGAAGTAGGTACATCAGGATTTCCAGAAGGTACATTATCAACACCTACAATTGAAGTATCAGGAGTACCTGTCTTATAAACAGAATACAAACCAGCAGATGCACCTACAAGAGTAGCGTTATAATCAAGAGTAACTTCATTAGCTGTATAATCTTTAACAGAATCATTATAATCACCGTTTTGGCTTGTAGGACCGCCTACCAAAGCACCAACGAGTGTATGACCTTTACTGCTTATCTGAGTATTGTCGCCCATTTCATCAAAGCTTGAATATCCGGAAGCTGCTCTATGGTGAGGGTTCTTAGCGGAATTATCTGCAAATCCTACAACAAAGCATACAGGTGAACTATTAGCTACACCCTTATTACCCATAATGTAATCCATTTGACCCTTAGCCCATTCATTATAGTTTGCTGCACCGTATTTTGTAGCAACGAGAGCCACCATTTGCTGAGAAGTATTATATCTTGCACTTCCCCACTGATTTTCAAAATAGTAATCACTTGAACTTGCACCATGACTGCTAAGATAATCAGTAACCTTTTTCCAATCTGATGCATTTCCGGTAATTTCAGCCTGAAGAATACCAGCACCCATTGAAACATTGTTCCAGCTCATAGTGGAGTAAATTCCCCATTCACAGCCGTCTTGACCAGAAGAGCCCTTATTGCTTGAGTTCATGTATGTATTAAGAAATTCTTTGTACTGACTGTCATTAGTAGCAAGGTAAAGCCAACCAGCAGCCCATGCCTGGTCATCATAATAATCCCATGAAGAATAGAAATTATTAGGACCATCAGTAGCTTTCTGATTATACTTTGTAGAAAATTCAAATAATGCCTTAGCATATTTAAGGTCATCAGCATTGCCGAAGTTTACATAGTTTACAGCAAGAGCAGCAGCATATGATGCAGCAATATCGCTTGCACCGGAAGATGTACTGAATGTTTTTCTGCTGTTGTCAACATGAACTTCAGGAGCACACCATACAGAATGGTCTTGGTCACCGTCACCAATCTGATAAACAAAATTTGTTACAGTGTCACCGCTGAGAGTAGTGCTGTTCTTGAAGTAATCAGCAAAATAATCTGTAATAGTTTTAAGGTGATTTCCCTGACCGTTAGTGTTAAAGGAATCCTTAAATTCATAGTAGCTCCAGCCGAGAGTTGAAGCGGAATAGCCTGCCGGAAGACCAAATTTAGCATGGTCGCCTGCATCGTGGAAACCGCCGTCTACTTCATCGGAAGTGTGACAGTCATCACGCCATGATAAAGCTGATGTTTCACCAACTTGTTTACCGCACATATTTGCATCGTAGAAGTAAAGTGAATACTGTAAAAGCTTTGCATAGTTGTCGTTTGCTGCGGAAGCGTTCATAACAGCAGTTGATAAAGGAGCTGCCATAGCAGAAACAGCAATTACACTGCTAACTACAGCGGATTTTAATTTTTTCATATTGTTCTTAGGCATTAATAGTAACCTCTTTCCCTCAAAAATTTATTACAATATGCTAATTTCATTATACATTTTTTTCCAGTAGTATGAGTTACAAAATAGTTACTAAATGATTACAATAAGGTTAAAATTAACAATTTCTTAACATTTCCATAAAGAAACAAGATATACTTAACCTGCGGTTGTTTATTTTCAACAAAAAAAGGCACACTTTAGTGTACCTTTTAAGAGAATAAAAATTTTTTCAGTGTATGTCTAATTGTTATTTGCTTTATGTCAGTGGAGGATACCGATTTATTTACCACTGCCATTAAGTTTCTGATTTACAATTCATCTCACTACTTATAGAAATAGAGGTATGCTTATTAAAGATTTCCTATCTTTTCAGAAGTAGTCGGCAAATCAGATTCATTTAATGTATCTGCCATAACCATTTGAATTACAAGGGCATCTTTAGCTGTAATGCCGTCATTATCAATAACATCAGCGTTTAATTTGCCTTGTTCAGAAATGCTGTATTCGTCTGAATTTGCAAGTGACTGCATAATAAGTACAGCATCGGCAATGGATACTTCGCCATCAACATTAACGTCACCGTAGAGAACATCACCTGTACCCATAACATTGATTGAGTATATCTCCATAATGGTATTATTAGATTTAAGGAAATTTATATTTACATTTTTTCCTGTGCCAATGGCTTTAATTTTTTCCATATCCTCTGCTTTGGAAACTGTGAAAGTTCCATTAATCTGGAATGTAACTGTATTATCGCCTATTTCGGTAATGCAATCAACAAAAGTAACTGTTTCCTGTTCACTGCCGGTTGTAGTTGTTGTAGTTACTGTTTCGGTATCTGTTGAAGTAGTAGTCTGGGTTGTAGTCTGAGTAGTAGTTGTTGTAGTTGTAGTTTCTGTTGTGGACTGACCATTTGCTACAGCAATTTCTTCAGGATAAACTGTAACATCATCGCCTATAGTATCGACTACTGAACCAGTACCGTATGCATTATAAAGACCAACGGCTGCACCAACAAGTCCTACCTGATAATCAAGTGCAACTTCGTTTGAGGTAGCGTCTTTTGCATCAAGTTTTCTGAAAGTGCTGAAATCTTCACTTGTAGGACCTCCGCACAATGCACCATAGAGTGTGTGGCTTGTAGGAACGCTTGCATAATCACCGTTCCAACTGCCCCATTCTTCCCAACCGTCACCAACATAGAGACCGGAAGCTGCACGGTGGTGAGGTGAAGTTGCTGAAACATCATTATAACCTACAACAAGGCAAACATTAGCATTGTTTTTACCAAGAATCATATCCATCTGACCCTTGCACCATTCAGAAAAATCAGCTCCGGAATCTTCTTTATGCTTTGTAGCAATCATTGCACAAGTCTGCATAAGCGTATTATGTCTTGCACTGCCCCATGAATTCATAACATAGAATTTATTCTGGTTGCTGTTAACAACACTTTGGATATAGTTTACAGGTTTATCCCAGTTACCAGTGATTTCAGCATTAATGATAGCTGCACCAAGCCATACACCGCCGTAATAGTAATCATTTACCCAATCGTTAGTTGTGCTTGTATCCTTGCTGTTAGCATCAAGATAAGGCTGTTCGTTGGTTGCGAGGTAAAGCCAGCCTGCTGCCCAAGCTATATCATCTTCAACGCTTTTATCAGTATATGTTGACTGTTCATAAGTCATGGTACGATATTTTGCAGCAAATGCATAAAGAGCCTTTGCATAATTCAGGTCTTCTTCATTACCGAAGTTTATATAGTTCTGAGCGAGTGCTGCGGCGTATTGTGCGGCAACATTGCTTGCACCGTTGGTTGTGGAATAGTATTCATTGCTTCCTCTTTGTGGCATAAGTTCAGGAGCACGCCATTTGCCGTGGTCTATACCGTCATCACCTATTTCATAAATAAAATTGGTAACATTTCCGTCTGCGTCAAGAGTAGTGCAGTTCTTAAAGAATTGTGCAAATTCATTGGTTATATCTTTAAGGTGAGCATAAGTACCTGTTTTCTGGAATTCGTCCTTGTATTCGTAGTAGAGCCAGCCGAGAGTTGAAGCAGTAAAGCCTTCTGTAAGACCGCAGATAATTCCGTCACCTGCATCATGGAAACCGCCATTAGCGATATTTTCTGTGTGACAGTCGTCACGCCATGCAATATGGGATTTTTCGCCCGCACCGATTCCACAATAGTTAGCATCATAGAAATATAACGAATATTGTAAAAGTTTAGCATAGTTGTCAAGTCCTAAATCACTGTCAGCCATTGCAGAGGGAACGACTCCTGCAACAGAACTTACAGCCATAACAGCAGATGTTGCAAAAACTGCAAGTTTATTTTTGAGTTTTCCTTTGAACATAATTATTACTCCTCTCAAAATTTTAAATTTTTTAAAACCATATAAAGCTATTATAATTATAGCATAAAATCCGAATAATTTGTTAATAAATTGTGTACAATTATAGAATAGCAGACTTTTTTGGAATAAATATCAAAAATATACATATTTCATTGTATAATATAACGGAGGTTTTTTCAAATAATGTAAATTTTCATTCAATTTTCACTTGCAAAATATGTAATTATATGATATAATTATAAAAATACTTTTTTATACGGAGATGAAAAATGTGTCAAGATTCTTTACAAATGATATTGATGAAAATAATATAATTCTTACAGGAAGTGACGCTAATCATATAGGACGTTCTCTGCGTATGAAAAAAGGTGAAAAAATAACTGTTTGTTGCAATGGATATGATTATAACTGTTCAATAAATAGTATTACTCCCGATACAGTCTATCTTGACCTTATTTCAAAAGCTCCGTGTGCTACTGAACCTGATATACAAGTTACACTGTTTCAGGCAATGCCTAAAATGGATAAGCTTGAATATATCATTCAGAAAAGTGTTGAACTCGGTGTATCAAGAATAGTCCCCATACTTACAAGAAGATGTATTTCACGTCCGGACGAAAAGGAATTCGCAAAAAAATTGCCACGTCTTCAAAAAATAGCCGAACAGGCTGCCAAACAGTCCGGCAGAGGAATTATTCCGGAAGTCACACCAATAATAACATACAAAAAAGCTATTGATATGATGCAGGAACTTGACCGCACTATAATTCTTTATGAAGAACAGGGCGGTAAAAAATTCAATGATATCAATTTTAATGATGTGAAATCAGTCGGTTTAGTTATCGGAAGTGAGGGAGGATTTGACCCCGAAGAAATTCTTAATGCTGTTAATTCCGGTGCGGTACAAGTCTGGCTCGGAAAAAGAATACTCCGTTGTGAAACAGCACCAATAACTGCTATGTCAATTTTGATGTTTTTAACAAATAATATGTAAGCCATTGAAATTTTTAAAAAACTATGGTATAATAAATTTGGTCGATTGCCGGATATATTTTTTAAACCGTCCGGTAAAATATATGTACAGAAAAGAGGAACTATAATGAACAAGTTTTTAGCTGGAGCACTTATTGCTGGTGCTGTTGTTACTGTAGGTGCAGTTGTAAAGCATATCCTTGCTGATAATTCTGCCGATGATTACGATGATTTTGATGAAGATGATTTCTATGATGAAGATGAAGATGATATAAACTTCGATATCTCTGAATCAGAAGATTCTTCCGATGAAAATGATGAAAACAATGAAACTTCTGAAACAGCTTCCGATGAAAAAGAAACAACTTCTGAAGAAGAAACTGTTACTACAGATATTCCTGTAGAAAGTGAAGACGATATTAACGATTAATAATATCTATTAAGCTACTGCAATTCATGCGGTAGCTTATTTTATATATTATGCATATATAAAATAATATTTTTGTGCATAATCACGATTTGCAAAAAATCCTATTGACAAATCTGTTTTTTCTTGCTATAATATAAAAGCTTTCTGACGTAGACAAGTTTGAAAAGCTAATTTTCCGAGGCGTAACTCAGTTTGGTAGAGTGCTTGGTTTGGGACCAAGATGCCGCAGGTTCGAGTCCTGTCGCCTCGACTATTTTCAAAAAAATTTCCTGAAAAAATTTTTTGAAAAAATTTTTAAAAAGTACTTGACAAATTCAAAATTATGTGGTATAATAAATAAGTCGAGTGAGACAAACACTTAAAGATAGTTAAGCTGGTGTAGCTCAGTTGGTAGAGCAGCTGATTTGTAATCAGCAGGTCGGGGGTTCGAGTCCGTCCACCAGCTCCATTTTCTTCTATACATCTTTTATCCCTTATGGGAGAGTTCCCGAGTGGCCAAAGGGGGCAGACTGTAAATCTGTTGCTTTTCAGCTTCGATGGTCCGAATCCATCCTCTCCCACCAGAATTCCCCGAATTTTTTCGGGGTTATTTTGTTTTCAGCCTTGCATCTTTGCAGGGGCTTTTTTATGCCCGAAAAAAAAGTATATTTCATTAAAATATATCATGTTTGTTTATAAACATATGTGTATTATATACTGTTTACAGCTGTAATTTATCCTGCCTTTAAAAGAAAGGAGATTTTAAAATGCTTTTTAATGAGATACTTTCACAGGAAAAAATCAATGAAAGAATTGATTTTGCATACAAGGATTTGAAAATTCCTGAAAATGCCCAAAGAATTTTCTGCGATAATAAAAATTTCAGAAAACTCTACAAATGCGGTGATATTGAAATATATGAATATGACCACTGTTGTGGCAATTCAGTTTACAATGGAGAAAATTTCTGGAAACACAATTGCTGGATTGAATGCTATTTCGAGGGTAACTGGGAGTTGACTCAGAATGATATATGGAATAAATTTAAAAACCTGTTTAAAGAGTTTTCAGAAGAATCACGAAAAAATCCCATTGTATACAGGTCTGATAAAAAAGGTATAATTGATATATACATAATCGGCAGACATTTTGCACGTAACTTTGCGGATTATATAATCTCTATAACACCTTTTTCGTATTATACATCGAAATTCCAAAAAAATAATATACCATTAAGGGAAATTTTAACATATCAAAAAAAGTTTTCCGCATAATTCTGGAGGTAAAATTTATGATTAGAGAAGATTTGAGAAATATTGCAATTATTGCCCACGTTGACCACGGCAAAACCACTCTCGTTGATGAAATGCTTAAACAAGGTGGCGTTTTCCGTGAAAATCAGAACGTTGCAGAAAGAGTTATGGACTCCAATGACATAGAACGTGAAAGAGGTATCACAATACTTGCAAAAAATACTTCTGTTATGTATAATGACATTAAAATTAATATTATAGATACTCCTGGACACGCAGATTTCGGCGGAGAAGTTGAACGTGTTCTTGAAATGGTTGACGGTGTACTTCTTCTCGTTGACGCTGCCGAAGGTCCTATGCCACAGACACGTTTTGTATTATCCAAGGCTCTTGAAATGGGACTTAAAATTATAGTTGTTGTGAACAAAATTGACCGTCCTGACGCTCGTCTTGATGAAATCGGCGATGAAGTTCTTGAACTTCTCCTTGACCTTGATGCAAATGATGAACAGCTTGAAAGTCCTATACTTTTCTGTTCCGGACGCAGTGGCACAGCATCACTCAGTCAGTATGAAGCAGGAACAGACCTCAAACCTCTTTTTGATACAATTATAAATTATATTCAGCCACCACAGGGCAACGAAAATGAACCTCTCCAGATGCTTATTTCTTCAATTGACTATAACGACTATGTAGGAAGAATAGGTATAGGTCGTATAGTAAGAGGTAATATAAAAGTTAATCAACCGGTTACTGTCTGTGATTATACAGGTTCAAAGAAGAATTATAATTCTAAAATAGTTTCACTTCTTCAGATACAGGGACTTAACCGTGTTCCTGTTCAGGAAGCAACTGTTGGCGATATTGTATGGATTTCTGGTATTGAAAACATTACAATAGGCGATACTATCTGTGCTACTGATACTCCAGAACCGTTGCCGTTTGTAAAAATCAGTGAACCAACTGTTGAAATGACATTCTCTGTAAACGACAGTCCATTTGCTGGAAAAGAGGGTAAATTTGTTACATCACGTCAGCTCCGTGAAAGACTTTTCAAAGAACTGCTTAAAGACGTTTCCTTGAGAGTTTCTGAAACTGAAAATACAGATTCATTCAGAGTTGCAGGACGTGGCGAAATGCACCTTTCTATTCTCATTGAAAATATGCGTCGTGAGGGTTATGAACTTTCCGTATCTACTCCGAGAGTTCTCTACAAAGAGGGAGAGGACGGCAGAAAGCTTGAACCTATTGAACGCCTTGTTATTGATGTTCCGGACGAATGCGTAGGTTCTGTTATGGAAAAAGTTTGTAGCCGTAAAGGTGAAATGACCAATATGCACCCACAGGGTACTCGTACAAGAATTGAATTCCTTATACCAGCAAGAGGACTTTTCGGTTATAAGAGCGAATTTCTTACCGATACCAAGGGCGAAGGCATTATGAGCCATGTTTTTGAAGGATATGAACCTTACAAGGGCGACATTGACCGCAGAAAAACAGGTTCTCTCGTATCCTTTGAAACCGGTGAAGCTGTAACTTATGGTCTTTTCAACGCTCAGGAACGTGGACAGCTTTTCATTCCGGCTGGCACTCCGGTTTATGAAGGCATGGTTGTTGGAGCGTCTCCGAAAACAGATGACCTTGTTGTAAACGTATGCAAGAGAAAACACCTTACTAACACTCGTGCAAGCGGTAGCGATGACGCTCTCAGACTCGTTCCGCACAGAATACTCAGTCTTGAAGATTGTCTTGAATTTCTTGCAGATGATGAACTTCTTGAAGTTACTCCTAAGTCTCTCCGAATCAGAAAAAGAATTCTTAACAATTCCATGAGAGCTAAACAAAGAGCTAAATAATTAAAATCAATTCTCTTGTTTCTCTTTTTTACCGCCACAGATTGTGTTATATTGCACAACTTGTGGCGGTGTATGTTTTATTATTATTTTTTTGATTTGATTGTGAATTTTCTGCATAAAGTTTACCTCATATGAATATAATTTATTAAAAAGCGGAGGTAATTTCATGCAGGACAAGATTATAAAACAAAATCAGAATCTTATTCTCGAAAACCGTAAAAATTTAAGCATATCGGGAATAACTGATGTTGACAGCTTTGACGAAAAAGCTATATGTCTATATACTCAACTCGGAGAACTTACAATACAGGGAAAAGAATTACATATAGATTCAATGAGCGTTGAAACAGGTGATATGAGTATTACCGGTGATATATGGTCAATTATCTATGGCGACAAGGAAAGAAAATCCCCTCTGTCATTTTTCGGGAGAATTTTCAAATGAATGTTCCGGAAACGTTTTTTTCCACAAGTGAGGAAATTTTTCTTTTCGGACTTTCTTGCATATTTGGTATAGTAATTGGTATATGTTATGATGTTTTCAGAACAGCAAGAATACTTTTCCGGCATAATACAGTACTCGTTGTAATCGAAGATGTTATATTCATGGCAGGATATACTATATTTCTTTCATCATTTGCATCAGTGTGTGCAAGAGGAGAACTGCGTTTTTATTACGTAGTGGGAAATGCATTAGGATTTATTTTCTACTTTTTTACCATTGGAAGCATTGTTATAAATACTATGAAAAAAATATATTTCGCCCTCCGGAAAGTTATTGGAATCATATTCCGTCCTATGCGGTCGCTTTATGTAATTTTACAGGAAAAAACCTATAAATTTGTGGGAAGTTCCAAAAATTCAGTTAAAAGAAATAAAAAAATTTCTTTCCTATTGCTAAACAACAACAATATGTTGTATAATAAAAAAGAAAATAAAAAAAGAAAGAATGTGAACAGCATTGCCGAAAAATCCAAAAGACAAACCTAAGGAAAAATCCAAGGTAAAATCTAAAGGAAAAAGTCTGTTTAATCGTGGGCTTGTTAAGATTGCCGCTATTACGATTATTGTAGGATGCGGTATGCTTATTGTGACAACGGAACGGGATTGTGCCGAAAAAGAAAAAGAACTTGCTGGCATACAATCCAAAATTGACTCATATGAAGCTGAAAATACTGAAATTCAGCGTATACTGGAAAGCGATGACCTCTCCGAATATATGGAAAAAGTCGCAATCGAAGAACGTGGATATGCTTATCCTGACGAAAGAAGATTCTATGACACGTCAAGAGACTAATTTTTAAAAGGAGTAATATATTTTTATGCAACTGGAAATTGGAAAAATTTATACTGGCAAAGTAAAGGGAATCACTCAATATGGAGCATTTGTCGATATCGACGGCGGTGGCTCTGGTATGGTACATATTTCCGAAATCGCTAACACTTTCGTTAATGAAATCCGTGACCACCTTACAGAAAATCAGGAAGTGAAAGTTAAGGTTATCGGAATTAATGAAGCCGGCAAAGTAAGCCTTTCTATAAAAAAGGCTGTCCCAAATCCTGAACCACAACAAAAGCCTAAAAGACAAAATGACAACCGCAGGGGTAAGCCAAATATCTATGAACCTAAAAAATCCGTTCCGCAGTCTGAAATGAGCTTTGAGGATATGATTTCTCATTTTAAACAGAGTAGTGAAGAACGTATTTGCGATATCAAAAGAAATACTGACAGAAAAAATAAAACTCGCAGAAAATAATCTCTTTAACCGTTCCTTTCTTTTAGGAACGGTTTTTTGTTATATTGCTGATTTTTGCACGAAAAATATGTGAAATACATTGCATTATTATTAATTCTGTGATATAATGTACAAGGTGAATTTTTTTAAACAAAATTAACAAAGATTTATTCATTTCTTTACGTAATGAATCGAAACAAGAGGAAAAAATATGTTTAAATATAAAAAAATACTTGCTTGTTTAACAGGCTTTCTTATATGTGTGCCGGCATTAGTTCCGGAAAAAAATTCTTTTGCTGAAGATACAACTGAAATAACATCTGAAGAAGCAACAGAAACTTCTACAGAATCAAATGATATTGAATCAAATACAGAAACCGCATCAAATGATAATATTGTTTCGGGGGATTTCGTTTATTCAGTAATAGATGATTCAACTATCTGTCTCGAAAGTTACAATGGTACTGAAACTGATTTGATAATTCCGGAAACCATTGACGGAATGACAGTTACAGAACTAAGCGGTAAAGCTTTTGGTGATACTCCCGACCAGATTTATGAAACTATAACAATTCCGTCTACTGTTACATATATTTCAGAAGATAATCCGTTTATGTATTGTCCGTCGCTCCGTGAAATAATAGTTAGTCCTGAAAATGAAAACTATATATCCGAAGACGGTGTACTCTATACCAAAGATAAAGAATTGCTTATTTGTTACCCTCCGAAAAAGGAAGGAAAAAGCTTTAAAATTCTGGAAGGTGTAAAGGAAATAGGAATTTCTGCTATATCAACAACTTCACTTACAGAAATAACTTTCCCGTCAACACTCGAAAATATAAGAAATTTCGGTGTAAGTGAAAACAATTATCTTAAAAGTGCTGATTTAAGTAAAACGGCATTGGAAGTAATTAAAGTTGCTGGTTTTGCAGAATGTCCTGAATTAAGTGAAGTAATTCTTCCTGATACTCTTGTTGAACTTGATACAGCCGTATTTATGAACTGTTCTTCGCTGGCTGAAATAACTTTACCGGATTCACTCGTATATGTGGGACAGTATACATTTATGGGAACTGCTTTAACTAAAATAGCTGTTCCGGATAGCGTTACAGATATCGGATACGGAGCTTTTGGATATCAGGACGAAAACACTCCTGTTGACAATTTTCTGATAATAGGTTCTTTAAATTCAGCAGCTTACATATATTCAACTGATGAGGACGAAGAATACGGATATAAAAATGATTTCAGCTTTACGACTCCGGAAGCAGAAACTGAACAAGCTGAATACAATTCCCTTGACAAAGATATGTATGGAGATTTTGAATACACTTCTATAAACGGAGAAGCAGTTATTACAGGTTGTGTTTCAGTTCTTCCGAAAATAGAAGTTCCCTCTGAAATAAACGGAATGACTGTAACAAGAATTTATACAAGTGCTTTTGAAAGCTCTACAGCAGAGGAAATAATAATTCCTGAAAGTGTCAAAACTATTGATAAACTTGCATTTTATAACTGCACTTATCTTAAAAAGCTTACAATAGAGGGTGCGGAAACTATCGGAGACAGTGCATTTGTAATGTGTACTGCACTTACTGACCTTACGATTTCCGGAAACTGTCAGTCAATTGAGGGTGATGAACCATTTCTTTCATGTAACCTTTTGGAAAACATAACAGTTACAGACGGTGACGGTAATTATTCTTCCGAAAATGGTATTCTGTACAACAAGGATAAAACAATACTTATCGCATATCCTGCTTCAAAAAACGACAAGGAATTTAAATTACCGTCAAGTGTAAAAGAAATTTCTGTTTCAGCGTTCTGCAATAACAATTATCTTGAAACCGCTGACCTTTCCGGAGCTGAAAGAATAGGGGCATACGGATTTGAGGGAAGTAAAAAACTTAAAAAAGTTACTTTTTCAAAAAGCCTTAAAACTGTTGAAATATATGCATTTGCAGACTGTCCCTCAATGAATGGCATAAGAGTTCCGGAAAGTTTGGAAACAATCGGTGACTATGCTTTCGGATACAAGTTTGACGAATCCGGAAGCAATTCTGAAACTGATAATATGGTGACTGTTAACGATTTTAAAATATATGCGGAAAGCGGTTCTAAAGCATATCAGTATGCAAACGCCTGCAATATTGAAGTTATAAGTGGTACGGTAGAAATTTTCGGAAAAAATGTCGTTAAAGGTTTTCTGTGGGCAGTAGGAGGCGTATTGTCTGCATTGATTATCGGACTCGCTGGATTTGGAATTTTCAGAAAAATAAAAAAGAAAGGCAAATAATATGAATTTTAAGAAACTTTTTATCACATTTGCTACTGCTGTAATGTCGCTTTCATGTATGACTGTTCTGAATATTTCAGCAGATGAATTACAGAGTCCGGAAGAAGAACTTACAGACGGTACATTCACTTATGAACTTGTAAACGGTTCATATACTATAGTTGGTTGTGAATCAAATTCTATTGTTTCAAGTATCCCATCTATGCGAAATGGTTATGCTATTACCGCAATAGGAGACGGAGCTTTTATAGGTTGTACTTCAATAACTTCTCTTGAAATTCCTGATACAGTGCGTTCTATTGGCATGAATGCTTTTGCAGGCTGTACTTCTCTTAAAAAAGTAGTTATTCCGGATACAGTAACAGAAATATCTTCATGTGCCTTTATGAGATGTACTTCACTTACAGAAGTTGAATTACCGGATACTCTTACCACTATAGGAAATTATGCTTTTGCCCAGTGTACAAGTCTTGAATCTATGAAGCTTCCGGAATCTCTTACTTCAATAGAAGCAGAAGCTTTCACAGATTGCTGGTCACTCAAGGAATTTGATGCTTTTGAATGTCCGTCATTTGTATTTGAAAACGGAATGCTCCTCAATGATTCAAAATCAGAAATTTATCGTGCTTCCGTTGAACTCAGTGGAGATTTATATATTGATGACAATATAGCTGTAATAAAACCGGGAGCATTTTCCGGTTGTGCCGAAATTGAAAATTTATTTGTTCCATCATCAGTTTCAACAATCGGTGCAGATGCTTTTTCAAATTGTTCTTCACTCAAAAAAGCAGACCTCGAACAAGGTCTCAGTATACTTGAAGCAGGTGCTTTTATGTACTGTTCAAGTCTGGAAACGATTTCTATACCTCTTACCGTTACAGAAATCGGTGAGGAAGCTTTTGCATACTGTACAAATCTTTCAAAAGCGATTATTCCGGAAGGCGTTAAAACTATCGGTGCAAGAGCTTTTCTTAACTGTTCGTCTTTATCTAAAGTGAATGTTCCGAAAAGCATTGATACAGTCGGAGAATATGCTTTAGGTTATACAACATCTGACGGACAGGAATTTAAACTGAATGACGATTTTAGTATGAGTGTTTATTCAGGTTCAGGAGCTTTGACATATGCCAAGAAAAATAAACTTGATTACACTGTTACAAACAGAAACATTAAACAGATAGCTTTTATAATTATTGCAGTAGGAATTGTTTTAGCAATTGCAGTATTTGCAGTAGTTCTTATGATGAGAAATAAAAAAGGTGCATCATTAAGTGTTAAAAAAGCCCAAAAAATCGAAGAACAGCAACAGGAAGAAAAAAACTATAAAAAAATTGTTGGCGACGATAAATAAAAATTTAATAAAAAAACGGATATTTGTTGTATCCGTTTTTTTGTTATTTTATTAGTCCCGCAACAAAAACTGCCAGCGTTGCAGAAAGTGCAGTTTGAATTAAATGACTATTTTAGTATAAGTATTTATTTAGGTTCGGAAGCTGTGATATAAATAAACTTGATTACACTATTATAAACAGATAGCTTTTATAATTATTGCAGTAGTTCTTATAATGAGAAATAAAAAAGGTGCATCATCAAGTTTTAAAAAAACAAAAAATCGGAGAACAGCAACAGGAATAAAAAAATTATAAAAAAATTGTTGGCGACGATAAATAAGACTTTCATAAAAAAACGGATATTTGTTGTATCCGTTTTTTTGTTATTTTATTAGTCCCGCAACAAAAACAGCCAACGTTGCAGAAAGTGCCACTACAATAAGCGGTAAGTTTAAATAAGACAGAACAAATGCTACAATAGTTCCGACAACAGCAGTGAATATATTTCCTGTACTATAGAAAATAGCCGGAATAGTCATTGCACTAAGAACTGCATAGGGTATGTAATATAAAAAACTTCTTAAAAACTGTGATTTTATTTTTTTCCGGAAAAAAGTAAATGGAATCATTCTTATAAGATATGTTACAACAGCCATTGTAATAATATATACAGCAATATGCATTCAGTTTTCCTCCTTGACCGGAAATAATAATGCTCCTATTGCCGATGCTGTAATTGCACTTATAATTACAGCGAATCCTGATGATACAAAAGTTATAATATACCTGAATATTATACTTATTATTGCTGATACAATGACTACTACAAATACACTGCGTTGTTTTTTTGATGGTGGAACTATTATTGCAATAAACATTCCATATAATATTATTCCCAGAGCTTTTGAAATGCTTTCCGGTAATAACTGACCTGCCATTGCACCAAGAATTGTTCCTATAATCCAACCTCCAATTGATATAAAAATTATTCCATACATATAAGCCGGAGTAACTTTTTGTTTTTGTGCGGAACACACTGCAAATATTTCATCTGTTATACCATAAGAAGCTATGAGTCTATGCGGAAGTGTGAATTTTTTATCAAGTTTCTGAGAAAGTGACAAAGCCATAAGTGAATATCTTATATTTATAGTCAATAGTACAATCATCATTTCAAGAATTGTACCACCAACAACCATTATATCAACTCCTGCAACTTGTCCGGCAGAAGAAAAGCTTGTAGCAGAAATTATAGAAGATTCTATAACTGAAAGTCCGGCATTGACTGCTTTTATTCCGAATCCGAATGATACCGACAAATAACCTAACGAAATTGGTATACCATGAGACATTCCACGCAAAAAATCTGATTTCAAAAAAATAAACTTCCTTTCAAGTAAGATACATGAAAAATTATAACATATTAGTCATATTCCGTCAAGTATCAGAATTTATCAGAAGATTTTATTTTAATTCAGATTTAGGAATGATAATTAACGATTTATACATTCTTTGTGCTGGTCTGTATATCCAGCGGAATTTGCTTCTTCAATAGATTCAAAATATATTCTGTTTTGTTCATATGGAAGACTATCACAGTGAATACTATGAAGTTTATGATTATTTTTATTTCCTACATAATTTTTAGCTGTATAGCTTTTTTCGGCAGAGACAGATGAAGAAGATGACGACGAATCATTGTTAATATTGCAACCTGCTAAAGTCAATACCCCCACAAGTGCTATAGCCGTTAAAATTTTTTTCATATAAAAACCCTCCTAAATATAGAAGTATATAATAATTATATCACTTTAATATATTATCTGTCAATCTTTTTAAAATAATATTGTCAGATTATACACATTAACTTGACAAGTTTTCAAATATGTGATATCTTATAAATAATGTATTTAACATCAAAACAGAAAATATAATTTTTTCCTGTATTTTACACATAATAACCATATAATTTACAGGTTTTAGAGTTATTATAAATACACTATGTTACGAGGTAAATTTATGAAAAAAATTTTAATATTACTATTGTGTGGCTGTTTATTAACAGCTTGCGGAAACAGTGAAAAATCTGAATCAAGCATTTCTGAAACCAGTTCGCTGGTAATTGCTGAGGGCGAATTAGGCGAGGTAATAACTCCTGATGAAAGTGACAAGGATTACAATTTAGGCGAATACAGATATAGTTCATCAGGAACAAAGTTATATTTTAATGAAGACGAATATCCAAAAGAACTAATGCTTACTTTGGAAAAATATTTCAATGCGTTTGCAGAAAATGACTTTGAAACATATAAATCCTGTCTCAGTCCGTTGTATGCTGAAAAAATGAATGCTTATCTTGAAGAAAATTACAATTATGGTCTTGAAACCTCATTCGACAAACAACGTGAGGGACTTTCTGAAAAAATGGGCGGAGATTTCAAAATAACACGTATTCGTGCAGAAAAAACAGAAGAAGACAACGAAAAAGCTATTGAAGAATATTTTTCAGACCTTAATGACTTTTTTGGTGATGACTTTTATTCCGAAGTAAAAGAAAATTCTGACAAATTCTATCATATGACATTTTTCGTTATTGCTGAGGATTCAGAAAATGTTGAATCCCTGTTACTGAGCGAATATGAAATTATTTTTGCTGAAAAAGATGGTAATTATTACACATTTGTATAAGGAGAAGTTCATGAAAAAACTTATAATTTTAATGTTTGCTGTTGTTATGACTTGTTGTTCATGCAGTGAGAGTAATTCCGGTTCTTCCGGTGAAAGCAAAAATATGCTTGTCACCAACAACATAGAAAAAGGAATGAACGTTGATGAAGATGAAATGCCATTTGGTGCAACTATGACGGATTTATATCCTGATGATGTTCCTATAGCAATTTCCTATGAAAACCGTTTCATTACAGAGGACGAAGCTAAAAAAGTTTCTGATTATATATCCGCCATAAATTCATGTGATGCTGAACTTATGCAGAAAACTTGCTATTCATCGTATCTTGATTATCTTGTTGAACAGTACGAAAATTCAGATGTTCAGGATTACCTTGACGAAAGACACAGAACTATTCATAACAATTATACTAATGGAGAATTTGATTTTAATTATATTCTAATAAATTCGTTCATGGACGAAGATGATTCTGATGATGATACAGGTTTTTCGCACCTTGACGAAAAAATATATCAAAAATCCCCTGATGCTGAAATTACATCAAGAAAAATGATTGGAATAGATGTTCTTTATTCCCTTGAAAATGATGACGGAAGCTATTCACTTACTGCAAGAACTGGTTCAGATATGATACTTTATATCTATACCATTGACGGACAAATTTATGTATTATAATAAAAAAGCCGGATATACGTCCGGCTTAATTTTTTCTATCTGTTTAAATTATATCTGAGTTGAATAGTTAGGAGCTTCCTTAGTAATATATATATCATGTGGGTGACTTTCTTTCAGACCTGCTCCGGTAATCTTTACAAACTGTGCTTTTTCGTGGAGGTCCGGAATAGTTTCACAACCGCAGTAGCCCATTCCTGAACGTATACCGCCGACAAGCTGGAAGATTGTATCAGCAACAGCACCCTTGAAAGGAACACGACCTTCAACGCCTTCCGGAACAAGCTTTTTAGCACCTTCCTGGAAGTATCTGTCTGTTGAACCGTTAGCCATAGCACCAAGACTTCCCATACCACGATAAACCTTGAACTGTCTGCCCTGATATATTTCAGTTTCGCCGGGAGCTTCCGCACAACCTGCAAGAAGTGAACCAAGCATTACAACATTAGCACCGGCTGCAAGAGCCTTTACAATATCTCCTGAATACTTTATACCGCCGTCAGCGATTACAGGAATACCATATTTCTGAGCAACACAGGCAACATCATAAATAGCTGTAATCTGAGGTACACCAATACCTGCAACAACTCTTGTTGTACAGATTGAACCAGGACCAATACCGACTTTAACGCAGTCTGCACCGGCTTTAATAAGGTCTTCAGCGGCTTCAGCAGTTGCGATATTTCCGGCAATAACAGGAATATCAGGAAATGCTTCTTTAACCATTTTAAGACATTTCATAATATTTGCACTATGACCGTGTGCAGAATCAAGAACAAGCACATCAACCTGAGCGTCAACAAGAGCCTTTGTTCTTTCAAGAACGTTAGCTGTTACGCCGATAGCAGCACCACAAAGAAGTCTTCCACGGCTGTCACGTGCAGAATTTGGATACTGTACGGATTTTTCAATATCCTTGATAGTGATAAGACCTTTAAGAACCCCATCATTATCAACGATAGGAAGCTTTTCAATTTTGTGTGCACGGAGAATATCCTGAGCCTGTTCAAGTGTTGTACCGACAGGAGCAGTAATTAAATTTTCCTTTGTCATTACTTCGGAAATCTTTGCACTGTAGTCATTCAGGAAACGCATATCTCTGTTAGTAATAATTCCAACAAGCTTATTTTTAGCGTCCACAATCGGAACACCTGAAATTTTATATTTACCCATAAGTTCGTCAGCATCGGAAACAAAATGGTCTTCAGTGAGAGAGAACGGGTCAACGATAACGCCGTTTTCAGAACGCTTTACTTTATCAACCTCTTCTGCCTGCTGTTCGATAGTCATATTTTTATGGATAATACCGATACCTCCCTCACGAGCGATAGCAATAGCCATTCGTGAATCTGTAACAGTATCCATAGCAGCAGTCATGACAGGTGTATTAAGACGGATAGTTTTAGTAAGATTAGTATTAAGTTTAATCATGTTGGGGGTAACATCTGATTTTGCAGGGATTAAAAGCACATCATCAAAGGTCAGACCCTCTTTCTGAAATTTACTGTTCATGTCAGTCAGCATAAAAAATTCCTCCTTACAAAGATTATTATCTTTAATAATACTATTTTTTCAGTATTATGTCAAGGCTTTTTGCAAAAAGACGAATATAGAACTTTTTTGTATAAATCAGTTGTCTTTTGGCGAAAATGGCAACTATAGAATTTTTTGATTTAAAAATACATTCTGTAATATTCAGAAAGAGTTGTTTTCATTCGGAATCTGATGTGTAAGTATCCATTTTCCAGCCTTCTCCGTCTATATAGTATAATATAAACTTCTGTTCATATTCAAGAACTTGCGGTTCAACGTTTTCATCATCAGATTCAACAGTAGATGCTATATTACAATTAATTATATGAGCGTCTTTCGGTTCAAAATAGAGTGATATATTTTCAGAATCATAATCAGCATTATCTATAAATTCATTGAAAGCATCTTCATCTATCTTATCTTTTCCGCCCTGTTCATCTATGTAATCGCTGATTACCTGATATTCTCCATAAATATCAACAAGTTTATTGGTAAGAGTTTCATAATCTTCCATAGGTTCATCAGAAATAATTTCAGTTATTTTAATTGTATTTGATGCCGAACCCTGAACAATTCCCATAACTTCACCTACGGTCATACCGCTCATTTCAGCCATTAAACTGAATATATCAAAGTATTTATCCGGATATGAAAGTTTCATCATATTGCCGATTTCATTTTTTTCAAGACACTGTCTGTAAGTGTTTATTAGTTCTTCATATCCCTTTTCCTCATCAGAAATAAGTTTCGGAGCGTCAGTTATAACTTCTGTAACAAATGTAGGTTCTTGAGTTGTTTCAGAAATGCTTTCAGAATTATTTTCAGTATCGTTATCAGAATTGTTTTTATTTCCGCATGAAACAAAAAGGCACATAACAGCTGTCAATATAATTATGGACTTTTTCATGAATAAAATACCTCTTTCATAATAATATAATCCCATTATAACAAATTTTTCGGCAAACTGCAATTACAGTATGATTACAGATTTTAAAAAATATAAAAATATGTAAATATATTTCAAATATTATTGACATTTTGTTTTTAATATGTTAAAATGTCATTATAAAAAAATTTTATTACGGAGGGTTATATAATGAAAAAAAAATACCTGAAAAGTCTGATTGCAGGTTCTCTCAGTGCTGTAATGCTCTGTTCAACTGCATCTGCTGTGTATGCTGAAGATTCAACAGCAGGTAGCACAGTAACTGATGGAAAAATTATCTACTCATCAGATTTTGAAGACGGTAATGTTTCAGCATTCACAAACAGAAATTCAAGTGATACCACTGTTATTTCAGCAAGTACCGATAATGCTGTAAGTGGTACAAAGTCTCTTTGTGCAAGCGGACGTACAAAAACATGGAATGGTCCTGCTCTCAAGCTTGATGATATCTGCGAACCCGGTAAAGCTTATCTTATAAGCGCTAAGGTTATGGGACAGTATTACACAAGTAATACTCTTAGTTTGCAGTACACTGACGCTTCTGGAACTGAACATTATGAAAATCTTAAAGCTCTCAACGGAAACGGCTGGCAGGAAATAAACGATATAAAAGTAAGTTTTTCTGCTGATGTAAGCAATGTTATGATTTATTTTGAAGGCGGTACAGATAACATATATATTGATGACTTCGTACTCCGTGAAGCTCCTGTACATGATATTCAGCAGGATATCGCTTCACTTAAAGATGTATACAGCGATTACTTCAAAATAGGTACTGCTACAACTGCTAAGGAATTAGCTCCGACATCTACACAAAATCTTGTATTAAAACACTTCAATAGTATAACCCCCGGAAACGAACTCAAACCAGATGCTATACTTGACCAAAAAGCTTGTTTAGCTATGGCAGAAGCAGGCGATGACGAAAATCCACAAGTTAACCTTGACAGTGCAAAATCTATTCTTAATTTTGCAAGAGAAAATAATATTCCTGTAAGAGGTCACGTTCTTGTATGGCATTCACAAACTCCTACATGGTTCTTTAAAGAAAATTATGACCCTAACGGCGAATGGGTTTCAAAAGAAAAAATGCTTAAACGTATGGAAAACTATATAAAGAACGTTTTCACAGCAATAGAAGAAGAATATTCTGATGTCGATTTTTATGCGTGGGACGTTGTAAATGAATGCTGGCTTGATGACGGAACTCCTCGTAAAGCAGGTTCTCAGGAAGAAAACAGCAATTATTCTCCATGGGTTCAGATTTTTGGCGACAACTCATTTATAAAACCGGCTTTTGAATTTGCAAAGAAATACGCTCCCGAGGGAACTAAGCTTTATTATAATGACTTCAACGAATATATGCCAAACAAAACAGATGCAATAATCAAAATGGTTGAAGAAATAAATTCAGACGGTCATTATATTGACGGTATCGGTTTGCAGTCTCACCTTGATGTAAACTTCCCGTCCGTAAGCGTATATAAAAAGGCTCTTGACAAATTCTGTGCAACTGGTCTTGACGTTCAGATTACAGAACTTGACGCTACTGTAAGCGGAAATGATGAAGAAAGCTTTGCAAAACAGGCTCAGTATTACAGCGATATTATGGATACTATCGTTGCTCAGAAAGATAACATTTCTGCTGTAGTATTCTGGGGAACTACTGATGACCAGAGCTGGAGAGCATCAAAATATCCGCTTCTTTTCAATGAAGATTACACAGCAAAACCGTCATTCTATTCTATTATAGACGGCATTGAATCTACAGGAACAACAACTACTACAACTACTACACAAACTACTTCATCTACAGACACAACAACAACTACTACACAAACTACTTCATCTACAGAGACAACAACAACTACTACAACAGTTACTACTAATCCCATTCCCGATGGTCGCAAAACATATGGCGATGCAAACACAGACGGTGAAGTAACTATTTCAGATGCTGTACTTATCATGCAGGCACTTGCAAATTCAGATGAATATCAGCTTACCCCATATGGTGAAGCTAATGCTGATGTTGTAGGTAATGACGGCGTTACAGGCAATGACGCTCTCGCAATTCAAATGGTTGTTGCAAATTTGATAAATCAAAAAGACTTACCGCTTGACAGCCTTGACGTATAATAAAAATATTCCGGCGACTATGAGAAATCATGGTCGCTTTTTTTATACATGATTTTTCTGAAATGAAAGTTGAGATAATGAGAGATAGCGAGAAAAAACAAGAGATTAAAAGAGTTTTAATGATATAGATTAAAAAAAAGTTGTTTTACTACTTGACAAATGAATTTTTATACTGTATAATAAATTTTGTCACTGCGTGGAATGTTTATTTTTTCCCGATACAAAATATTTTATAGGAGGACTTTTTCTATGTCAACTACACTGACTAAACCGGCTGATGTAAAACGTACATGGTATATCCTTGATGCTGCCGGACAGCCTCTCGGACGTGTTGCAGCTAAAGCAGCTCATATTCTCAGAGGTAAACACAAGCCTACTTTTACTCCAAATGTAGACTGCGGAGACCATGTTATCATTATTAACTGCGATAAAGCTGTTCTTACTGGTAAAAAACTTGAACATAAAAAATATTACTGGCATACTGGCTGGATTGGTGGTCTTAAATCCATTTCTTACAAGGATATGATGGCTAATCAGTCTGACCGTGCTATGATGATTGCTGTTGAAGGTATGCTTCCTTCCAACACTCTCGGCAGAAATCAGCTCAAGAGACTCAGAACTTACAAGGGTGCTGAACACAACAACGCTGCTCAGAAACCCGTTGTTTATGAATATTAATCAGGAGGTGCTTTGAAATGTACGAATCAAAAGTTAAATACTACTACGGAACAGGCAGAAGAAAGCACTCCGTTGCAAGAGTAAGAATTTATCCAGGTTCTGGAAATGTTACAATCAACGGCAGAGGTATTGATGATTATTTTGGTCTTGAAACTCTCAAGCTTATTGTTCGTCAGCCACTCGCTCTCACAGATAACCTTGACAAGTTTGACATCGTATGTACAGTTACGGGCGGTGGCGTAACTGGTCAGGCTGGTGCTATCAGACACGGTCTTTCAAGAGCTTTACTTGAATTCAATGCTGAACTCCGTCCAACTCTCAAAAAGGCTGGCTTCCTTACTCGTGACCCACGTATGAAGGAAAGAAAGAAGTATGGTCTCAAGGCTGCACGTCGTGCTCCACAGTTCTCAAAGAGATAAGGAAGCATCGATTTTTTGTCGATATTGCGTTATTTCTTTTGTTTCAGAAGTCCATTTGGACAACTTCTGGACAACTAAAAAGTATTTTAAAATCGCTCTGTGTTATATAGGGCGATTTTTTATATAAAACAAAGGAGAAAACAATGAATTAATTGGAATCTTTAAAAATATATTGGCAACAGTATGTAATACTTAAAAAGAGAATGATAAATTTATCCGACTATATTGCAATACATCCTAAGAATTTTGCTACATTTTCTAATCAGTTTATATTTATGTATCTGACAATATGCAGCGAAATAGATTCTGTTGCAGAAGAACTTTGCAAAAATCTAAGTATAGATGAAAAGAGCAGATTTGGAATTAATAATAAAATTAATCATATTTTAAATCAGTATAGTAACCTCAAAAATTGGAAAGTCAATACCAAATTTCCACACTATAAAATCAATATTGTTCCTTTTGCAAAATTCGCCAATAATAAGTCAGCGGATTGGTGGCAGACGTACAATAATATAAAACATAAAAGAACTGAAAAAAACGGGGAACAGTATAACTATGAATTAGCGAATCTTAAAAACGTTCTTCATGCTTTATCGGCATTATATTTACTGTTATACAAAATGAAAGAAGAAAATCTTAATTATTCTGAAATTAAATTTAAATCTAAGTTATTTGATATAGATTATATCTAATAATAATCTATAGGACAGTTTAATTCATAATGTATGCTGTTATATGACATTGGATTTTTTAATTAAACCATGCAATATCGGTAAAATATCAATTAGCCAATTCAGAAAAACACATATTCTCATTGAGCGGAGAATAACCCGTGCAGTGTCTCTTAAATTCAAAAAACGTACGCTTGAATCAGTTTTCCAGTTCTTATTGGTGATATAGTAGTGGATTTGACATTTTGCTTTATGCTGATGTCACGACCTGTAAAAACTCTTATGAGAAACTTTTCGTTTCGATTTGTTATATTTGATATATTATCTTCTTTATGGACTATGGCATATCTCTCATTCTTATTATAGTTCACATTTTTCTCTATGTAAAGATATTCCAAATTAATTACCTGATTCTTGATATAACGTTTTTTGATTCTTCCGTTATTATCTTGACTATTTCCAACTTGAATGGTATGATAGTTATAATGTATGAAATCATTTACATTATAGAAATATTGATAAAGATAAAAAAATCCTGCTCTATCGAATTAATGAGCGGAATAAAAATGTAATATTTGCGGTAACAGAGAACAACAAAAAAGCATTAGGAGACATTGCTTAGAATAATCAGACAATCCTTAGCCCTTAGCTTTGATAATATATCAACTGAATCCAGTAAAGGCTTTCTGGATTATGAACAGCTCACCAACGAACTTATTTGTACAATCAATGGCAGAAACAAAGCATACAAAGAGATAATTGCTAAATTTGATAATAATCTCCTGAACATTTTCAGCTTTTTTACACGTTACTATTCCGATGCGTTATGATTGGAATTTCGACTTCAATTCCGAAAAAAGCTTGCAGGTTATAAAAGTAAAAATTATTATTCATGACAATGTAGTCTATACTATTACTGATATCGCCTTTGTGAATTTCTTTTGTGATACATAAATTGAAACCATATGTTTGCGATTGCAAGTACTGTAATAAGAAAAAAAGAACGCCAGACACATGGAAAGAAATAACAATACGTATCAGAGATATATCACTCTGTTGATTAATTATATAGGTCAGCAGAAAACTAAGTTATCTTCTGTGTTAGATTTGTGTATTCACTTGAATCAGAATGGTAATGTTAGTAATTCAAGATTGAAAAAGCAAAAAAGGTATGTTATTTATATCAATATACATTGGAGGCATATAGAAATGCAGAAAACAATACTTATCATAGAAGATGATACGGAAATAAACAATATGCTTCGTATCTTGCTTACATCAAACGGATATAATACTATTTGTGCTTTTTCGGGTACGGAAGGCATTCTTGTACATAATCGAGAGGTAAACCTGATACTTCTTGACCTTATGCTACCAGGAAGAAGTGGAGAGGATATTATATGTGAACTAAAAGAAAAATCCAGTGTGCCTATAATTGTAATCAGTGCAATACACGATGTAGGAAAAAAAGTTGACTTATTCTCTTTGGGTGCAGATGATTATATCACTAAGCCTTTCCATAATGATGAACTACTTGCAAGGATTAATGCACGTCTTCGTACAGATAAGACAAAGCCGGAAAGCACAACTCTTATATATAAGAATATTTTACTTGATAAAAGCAATTTTTCTGTAGTTTGCTGTGGGCATGATATTGAGCTTTCAAAACATGAATTTGCCCTTTTGCAATTGCTTATGGAAAATCCCTCCCGCACTTGTACGAAAAGCATGATTTATGACACTGTCTGGGACTATGAAAATTCTGCTGATGATAATACCCTGAATGTGCATATCAGCAAACTGAGAAAAAAATTGAAAGCCTATGATTCAGATACGGAATACATCGAAACAGTGTGGGGAATCGGTTATCGATTGAAAAAATAATCTTTTTAAGACTTTTTTAAGAGTTAATTTAAGTGTTTTTTTATATTCTCATGCTATAATGTAACTATCAGCTGAAATAAAAAACAGGAGATTACAATTATGCATGAAATTATATTGCAAACTAATCAGCTTACAAAAAGCTATGGAAAATTTACTGCCCTTGACCACGCAGACATTACTGTTTATCGTGGAGATATTTACGGGTTGATAGGTCGCAACGGAGCAGGTAAAACAACAATTATGAAAATTGTTGCAGGGCTTGCCGAACCAACTGAGGGAAGCTATTCTATATTTGGAAAAAGCGGTTATGCAGCAGAAAAGGAAAAAAGACGTATCGGCACTTTGATTGAAAATCCAGCATTTTTCGGAAATATGACAGCATATCAGAATCTAAGATACTATTGTTATCAAAAAGGTATCACTGATTTAAAACAGATAGATGAAGCTCTGGAACTTGTTCATCTCACTAATGTTAAAAACAAAAAATTTCGCAAGTTTTCTCTCGGAATGAAACAGCGGTTAGGAATTGCATTTGCAGTACTTGATAATCCAGACCTTGTCATTCTTGATGAACCAATCAATGGTCTTGACCCGATTGGAATCAGTGAACTGCGTGATACCTTTAGAAAACTTAATCAGGAACGTGGTATTACACTTATTATTTCAAGTCACATTCTCTCGGAATTATATGCTGTAGCGAATCGTTTTCTGTTTATCGACAATGGCAGAGTGATTAAAGAAATTACAAAGCAGGAGCTTGATTTGGAATGTAGCCGGTGTATTACAGTAAAAACCGATAATGTCAAGAAAACAGCGATAGTCCTTGAAAGCAACCTCAATATCACCAACTATCAGGTAATAGATACCGAAGAAATTCGTATTTACGATGAAAATGCAAAACCTAACGAACTAAATAAAGCGTTTATTCAGAGCGGTGTCAATATATCGCAAATTTATGAATCCGGCGTATCTTTGGAGGATTATTTCAAACAGCTTGTCAGGGAGGTACAGTCATGATAAACATGATGAAAGCAGATTTATATCGCATATTCAGAGGAATCGGTATATATATCGCAGTAGCATTGATAATGATTATATCAAGTGTCAGTATTGTAGCAAAAGAACCTGGTTACATAGGAAACGGAAATGTGTCCTATAATGACGAGGTTGTTGTGTCAACAATGCAGGAAACGTCTTCAGAAAAGGGAACACTTGTACAGGGTATTCTTGCAGCTAACATAAATCTGTATTATCCCTTGATAATTATAGTATTCGTTATACTGATGAAAGAGTTTTCAAACAAGACAATGAAGAATACACTCAGCTCTGCGGTCAGCAAAAGAAAGTATTTTTCATACAAGATGATTATGTCACTTGGATTTTCGGCACTGTTTATCATCTTCGGAAATTTATTTGCATATGTTCTTAACTTTATTGTTAATGGAAAAGAATATACAGAACCGATAATTGATATTCTGAAAATAACAATACTGCAAATGCCAATGTTACTTGGAATCGTAAGTTTATTTGTATTCATTGGATTCTTATTCAAAAAAGCCGCTGTCTATAATGCAATTTCAATAAGCTTTATTATGCTCTTTCAGATTGTGCTTGGTTTTATCTGTGTATTTACGGAATCAGAAAACCTGAAAAAATTTCTTGAAAATTATGAATTACAATCCGCACTTAATAAATTAGCCTACTTTCCTGAAAGCAAATACTGTCTGATATGTTTTGTTATAGGAACTGTTGAAATTCTTGTTTTTTCAGTATTCGGATATTATATTTTTAAGAAATCAGAAATAAAATAATGCAGACAGAAAGGAAAAACAGTACATGAAAATTGCCTTTATAATCGTAATACTTATAGCTTGTATTCTGCTGTTTTTCCTGATTTTACAGAAAGCAGAAATCAAAAATATTACCAATCAACTGCATGAAATTCGTAAAAGTGATACCAATGCACTCCTTCATTCAAAAAACGGGACAGCAGATAAATTCATAAATCAAGTTAATATGATGCTAAAGGATATGAATGATATCAAGACAGCATACAACAAGAAAAATCATACACTTGAACAGATGATAACTAATATTTCCCATGACCTCAGAACCCCTTTGACTTCAGCAATGGGTTATATTAATCTGATACAACATTCAGAACTTTCAGAAGAAGAAAAAAGCCGTGAACTTGCAATTATTGAAAAGAGGCTTACTCGTCTTGAAGAATTGATAAACTCTTTCTTTGAAATGTCACGAATCGTTTCAAACGGAAAAGAACCTGAAAAGACAAATATTAATATTATTTCCATTCTGGAAGAAAGTATCGTTCACTATTATGATGATTTTTCAGATAAAGACAGGCAGATTATTTTCAAATGTAATTATCACAGATTAATGATATATTCAAATCAAAATATGCTTCTGCGTATCTTTGACAATCTCATAGGCAATGCCTTAAAACATGGCGTTGGTGATTTAAATATT
The DNA here is from genome assembly GCA_934474025.1 of uncultured Ruminococcus sp. Taxonomy (GTDB): domain Bacteria; phylum Bacillota; class Clostridia; order Oscillospirales; family Ruminococcaceae; genus Ruminococcus. Next base: position 38,906 of record CAKSMF010000005.1, on the reverse strand, counting down.
AATCTGGAAAAAAACAATGAAATAAAGCTTACATTTCAAAATAAGCTTTTATCACCTGATGTGGATATAGAACACATATTTGACGAATTTTATACTACTGACATTTCACGTACAAAAGGAAATACTGGTCTTGGACTTGCTATTGCAAAACAGTTTACTGAAATGCTCGGAGGGAAAATAGAAGCATCACTTTGTAGTAATTGCTTTTATATTTATCTAACATTACATGAATAGTAGTTATTCGCACTGTAGGGTATAATTCCATACAGTGCGAATTTTTACAAATTTAGTTGTTTTTGTGTTGCTATTTGGTGTGATTACAGCTAAAAATATACAGACAAATGGAAATCAAAAGAGAAAACTTTATCAAAAACTATTTTGAATCCTTACTTTGCCTAATGAAGCGAATACTGATATACGGAATTCAGAAAGTTATTTGTACAACTTATGAACAACTAAAAAAGTATTTTCAATCGCTCTGTGTTATGCGGGGCGATTTTTTATGTTGTTGTAATTGTATTTTTATTAGGTCAGCTTCTTTTCAATAGAATCAGCTATCAATTTTATTTTGTTGCTGAGAACATTAACATAAATGTAAGCTATGGCATGATGTTGCTATTTTCTAAATGGTTACTGATAATTTTGAATATTAAGAAACGAAGATTGCAGAAATTTAATTATAAATTTTTTGATAATATTGTTGTATACAATAAAATATGCATACAATTTATGATTATTTGTAATTTATCGAAAGTATATAGTTCAGCATTTAAAAATATCAACGAATTTATCCTGAGCGTTGCATAAAGCTTTGGCAACTTTTATGGTATACTTGATGTAAAGCATATCATAAAAGTGCTATTCTATATAAGAATATATTTATAAAAATGCATTGTACTTATATGAGAAGATATCAATTTAATTACATCTGCGTAATTCACAAACTGCTACCATCAAAAACATAATTGTTTAGTTTGCATAATTTGCACTAATCATACCTTAATTATCATTAGTTGACAAAGTTTGTAATCTTGCATATTCCTGAAGTATTACAGCTGAATCAACTGCATCAACAATACCATCTCTATTATAGTCACCCACATATTGCTGATATTTATCAAATAAGCCTTTTTCATTTGTAGAAAGCAATGAATATTCGCTCAATACCAATGATGCATCTATTGCATCTATAAAACCATTATAGTCAACATCACCGGATTTATTATATATTTCAACTCCTGTATCAATGGCATAAGTGGAAGCAGATGTATCAGGTAATCCTCTTATCCGGAAATTTTTTATTTTTTCAATGCCATTGTTTCGTATATTATAATACATTCCCAAAGCATTTTCACCTATTGTCTCAACAGTAGGTGGTATGAAAATATCAGATATATCCGAACAGCCAAAGAAAACTTCGTCTCCTATGCTTTTTACAGAATCGGGAATTTCTATATTATCAAGGGCTGTACATGAACTGAAACATCTATCCGGCAAAGTCCTTAATGAACTACTTAATTTCACATATTTAAGAGAAGTACAACTTGTAAAACATTCATCGCCCATATAAGTAAGAGTTTTCGGAAACTCCACGCTCTCAAGAGAAAGACAACCAGAAAAAGCATTATCACCGATATATGTTATACTTTCCGGAATTATAACAGAAGTAAGCATTACTTTGCCGAAAAACGCCTTTTCACCTATTGAAGTAATAGCATATCCTCCCAATGATGACGGAATTATTATTTCTTCCATATCTGATGAACATTCAGTTATTACAGCCTTAGTACCTGAGCTTACTTTACAACTGAATGTAGTACCATTTATTGTTTCAGTGAATGTCTGTTCATTAACTGCTGAACATACAGCTAACGGTCTTGAAATCATCAATGAAACAATTACAGGAAGTATCCTTTTCATGACATTTCACCATTACGTATTATTTTTCCGTCTATCATTACAAAAAACGGTTCAGTCATAACATCAAAAGGATTTTCGCCTTTATGGTAAATCTGTAAATCTGCGTCCATACCCTCTGCAATACTTCCAACTCTGTCACTTATACCGAGAATTTCAGCCGGATTAACTGTTAAAGCTTTTATTGCTTCATTAAAATCAAGTCCGCCCTTTACTGCAACTTGTGCTGATAACGGCAAATACTGTATCGGTATAACTGTATGGTCAGTACAAATAGCTATCTTAACACCGCTCTTATTCATTTCATAAGCGTTTTTAACTTCAAGTCCACGCATTTCAGGCTTACAGCGGTCACATATGATAGGTCCGCATATTACAGGAATTTCTTCTTCTGCGATAATATCCGCTACTTTATACCCCTCTGTACCATGTATTATTACTGCATCAAGTGAAAACTCTTTTGCAATTCTCATAGCTGTACAAATATCGTCCGCCCTATGACAATGGAAAAATGCTTTTTGTTTGCGGTCAAGCAAAGGCATAAGAGCTTCACATTTTATATCATATTCAGGAGGGTCATAATTATCACTGTCTGAATAATAACTATCCATATCATGAGTATAACGTTTTGATTTATAAAGACCTTCACGAATAATTGCAGTGATTGCCATACGTGTTATAGGAGTTTCTTCACGTCCGTTATAAACGTTTTTAGGATTTTCACCAAGTGCAAATTTTATTCCGACGTTCTTTATAAGCATATCATCAATACGTCTGCCGGCTGTTTTAATTGCACAGATTTCTCCACCGCAGGGATTTGCACTTCCCGGACTTGATGCAACTGTTGTTATACCTCTTGTACGAGCTTCTTCAAAACATCTGTCAAAAGGATTTATTCCGTCAATTGTTCTCATCTGAGGAGTGAACGGGTCTGTAGATTCGTTGCAGTCATCACCCTCAAAGTCTATTCCGTCTTCAATTATTCCAAGGTGTGTGTGTGCGTCTATAAAACCGGCATAAACTGTACCGCCATCAGCATTAATCGAATTTTCAGGAATTGTATCCGGTATACCTGTTCCGACTGCTGATATTTTTGTATCTTTAATTTCAATCCAGCCTAATGGAATAATTTCCATACCAGTATAAATTTCAGCATTATAAATTAACATATTATCTCCGTTCTTATCTGAGAATATCAACAATAGTTTCGGCTATTTCATTAGGACTTCCTACAGCCTCAACCATTGATGTTGAATTTTTTTCATACAAACTATGACGATTATTATAAATTTCTTCAAGTTGTTCTTTGGTGTTATTCATAACAATAGGTCTGTTTTTGTCACCACCTATTCTGCTATAACACTCCTCAAAAGGAACATCAAGAAAAATTATTTTACCACCGTTTTTCTTTACAAAGTCGGCAGTATCAGAATTAAGCATTGCACCTCCTCCGCAGGATACAACAGCATTTTTTCCGCAAACTGATTTTACTGTTTCAGCCTCAACTTTACGGAAATAGGGTTCACCTTTCTGCGAAAATATTTCCGGAATAGTCATTGCCTGATTTTTAACTATAAGTTCATCTGTATCACAAAAAGCATTTCCGGTTTTTTTAGCAAGAAGTTCACCTATTGTGGATTTTCCGCAACCCATGAACCCACATAAATATATTGTCATTTTATATTCTCCTCTCTGTATTCTTCCATTACTTATTCATAGAATTTACAGATTCTTCAACAGCCTTTATAATCTTGTCAATATCTTCTGTTTTAAACTCTCCGCCATACCATATTTCATGAGCCTTTACAGCCTGATATACAAGCATTGATGCTCCGCCTATAGCTGTTTTTCCCTGACTTCTTGCTTTCTTCATAAGAAGTGTTTCAGTAGGATTATAGACTACATCAAAGAAACTTCTGCTCTTTTCAATTACACTATTGGATATTGCACAAGCATCTGTTTTAGGATACATTCCGACAGGAGTTGCATTTATAACAAGGTCAAATCCTTCATCAAGTGTGGATATATCAACGATTCTTACAGATGCATCACTGCATTTTGAAAGTATCTCCGCCATGAGAATCTGTGCATTTTTCACATCCTGCGGAATTACTGCAAGAGTGAGTTTTCCACCATGCAAAGCTGTTTCAATAGCTATCATTCTTCCTACTCCGCCACAACCTAAAACCGCAACGTTTTCACTTATAGGAAGCTTTTCGGCAGACATAAGAAAACCATCACAATCAGTATTATATCCTGTAAGCTTGCCGTTCTGATTCTGTATACAGTTTACTGAATGATATCTTTCTGCACTTGCTCCGAGTTCACTCATGAATGGTATAACGTTCTGTTTATGCGGAATCGTTACATTAAGTCCGTTAAAGCTCTTTATAAGTTCTTCGCTTGCTGAAAGCTTTTCGGGTGCAATATCAACAAGTTCATATGAAACATCGTTTTTTCCACTAAGTGCAAAAAGGCTTTCATGTATAAGAGGTGACATTGAATGTCCTAAAGGGTGTCCGATTAAAGCATATTTTTCCATTTTTAGAAATCTCCTTATTATAAATTTGCAAGACCTTCCATATTCTCAACGTTGAAAGCTTCAACATCTTTGAGAGTCTTTTTTACAAGTCCCGTCAATGTTTTTCCTGCTCCGAATTCTACAAACTTTGTCGCACCGTCTTTATACATTGCCATGAGTTCTGATGTAAATTTTACAGGCGATACAATGTGTTTTGCAAGAAGTGACGGCATATCAGAAAAATCTGTAAGTTCTCCGCCAGTAACGTTTGAATAATATTTAACTTCCGGTTTCTTGAATGTTATTGTCTTTGCTGTTTCATAAAACTTTTCAGAAGCTTTCTGCATGAGTTTAGAATGAAATGCTCCTGCAACACTAAGAGGAATAACTCTTCCTTTCATTTCTTTGAAAATTTCGCTTACTTCTGCCACGCCCTCCGGAGTACCTGCAATTACTGTCTGAACAGGTGAATTATAGTTTACAGCAGATACATAATTCTTAGCCTTTTCACAAACTTCTGCAACGGTTTCCGGAGCTATTTTCATAATAGCTGACATTGTACCTTTAGTTGTTCTTGCTGATTCGTCCATTGCCTCTGCTCTTGCTTTTATAAGGCGAAATGCGTCCTCAAGAGTAATCATTCCAGATGCCTGCATAGCTGCATATTCACCAAGTGAATGTCCTGCCACTCCGTCAAATTCGAAACCTTTCTGTTTAGCACCCTCAAGTGCCATAAGTGATACTGTCATAATTGCCGGCTGGGCATTTATAGTAAGTGAAAGTTCCTCCTGTGGTAATTCGGTAAGAACAGCCATAAGGTCACGTTCAAGAATTTCTGAGCCCTTATCAATAATACTTCTGAGTGCCGGAACTTCTGCAAAATCTTTGCCCATGCCGACATACTGTGAACCCTGTCCGGAAAAAAGTGAAATTGTCATAATTAATATATATCCTTTCTTTATTACATATACTGTCATTGGTAAAAATGAACTATTTCCACATATATTATTTGTGATAAATGACGATATTTTATTCTCCAATAGCCAAAGTATAAAAATATCATTGCAAAAAAACCGGAAATGATTTAAAATAGATATGTGTACTTTGATTCTGTATACAATAATACTATAACATAATTTTTTGATTTTGACAACTATTTATAAATTATTTTTTTGGAAGGAAGTTTAGATTTATGGGAATTAATATTGTAGGACTTGGCAGTTATGTTCCGGAACAAAAATTGACTAATAATGACTTCACACGATTTGTTGATACAAATGATGAATGGATTCGTACAAGAACCGGCATAACTGAACGTCGTATGGCTGGCTGGGAACCTACTTGGTATATGGGTACTCAGGCAAGTCTTAAAGCTATTGAAAATGCCGGAATCTCTCCGGAAAATATAGGTTTAGTAATTTCTTCAACTGCCACTTCTGACTTCCACACTCCAAGCATGGCAAGCGTTATACAATACAAAACAGGTGCTGTCAATGCTGCTGCTTTTGATATAAATGCTGCCTGCACAGGTTTTATTTATGCCTTAGATACTGCAAGACGCTTTCTTGCTACTGATGACAATCTTAAATATGTTCTTGTTGTTGCTAACGAAGCTTTATCAAGATTTGTTGATTTCAGTGACCGTTCATCATGTATACTTTTCGGAGATGGTGCTGCTGCTGTTATTGTTGAAAAAAGTGATAAAATTTATTATTCACATCTCGCATCTGACGGCAGTGGTGCAAGTTACCTTTGTGCAAGAGCTTTACAGGTTGCTCCAGAAGTCAAAGTTGATAAAGATTTTGATGACGGATTTACCAATAATCCTCTTCACAAACTCTATCAGAACGGCAAGGAAGTGTACAAATTTGCAACTCAGGCACTTCCTAAATCCTTTGAAATCATCTCTGAAAAATCAGGAATCAAAAAAGAAGATATTGATTGGTTTATTCCACATCAGGCTAATATAAGAATTATTGAAACCGCTGCTAAAAAACTGGGCGTTTCTATGGATAAATTCATTGTTACTCTTGACCGCTACGGAAACACTTCAAGTGCATCAATTCCACTTGCTCTTCATGAAGCAGTTGAAAAAGGTATTATAAAACGTGGTCAGAAACTTGCCATGATAGGTTTCGGAGCTGGTCTGACTTACGGTGGAATAGTTCTTGAATATTAATCCGTTTATTACCCTATAAAATAACATAAAAAGGAGAAAACAAAATTATGAAAACTAGAATAACTGAACTTTTGGGCTGTGAATGCCCTATTATTCAAGGCGGTATGGCTTGGGTTGCTGAACACAAACTTGCTTCCGCCGTATCAAATGCAGGTGGTGTAGGTCTTATAGCAGGTGGAAATGCTCCTATTGATTACCTCCGTGAACAGATTCATCTCTGCAAGGAAAAAACTGACAAGCCTTTTGGTGTAAACATAATGCTTATGAGTGACAATGCTGACGATTTGGCTCAGCTCGTAATTGATGAAAAAATATCAGTAGTCACAACAGGTGCAGGAAATCCCGGAAAGTATATATCCGCATGGAAAAACGCCGGTGTTAAAGTAATTCCTGTTATCCCGTCCGTTGCTCTTGCAAAACGTATGGAAAAAGCCGGTGCTGATGCCGTTGTTGCAGAAGGTACTGAATCCGGCGGTCATATCGGTGAAAATACTACTATGTGTCTTGTTCCGCAGGTAGTAGACGCTGTTTCAATTCCTGTAATAGCTGCCGGCGGTATCGCTGATGGTCGTGGTATGGCTGCTTCCTTTATGCTCGGTGCTGAGGGCGTTCAGATTGGAACACGTTTCCTTGCCTCTGAAGAATGCCAGATTCATCAGACTTTCAAAGACCTTGTTATTAAAGCAAAAGATACTGATAACATTGTTACAGGTCGTTATACCGGTCACCCTTGCAGAAACATTAAAACAAAATTTGCTAAACAGCTTGCCAATGGTGAAAAGAATGGTTCAATTTCTCCGGAAGAATTTGAAAAGCTTACTGTTGGTGCTTTAAGACGTGCAGTTGTTGACGGCGACCTTGAAAGCGGTTCATTCCTTTGCGGTGCTATCGCCGGTATGGTAAATGAAATTAAACCTTGCAGTGCTATCATAAAGGAAATCATGGAACAGGCTGAAAAACTCCTTAACAGATGAATGAATTAAATTTTAAATACTGCCCACTTTGCAGTGGAAAACTTGAATTCGGCAATCTTATAATTCCTAATGGACGTTCCATTGCAGAATATGTATGGTGGTATTCTGATAAAAAAGTGGTTGTAAAACACATCAACGAATGTATAGGTGTATTTCCTATGACATCTTACCACAAAATTAAAAATAAACTTGACATTACGGCGGGTTATTGCAAAAAATGCGGGAAAATTTTCGCAAATCTTAAATAAAGAACAACTGAAATTCTTTTATTACATAAACTCAAATAACGAATATTTCTGCAAAATACTGCCAAAAATGTAAGAGAATTTTTATGAAATCTGAATTTACAAACAAAATATATAAATCGGAGGATTAAAAAAATTATGGCTACAGCAATTATTACAGGTGCATCACAGGGAATAGGTGCTTGCATTGCAAAAAGACTCGCAAAGGACGGTTTTGATGTTGCTATCAATCACTATCCAAGCGACAGCGACAAGGAAAAAGCTCTTGCCGTTGCAGAAGAATGTAAAAAATTCGGCGTAAGAGCTGAATGCTATTCTGCTGATGTTTCAAAATTTGCTGACTGCGAAAGCATGGTTAAACAGGTTAAAGCTGATTTCGGTACTATCGATGCTCTTGTAAACAATGCCGGCATTACCAAGGATAGTTTACTTGCAAGAATGACCGAAGATGCTTATGATGCTGTTATTGCAGTAAATCAGAAAAGCGTCTACAATATGATGAAAAATGTTTGCAGTGTTATGATGAAACAAAAACATGGAAGTATTGTAAATGTTTCTTCTGTTGCTGGTCTTTACGGAAACCCCGGACAAGTTAATTATTCTGCCTCAAAAGCTGCTATAATCGGTATGACAAAAAGTGTGGCAAAAGAATACGGCAGAAAAAACATTACCTGCAATGCAGTTGCTCCAGGACTTATCCGTACTCCGATGACAGATGTCCTTTCAGATGATTTAAAGGCTAAAATGCTTGAAAACGTTGCTTTAAGAAGATACGGTGAACCGGAAGAAATCGCTTCTGTTGTTTCTTTCCTAGTTTCTGAAAACGCTTCGTATGTAACTGGTCAGGTTATCGAAATTTCAGGCGGTCTTTCAATGTAATTAAAAAAATCCCTTCTTCAAGTGGGATAAAATGAAAATTAATAACTGATGATGTCTTGTACGGTAAAATTGCCGAACGTGGATTTATAAAAAACATGTAATTCAAAAATCAAGAAAGGATTTATTTATGAGCAGAAGAGTTGTTATTACTGGTATGGGAGCGATTACTCCACTTGGTACAGGTGTAGAAAAGTTCTGGTCTGGTATCAAGGAAAATAAAATAGGTTTTTCATATATTGATATGTTTGATACTTCAAATGTTGGAGTTAAAATTGCTGGTATAGTTCGTGATTTCGATGAAACAAATTATTATGATATAAAAGGCTGTTTCGACAAAAAAGAAGCCAAGCGTATGGATACTTTTACTAAGTATGCTGTTGTTGCTTCACATGAGGCTTTACAGGACGCCGGAACAGATTTTTCAGATATTGACCCTTATAAAGCAGGCGTTATTGTCGGTTCAGGAATAGGCGGAATTGACCTTACTATAAACGAACACAACAAATATCTTAACAAGGGGGTCAGCAGAATCTCTGTATTCTATGTTCCTATGATGATAAGCAATATGGCTGCCGGTACTATCGCAATGAAAACAGGTTTCAGAGGTGCTAATTTTGACGTTACTACCGCTTGTTCTTCTGGTACTCACTCAATAGGAGAAGCTTTCAGAAAAATCAAAGACGGCTATCTTGATGTTTGTCTTGCCGGCGGTACAGAAAGCACTCATGAAGAATTTACATTCGGTGGTTTCGCAAATATGAAAGCCCTTACTAAATCCGATGACCTCGAACGTGCTTCAATTCCATTCGACAAGGAAAGAAAAGGTTTCGTCCTCGGTGAAGGAAGTGCTATACTCGTTCTTGAAGAATATGAACACGCTATTGCCCGTGGTGCTAAAATTTACGCAGAAGTAGCCGGTTATGGTGCAACTTGTGACGCTTATCACATGACTTCACCTATGCCGTCCGGTGAAGCTGCCGGAATGGGTATGACTCTCGCTATGCGTGAAGCTGGTGTTTCTCCTGCTGAAGTTGATTACATTAACGCTCACGGAACTTCAACCGGTCTTAACGACAAATACGAAACCGCTGCTATCAAACTCGCTCTCGGTGATGAGGCTTACAATGTAAAAATTAATTCCACTAAGTCAATGATAGGTCATCTTTTAGGTGCTGCCGGTGCTGTTGAAGCCGTTGTAACTGCTAAATCAATTCAAGAAGGTCTTATCCACAAGACTATCGGATATAAAGTTCCTGATGAAGAATGTGACCTTAATTACTGCACAGAAAAAAATATTAATCAAGATGTTAATGTTGCTCTTTCAAATTCCCTTGGCTTTGGCGGTCATAACGCAACAATCTGCTTGAAAAAAATCTGATAAGGAGTTATATTGCATGGATAATAATAAAATCTACGGACAGATTGACATTCAGACTATTGAAAAACTTGCTGATATCGTAAGCAGTCGTGAACTCTCTGAAATTACTATATCAAGCAATGGAGATACCATTACTATAAAAGGCAAAAAGACTCAGATACAGACTGTTTCGCCGGTAAGTGTTCCAGCACCTCCAACTGCTCAAACTGTTCCAAATGAGGAAAAGAAAGAATCTTTTACCGGAAATGTAGTTAAATCCCCAATAGTAGGAACTTTCTATGATAAACCGTCACCCGACAAGCCTGCTTTTGTAAAAGTCGGTGATACCGTAAAAAAAGGCGATATTATAATGATTATCGAATCTATGAAACTTATGAATGAAGTTCAGTCAGAATTTGACGGAATTGTTGATAAAATTCTTGTCTCGGACGGTCAGGCTGTTGAATATGACCAGCCAATTATGATTATAAAATAATTATTCATCACAGGGGACTCGAAAAAATTTTCTTTCCTCTGTGAATTGTTATTAAAATTTTTCATTATTTTACAAAATCAGAACGGAGGATAATAAAATGTCAGATATACTTATGAATAAAGAACAAATTATGGAAGTTATTCCCCATCGTGACCCTTTCCTTTTAATTGATGAAGTTCTTGAAATGGAAGTAGGTCAAACTATCAAAGCAAGAAAATATATTAAAGAAAATGATTTCTGGTTTAAAGGTCATTTTCCTAATTATCCAGTAACTCCCGGTGTACTTATGATTGAAATGCTCGCTCAAGCTGGTGCTGTTTGTATGCTCTCAAAACCTGAATTTAAAGGCAAAGTAGGACTTTTTGGCGGTATTGACAAAGCTAAATTCCGCAGACAAGTCGTACCCGGTGACGTTCTTGACCTTGAAGTAGAAATGATTCGCCAAAGAGGTCCTATCGGTACTGGAAAAGCTGTGGCTTCTGTTGGCGGTGAAAAAGCTGTTTCCTGCGAAATTACTTTCATTGTAACCGATGGTGACAAAAATGAATAAAATATTCAAAAAAATTCTTATAGCAAACAGAGGTGAAATAGCTGTCCGAATCATCAGGGCTTGCCGTGAACTCGGTATAAGATGTGTGGCTGTATATTCAACAGCAGACAGAAATTCACTTCATGCACAAATCGCTGATGAGGCTATTTGCATTGGCCCTCCTGCCACTAAAGACAGCTATCTTAACATGAATGCTATAATTCAATCTGCTCTTAACTGCGGTGCGGACGCTATTCACCCTGGGTTCGGCTTTCTCTCTGAAAACGCTGATTTTGCCCGTCTCTGCGAACAAAATAACATTGTTTTTATAGGTCCTTCTTATCAGTCTATAGAAATGCTCGGAAACAAAGCCGCTGCAAAGGAAACTATGAAAAAAGCCGGCGTTCCTGTAATTCCAGGGTCTGAAGGGGCTGTATCTTCCGTAGAAGAGGCAAAGCAAATAGCTGAAAAAGCTGGATATCCTGTTCTTGTAAAGGCTTCTGCCGGCGGTGGCGGTCGTGGAATAAGACGTGTTGACAAACCCGAAGAACTCGAAATGCAAATGCTTTCCGCTCAACGTGAAGCTAAAAGTTTCTTTGGTGATGACGCTGTTTATATTGAAAAATTTCTTATAAATCCTCACCATGTTGAAATACAAATACTCGCTGACCAACAGGGAAATGTTATATATCTTGGTGAACGTGACTGTTCTATGCAAAGACGTAATCAAAAAGTTCTTGAAGAATGCCCGAGTCCTATCGTTACTCCGGAACTCCGTAAAAAAATGGGAGAAGCTGCTGTTATCGCTGCCAAACAATGCGGTTATTATAATGCAGGTACTATCGAATTTCTTGTGGACGAAAACAGAGACTTCTATTTTATGGAAATGAATACTCGTATTCAGGTTGAACACCCTATCACAGAAGAAGTAACCGGCATTGACATTGTTAAGGCTCAAATAGAAATCGCCTCCGGACTTCCTCTCAAAATAACTCAAGATGACATTAAACTCAATGGTCACGCAATTGAATGCAGAATTAATGCAGAAAATCCCACTCTTGATTTCAGACCATCTCCAGGAACTATTACCGCTTTATATATGCCTGGTGGTCCTGGTATAAGAATTGATGGTGCTGTTTATCAAGGTTATACAATTACTCCTTATTATGATTCCATGATTAGCAAACTTATTGCTCATGGTTCAAACAGAAGCACCGCTATTAAAAAAATGAAGTGGGCTTTATCTGAATTTATAGTTGAAGGCGTTGATACTAACATAGATTTTCAACTTGAAATAATTAAACACCCTGATTTCAGAAACGGTAACTATGATATCGGTTTCCTTAACAGGTATATGGAAAAAAATAAGAAAAAATAATGGGGGTGTTTCTGAATGTTTGAAGATTTTTTTAATGTTGTAAAAAAACGTTTCAATGACAACGGTGATGATGACGAAAAACCAATGTTCAAGTGTCCGAGATGTCAAACTAATGTAAGTCTTGAACGTTATGAAGAATTACACAGGGTTTGCCCAAACTGCAATTATCATGGCAGGCTTTCCGCTACAGAACGCATTGAAATAACTGTTGACAAAGACAGTTTCAAAGAATTTGATTCCGATATGATTAGCGGAAATCCTTTGGATTTTCCCGAATACTCCGAAAAACAAGTGTCTCTTCGTGAAAAAACCGGTCTTAAAGATTCCGTTATCACAGGAACAGCTTTAATAAAAGGTTCTCTTGTTGTGATAGGCGTTATGGATTCAAGATATATGATGGGGTCTATGGGTAGTGTGGCAGGTGAAAAAATTGCTCGTGCTTTTGAATACGCTACTGCAAATTCACTCCCTGTAATAATGTTCACAGCATCCGGCGGTGCAAGAATGCAGGAAGGTATAGTTTCACTTATGCAAATGGCTAAAACTTCCGGTGCTGTAAAACTTCACAGCGACAAGGGAGAGCTTTACATTACTGTAATGACTGACCCTACCACCGGCGGTGTGACTGCAAGTTTCGCTTCCCTCGGTGATATCATTATTGCAGAACCTAAAGTTCTTATTGGTTTCGCTGGAAGACGTGTTATAGAAGGTACTATAAAACAAAAATTACCTGATGACTTTCAGCTTGCTGAATTCCAACACGAAAAAGGTTTTGTTGATATGATTGTTGAACGCCGTAAAATGAGAAGTACTCTCTCTCATTTACTTAAACTTCATGGTTACTATCCGCATGAACAAGGAGGTCTGAATCATGGAAAATAAAAAATCCGCTTGGGAACGCATACAAATTGTTCACACTAAAGGCAGACCTACTATTAATGACTATCTGCCATTGATTTTCACGGACTTCTATGAAATGCACGGCGACAGGCTTTATGGTGATGACAAAGCTATTTTAGGCGGTATCGCCAGAATCAACAATATCCCTGTTACCATTATTGCAGAAGTTAAAGGTCGCAACATAAACGAAAACAAAACCTGCAATTTTGCTATGCCTCACCCTGAAGGTTACAGAAAAGCCCTAAGACTCGCAAGACAAGCTGAAAAATTTCACAGACCTATTATCTGCTTTATCGATACCCCAGGAGCTTTCTGCGGTGTATCTGCTGAAGAACGTGGTCAAGGTGAAGCTATTGCCAAAAATATCGCTGAATTTATGACTTTACGCACCCCTATAATATCTATAGTTCTCGGTGAAGCCGGTAGCGGTGGTGCTTTGGCTCTCGGTGTATGCGACGAATTGGCTATGCTCGAAAATGCTCAATACTCTGTTTTGTCTCCGAGAGGATTCGCAAGTATCCTCTGGAAAGACCCCTCAAGAGAACAGGAAGCTAGCGAAATTATGAGAATTACCGCAGAAGATATGTTAAATCTCGGTGTCGCTGAAACTATCATTGAAGAACCTCTCGGCGGTGCACACAACGATTTAGACAAAATTTCAGAAAATATCAAAGAATATTTGTCACTCAAAATTTCAGAAAAATGTAAAAAAGATATTGACGTTTTACTAAAAGAACGTTATACTAAATTTAGAAAAATCGGTGAGTTCATTGAATAAACCGTTTTTGACCCCGATTTACATATCGGATATAAAATAATACAGGAGGAAACAAGCATGATTTTTGACAAACTCAAGGATATTATTGTTGAACAGCTCGGCGTTGAAGAAGATGCCGTTACTCTTACAGCTAATATTCAGGACGATTTAGGTGCAGATTCTCTTGACGTTGTAGACCTTATTACAACTATTGAAGATGAATTTGATATCTCCATTCCTGATGAAGCAGTTGAAGAAATCAAGACTGTTGGCGATATTGCTTCTTACATTGAAAAGAACTCTGACGCTGAATAATTATATCTTCATGAAAAAAATCCTTTGGCTTAACTGTCAAAGGATTTTTTTATATTCTCTTTCACTATAAAATTGTTTATATTCAATAATTTTATAATGTTTTTTTGTGCATATATACAAACATTAAAAAAATTTTTTTAATATTCAATGAGTTTACGTTGAAAAAACCTCTTTTTCTGCCCCCTTATGAACGGTGATTTCGTTCATAAATGAAAGGAGGTTTTTTATTTTTGCCTGTACGTAATTCTAAATCATTTGCTTTCTGCTGTTACTATGTAATGCTCGGTGACATAGCAGAATCAGCAGTAAGAGCAGGTTTTAACAGAAATGACGCTCTTACAGAAGGAATAAAACTTTTAGAATCTGAAAACTGTCGGAAAACTATTTCACGTCTGAAAAATACTCTCTCGGATTACGGAAATGTTTCTGCCGGTCTTAAAAGGCTCGCTTTCGGCAACTGTTCGGACGCTGTATACCTTGTGTTTGCGGACGAACTTCCCCCGTCTGATGTTATTCAAAATCTTGACCTTTTCAACGTCTCCGAAATAAAACGTGTAAAGGGTGGTGGAGTTGAAGTAAAGCTTTTTGACAGACTTAAAGCCCTTGAAAAACTATTTGAACTCGAAAATTCTTTCTCCGACAGGGACAAAGCTAACGATTTAATTAAAGCTCTCTCCGATTCGGCTGAGGACGGTGACGCTATTGACAATTAGCAAACTATCAAAAAAACAAAAGCTTACTATGAACTGGTGGAAAAATCCTAAATTTTCAGATTACGACGCTATTATTTGTGATGGTGCTGTAAGAAGTGGTAAAACTCTTTCCATGTCCCTTGGATTCGTTTTCTGGGCATCGGCAAACTTTAACGGAAGTTCTTTCGCAGTATGCGGTAAAACTGTTACTTCACTCCGCAGAAATGTTATTACTCCGCTTATAGCTGTCCTTAAAGAATACGGATTCACCTGCATTGAAAAAGTCAGCAGAAACTTTATTGATATAACATTCCTCAATAAAACTAACCGCTTCTATCTTTTCGGCGGTAAGGACGAGGGTTCTGCCTCTCTTATTCAAGGTATGACTCTCTCGGGGGTTTTCCTTGATGAAGTCGCTCTTATGCCACGCTCTTTCGTCGAACAGGCTCTTGCAAGATGTTCTGTTAACGGCTCTAAAATGTGGTTCAATTGTAATCCGGATAATCCAAGTCACTGGTTTTACAACGAATGGATTAAAAAATCAGTTCAAAAACACGCTCTTTATGTTCATTTCACTATGGACGACAATCCGTCACTTTCCCAGAAACTCAAAAACCGTTATAAACGTCTGTATTCAGGTACTTTCTATGAACGTTTTGTTCTCGGAAAATGGACTGCTTCAGAAGGTATTGTATATCCAATGTTCAACACAGATATTCATGTTTACAGCGGTGATGTAAATTGCGAATGTTTCGTTATATCATGCGATTACGGCACGGTCAATCCGTCATCTTTCGGTTTGTGGGGACTTCATGACAACATCTGGTACAGAATAAATGAATATTATTATTCCTCCAGACGAACCGGAATATCCCGCACAGACGAAGAACATTATTCCGCTCTCGAAAATCTTGCCGGCAACTATAATATAAGTCGGGTTATCGTTGACCCGTCCGCAGCAAGTTTTATTGAGTGTATCCGCAGACACGGTAAATTCAGAGTGGTTAAAGCCAACAATGATGTAATTACAGGTATACGCAATGTAAGCTCAGCCTTAAAACAAAATAAACTGAAATTCAACGAAAACTGCAAGGACATTATAAAGGAATTTTCCCTCTACTGCTGGAATGAAAAATCAGGCAAGGACATTCCCGTAAAAGAAAATGACCATGCTATGGACGATATGCGTTACTTCGTCATGGATACTCTCGTTTCAGATAATTCTGATGATTTTTTCGCTATCTCCGTGGAAAGATAAAAAGAACTCTATCACCGTTCAAATACTTCTGAAGGAGGAAAAATGAAACTCTTTAAAAAAAAATCTATACCGGCAGTTTCTCCGGAAATCACTGCTGTTCAAAGAAGTTCAGCCATTCCAATGCGTTTTCCGGACGTTATAGACCCTTTTGAAAAAGAACTCTATGACCGTCTTAGAAATGCTGTTCCGGTTATCGATTCCGCCCTTATGAAAATTATACGCCTTACAGGAGGTTTCAAGGTTATCTGTTCAGAAGAAAAATTGCAATCTGAACTTGATTTCTTTCTTGAAAATGTTCCGGTAGGCATTGACGGAAAATCTATCAGTACATTTGCAGATAATTTTCTTGACAGTATTCTTACTTACGGAAGTGCAATAGGTGAAATAGTTCCTGATATTTCAGGAAAATGTATCGCTGGTCTCTGGAACGGAGATGTTTCCAAAATAAGAATTTCCACCGGCGAAACTCCCTTTTCAAGAAAATATTTCATAAGAGATATTAACGGAAATGAAAAAACTATTCTGCACCCCGAAAGAATCCTTTATTCATCGCTTACAGGTGGCAGACCTCTTCTGCGTGGTATTCCAGCTCTTTCAGGTATTCTTATGAGAATTTACGAATGTATAGGTCAGAATTTCGACCGTGCCGGAAACGTCCGCTATGCTGTTACTTATAAACCCGCTTCGGATAACGATTACACGTATTCCCGTGAACGTGCTGTACAAATCGCAAAAGAATGGTCTGATGCTATGAAATCATCTCCGAATGGTCAAGTTAAGGATTTCGTTGCTGTCGGCGACGTCGATATAAAAGTTATCGGTGCTGAAAATCAACTTTTTGATACTAACGTTCCGGTTCGTCAGATTCTTGAACAAATTATCTCAAAACTTTCAATACCACCGTTTTTACTTGGATTCAGTTGGAGTACTACTGAAAGAATGTCCTCTCAACAGGCGGATATACTTACTTCTGAACTCGAGTATTACAGACGCTTATTGACTCCGGTTATATGCGATATTGCTAATTCTTTTGTGTACTCAACAGGAAGTAATGCCACTTGCTATGTGGAGTGGGATAACATTAACTTACAGGACGAATCAGCCCTTGCAGAAGCCCGTCTTAAAAACGCTCAAGCAATGGAAATTGAAAAACGTCTTGAAAATATTAACTAATTTTTTATGGAGGTACTTTTTATGTACAATGATATCAAACTTGAAAAAGGTCTTTACAATCTCAGTGAAAAGTCATTCACTTCTGCCCTCGAAGAACTCGACCCTTCTTCCGCTTATTGTGGCACTCCTATGGAAAAGCTTGATGCTTTTGAAAGACAGCTTAAACGATTCAATATCAGAATCGCTGGTCAGGGTTGTGACCGTGTTGAAAAATTCTTCACTTCAACTGAAACCGCTGTTCTCTTTCCGGAATTTGTTACACGCTGTATTAAAAAAGGTTTTGATGATACTCTTCTTTCCTCCGTATGTGCAGCACAGACAGTAAGCGGAAGTTCACAATACCTCGGTTGTGTACTTGATGATTCTGCTGAATATTCTACTTCCGCACAGTCAACTACTCTTCCCACAACTACTGTAAAAGAAAGTTCTACTGCTACAACACTTTTAAAATATGGCAGACTTATTAACGCATCTTATGAGGCTGTACGTCAGCAGAGACTTGATGTTTTTGGAGTCATGCTCAAAAGCATTGGCGTAAAACTTGCTGTTGCAGTCGTTAAAAATGCCGTTTCTGTTCTCAAAACAGGTGCAAGTTCTATAACTGCAACTTCCCTTACTTATGATTCACTCGCTAAACTTTATGGAAGTTTCAATTGCTTTAATATGACTACTGTTATAGCTTCTCCTGAATCTGCTTCAAAAATCGTTGCTATGGACCAGCTTTCCGATACTTCAGCAGATGCCGACGGTAGAATGATTTTGCCATTTGGTTCTGAACTCGTTAAAACTTCCGCTCTTGACGAAAACACCATTATAGGCATTGACAGAAATTTCGCTCTTGAATTTATTACAAGTTCAAATCTCGTTATGGAAACCGACAAGCTTATTGACCGTCAGCTTGACCAGATTACAGTTTCTATAACTTGCGGTTTCAGAAAAATAACTTCTGATGCTGTAAAAGTTCTTACAATTTCCACTTCCACAACTACTGCATAAATAACTTTTATATAAGGGAACGTATTTTTTATATGTTCCCTTGTATTCAATGAAAGGACTATTTTTTATGGATAAACAATTACTCGAAAAAGTAAACCAATTTACTCGCCGTCCGTTTAAAGAAGATGAAATATATACTTTTTCAGTTATCCTTTGCGATAACGATATTGATCGTGATTATGAAAGCTTTTCTGATAACGCTCTTGAAACCCTCGCCAAAAACTTTGTCGGAAAAACCGGAATATTTGACCACAATCCAGCAGCTTCAAATCAAAATGCCCGAATCTTTGATACAGAAATAGTTACTGACAGTTCACGACAAACAAAAACCGGCAATCCTTACAAATACCTTAAAGCAAATGCATATATGGTTCGTACTGCCGATAATCAAACTCTTATTTCTGAAATTGAAGGCGGTATAAAAAAAGAAGTAAGCATTTCATGCAGTGCATCAAGCCGTAAATGTTCAATATGCGGTTGCGACAAATCTATAAGCGGTTGTGCTCACGTAAAAGGAAAAGTTTACAACAACAAAATAAGTTACACTATACTTGATGACATTACAGACGCTTATGAATGGAGTTTTGTTGCTGTTCCCGCTCAGGTTAATGCCGGAGTCACAAAACGTATGAAAAATTCTGAAAACATTATTAATAATTCCGAAATCTGTATCAGAAATGCTGACAACGAATTACGCCGTGATATACGCCGTCTTGCATTTTTTTCAGGCGGAAAAACTGCTGTTGATAATGCAATGATTTCCGCTGAAAACATGAATACAATTCAGCTTATCAACATGAAAAAGTCATTTGAAAAACGTCTGCCGGCAAATAAAATTGAAGTTCAGCTTATGCCTGAAAATGATAATGTTTTTTCCGCTGACGAGTTTTCAATGAAATAGGAGTAGTCTATGAATATTGAATCAGTTAAAACACTTTTTACATTATTTTCGGGTGAAGACGTTACAGAAAAATATCTTCCTCTTATAAGCCTGTCTGTTTCGGAAGTTGAAAAAATGTTGCTTCCAAATGTTGACTCCTCAGATGTAAGACTTGATTTTCTTTGTGCCTCTATGGCAAATCACCGTTTGCAACAAATTAATTCTTCCCGTGAACGTGCTGAATTTACTGTTGCCGGAAAAATGCTTACTACTTCACAGAATACCGCTGTTGCATATTCTGAAAAACTTCTGCGTGATTATATTAATCTTTGTTCTGACCTCATAAAACCTCAAACCTTTGTTTTTATGAGTTTTTCGGAAGTTGAGGAGGAATAGTTTTTATGATTACTTCAATCATCAGTGAAATAATTCAGCAAATATCACAAAACAATTCTGTACCAGTTTACAGTGCTTTTGATGCAGTTTCCATTGAAAAAAAAAGTAAAGAATTTTTTACTACTGTCGGACTTAATTCATTTGATTTGCAAACTCCTATATATTCAGCATTTACAATCTTTATACCATACAAAGCCGAAATAGATATAAACGTTACTGCACCGGAAAATTATTCAATGCAAAAACTCTATGAATATTTTTCTGATAATATAAAATCCGCTCTTAATGACATATCCGGTATGAACTGTTCAATAAGAAAAATTTCCATGAAACATGATTCAAATATAAATCGTCTTGTGCTTATGGCACGGTTTTCTGTAAGCGGTATTGATAAAATCGAAAGGAGCAGTGAATGAATATAATATCTCCACAGGAATCTGTTCCCGTACAAATCGGAAGTTTTACTATATACTGCGAAAAATTCAAAGTTACAAGAATTAAAAATTTTTCTGAACAAAACACTGTTTCCGGTAACGAAATTATAACCAATTCCGGAAAAAAAGCTATAAGAATAGTTTTCAGCGGAAGAATAAGCGGTGATAATCAACTTAATTTTATTGTCGATTCAAATACCCTTATATGCAGTTCTGAAAAATTCAGCGTAGAATACAAAAATATAGTTTTCGGACAGTGTCAGGTGCAGTCTTTTGTAGTTGATGACCAGAATAATAATTTTATTTCAGCTACTATAATGCTAATATCTTCAGAAGTCTCTTTGAAAAGCGGTGATGATTCTTGAATATAAATATCATTCTGAAAAATACTGATAATTCTGAAATAACTTTCAATAATATTTTTTCTTTCACGTTCAAAAAGGATATATACCAATCATACACATCATTTACAGCAAAATTTTACGGAGAACTTCAAACTCCTGAAAATGTTTCCGAAATTTTTTTCAAGATAGACAA
Source organism: uncultured Ruminococcus sp. (assembly GCA_934474025.1). Classification (GTDB taxonomy): domain Bacteria; phylum Bacillota; class Clostridia; order Oscillospirales; family Ruminococcaceae; genus Ruminococcus. The sequence continues at coordinate 18,093 of CAKSMF010000005.1, read as the reverse complement.
CAAAACAATTCATCATGGACTTGCTGACAATATTTCTGTTACAAATTCAGTAAACGGTTCAATGATTACAGTTTCATCAAGAAGCTTTACATCTCTTTTAATTCAGAATCAAATTGAAACGGGTCTAAAATCAAACATTTCAATAAACGATTTAATAGAAAGCTTTTATACACTTCCCTATGTAACTCATGAAGACAGTGCAACAAAAAGTTACATCTACATAAAAAATAACTCGAATATGTGGGACGGTATTGTAAATATTTCGTACAAGGTTCACGGAACTTATCCATACATAAGAAACACTAATCATATTATGTTCAATGCTGTTGAAAATCCGTCCGTATTTGAATATTCAGACAGCAATATTATTTCAAGAGGCATATCCACTGCCGAAAAAAAACTTATGAGTCATTTTCATATGTCAAATCTTGAAGGGGAATTCGGTGAATTTGAACTCACTGACAATGATGTTGTTTCACATAATATTGTACGTCACAGGTTCTTTGAACTGGATAAACAGTTTTTATATAATCCTCAGCAAGCCCTTGAATACCGTTCAAAATTCGCAAGTCGTGGCAGAAAGAAACTTTTCTGTACATACAGTGGTTATAACGGTGAAGATTTATCGGATTCGGCAACTTTCGGAACAGTCCAGAATAAACGCATAGGCAGTCTTACAATAACCGGAAACAGTTCCGGAATTATCACAGAAATCGGAATATACAAAGACAAGTTTCACGAATAACATTTCTTACATATATTATATAAAAGGAGTAGTGCCTTTTTTAAAAATATATTCGGGGTTATATATGGAAAATATTGTAAGAATGGATACCCTCAGAGAATCCCAGAAAGGACAGGTTGAAAAAATTCTAATCAATGGTAAAATGCGTAATCGTCTTAGCAGTTTAGGGCTTATTGAGGGAACATATATTAAATGCCTTTACAGGAAATATGGAATTTCAGCGTATCTTATAAAAGGTGCAGTTATCGCTCTTAGAAAAGAAGATACATCACTTATAAAAGTTAAACCAATACCCACCAATTCAAAAATACAATAAAAAGAAAAAGTACAGACTTTTTATAAGCCTGTACTTTTTTTGTTATTATTCTTCAGGTTCTTTGATTTCGCCAACTATCGGAAGTGGGTCTATTCCCTGCTTTGTATAGTAGTCGGCAAGTGCAGAACGTACTGCCTGTTCAGCTAAAACAGAACAATGTATTTTTACAGCCGGCAGACCATCAAGAGCTTCAACAACAGCATCGTTTGTAAGCTTAAGAGCATCATTAATTGATTTGCCCTTGATAAGTTCAGTAGCCATTGAAGATGTTGCAACAGCTGCACCGCAACCGAAAGTTTTAAATTTAGCATCAGTAATAATGCCGTCATCAATTTTGAGGTACATTTTCATAATGTCACCGCATTTTGCATTACCGATTTCACCTACACCGTCAGCGTCTTCAATTTCGCCTACGTTTCTTGGATTTGAAAAATGGTCAAGAACCTTTTCACTGTACATCATAATAAAATATCTCCTTTATATTATTTATAGTTTTCGCCCTTCATCATCTTTTCCCATACAGGTGACATTGAACGAAGTCTTTCAACTACTTTCGGAATAACTTCCAGAATATAGTCAACGTCCTCGTCTGTAACGTCATCTTCAATGGAAAGTCTGAGAGAACCGTGTGCTACTTCATGCTTCAAGCCGATAGCCAACAATACGTGTGATGGGTCAAGTGAACCAGATGTACACGCTGAACCTGATGACGCACATATGCCATTCATATCAAGCATAAGCAAAAGTGATTCACCCTCTATTCCCTCAATTGAAATATTGAGATTTCCAGGGAGTCTCTTTTCTCTGTCACCGTTAAGACGTGTATATGGAAGTTTCAGAATACCGTCAATAAGTTTGTTTCTTCTCGGAAGAATTTTACTGTTTTTTTCGGAAATATTTTTAGTAGCCTCTTCAATAGCAACTCCAAGACCTACTATTGCCGGAACATTTTCTGTACCTGCACGCTTGCCACGTTCCTGACCGCCACCATGAATGAGGTTAGGAAGAACTATTCCTTTACGAACATACAAAGCTCCTATGCCCTTTTGAGCATGAATTTTATGTCCTGAAAGTGAAAGCATATCTATACCTTGTTTTTTTACATCAATGTCAATATGTCCTACTGCCTGTACAGCATCTGTATGAAAAATAACTTTCTTTTCCTTGCATATTTTTGCAATTTCTTCAATAGGCTGAATTGTACCTATTTCATTATTTGCATACATTATTGTAACAAGTGCAGTATCAGGACGGATTGCATTCTTTATATCCTCTGGATTTACAAAGCCATCGGAACTTACCGGAACATAAGTTACTTCAAAACCATGCTTTTCAAGGTATTCACAAGTATGCAATACTGCATGATGTTCAAATACTGATGTAATGATATGTTTTTTACCTTTTTTAGCCATGTTTTCAGCAACGCCTTTGATTGCCCAGTTGTCTGACTCAGAACCACAGCTTGTAAAGAAAATTTCTTTAGGGTCTGCTCCTAAAGCTTTTGCAACTTTTGCACGTGCTTCTTCAATATCTCTCTGTGCATCTCTGCCCAGCTTGTATATACTGGAAGCGTTTCCGTAAGCCTTTGTGAAATGTGGCAACATAGCATTGAGAACTTTTTCGGAAACTGCTGTAGTAGCAGCATTATCCGCATAAATAAATCTTTTTTCCATAGAAAAAAATTACCTTTCTTTTTACTTTAACGAATATATATCACGTTGTTTAACAGCCAATCTGTCACAGCGTTCATTTTCGGGATGACCTGCATGACCTTTTACCCAGTTAAAAGTTACTTCATGCTTGTCCAGTAATAATAATAGCTGTTTCCATAAATCAACATTAAGAGCGGGTTTTTTATCGGATTTAATCCAGTTTTTTTTCTGCCAGTTATAAACCCAGCCTTTTGTGATACTATCAACAACATATTTACTGTCAGTTGTAAGAATCACTTTGCAAGGCTCTTTCAATGCTGACAGACCGGCAATAACACCCATAAGTTCCATTCTGTTGTTGGTTGTATTGCTTTCACCTCCGGAAAGCTCCTTTTCATGATTGCCATAACGTAACACAACACCATAGCCACCTGCTCCCGGATTACCACTGCAAGCACCGTCTGTAAATATTTCAACTGTTTTAATAACACTTCACCCCTGTTTCATAATACATTATATATTATAACCTATCATTTCAATAAAATGAGTGTATGTTACCCTTATGAAACCGCTATATAGTGTTAGTTTATGCTTACTAAGTTTAGCATATACAGAAAATATAATTATTATGTATAATTACATTTCGTTAAATTGCACAAATTTTGTTAAAAAAATTTGGACTTGTGCAAAATCTATAATTTTTTACCTTTATTACGCTCTAAACTTCTACTTAATATATCTTTTATTTTTAAGGAAGATTTGAAAATGCTCTTGCAATTTTCTGAAAAATATGTTATTATTAAATAGCATGGGGAATAATTATTATTTTGTATGTAAATAAACATGATTCTTTATCTTACTTTGGCAGAAGTTTTTCTGCTTTTTATAATGAATATGATTCATATTTTTATTTTATAGGTTAACAAACTGAACATAATGCAATATATGATTTTAACGGCTCGGCAGTTAATCATAAATAATGATAAGGAATTTTAATATTATCTTCTCTGAATCAGTTTGCAGTAACATTAAATCTATCTTAACCGTGAGACACACGGGGTTAGTCTGCTAATATTCTTTATGCGGAAAGTTTCTGCCCATACCGGCAGGAATATGTCAGTTTAGCTGTATTAAATTTCTTATACTAAAAGGAGGAGCTTTTTTATGAGACTACTGCTCAATAATATTGAAGATGCCGTTGACCAGAAATACCTTATAACAAAAAGTCTCAAGAATCAAGCGGCAGCCGGTACAGTCATTCACATTATGAGCACTCAGACTGAAAGTGACGGCGTAACCGTTAAATATCGTGTTACTAAAACAGGTGAGGACTATTCATGTAAATTCGCTGATATAAAACAGTTCTCAAAATGGGCAAGCCATGATAATTTTGTGGCTCGTTATCAGGACAACCTTACTCCATCAGATATTAAACAATACATAAAGGTTTGCGATACTTCATTCATGGCTTCGGGTGGTATTCCGATTATTATAGGTATTGCTGTTGCATTGATTATACTTGTAGTAACTATGATAATTGGTAAAATAGCATGGTGGCAACTTCTTATCGGGGCTGTTTGTTTTTCAGTAATAATCTATTTCGGAGTGACTACTTTTTATAAGCGTCGCCGTAATAAGATAATGTCCCAGATATACAATAAAGTAAGTGCTGCGTGGGGTGGAGTCGTTCTCCGGTGATATGCTATCATGAAACGCTTTTCAGTAATGGAAGGCGTTTTTCGTTATGTATTGACATATAATATAATATATATTTTTTATAAGGAGTTTTATTTTATGGGTAAATATTTCGGTACAGACGGTTTCAGAGGTACTGCTAATGAAAACCTTACTGCTGACCACGCCTTTAAAGTTGGTCGTTTTCTTGGCTGGTACTACAATGAAATCAAAAAACAAAATGGTGATGATTCACCGGCAAAAATCATTATAGGAAAAGATACAAGACGTTCAAGCTATATGTTTGAATATTCTTTAGTAGGTGGTCTCACAGCTTCCGGTGCAGATGCTTATCTGCTTCATGTAACTACTACACCATCTGTTGCATATATAGCAAGAGTTGATGACTTTGACTGTGGCATTATGATTTCTGCAAGCCATAATCCCTACCACGACAACGGCATAAAACTTATCAATAACAACGGCGAAAAAATGGAAGATAATGTTATTGACCTTATCGAAAGCTATTTAGACGGAAACCTTGTTTTTAACGGTCAGGAAATGAAAGAAATTCCCTACGCTAAAAACGACAAAATAGGACGTTCTGTAGATTACGTTTCCGGAAGAAACAGATATATCGGTTATCTTATTTCACTTGGCGTGTACTCTTTCAGAGGAATGAAAATCGGTCTTGACTGTGCAAATGGTTCTTCATGGAACATTGCAAAGGCTGTTTTTGACGCTCTCGGTGCTACTACATACGTTATAAATGCTGAACCTAATGGCATTAACATTAATGACAATGCTGGTTCTACTCATATCGAAGTGTTACAGAAATTCGTTGTTGAAAAAGGTCTTGATGCCGGATTTGCATTTGACGGAGATGCTGACCGCTGTTTGTGCGTTGACGACAAGGGAAATGTTATAACTGGTGACCACATTCTTTATATATACGGAAAGTACATGAAAAAACGTGGTAAACTTATAAACAATACTGTTGTTACTACTGTGATGTCAAATTTCGGACTCTTTAAAGCTTTCGACGAAGCAGGAATAAATTATGCTAAAACTGCCGTTGGCGACAAATACGTTTATCAATACATGAAAGAAAACAATTGCTGTCTTGGCGGTGAACAGTCCGGACATATAATATTTTCAAAATACGCTTCAACAGGCGACGGCATTCTTACAAGTCTTAAAATGATGCAGGTTATAATGTCAACAGAGAAAAAATTAAGTGAACTCGCTGAACCTTTAAAAGTGTATCCACAGGTTCTCGAAAACGTCCGTGTTAAAAACAAATCGGAAGCAATGAACGACAAAGACGTTTTAGAGGCTATCGAAAAGGCTGGAAAATCCCTCGGCGATTCCGGAAGAATACTCGTTCGTGAAAGTGGTACAGAACCTCTTGTTCGTGTTATGGCTGAAGCAAGTGATGAAGAAACTTGTAAAAAATATGTAAATGATATTATTGAAGTTTTAAAAATTAAAAATCATGTTCTTTAAAAAATAAAAAAAAGTTCCCTCATTCTGTAATGAGGGAATTTCTTTTTTTATTTGACATTAGCATTGCTGAGACGTGAAAAATAAGCTTCAGCATATTCATTGTATTCTTCATGGAAATTAGCATCATTTTCTTTAACATCTGCGAGATAAGAATGAAAACTTGTTTTTTCGTCTGTCTGAATAAGAATACAAGCTATATTTGAACAGTGGTCGGAAATTCTTTCAAGATTTGTAAGGATATCCTGAAAAATATATCCCAGTTCAACTGTACATTCATCATTTTGTAAACGTCTTATATGACGGTTTTTCAGTTCAATGCTGAGATTGTCAATAACTTCTTCAAGGGGTTCAACTTTATGGGCAGTCTGCAAATCATTAATATTATATGCTTCAAAAGCACGTTCGATATTTTCATTGACTGCATCAGTAATAATTTTCAATTCATGCATACACTCATCAGAAAAATTTATTTTCTTTTCCTGCATTTCTTTTGCTGATTCAACGAGATTCAAAGCGTGGTCTGAAATTCTTTCAAAGTTACCTATACAGTGCATCATCTTTGAAACCATACGGCTGTCACTTCCTGTAACACTGCTTCTGGAAATTTTAATAAGATAACCATTTATAGCGTCCTCAAAACCGTCAATAATATCTTCGTTTACAATTACGTTTTCAGCATAATCATCATCATATTTCAGAATTACATTAAGTGCATATTTAATAGTTTCTTTAGTAAGGTCAGCCATTTCTACAGTAGCTGTCTGACAAGCCTGTACTGCTACACTCGGAGTTTTAAGAAGTCTTTCATCAAGTCCTTTAAGAGTTCTTTTTGAATCAACTGGTGCTTCTTTTCCGTCACGTACTACTATATGTGACAATTTAACAAGATATTTTGTAAACGGCAAACAAATCAATGTTGTTGTAACATTGAATATTGTATGCATTGTAGCTATTCCAACATAACCAACATTTTTATCAAGTATTGCAGGGTGAATAATTGCTTTTACTGTTAAAGTTGCAGTAAGAAGTATCAATGTACCAATTATTTTTATAAGCAAATGAGTCCATGCAACTCTTTTAGCGTCCTTGCTTACTCCCACTGTGGAAAGCAATGCAGTAACACAAGTGCCTATATTACAACCCATTATAATAGGTAATGCCATTCCGAAAGTAAGAGCCCCTGATTTTGAAAACGCCATAAGAATACCGATAGCACCCGCTGAACTCTGAATTATTCCGGTAAATCCTGTTCCAACAATTACGCCTAAAATAGGATTCTTAAATGCTGTAAGCACTCTTTTAAATTCTTCTGACTGTGCAAGCGGATTTACTGATTCAGACATAAGTGTCATACCTGTCATAAGTATAGCAAATCCCACAAAAATACGTCCTATATCCTTGTGCTTATTTTTCTTGCAAGCCATTATCATTATTATTCCGACAAGTGCTATAAGCGGTGAAAACGATTCAGGTTTAAGCATTTTCAGAATAAATTTAAATATACCACTTGCTCCTGATGTTTGTATATCGCCAAGACAAAGAATCCATGTTGTAAATGTTGTACCAATATTAGAACCAAAACAGACACCTACAGTTTGTTCAAGAGTCATAAGTCCCGAATTGACAAAACCAACAAGCATTACTGTAACTGCTGATGATGATTGTATGGCAATTGTTACGCCTGTACCAAGCAAAATACCTTTAAGTTTGTTTGACGTCATTTTTTTGAGAGCTACTTCAAGTTTACCACCCGTAAGTTTTTCAAGACCTGTGGACATTACATTCATTCCATACAGAAAAAAAGCAAGTCCACCAAGCATGGTGAAGATGTTGAAAATCGAAAATTCTTCCATAAAATTCTCCTTAATTAAACTTTTTTTTTAAGTAAATCCCCTTGTTTCTATTTCTTAATATAATTATAACTTAAATAAAAAAATAGTCAATAGAATTGAAATAAACTTAACAAGAATTTAACATTAGTATGGAAGTGTAAATTTTCCGACTTTCCATGTACCGTCAGGAGATATTACAACAGAAAATGTATCTTCTTCAGAATAATCTTCATTAGGGTTTTTGTCAGTACCCTCAAATAAGTTTTCCACAGTGAAAAAAATTTCATCATCAGTGCGTGACTGAATACTTTTTACTCTTGACACTGAATAGTATATATTCATTTCACGCTGACCATTAAGTGCATAAACATTTCCTTCATATTCAAGATACAACATACTTAAATCTTCATTAGGATAACGTTCACTGAAAACTTTATAATAGTCGTTTTCAACATCAGAAAGACTTTTTATATTTTCGTCAGTAATTTTATAGTAATTCCACCCGAAACCGTTTTGAACAGTTGAATTTACATCGATTTCATAAGGACAGCCTACTGTAAAATCCCATTGAGTATGGCAAGCTGATTCAAACAATGCCTGAGCTACTGAAATTAAAAGTCTGTCGTTGGACATATCCGGTTCGCTTTCAAACTGTACAGCACCATTTGAATCATAGGAAAATGAACCGTCTCCCAATGGGTCAGGCTGTAATTCATCAGAATTTATAACAATGGTATCCGCAATAGTGCTTGTTGTGACAGTCTGAGATGTCTGAACAGTTGTAACAGAAGTAGCAGAAGTATTTTCAATAGTTTCTGATACTGTTGTTGTATAAGTTTCTGAAACTTCTGTAACAGATAATGAAGTTTCAGTAGACAAGTTTTCAACACTTTCCTGTTCAACTGTTGAAAAGTCAGCATTATTTTTATTGCTGTCTTGGTTTTCCTTTTTTCCGCAACTGCAAAGTGCCGTTAAAGTCAGCAATATTATAAAAATTTTTTTCATAATATCATTCCTCATCATCGTCAAGAACAAAATCAATAATTCCGTCACTTACATTGACAGCAGAACATATTACCTGTACAGTTTGTCCGAGAATATAGGAAACACCGCTGAAACGTTCAGTAAGTGAAACCGGTTCAGAATAATCATATTCACCCTCCGGAAGCGTTCTTATATGAACGAGTCCTTCAACAGTATCCGGCAATTGTACATAAAATCCAAACTCTGTTACTCCGGAAATACGTGCTGTAAAAGTTTCACCTATATGTGATTTCATGTATTCAGCTTTGTAACAATCCTCACATTCACGTTCAATTGTTATGGCTCTGATTTCCGCATCAGAAGAACGTTCAGCGGAGTTCATTGCAAAGCCGGAATAACGTTTATTAAGCCATTCATTATTATAACCTGCGAGAATATCCGTTATAATACGGTGAATAGCTAAATCCGGATAACGTCTTATAGGTGATGTAAAATGTGCATAATCATCTAATACCAGTCCGAAATGTCCGACCGGTTCAACAGAATACTTTGCCTTTGACATGGAACGCAATACAAGCAAGTTTACAGCCTCAAATTTATCAGTACCTTTTGCACTTTCAAGAATCCTTGACGCATGAACCGGTTTGAATTCCGTAAAATGCGGACAATCAAAGCCAAGTTTTGGTAAAATTTCATGTAAAGTTTCTATTTTGCTTTCTGGAGGAGCTTCATGTATTCTATAAACAAACGGAACTTTCTTTTCACGTGCCAACTTTGCAGCAGCTTCATTTGCAGTCAACATGAATTCTTCTATAATTTCTTCTGATTTTCCACGCTGGCGGGGAATTACTGCACAGCATATACCATTTTCATCAATAACAAGTTTGCTTTCAGTTGTTTCAAGTTCGGGAGCGTGACGGCGTTTTTTCTTTTCTATAAGAATATCTGCCAATTCATTCATAAGAAAAATTTCATTTCTTACTGCTGAATACTTTTCAGCAATTTCGGCACTTTCAGAACCGTCAAGAATACTGTTTATTTCAGAATAAACTCCCTTAACCCGTGAACATATAACACTTTTACAAAATCTGTATGAAATAATTTCGCCCTCATTATCAAGCTTTATGAATGCTGAAAGTGTAAGTCTGTTTTCATTCGGATTCAATGAACATATACCATTAGAGAGTTCTTTAGGAAGCATTGGCACAACTTTATCAGCATAATAAATACTTGTACCACGTTTCATGGCTTCTTTGTCAAGATTGCTGTTTCCTCTTACATAGTGTGAAACGTCCGCAATATGAACTCCTAACAAATAGCCGTAATCAGTTTTTTCTACTGAAACAGCGTCGTCAAGGTCTTTGGATTCTGCACCGTCTATTGTAAAAATATTCATATTACAAAGGTTTTCACGATTATTGAAACAATATTCCTGTACTCCTCCCTCTGCAATTTTTCTTGCTTCTTTTAGAACTTCTTCCGGAAATTCGTCGGGAGCTCCATGAATCATTAAAATAGACTTTGCACAAGATGATGCCTGTTCGGAGTGTCCGAAAACAGATGTTATTTTTACTTTATGTTCTGAATGTCTTCTTCCTCTGAAAACTATTTCTGCAAGAACCTTTTCACCATTATTGAATTTAACACTATCTTCCTTTACAATGGTTATGTGATTTTTTGATGCTGTATCCGGAACAAGATAATATTTTCCGTCTATAAATTCAACTTTACCTGTCATTACAGAACTTCCGAATTTAATAATATCAATAACTTCTCCTTCAGGTTCTCCGGAACGTGAGGGAATATCCGAAATAAGCACACGGTCATCAGGCATAGCACCAAGCATACATTTACCGGGTATAAAATATTCAATTCCGTCATCAGTCTTTGCAAAACCAAAAGTTCTGCTTAACTTTGTAACAGTAGCCGGATACATATTCAGTCTTGAACACAAACCGACTTTCATTCCTTTACGAACTGTTATAATGCCGTCTGTCCGTAATTCATCAAAGGCATTCATGAAATTTTCATGTCCCTGTTTTTTGGAACGGCATTTAGTTTCAAGTTCGCTTATCGGAATAGTTTTTTTGTTATTTGTCTGCAAAAATGTTATGATTTTCTTTTTAAAAGTTGCAACATCAGTTTTTTGTGAAGTATTTTTCTTTTTCATATAATCTCCTTTTATAAAAAATATTGCCCTATGACTTAGTTTGTCACAGGGCGATGTAAATTATTACTTGTCAGTAAATATCGGGATAATATTAACAGCAAGAACAGCAACAAAAAGAACAATAGCTAAAGCTCTTGTTATCTTATTGAGAATAGCTTCTTTTGACCTGCCTTGATTCTTGTCATAGAAAGATTCTGCACTTGAACCTGTTAAAGCAGCTGTCATACTGTCCTGAGTTTTTTGGTCCTGTGAAAGACATACAACAATAGTTACCACGCAAACGAGGAGTATTATAACACCTCCTGCGATTTCTAAAGCACCCATTTTCAAACCTCCTGAATATCAGATATATTTATTATTATAGCATAGCAAAAGCTATATTGCAAGAGTTTTAAGGAAAATTTTTCAGTCAATCATATATAATTAAGTGTTTTAAGAATAAACAACCACATTGTAAGCGTAAATGCACTGCACAACGTTGTAAGCATAACTGAAAATGCCGTTATTGAACCTTTATGACCGAAATTTTTTGACATTATAAAACAACTTCCTGTTGTAGCACTTCCGAGCATAACGAGTATTGCAATAAGCTTTTCGTCTCTGAAACCAAGTTTAACAGCAACCGGCAAAAACAATGCACAGAATAATATAAGCTTTATAAAAACTATTCCAAGAGTTAACGGAACTTTTCCCTTAATGTCCTCCATTTTGAATGACGCTCCCAAAGCTATCAATGACAATGGAGTTGCCATATTTGCAAGATATGAAATAGATTTTGATAAAATGACCGGCTGTGGAATTTTAAGCAACGACCATATAATTCCTGCAACAATTCCGAGAATAATAGGATTAGTAATAATTCCTTTCATGGTAGTAACAAAAAGCTGTTTTCCGGATTTGATATTACTCTTATCAGGTGAAGTCAATGACAATGTTATAACAGCTATTATATTATAAATCGGAACTGTTCCTACAATCATAAGTCCTGCCATAGTAGCTTCACCGTATATGTTTTTTACAAAAGCTATTCCAAGAATGGCTGCACTGCTTCTGTAAGATGCCTGAATAATTTCGCCACGTTCCGACTTATCCTTATGAAATATCGAATACAAAAAAGCTATTGCAACACTCATAAGAGTTACAGTCATACAAAATACAACAAGCTTGCTATCCCATACTTTTACAAAATCGGCAGTTGACAAATCCATGAACAGCAATGCCGGAAGAAGTGTCCTAAAAACAAACTTATTTATCTGTGCTGTTGAATGGTCGTCCAGTAAATTTACTTTTCGCACAAACCACCCAAATACCATCATCATAAAAACCGGAACTGTTGCATTAAGACTGAATATTAAATTTTCAACAAACAATTTTTAATCATCACCTTAGAAAATATCTTTTTTAGCTTTTATGCTACGTCTTATAAGAACAATTCCTATAATCAGTATACATAATATAAGAAATATCGGTACAAGCCATTTGTTAGTAGTTTCGTCTTCAGCGGATTTCATTTCAGTCCATAAATTCTGCATTTTAAGATTTGCATCATCGGAAAGGTTTACAAAAACAGAAGTCTTATTTGCTATGAAATCACTATCCGGATAAGAAATATGGCTTTCTCTTATATCTTCATCAAGCATATCATAAGCTTTCTGATGCGGAGTAGAATAACATATATAATCAATATTTGCAAAAGCTATATCCGGTTCGCACATGAAATTTATATACATTTCGGCAGCTTCTTTTTGACGGGCAGATGTCGGTATACACATTGCATCAATAAAAAGATTAGTTCCGCTTTTTGGAACAACAAAGTCCAAATCTTCATTTTCTTCAAGAATAGTAAGAGCATCTCCGGCATAATACGGAGCTATCAAAGCATCACCAGCACCCATTTTATCAAAAATTTCGTCCATTACATAAGCTTGTACTATTTTTTTCTGCTGGGTAAGCTTTCTGGCAACGTTTTCAAGTTCTTCAGAACTTTCAGTATTCAGTGAATATCCCATCATAAGCTCACCGATTGCAAAAGCGTCACGTGGATTATCAAACATAAGTATCTGGTCTGTGTAATCCTCATTCCAAAGCAAATCCCAGTCAACGTCTTCCGGATTTATATCTATTATTGATTTATTGTAAATTATTCCAACAGTTCCCCACGTATACGGAACGCTATAAGCATTTTCGGGGTCATATGCCTGATTACGAAAATTCTCCATAATATACTCGAAATTCGGAATATTATTCATGTCAAGCGGTTGGATAAGATTTTCTTTAATCATTTTGCTAATCATATAATCAGACGGAATAATTACATCATAAGTTGCACCGCCACCTTTTAATTTTGCGTATAACTCCTCATTTGTAGCATAGTTTGTATAATTTACTTTTATTCCGGTAAGCTTTTCAAATTCTGAATTTACATCAAGCGTTCCCTCTTCTGCACCAGTGGAAATATATTCTCCCCAGTTGTAAACGTTTATAGAAATTCCTTTATCCTTGAACTTTGTATAATAATCCATATCGGAAATATTAAGAGTCTGTACGGAAGTTTCTTCTTCATCGTCAATGACGTTCTTTGATGAATTGGAAGTACATGACACCATTGAAAATGCCATGACAGCACACATAACAAATGGTAATTTTTTCATAATACCTCCTTATAACTTTTCTTGAATGCACGGTTTTCAAGAACGTTCTTTATTATAAGAATCACTACAACTGCGATAAATATAAGCGTAGAAAGAGCATTTATTTCAGGGGAAACTTTACGTCTTGTCATTGAGTATATAGTAATCGGAAGTGTCTGAGATGTTGAACCGCTTGTGAAATAGCTTACTACAAAATCATCAAGCGAATACGTGAACGACATAAGAAAACCGCTTACAACACCGGGCATTATTTCCGGTAAAACAACTTTCCAGAATGCTTTTACCGGACTGCACCCTAAATCCTGTGCAGCTTCAAATACATGGGGATTCATCTGTTTGAACTTTGGCATAACATTAAGAATAACATACGGCACATCAAAAGTTATATGTGCTATAATAAGTGTTACAAAACCAAATTCAAGATTCATGCGTGCTGCAAAAAATACAAACAACAACATCAATGATACACCAGTAACTATTTCCGGATTAATAATTGGCATATTTGTTATATTCATTACAATGGCCTTAGGAACTTTTTTCATGTGCTGAATACCTATTGCTGCAAGAGTCCCCAGAACAGTAGAAACAATACTTGCAATAACTGCTATAATAATTGTATTAACAAGTGATGAAATTATTATCCTGTTATGAAAAAGCTTTTTATACCAGTCAAAAGTGAATCCACTAAATACACTTCTGCTTTTTGTCTCGTTGAATGAAAACACTATCAGCACAAAAATAGGAACATACAAAAACAATAATACAAGTATAAGATATATTTTACCAATTTTTTTCAATTGCAATACCTCCCTTACATAAGTACTTGGTCATCAGGGTCAAACTGATTCATAACAGTCATTATCACGAGAATTATAACCATAAGTACAAGTGAAATGGCTGCTCCAAGATGTGGATTATAGGCGTTTCCAAGGAATTGCATTTCTATCAGGTCACCTATAAGAAGATTAGAACCACCGCCAAGCATTCGGGAAATAATGAACGTGGAAATAGCCGGAACAAATACCATTGTAATACCTGAAGTTATTCCAGGCATACTCAGCGGTATAACAACTTTAAACAGCGTTGTAACTGAATTACACCCTAAATCAGCCGACGCTTCAAAAAGCGATTTATCTATTTTTTCCATAACCGAATACAACGGCAATATCATAAAAGGAAGATAATTATATACCATTCCTAAAATAACAGCTCCGGAAGTATTTATAAGTTTAACGGGTTCAAAACCAAGTATTCCTAATAAATGATTTATAATTCCGTTATTTCCAAGAATAGTCATCCATGCATATGTACGGAGTAAAAAATTCATCCACATGGGAAGCATTACAATCATAAGCATAGTACCTTGCTTGTGCTTTTCCATTCTTGAAAGTATAAATGCTACCGGATAAGCAATCAAAAGACATATAGCAGTTGCAATCAATGAAAGCCATATCGACCGTACAAATATATTGGCATACTGTCCGACATCTGATATATATTTAATAGTAAAGTCGCCGTTATCAGTTGTAAACGCAAAATATACTATCATCAGAAGTGGAACAACTATAAATACTACCATCCATACAAGATACGGAGCAGAAAAATATTTCAGTTTCATAAAGCGTCTTCCTCCGATTTTTTCATTATGTGAATGTCATCGGGGTCAAATGTCATTCCCACCATAGAACCTACCGGACAAGATTTAGTAGAATGTATAATCCATTTGTGGTCTACTCCGTCAACACACATTTCATAGTGTACTCCTTTGAAAACTACTGATTCTACAATTCCGGTAAGCTGTGCTTTTTCAGCCGGAATAATTTTTACATCTTCCGGACGTATAACAACATCAACAGTTTCATTAGGTGAAAATCCCTTGTCAACACATTGAAAACGTTTTCCGGCAAATTCCACTACACAATCCAAAGGCATTGAACCATTTACAATATTGCTTTCACCTATGAAATCCGCAACAAAAGCGTTTACTGGTTCATTATATATATCGGTCGGAGAACCTATCTGCTGAATATGACCATTATTCATTACAACAATACTATCACTCATTGTAAGGGCTTCTTCTTGGTCATGAGTGACATAAACAAAAGTTAATTCCAGTTCTTGCTGAATTCTTCTTAATTCTATCTGCATTTCCTTACGTAATTTAAGGTCTAATGCTCCTAAAGGTTCGTCAAGCAACAAAAGTTTAGGGTGATTTACAAGGGCTCTTGCTATTGCAACTCGCTGTTGCTGACCTCCGGAAAGCCTATTGACAGAACGCTTTTCAAAACCTTTAAGGTTAACCATTTCAAGCATTTCACCTACACGACGTACTATTTCTTTTTCTGAAACTTTTTTTACACGCAATCCAAATGCTATATTTTCATAAACGTTCAAGTGCGGAAAAAGTGCATATCTCTGAAACACTGTATTTACATTTCTTTTATGCGGTGGAAGTCCGTTTATACGCTGACCGTCAAAAAATATATCACCGCTTGTGGGTTCAAGAAATCCTGCAATAATACGCAACGTTGTAGTTTTTCCGCAACCGGAAGGCCCTAAAAATGTTACAAATTCTTTTTCTTTTATATCAAGATTTATATTCTTTAAAATCCTTTCCCCGTCCTCAAATTCAACTACAATATTTTTAAGATTTATGATATTATTCATTTATCAAAGCCCTTTCATAAAAAAATTACTCAAAATTATCCTCCGTATACTATCGATACACGGAGGATAAATAATGTTATTATTCTTTGTTTTCTTCTTCGTTGCCGGAATTTTCAGCTTCAGAAGCTTTTTTACGTTTTCTGTTCAATGCATCTGTTCTCATTGCATCAACAAAAGCAACTACAAAATACAAAACAAATATAACGCCTTCACCCAGTATAAGTGGGGTTTTTACATTGTTAATAATCAATTTGAGTGTTGAAGTTGCTGTATTTGATGCCGGAACAAGTATACTATATGCATTCTGGAAAGTAATATTTTCATAATAGTCATCAGCAGTAAGTTTAACATCATCAATAAGAGTAGTAATTTTTTGATTTACATTTTCAAGTTGTTGGTCAACCTGTTCAATATTCTCTTTTGAATTTGATGTACTGCTTTTAAGTGCATCACGTCTTTCACGATAATAATTTATATTCTGCTTTGTCTGTGCAAGGCTATCTGTAAGTTCAAGCTTTTGTTTAATCATAGCATCATACTGTTCAGATTTTTGTGTTGACTGAGTATCTGTGTTATCTGTTCCATTACCAAATATAATAATCTGATCTTTTTCGTAAGCGTTTATGGATTCCTTTACAGAAGTAAGTTGTTCTTCAAGTGATGTCTTTCTTCTGCCAAGTTCGCTTATTCTGTATTCGTAATATGCTATTGATGAATTCTTGTCCTTTGTAAGGTTATTTACATTAATATATGATGAAACTTTATCAAGGTCAATGGATTTTACAGTTTCAATTGCTTCATACAGGTCATCGAAAGTATATCCTGTTACAGAAGAACGAAAACGTGTAGTATCTTCATTTGAAATCTGCTTTACATATTTACTGAGTGTATCAAGAGAAGTTTTTAAAACTTCAATTGCCTCTGAATAATCATAGTTTGAAATATCAAGAGCAGTTACAGAACTACCAAGAGATTCATTATAACCATAAACATCAAAGAAATAACTCTTGAATTCCTCAAGAATAGTATTTATAACTTCTACTGCCTGAGTTCTACTAAGTGAAGTTTCAGAATAATTGAACAATACTTTATATTCAGTCGGATAATAAGAAACATTCAACATTGACTGTGCTGCCTGAAGATTATTACTATTTGCATTTTCATATACGTTCTTATATGTAAGAATCTGGTCCATTGCATCTGCCGGAATAAGTCCCTCTATATTGATTCCATGACGTATGCCGTCAAGTTCATCAAGTGGAATTCCAAGCTTTGTAAGGGCCTTTTCAATAACTACCGGATTTTTTATCATTTCTTTATTGAAATCTCTTCCAGATGGGTCAAGTCCTTTTTCAATTCCGTCATAAGTAAAGCTTACCAATGCGGAAAGCGTGGGTTTAAGATGGATAGTCTTGATAGTTGTACCCCCGAATATTGCAACAAATGCTATAACTGCTACAACAAGCCATATCAAAACATATTTCTTTAGCTTTTTAAGAATAGTAGACAAAGAAACTATAATATCAGTCTTTTCTTCATCTTGATTTTTAAGCGTAATATTTAAATTACGTTCATCTTTACTGTTCATTTATGCCTCCATTTTATTATATATAATATATTTCGACAGATAGTTGTATATATTTTTTTAATACCCCTCTCCAGTCAACATTAATTATAACACTTAAATTCTATAACGTCAATAATTTTCGGAAATTTCCGGTATTTTCAAGTATTTAACCAAAGGAAACCTTTAGATAATACATAATTTTGTTAAAATGTAAAAAAAGCTGAATACTCCAATATTCAGCCAAATATCTATATAATAAAAAAATCGGAAGCTGAAAGAAACAACTTCCGATTGAATTATGTGCCGGCATCGTTTTACTTTCCCAGGTC
>CAKSMF010000004.1 GCA_934474025.1 uncultured Ruminococcus sp. | reverse complement strand
ACAGGTACAGGAACAACTACAACATCAGGTACAGGTTCTGATACTGGCACAGGTACAGGAACAACTACAACATCAGGCACAGGTTCTGACACTGGCACAGATACAGGAACAACTACAACATCAGGTACAGGTTCTGACACTGGCACAGATACAGGAACAACTACAACATCAGGCACAGGTTCTGACACTGGCACAGATACAGGAACAACTACAACAACAAGCACAGGTTCTGGTACAGGCACTATTGTTCTTGACGGTGTAGTTAAGAGCTGGTCCGTTTCAGTTGAAACTGCAAGCTATGGTTTCTACTACTCACATGATGAAGAATTCAATAAAGACCAGGTTGGTGACCTCGTTCTCCACGTTGTATATGAAACAGACAAAACAGAAGATATCCAAATCGATTATGAATTTGCTTCAACTCCGGCTGAAACATTCGTAAAATATGATGCAGACTTTAAGTACATTGCAAACCTTAACTATGCAGGTGGAACAATCGTTGATTCAAACGGCACAATCGTTCTTACTGAAGGTGACGCTCTTAAAACTGTAGATGGCAGTGATGCAGGCGTTGAAGTTTACATCGGTTACATGGGCGACGTTAACCTTGATTACAGCATAAATGCAGTTGATGCTTCTCAGACACTTGGTTACTATGCTGAAACTTCAACAGGTAAAACTCCTGACCAGATAATTCTTTCAATCTCAAGCAGTCTTGTTACAGACCCAGATTCAATCTACGACCACTTTGCAGCATTCCTTGGCGACGTAAAGAATGATGTTTCTGATAACTGGAAGGCTAAGAAAGCTGACAGAGTTATAGACGCAGTTGATGCATCAAATATTCTTTCTGCTTACGCATATCTTTCAACTGGCGATGCTGAAATTGGTACTGCTGGATTGTGGGATAAAGTTTTTAGTGACTAATTGAAATGTTTCAAAATCTGCCGTCGGGTGGCGGCAGTAGTATAAATAATTATAATCTTAATTTAATTTGAAAGGAAATAAATTAAAATGAAAACTAATTCTTTAAAGAAGGTTTTAACAGCACTTGCTGTTTCTGCTGTTGCAGTATCTGCTACTTCTGTATCAGCTTTTGCTGCTAGCAATAATGCTAATCCAGAAGGTTTCACAAATGACCAAATTGCAGCTTCTCAGTACAAACCTACACTTACTGTTGATACAGTAACTCTTACACTTGAAGAAGCTAAGGAAATTATTGCAAATGATGGTGTAGTTACTGTTAATATTACTGTTGGTGGTAATGTAGATCAGGCTTATTGTGCAACAGGTATGCACGTTAACTACTATCCTGCATCAAATGGTAGCACAATCAAAATAAATAAAAACAGAGTTGGTAATCCAGATGTTTCTATGGGTGAAGCTGGCGAATACCTTTCTAATGTAGTTAAAGCTAATGGTGATGCTGGTGTATTCCTTACAACAGCTGGTTCTGATAACCTTGGTTTTACTGGTGTTCTCTACAAAATGAACTTCAAGCTTCCTGACACTGTTGAAGGTGGCGAAGTATTCCCAATCAATATTGAATATCAGGCTACTGAAAACGCAGCAGACCTTTTCACAAACAAGGCAAATGATAATGTTGGTAAGTTAATGCAGGCTTATGCATTTACACAGGGTATCACACAGGGTGCTATTCAGATTCTGGCTGGTACAACAACTACTACAACTACAACTACAACTACTACAACCACAACAACAACTACTACAACCACAACAACTACTACAACAAGCACAACACCTACAACTACAACAACTACTACAACAAGCACAACACCTACAACAACTACAACTACTACAACAAGCACAACACCTACAACAACATCTACAACTACAACAACAGCATCAGGTTCAGCATCTGATACAACAACAACTACAACAACTTCAGGCACAAATACAAATACAACTACAACATCTGGTAAGACAACTACAACTGCTAAGACAACAACTACTAAGTCTACTGGTAAGGATTCTCCTAAGACTGGTGTTGCTGGTGTAGGCGTAGCTGCTGCTGGTCTTGCTGTAGCAATCGGAACTGCATTCGTTCTCAGAAAGAAGAATGACTAATTAAAAATGTCCATACGATAATAAAAAGACTCTCCTTCGGGAGAGCCTTTTTTATTTTATACCCCAGCCGTCAATTCCAGAACGTTGCATAGCACCGAATATTCTGTCTTTGAAACCGTGTTCCTGACGTTCCATTTCAGCGATAAAGAGTTTAGTTTTTTGTCGGTTAGTATGACCGTCTGCCGGACAAACTGATTTTACGACAGATAAGTTCTTTGAAGCTTTTTTTACTGCACGTTCCGGAGCGAGTACAAGCGGACGTATAATATGTATTTCTCTGTCTTCAAGATAAGTTGCCGGCGAAAAACAGCCGATTCTTCCTTCTGTGAAAAGATTCATAATAAATGTTTCAACAACATCGTCATAATTATGACCAAGTGAAATTTTATTACAGCCGAGTTCAGTTGCCGAATTATACAATGCTCCACGTCTCATTCTTGCACATAAACTGCATGGATTCTTTTCTTGACGAATATCAAAAACAATTTCACCTATATGAGTTTTTTCAACATGATAATTGACTCCGATATTTTCGCAAAAATCTGCAATACATGAATAATTTCCCTCTTTACCACTGAATTGTGGGTCAATAGTAAGGGCAGTAATCTGATAATCAATACCAATAAAATTTTTAAGCATAACAAGACCGTTCAGCATAACGAGACTGTCTTTACCTCCCGAAACAGCTACACAAATATGGTCGCCGTCACGGATAAGGTCGTATTGCTGAATGGCTTTTCGCATATAACCGAGAATTTTTTGCATAATTACCTCCTAAAAATTTAATTCAGATAATTATAACATATCTACAATAAATTTTCAATTATATCTTGCAAAAATCGTGAAAATATAATATAATAAATAGTGTAAAAATTATTTTAGGAGGTATTTTTCTCATGGGAAAAATTCTTGTAACTGGTGGTACAGGTTTTATTGGAAGTCATACTTGCGTTGAACTTCTTGCTAATGGTTATGAAATAGTAATTGTTGATAATCTCAGCAATTCCAAAGAGGCAGTAGTGGGAAGAATTGAAAAAATCAGCGGAAAAAAAGTGACTTTCTGTAAAGTTGATATATGTGATTATGATGCTCTTTCAGAAGTTTTCAAGAAATATGAAATTGATGCTGTAATACATTTTGCAGGTCTCAAAGCAGTTGGCGAATCTGTCCAGAAACCACTCGAATATTATACAAATAATATAAACGGAACATTAGTTCTTTTAAAGGCAATGCGTGAAAATAATTGTAAAAGAATTGTTTTCTCATCATCTGCGACAGTTTACGGAATGAATAACAAAGCTCCGTATACTGAGGATATGCCTACTTCTGCAACAAATCCTTATGGCTATACAAAAGTTATGATTGAACAGATTTTGCATGATATGTGCATAGCAGATAAAGATTTCAGCGTTGTTGCTCTCAGATACTTTAACCCTATCGGAGCTCACAGTAGCGGACTCATTGGTGAAGACCCTAACGGTATTCCTAATAACCTTGTTCCATATATTGCACAGGTTGCTTGCGGAAGACTGAAACAGTTAAGTGTTTATGGTGATGATTATGACACTCTGGACGGCACTGGCGTAAGAGATTACATTCATGTTATGGATTTGGCTTCAGGTCACGTTTGTGCAATTGATTATGCTATGAAAAATACAGGTTTTGAACCGGTAAACCTCGGTACAGGTAAAGGTTCAAGCGTTCTTGAAGTTGTATCAGCTTATGAAAAAGCTTGCGGAAAACCGATTCCTAAGAAAATTACTGCGAGACGTGCCGGAGATATAGCAACTTGTTATGCTGATGCTTCAAAGGCAAAGAAAATTTTCGGCTGGGAAGCAAAATCCGGTATCGAAAAAATGTGTGCTGACAGTTGGAACTTCACAAAACTTAATCCCAATGGCATAGAATAAAATATAAATAAAGAACAAATAATGAAAGGACTTGATAACAATGTCACCGGAGATAAGAAATATGCTTATTATGTTCGGTGCAATTGCCATAGCCCTGATATTGATAATAATAACTTTTGGCGGAGATAATCCCCTACAGCGTTTTATATCACTTTTCATTGAGGAAACTGGTGACGATGATTCAACAGAAAGTAAATATTTTTCGTCACCGGTCATTGAAATGGCAACCCTTATAAGAAAAAGTGATGACCGTCTCAGGATAATTGAAAGCGATGGCAATATTAAACTGATTGATGAATATTATGAGCTTACTTTCATTAACCGCAAAGGGCAGACTGTTAAAATAGAATGTTCTGCTGATGCTTATGAAAAAATTCCCTTTAATCAGGAAGGTTCACTTACATACAGAAAAAATAAGCTTGTAAAATTTAAATATTATGAAGATACTGTTTATGACAGCAAATAAAAAAAGGAGTATATATGGTTAATTTCGGCAACGACTGGGACGAACTTCTTAAAGATGAGTTTCAGAAAGACTATTATATTAAACTTCGTCAGACTCTTATAGACGAATATAACACTCAGCAAATTTTCCCTGATATGCATGACCTTTTCAATTCAATGAAACTGACAGCATATAATGATGTAAGATGTGTTATTCTTGGTCAAGACCCTTATCATAATGAGGGTCAGGCTCATGGATTGAGTTTTTCTGTTAAAAAAGGTGTTGCACCACCTCCTTCACTTGTAAATATTTTTAAAGAAATTCGTGATGATGTTGGTGTGAATAATTTAGGTAAGCACGGTGAACTTACTCAATGGGCAGAAGAAGGAGTATTATTACTTAATACTGTTCTTACCGTAAGGGCACATTGTCCGAAGAGTCATCGTGGCATTGGCTGGGAAACCTTTACAACAGACGTTATAAAGCTTCTTAACGAACGTGAAAAACCAATTGTATTTATGTTATGGGGTGGAGATGCCAAAGCAAAACAGAAATTTATAACTAATCCTGCACACCTTGTACTTACTGCTGCACATCCGAGTCCATTGTCTGCATATAACGGATTTTTTGGCTGTAAGCATTTTTCAAAGGCTAACGAATTTCTTCGAGCAGTCGGTGAGGGCGAAATTGATTGGAGCATAGATTAAACGGAGGATATTATGAAAATTAAAGACTTATTTGAAAAGAAAACCGTTTTTTCCTTTGAGGTTTTTCCTCCAAAGAAAACAAGTTCTGTTGAAATAATTTACCAAACACTTGATGAACTCCGTGACCTTAATCCAGATTTTATTAGTGTAACATTCGGAGCAGGCGGAAGCAGTAATAATCAATTTGCGTGTGATGTTGCTTCAAGAATCAAAGAAGACGGAATCACACCAATGATACACCTTCCCTGTATAAATTATTCTAAAGATGAAATTTCCGCAACACTTGATGAAATAAAAAATAGAGGAATTGAAAACATTCTTGCTCTAAGAGGGGATAAAAATCCTAATATTGAACCTAAAAATGATTTTCCTCATGCAAGTGACCTTATAACTTTCATAAATTCAAAGGGAGATTTTGACATTGCAGGGGCTTGTTATCCTGAATGTCACCCTGATTCTGATTCTATAATTGATGATATAATGAATCTTAAAAAGAAAGTCGATGCCGGAGCAACTCATTTAATAAGTCAGCTTTTCTTTGATAATGACTGTTTTTATGATTTTCGTGAAAAGACCGTTCTTGCCGGAATAGATGTTCCGATTGAGGCAGGAATTATGCCTGTTGTTAACAAGAATCAGATTGAAAGAATGGTTACTACCTGCGGTGCAAGTTTGCCACGTAAATTTGTAAGGATTATGCAAAAGTATGAAGATAATCCGGAAGCTTTACGTGATGCAGGTATTGCTTATGCGATAAATCAGATTGTTGACCTTATAGCAAGCGGTGTTGACGGAATACACCTCTATACAATGAATAATGCCTATGTTGCAAAGAAAATCAGCGAATCAGTTTCCGGAATTATAAATACATGATGATGCTTAAGCCCATTTCCAAATCTGAAACAGCACGTTATATGGGCGTTAAAGGCGTTCCAAATGCTCAGATTATGGATATTATTGACCGCTTTGAACCGATTGTACGTGAAAAAATGCGTCCTAAGTATGTATATAGGAAAACTATAATTAACTTTAAAGAAAACGGATTGTTTCTTGACGGACTTAATGTATCGCTTGACGGAAACGATATAAAAAAACATCTTTCCGGTTGTCAGGAAGCTATTGTAATGGCAGTTACTCTTTCGGAAGAAGCTGACAAGTTAATAAGACAAACTGCCGTTACTAATATGGCTGAAGCTTTAGCAGTTGACTGTTTGTGCAGTTCGGCTGTGGAACAGGTTTGCGACAGGGCAGAAGAGGAAATTTTTTCAGCTATCAAAGCACCTTACAGAACATGGCGTTTCAGTCCAGGATATGGAGATTTTCCGCTTGATATCCAGAAAGATTTACTGTTATTTCTTAATGCTCAGAGACGAATTGGTTTGACAGCAACAAAAAATAGTTTATTGTTGCCGTCAAAATCAGTTACAGCGATTATCGGAATATCAGAAAATCCCGTCAACCGTGGAAAAAAAGGGTGCGAATTCTGTAAAATGAAAGGTAATTGTGCTTTTTCGGCAATCGGAAAAACTTGTCAGAGGTGATAAAATGAAAAAATTAGAAATATTCATATTATCAGTAGTAACAATGATTTCATTTACTTCATGCAATAAAAGTGAAAATAATTCTGACTTGGATAATATTGACCCTGAACTACGTAAAGTGATATCTGAAAATGTCGCTGACACGGAACTTCTTACAGGAGAACTTGAAAATAAAACTATTAAATGGTTGTCGCCATGGGATATCACTTCAAGTAATAATCAGGGAAAAAGTATACCTGCCTTTTTGGTAGCTTTTGAAGAACGATACGGCGGTAAAATTGAATGGCATCAATGCACTTATGAAGAACGTTACGAACAGTTGGCAAAATCTATAAACGGCGATGAGGGAATAGACTTTTTTTATGCTGGTGACCTTGATGCATTTCCGAAAGGTGCAGTACGTCAGATGTTTGTTCCGTCAGACGATTATATAAACTATGATTCTCCGTTATGGGACGGCGTTCGTGAACTGAATGACAGTTTTGTATGGAATGGCAGTCATTATATTACCGCAACACGTATTGCCGGAGATAATTGCGGAGTTATTTACAATCGTAAAACCATTCGTGAAGCCGGTTTGACTGACCCCGCTGAACTCTATAAAAATGGCGAGTGGACATGGGACACTTTTGAAGAAATGCTTGACAAGTTTGTTGACCCTGAAAATCAGCATTATGGAATAGACGGCTGGTGGTTTGAATTCGGACTTACTGCTACCTCCGGAGCGGTTGCAGTAAGCATGAAAGACGGAAAACTTATAAATAACCTTTCTAATCCGGCAATAGAACGTGTTCAGAACTGGATATATGAACTTTACAATAACGGTTATATAGCAATAGGTTCTGAAGATTACGGCTGGAATGCAAAGCCTTCTTATATTGGTGAGGGTAAAACTCTTTTCTATCCGTGCGGACTCTATCAGTTTTATAAAAAATCAGATGACTGGAAAAAAACTTTTGGTGATGAGGCGTTTTTTGTTCCCATGCCGAAAGACCCTGATGCAGATGAATATTATATACCCGTTGGAATGGAAGCTTATGCTTTTGTAAAAGGCGGAAAAAATCCCGAGGGAGTTGCTAAATTTCTTGAATGCAAGCGTTTTGTACTTAATGATACTGATACATTGGCAGTAGCCGACAAGCAAATGAAAGATGATTACGGTTGGTCAGATGAAATGTTTGAAATGAAAGAAAGTATGCAGAAACTCGCAGAAGAAAATCCGCTTATTGACCTTTCAAAAGGTGTATCGGCAGACTGCGGAGAACTTCTTGATAATAGTTTGAGACTTACAGCACGTGGCACTCCATGGAGTGAAACGTATGATTCAATAAATACTGTTGTAGATAAATACATTGAGGAAGTAAACGCAGAAAATCATTCTTAATAAATATAGAAGTTAGGAGGTTAAAACAATGAATACAATTCTTGTAACAGGTGGTTGCGGATTTATTGGCAAGCATATATGTTCAGGACTTCTTAAAAAGGGAAACAAAGTTATTGCTGTTGATGAAAAGGAAAATCACTACAATACCGGAAAGCTTAATTATTCATTTATACAGTCTGCTCCGGACGACAAAGAAACTTATACTGAAATTTTCACTAAACATAAAATTAATATAGTTGTTCATGCTTCCAATACGGTTGACAATGACTTAGAACCTATTGTAACAGAAACTCATATGGCTATTTCCAGCGAATGTGATAAATTTATTTATGACTGTGCATTAAACAATGGTGTAAAAATGTTTATACTGTTGAGTACTGACCAAGTTTATGAGTTTACAAAAAGCCGTGAACCTATCAGAGAAGAAAATAAATTGAAACCTGCCACAAATTATGCTGTAATGAAATTTGAATCTGAAAAAGCATTTGTAAGGCAGTTACAGGGACATAAGGACGTAATAGCTTGTATTATAAGGTATTCTCCAGTATACTCGCTTAATTTCATTGATAACCTTACCGCAAAAATTACTGACCCGAAAGACAATGTTAAATTTGTATCGGGTACAGGACAGTATGGATTTCAATTGTGCTGTGTGCATAACTTAGTAGATTTTATATTGTGTTTTGTGAGATATGCGGAAGATACATCTTATTCCGGTACTTATAATGTTTGTGATAATCATCTTACAACAGCATCGCAAATAATAGCTTTTATGCGTGAACATTATCATTTAGGAACGGTTATTTCAAGGAATCCCGGTGGTGCATTTTCAAGAATAAAGGGGATTTTTTCAAAGAGCGGTGACGAAAAAGAAAATTATCGTTATCTTGATGTATCCAGACTTGAATATAATAATATGCTTGACTGCACTAAAGCTTCTAAAATTGTTGTATTTAGATGGGATATAAACAATACAAAATAATAAAACAGGTACATTTTTTAGTGTACCTGTTTTTTAATTTATTCTATAATTGTATAGTTATCGGAAGCTGTTTCTTTGGTAGCGTATTCTGTAACATTGAGAACTTTTACTTTAAGAGGTTTGTTTCCCATATTTATTTCGATTATATCGCCGACTTTTACATCATATGATGCTCTTGCAACTTTTCCGTTTACTACAATTTTTTCAGCATCGCAGGCATCATTTGCAACAGTTCTTCTTTTTATAAGGCGTGTAACCTTTAAATATTTGTCAAGTCGCATAAAAATTCACTCCTTTATAGGCAAAAGAAAATAGAATTTATTTATTAATTTCTCTTTTAAGATTTCTCCCAGCCTTGAATACAGGGGATTTGCGGGGAGGACATAACATTTTAACTTTAGTTTTTGGATTGATACAAGTTTTTTCTCCTCTTTCATGGGTTTCAAAAGTTCCGAATCCTGAAACGGATACTTTTTCACCATTGACAAGGGTTTCCTGAATAACCGCAAATGTAGCGTCAATAACGGCTGTTGCGTCTTTTTTTGTGCAGTTCATATTTTTAGCAAGTGATGAGATAAGTTCAGATTTAGTCATAATAGTTCCTCCTGAATAATAAAATTTTTATTACTTGTTTTCTTCCGA
This sequence comes from uncultured Ruminococcus sp., assembly GCA_934474025.1. Taxonomy (GTDB): domain Bacteria; phylum Bacillota; class Clostridia; order Oscillospirales; family Ruminococcaceae; genus Ruminococcus. The sequence continues at coordinate 235,946 of CAKSMF010000004.1, read as the reverse complement.
AATAATATTTTTAGCTTTGTTCCAGTATTTGTCGAGTTCTTCAATAGGAAGCGATTTCATATCAACATCATCAGAACGGACAAGATTTTCAGTTACAGAAAAACGTTTTATAAATTTATCAGTAGCATTTTTAAGAGCAAGTTCAGCATCAATTCCGAGATGACGGGCAGTATTTACACATGAAAATAATAAATCTCCTAATTCTTCTTCAATACGGGATTTGTCACCAGCAGAAACAGCTTCATCAAGTTCAGTTTTTTCAGCGGAAATACAAGCCATAGCATCTTCTGTTGAATTGAAGTCCATACCTGCACGCATAGCACGTTTGCCGACTTTCTGGGCTCTCATAAGTGCCGGAAGTGATTTTGCAACGCTTTCAAGAGTTTCGGTATAAGTTTCCTGATGTTTTGTTTCCATTTTGATAGCGTCCCAGTTTGCAAGAACATCACTTGTTGAATCTACTTTCACTTCGCCGAAAACATGAGGGTGACGTATAATCAGTTTTTTGCATATTCCGTCACATATGTCATCGAATTTAAAAGAATTGTTTTCTTCTTCAATACGGCAATGGAAAACGACTTGTAATAATACGTCTCCGAGTTCTTCACAGAGCAGGTCGGAGTCATTTAAATCTATAGCTTCAAGGACTTCACAGGTTTCCTCTAAAAAGTCCTGTCTGATTGACTGATGAGTTTGTTCTATATCCCAAGGACAACCGCCCTCACTACGCAGTAAACGTACTATATCAATCAAGTCATTGATATAGTATTTGTCTTTCTGTTGATATTCAACCATATAAAAAAACCTCCTTGTTTATTATTTATTTATTTACTTCAATCCACAGGGCATTCTGTCCATGACCTCCCTGACTTATAATGTCATATTTAGTATATCATATTTTGAAGAATCTGTAAAGCGGATTGATTTCATGTCAATGGGAGATACTAATTCTTCCGCTCCCACTGCTGTTTTACAATGTCCGCCACTTAAATAAGCGGGGGATTCAAAGTTTTGTTAAAGACAGACTGAATATAATAATTGCAGTGTATTTTGTAAAAGTCATAAATACGGACGGAATTGAAATTTTTTCCGCCCGTAAATTTTTATTATGTTCTGTCAACAAAGCCGACTTTTCTATAAACTTTTGATACTATTCGCTGTGAATAGCGGAGTGCTTTTTCTGCACCTTCTGTATAACATTTTTTAAGATAAGCCTTATCAGCAATAAGTCTTGCAAATTCTGTTCTTACTGGTTCAAGATGGTCAGCGACAGCTTCACCAACAGCAAGCTTAAAGTCGCCGTAACCTTTGCCGGCAAATTCTGATTCAATAGCAGAAAAATCTTTTCCGGTAACGCTTGAATAGATAGTCATAAGATTGTTTATTCCGTCTTTTCCCTCACGATAGCAAACTTCCGCATCACTGTCAGTAACGGCACGTTTAAACTTTCTTATAATGGTATCCTTATCATCAAGAATAAGTATAACAGCATTAGGATTATCATCAGATTTGGACATTTTCTTTGTAGGGTCTTGTAATGACATTACTTTTGCTCCGACCTTTGGAATATACGGTTCAGGGAGTGTAAAGAAATCGCCATATCTCTGGTTAAAGCGTTGTGCAATATTTCTTGCAAGTTCAAGATGTTGTTTCTGGTCAACTCCTACTGGTACAAGGTCAGCGTTATAAGCCAGAATATCAGCAGCCATAAGCACAGGATATGTGAAAAGTCCGGAATTTACATCATCAGCGTGTTTCTGGCTCTTGTCCTTGAATTGAGTCATTCTTGAGAGTTCGCCGAATTGTGTATTACAGCCGAGAACCCAGCTTAATTCAGCATGAGTTTTGACGTGACTCTGTATGAAAAGTATAGATTTTTCCACATCAATTCCGCAAGCCATAAGGAGTGCGTAAGAATTAAGAGTATTTTGTCTGAGTTTAACAGGGTCTTGTCTGACTGTTATTGCGTGCATATCAACAACACAATAAACACAGTTATATTCGTCTTGTAAAGGACCCCAGTTTCTTACAGCTCCGATGTAGTTTCCGAGTGTGAAAGTTCCTGTTGGCTGAATACCGCTGAAAATAAGTTTTTTATCTTCCATTTAGAAAAAACATCTCCTTTTAAGCCTTGCGAGCTGCTGCGTCATCTTTAAGCTGACAACTTCTGAGTTCATTAAGAACACGCTGGTAAAGTACATAGAATGTACGGAGTTCAGGTTCAGTTTCCGGAATTATACCCGGTTTGATTTCAGTCTTATAGATAGCGTTTTTTGTAAGGAGGAAAATATTATGAGTTTTTCCTTTTGGAAGGTCATAAGTCTTTGTTTTTTCGCATTTTGGGATAAGCTGTCCGGCATTTGCAACAAGAGTGTGTGTAGCCTGAACAAGATTTCTGTATTTCTGGGAAGCTCCGGTATATTCTCCGCCGTTGTTGAAGTAGAGGTTAGCAGCACCATTTATGAAACATACCATAGAAGTGAGAACTGTCGGTGACATCGGAATGTCGATAACAACACCGAAAACCTCATTTTTCTTGAAATTGGTGTTGAAAAAACGTGCAGGGAAATTGATAGCCTGTCCTCTTGTCATAAGATATTTCTGAGTTACAGCATATCTTTCGGTCATTTTGTTTGGCATAGTAAAAAATTCCTTTCGTAAAAAAGTGTTTTGTAATACCTGAAATAAATTGTTAATCAAGTATATCTCTGGTCATTTTTGAGAGTATTTCCATACCCTTGATAATCTGTTCATCTGTCGGAGTAGAGTAATTAAGACGGAATGAATGGCTTTTTTCTGTTTCATCAATGTTAAATGAGTTTCCGGGAACAATAGCTATTTTGTATTCTTTGATAGCTCTTGTGCAAAATTCGTTCATATCGCAGTCATCAGGAAGTGTACACCATACGAATAGTCCGCCCTGTGGTCTGATGTAAGAGATTTTTTTAGAAAATTCGTTATCGATATAAGAACACATCAAATCACATTTTTTGCGGTAGATTTCACGTAATCCGTTGAAATGCTTTTTAAGGTCAACAGAAGTCATAAATCTGTGTGCTACAACCTGTGCCCATATATTTGAATGAACATCTGAAACCTGTTTGCATACAACGATTTTCTGAATAATCGGAGCAGGTGCAGAAACAAAACCTGTTCTGAAACCTGATGAGAGAATTTTAGAAAATGTGCTTGTATATATAACACGACCTTCGGTGTCAAGACTCTTGATAGCAGGAACGTTCTCGCCGGCAAAACGCAGTTCTCCATATGGGTCATCTTCAAGAATTATGAAATCATATTTACAGGCAAGTTCATATACAGCCTTTCTTTTTTCAAAGGACATCGTTCTGCCGGTAGGGTTCTGGAAGTTCGGAATAACATAAAGCATTTTAACGTTTTTGTGAGTTTTGATAGCATTTTCAAGTTTTTCAATGTTAATGCCGTCGTCGTCCATATCAACGCCACAAAGATTTACATTATAGGAACGGAATGCATTCAATGAACCTATAAAGCATGGTGATTCACAAAGAAGTGTATCGCCTTCATTGAGAAGCACTTTACAGGAAAGTTCATTAGCCTGTTGACCGCCGGAAGTTACAACAACATCATCTAAATCAGGATTGTAGCAGTTTTTTGAAGCAAGCCATTGTTTCAGAAAATCACGGAGAGGAGTATAACCTTCAGTGATGTTATACTGTAAAGCAAGTATAGGGTCATCTCTGAGAAGTTCTTCAGAGATTTCAGCTATTTTTTGAGTAGGGAAAGCCTCCGGAGCAGGATTTCCAGCAGCAAATGATATTACGCCGGGAACAGAGGTGAATTTTAAAATTTCCCTGATAGCAGAAGCCTGAAGCTTGGTTACTTTATCAGAAAATTTATAGTCCATGTTAAAAAACCAGCCTTTCATTTTGTGTCATTTGTGTGAATTTGTAAGCCACAGACAGCTTATTTTATATTATACCACATATTTTTAAATTCTGCAACATATATTTTTGTGAAAACAAGAAAATTAATTAATAATTTTTTGACTTATTGCAATTGTAAAGGGTGATTTTTTGAAAAAACAGAATTTTCTTAAAGCCTCGCTTATACTTATGCTTTCTGCGGGGATTTCAAAAGGTTTAGGAGCATTATTCAAGATACCGCTGACTAATCTGCTTGGCGGTGTGGGAATGAGTTATTTCAGTTGTGCATATAGTTTGTTTATGCCTGTGTATTCGCTGACAGTTACGGGACTTTCTTCGGCAGTTGCAAGAATGACTGCTCAGAGTGTTGCTCTCGGAATGTATGCCAATGCCAAAAAAGTACGCAGTACAGCACTTATAATTTTTTCAATTGTGGGACTTGCAGGAAGTATATTAACGTTTTTGCTGTCAAAGATTTTTAGCGGAAGTATGGAATCTTCCTTATCTGTTGCAATGATTGCTCCGTCTGTGTTTTTCGGTTGTATAATGTCAGTTGAACGTGGTTACTATGAAGGTATGAGTAATATGTATCCGACAGCCGTTTCGCAGGTTATAGAGGGAATTGTGAAAGTTGTTGCAGGATTGTATATCTGCGGATATGTAACTCAAAATATAGATAGCATAATTGTATATTTTCCGGATATTGACCCGAGAGCCATTTCAGCTTCAGCCGGAATATTAGGTGTAACCCTTTCGTCAGTAGGAGCAGTAATATTTTTTGCAATTTTAAGACTGTTTGCAAAAAAGTTGCCTGTTAATGATGAATGTACAGTTATAAGCCGTAATGAAATAGCTCGTGAACTCATTTCGAATGCTGTTCCAACCGGAATAAGTGCAGTGGTTACTAATTTTACAGCACTTATAGATATGTGGACAATTATAGGCTGTATAAAATATTTCGGAAGTAGAATAAATTCACCGTCTGGTATTGCAGAAAGCGATATACCGCATTTTATATATGGTTCGTTTGCAGGAATAGCCCTTACAGTATTTAATCTTGTTCCGTCAGTGACCAATATGCTTGGAAAAGGAGTTCTGCCATGTATAACTGAAGCATGGGAAAATCATCATATAAAATCTCTTTCCGAAAATACAATGCAGGCACTTATTACATCAGCAGTAATTGCAGTACCATCAGCATTTGGAATGGCAGTTCTTGCACCGGAAATATTGAATTTTCTTTTTCCTAAACAGCCGGAAGAAGTTAGCATTTGTATAAATTCATTGAGACTGTTAATGCTAGGAATGGTGTGTTTGTGTGTATCGTTTCCGGTGTTCAGTATGTTGCAGGCTATTGGAAAGGCTTCATTGCCACTTAAAATAATGCTCTTGGGAACAGTTATAAAATTTGCCGGAAATATGTTTTTAATACCTGTTATAGGAGTTAATGGGGCATCTGTATCAACATCAATATGTTATGCAGTAATTCTGATAGTATCGGTTAAACTTTACATAAAGTATTCTGGTATAAGCCTTAAAATAATGCCGTTTCTTGTAATAATATATGCAGGCGGAATGTGTGCAGGTTCTGCATATTTGGCGTGTGAATTTGCACGGCGTTGCGGATTTGAAAATTTTGCAGTACTTGGAATATCGGTTGCAACTGGAGGAATAGTTTATTTATTAGTTCTTGTTGTATGCGGTTCGTGTTTGAAACGTTTCAGAAAACCGGTGTTTCAATAAAAAAATCCCTGTCCACAAGAACAGGGAAAAATATATTATTTAAGTACAGAATCATCATGCGAAATTTTTTCAGAAGTGACAGAAGATACGATAACATTTGCTCTGTCAATAGTATTGTTGAGAGTTGGGAAAAATCCTACATCAAATGATTCTGTTCCCTCCGGCACAATGAAACCACCGGCAAGGTAACCAGTAAATTCGCCGTTTGCAGGAATCTTTATGTAATCATCAACACATTTTGTATAGTTGTTGAGAGCGTACAGTTTTGCACGAACATTGCTGAGTGTTTCTGTCTCGTCTGGCATTGATACATAGAAGTTGTTAAGCGAACTTATTTCATAATCTATATCAGTGTTGTTTTTTATTGTAACATTTATATACAGATATTCATTACCATCATTTAATGGTGAGGGAATGGCTACAACATCGTTGAGTTTAAAAACAGTGTCATTTACTTCTGCTTCTTCTCCGATAACTGAATCTGTTTTCTTTGAGTTAGCAGAATACTTTTTAGTAACTTCTGAAACAGGTTCATTTGGGTCAAGTATTGTTATTGATTGTTCGGAAGTTGAAGTTGTTTTATTTTCACCGCACGAAAAGGCAGATACAGCCGAAAGAGCAAGTACAAGAACAAGTGCGGATAATTTTAATTTTTTCATTAAAAAGTCCTCCATATAGTAGTTTTTTTGTATCAATCAACATTCGATAATAATAATTGACAAATACCGATTGATACATTGATTTTGTGGCAAAAATGAGATACTGATTTATCTTCACTATTTTTTTGCAGATTTAATCACCATTTATAGAAGTGGTGGAATCTTTACTTATTTTTGTCAAACATTTTGTAGATATAGTATAACACATAAACATATTAATTGTCAAGAAAAAAATAAACAGCCTCATAAAGAGACTGCTTATTTTTTGGGGGATAGTTGTCTTAATTTACGCTCGGTAATGCTATGGAAGTATAAAACATTTCTTTAAGTAGGTTGTCCCTTTTAAGCAGGGAATACTGACTTCTTTAATTGCACTGCCGATTTTTTTAAAATGAGTTGGATTATTCAGCAGAAGGAGCAGCAACAGGACAAACGCCTGCACAAGCACCACATTCAACGCAAGCATCTGCGTCGATAACGTATTTTCCGTCGCCCTCAGAAATAGCATCTACTGGACATTCACCTGCACAAGCACCACAACTGATGCAATCATCACTGATAACGTAAGCCATAATAAAGTACCTCCGTAAAGTATTTTGTATATAACATTTTAGCATATTATTTGAAAAAAATCAATACATTTTTGTTAGTTTGTACTTACTTGATTTCTTCTTCCGGAATCATCAATAATCCTGCAATAGTCCAGAATACAGGCGAAAATGTTATATTACTGCACCCTATAAAGAATATAATAATTCCACTTATAAATATCATGAACATACAGACAGTATTTTCGGAGGGTGATTTTTTAAGTTTTCTTATTCCTGCCAAAAGTACAGAAACAATAATCACAACCAGTGCAATTAATGAGGGTATACCTCTTGTTGCGGTAGTATAAAGATATTCATTGTAAACTTTGTCAAAAGTTCCTTTGTTCATTGAGATAACTGCATTGATATCTGAATTTTCCATATCAAGACCACCGGTAGTGTATAATTGTGGATATACAAGCTGTTCTTCTCCTGTACCTGTGAGAGGATATTTTTTTATTATATCAATTGTTTTTTTGTTAAGATAGCTGTATACTTCCATTGTATCGGAAATATCAATTTCTTCTGGATTATAGCTACCACTTGCAGAAAGTCTCATATATGAATCTGCCCACCATAATGTATATCCGTCATAAAGTTTATATGAGGATATTTTTCCAACTGCTCCGGCATTCACGATAATAACAGCAAGTATTGCCGGAAGTATTCCGGAAAACACAGAAACAAGTCTTATTTTAGGTGATTTCTTTATAAAAATACTTACAATTGCAGAAAGTACAGCAAGAATAATTCCGACAATTCCCATAAGCGAATATGTGAACATCATCACAAATGAGAACAGACATGAACTTACAATACAGAAAATACGCTGTTTTTTGTTGTCAGTGATAACGGCTGTTACAAGCGATGCAGTAAGTGCAAGGCTTAAAATCATTGCAAGGAATATCGGAGACTGTGCCAGACCGCTTGAAGCATTTATTTTTGTGCTTAATGACGCAAAACGATAATGACTTAATTTTCCGGTAAAGGTTTGTATAAGTCCGAAAATACTGTGAAGTATTCCGGAAGCTATCAGAGAATTTATAATTATATTTATGGATTTCTGACGTTTTACGGACATGGCAGTTATAAAGAATCCAAAATAGAATATTATAGCAAGAAGTCCTTCACCACGTCCTGAAAATCCATAAAACGCCGTGTTTACTGAATAGGAGTTTATAAGGGAAATGATTCCCCATAATATCATTGCTCCAAAGGCACATACAGGAATGAGTTTTTTGCGGTTTATGTATTTCTTTACAATTGCAATAAGTGCGAGTACCATGCATATTACACCGGAAATTGCCAATCCGCCCGATACTATTGAATATGAAAGTTTATCGACAAATTCTGGTATAGATGCAAAGATAGCTGTTGTAAAACAGGCAGATGCTAATCCAAAAGATGCAAGTTGTGAATATTTTTCCTCAGTCATATTGAGAATGAAATTTGACTTTTCAGTTGAATTAAATAATTGCTTTGACATTTTGAGAACCTCATTATTTTTCTGAAACAGTAATTATACATGAATCATCTGTCATTTCGCCGACAGTTATTTTAAGACCTGTTTCAATGGATTGTGTACCGTCTTCAGCGTACCATTTAAATCCAGAAATAGCACTGTCTATAACGTCACCGGTATGATAAAGGTTGTCGGTATCTGTATCGTCTATTATACGTACAAAACGCTTTCCGTTATCGTTGTTTGTGGCTTCATTGTCACCGCTTGCATATTTCCAGTATTTCCAGCCGATATTATCGTTTATAGTACCTTCAACGTGCAGAACTCTTACACCTGTTCCAGTGTTTTCCCACCAGTAATCTTTTTTAAGACGGCTGTTGTTTCCGTCAAGTGTTGTGTATTCGATTATAAGAAACTCTGAATAATAATTGTTTTCGAGTTTGCCACAAGGAATAATTACACAATTGCCGTTTTCCTTTTGTGCGTTGGATAAGGTGAAAGTCTGAGTTGAGGTGGCAGGGTCGTATATAGAAATTTGTTCTTTCTTGAACCAGCCAAGCATGAGTTTTGAAACTGACGAAAAATCGGCATTAGTTTCGTCCATCATTTCGTAACCGCCAGAACCGTGGAGACCTTCAAAATCCTTTTCGCCATTGTAAAGGTAATAATCCGGAAGTCCCATACAATGACCCATTTCATGCAGATAACTGCCAATGAAATTTTTATAATCAGTTTTACTTTCAATCTGGGCGTTTCCGACTATCACATGACCTATGGACATACCATCAACTGTCATGTCACTGTTTCCACCGTATTGACCGGCAGCGGGCCACCAGTTTTCGTCTCCGGCATCAGTAGGAACAGAAATAAGTGTTGCATCAATAATACCGTCATTATTTCCGTTAAACTGTGTAAAGTCTTCACTGTCCTCGAATGCCTTGAAAACTTCATTTATAAGTTTTACATGGTATATATCGCCCTCATAAGCGGATTTGTTTTCACTTGTTGTATATCTGAAAACTTTTCCGTCAAGGTTCATGCTTCCTTTTGACGAACGGTTATAAAATGCGGACATACTTTCAAAAGGATAATTTTTATTTTCAGTATCTTCTGCACCGAATGAAATTTTTTCAATTTCAGAAATTGACGGTTCATATTTGTATTGACAGTCAGGAAAATCAACATAGAATATAACCATTTTTGCGTCATTCTGTGAAGGCATAGAGCCATAAAGACTTTTAACAGGGGCTTCAATAAATAGCGGAGCAGTAGTTGTTGTAGTTGTTTCAGAAGATGAAACCGAAGTAGTAGTAGTTGTAGTTGCAGATGTTGTTGAAGAAGTAGTTGTTGTCGAAGTTTCGTTATCATCAGACCATATATAAACTGGGTCGCTTGAATGATTTATCACATATTTACGCATTGTGATAAGGTCAAAGATATCTATTCTTCCGTCCTGATTAACGTCGGCTGTCTGGAGATATTCAATAGAATCATCTTTATAACTGCCATTTATGGAATATTGTTTTCCGCCAATATAGTAAGCGTTTTCAGATGTAAGTGAAATACGATTAAGCATATATTTGGAAAGGAGGAGCAGGTCAGCGATATTAACTTCCATATCGTTGTTAAGGTCGCCTATGTATCCTATCTGTTTCCAACCAGCAATTGCAGGTATTGATATTGTACATATGGATATCGACAGCGACGCTGTAATTAATGCTATTCTATGTCTTAAAGATTTTTTTTTCATTATAACATCTCCTTTTTATAGATATAAATTATTTTAACTGACAATCAAAAATTTATTGCCCTGTAGTTGTTATCGGCTGTTTTTGAAATATAATTCTTTAATATTCAGTTGTTTCAATCCACAGGGCATTCTGTCCATGACCTCCCTGACTTATAATGTCATATTCACTATATCATATTTTGAAGAATCTGTAAAGCGGATTGATTTCATGTCAGTGGGAGATACCAATTCTTTCCGCTCCCACTGCCGTTTTACAATGTCCGCCGCTTAAAGAAGCGGGGGATTCAAAGTTTTGTTGAATTATAAAAAATGCGGACGGGTTTGGGCGTACCGTCCGCAATGAATTATTTAGCGTAGTCAGTAACTCTGCTTTCACGGATAAGATTGACCTTTATCTGACCTGGATAATCCATTTCATTTTCGATTCTTTGGGCAATCTCTCTTGCAACGAGAATCATTTTTTCATCGTTGATAATTTCCGGAACAACCATGATTCTAACTTCACGTCCTGCCTGAACAGCAAAGCATTTTTCAACTCCGTCATAAGAGGTACAGATTTCCTCAAGTTTCTGAAGTCGTTTGATGTAGCTTTCGTAATTTTCGCTTCTTGCGGCAGGTCTTGCGGCTGAGATAGCGTCAGCAGCCTGTACAATGCAGGCAATAACTGTTTTAGGTTCAACGTCATTGTGGTGGGCTTCAACAGCGTGAATAACAACAGGACTTTCGTTGTATTTTTTACATACGTCAACGCCTATTTGAACGTGAGAACCTTCAATTTCAGAGGTAAGAGCCTTACCGATATCGTGAAGAAGTCCTGCACGTCTTGCCATATTGGCATCAACGCCGAGTTCAGAAGCGAGTACTCCGCAGAGTTTTGCAACTTCGATTGAGTGGTCAAGAACATTTTGTCTGTAACTTGTACGGAATTTAAGTCTGCCTATAAGTTTTATAAGTTCATGGTTAATGCCATGTACATTAGTTTCAATAACAGCACGTTCGCCCTCCTGCTTGATGCGGTATTCAACTTCACGCTTTGCCTTTTCGACCATTTCTTCAATGCGTGTCGGGTGAATACGACCGTCAGCAATAAGTTTTTCGAGAGCTATTCTTGCGATTTCACGGCGTACCTGGTCAAAACATGAAAGTGTGATAGCTTCTGGAGTATCATCAATTATAAGGTCAACGCCGGTAAGGGTTTCAAGGGTACGGATATTACGACCTTCACGACCGATAATTCTGCCTTTCATTTCATCATTCGGGAGAGGAACAACGGAAACGGCTGCTTCAGAAACTTGGTCAGATGCCACTTTTGCAATAGCAAGAGAAATATAGCTTCTTGCTTTTTCCTGACATTCGTCTTTGATTTGCTGTTCATAGGCAGCGACTTTAACGGCTTTTTCATGGATAAGGTCATCTTCAAGTTTGGAAAGTATGTATTCCTTAGCCTGTTCCCTTGTAAATTCTGATATTCTTTCCAATACGTCCATCTGACTTTTTTTAATAGTTTCAGCTTCTTTAAGTTTTTCATCAGCGGACTTTATTTTCAGGTTAAGAGTATCTTCTTTCTTTTCAAGGTTATCAGTTTTTTTGTCAAGATTTTCCTCTTTCTGCTGCATACGTCTTTCCTGACGTGACAGCTCTGCTCTGCGTTCCTTGATTTCCTTTTCTGCTTCGGTACGGAGCTTGTGAATTTCGTCCTTAGCTTCAACTAATGCATTTTTCTTTTTGGAATCAGCATCTTTTCTAGCATCATCGATAATACGTTCAGCTTGTTTTTCAGCAGAACCTGTTATAGATTCAGCTTGTTGTTTACGCTGTTCAATACCTGCATTAACACCTTTTTGAAATGCCTTTGCATTAACGATAACGCCAGCGACAATTGCACCTATAACAAGGGCAAAGATAATAAGAACGATAGCGAGGGTCAAGTTCATACAGTGCATTACCTCCTTTAAATAAAAATAAATAATCTTGTATTATAAATCTGATTATCACTTAAAGGCGGTAAATGCCGCATTATTTTATTCATTTGTCAAAATATATTTGTTAAGAGTCTGAAATAACATCAGACCCGAAAAACGTATTCGTGTGGATATAAAAAATCCATACGTTATAGAGATTAAGTACAGGTCATGTATAAAAGAAATAACAGCCTGTAATGATTTAAAACAAAGCGCATATACTGCCCAGAGTAATATTCTGCAATTCAATACAACATAATAATTATATACTTTTTCGCAGATTATGTCAAGTATTTTTCAGTTAATAATCATTACAATTGTGAACAAATTGTAAATATTCTCTTTTGGTACTTGACTTTGAATATGAAAAAGATATATACTATTTTTAGCACTCAAAGAGCGAGAGTGCTAAATCTACTATCGGGAGATGTTTTTTATGGAAACCAAACAATTCAAGGCAGAGTCTAAAAGACTTCTTGAAATGATGATTCATTCAATCTATACACACAAGGAAATTTTCCTCAGAGAGCTTATCTCCAACGCAAGCGATGCTATTGACAAGCTTTATTTCAAATCGCTTACAGACGATAAAGTTGGTCTTAACAAGGAAGACTTTGCTATATGGATTACAGCTGATAAAGATTCACATATACTTAAAATAACTGATAACGGCATTGGTATGACAAAAGAAGACCTTGAAAATAATCTTGGTACTATTGCTAATAGCGGTTCACTTAAATTTAAAACCGAAAACAAGCTTGATGATGACAACCAGATTATAGGACAGTTTGGTGTCGGATTCTATTCAGCATTCATGGTTGCAAAGAAAGTTACTGTTATTTCAAAGGCTTATGGCAGTGACAAGGCTTATCAGTGGGAATCTGAGGGTGTTGACGGTTATACGATTTCTGAAGCTGATAAACAGTCCGTTGGTACTGAAATAATCCTTGAACTTATCGACGATACAGACGACGAGAATTATTCAGAATTTCTTGACCAGTACAGAATTAAATCATTGGTAAAGAAATATTCTGATTATATACGTTTTCCTATTAAAATGGAAATGACTCACAGCAGACCGGTTGAAATGTCAGAAGAAGACAAAAAAGCCGGAAAATCTCCTGAATATGAGGACTATATTGAAGTTGAAACACTCAATAGCATGACTCCTCTCTGGAAGAAAAATAAATCTGAACTCAAAGATGAAGATTATAAGCATTTCTATGCTGAAAAGTTCTTTGATTATAATGAACCTATCCGTTATGCTCATGTAAAAAATGAGGGTAATGCCAACTATAATGCATTGCTTTATATTCCGTCAAAAGCTCCGTTTGATTTCTATTCAAAGGAATATGAAAAGGGATTACAGCTTTATTCAAACGGCGTTTTAATCATGGATAAGTGTGCTGATTTATTACCGGATTATTTCAGCTTTGTAAAAGGTCTTGTTGATTCCGAAGACCTCTCGCTTAATATTTCTCGTGAGATGCTCCAGCATGATAGACAGCTTAAAGTTATTGCAAAGAGCATTGAAAAAACAATCAGCAGTGAACTCAAAAAAATGCTCAAGAATGACCGTGAAAAATATGAGGAATTCTGGAAAGCATTCGGTTTACAGCTTAAATACGGAATTTACAGTGACTATGGCATGAACAAAGAAAAACTTCAGGATTTGTTGCTGTTTACTTCATCAAAGGAAAAGAAACTTGTTACTCTTGACGAATATGTTACAGGTATGCGTGAAGAACAGAAGTTCATCTATTATGCAACTGGTGACAGCGTTGAAAGAATTGAACAGCTTCCACAGACTGAACTTGTTAAGGATAACGGTTTTGAAATCCTTTATCTTACTGATAATATTGATGAGTTTGCAATTAAAACTCTCATGAATTACAAGGATAAGGAATTTAAGTCTGTATCAGCTGATGACCTCGGACTTGAAAGCAATGAAAAGAAAGAGGAAATCAAAGCCAAGGAAGAAGAAAATGCAGACCTCCTTAAAGAAATTGCAGACGCTCTTGACGGTAAAGTTTCAAAGGTTATTCTTTCACAAAGACTTAAATCTCACCCTGTATGCCTTACAAGTGAGGGAAGTATTTCTCTTGAAATGGAAAAAGTTCTTAATGCTATGCCTACTGACCAGAAAGTAAAGGCACAAAGAGTTCTTGAAATTAATCCAGAACATGAAATCTTTAAGAAACTTCAGGCATTAAGCAATGACGGCGATAAGGAAAAGCTTGGCAAATATGCTAAACTCCTTTATAGTCAGGCACTTCTTATTGAAGGTATGAATATTGATAATCCGGTTGAATTTTCCAACCTTATATGCGAACTTATGTGATATATACAATCTGCTGTACTTTATAAGTATGGCAGATTTTTTTATTTTAAATAAATAAGGGACAATTACAATGAACTGTCCCTTAAAATATATTATCTTATTTTAGCACCAACTGGAATATCATCATCAACAAAGATAACTTTACAGCCACCGTCCGCAAGGTCAGCAGCACAAATCATACCATTGCTTTCGATACCGCAGAGTTTTGCAGGTTTAAGATTTGCAATGAGTTGTATTTTTTTGCCTATAAGGTCTTCCGGCTTGTAATACTGAGCGATTCCGGAAACAACCTGTCTGCCACCCATACCGTCATCAAGCTGTAAACAAAGAAGTTTCTTTGATTTCTTTACTTTTTCGCATGAAATTACTTTAGCTACACGGATTTCAATTTTTGCAAAGTCGTCAATTGTTATTTCTGGAGCAAGTTCAATTGATTCAGCTGTTTTTTCTGATTCTGAAAGGTTTTCCTGAGCTTTTTTCATATTTTCGTTGATAATGTTGTTAAGTTCTTCTATTTCCTTTTCAACATCTATTCTCGGGAAAAGTATTTCACCCTTATGAACTGTAACATTAGCAGGAAGCACACCGAATACTGAAAGGTTATCATAAGTCACATTTTCAAGAGTTGCACCAATCTGTTCCCATACTTTAGGCATTGTTGACGGCATAAACGGTGAAAGCAATCCGGAAATGATTCTTATAGCGTCGAGCAGGTTATAGAGAACAGTTGCAAGACGTGGTTTAGATTCTTCGGATTTACCTAATTTCCAAGGTTCTGTTTCGTCAATGTATTTGTTGGCACGGTCAACAGTTCTGAAAATTATTTCAAGAGCGTTTTTAATTTCAGTTTTTGACATAGCGTTGTCAACGTCAGCTACAGTTTTAACGACAGTGTTTTTAAATTCTGTATCTAATTCTGTATCTTCACGGCATTCCGGAAGTGTTCCGCCGAAATACTTGTCCGCCATTGCCACAGTACGTGAAACAAGGTTGCCTATTCCGTTTGCAAGGTCTGAATTTATACGGTTAATCATGATTTCATTAGAGAATGAACTGTCTGCTCCTAAAGCCATTTCCCTTAATATGTGGTATCTGATAGAATCACAGCCATAGCGTTCACCGAGTACAAACGGGTCAATAACGTTTCCGAGTGATTTTGACATTTTTTTACCGTCAAATGTTATCCAGCCATGAACAGCAAGGTGTTTAGGAAGCGGAAGGTCAAGAGCCATAAGCATTGCCGGCCATATTATAGCATGGAAACGCATAATATCCTTAGCAACCATATGAGTATCAGCAGGCCAGTATTTGTCAAATTCGTTCGGACGTGAATTCATATAGCCAAGAGCGGAAATATAGTTTGAAAGAGCGTCAATCCATACATAGACAATGTGTTTTTCATCGAAAGTTACAGGAATACCCCATTTGAAAGTTGTTCTTGAAACGCATAAGTCTTCAAGACCTGGTTTAATGAAGTTGTTTACGAGTTCAACGGCACGAGTTTTAGGCTGAAGATAATCTGTTTCAGTAAGAAGTTTTTCTATTCTGTCGGCAAAAGGTGACATCTTAAAGAAATAAGCTTCTTCTTTAGCGAGCGTTACTGGTCTGTGACATTCAGGACAACAGCCGTTTTCATCAAGCTGTGAATCTGTCCAAAAACTTTCACAAGGTGTGCAGTATTTACCGGAATATTCTCCTTTATAAATGTATCCCTTGTCATAAAGGGTTTTGAAGATTTTCTGAACAGTTTCAACGTGATAATCATCAGTAGTTCTTATAAACTGGTCATAACTGATGTTCATATATTGCCAGAGTTTCTTGAAAGTAGCTACGATTTCATCAACGTACTGTTTAGGAGTAATTCCTTTTTCTGAGGCTTTCTGTTCAATTTTCAGACCATGTTCGTCAGTACCGGTAAGAAGTTTAACGTCATAACCCTGCATACGCTTATAACGAGCGATTGAATCACACGCAACGGTTGTATAACAATGACCGATATGAGGATTTCCTGACGGATAATATATCGGTGTAGTAATGTAAAAAGTTTTTTTTGACATTATAATTCGCTCCAATCTTTATAATATTTGCAATTTTATTATACTACATTTTTCATAAATTGTCACGTCTTTTTATTAAAAATATTATGTTCACATATTCGTCACTAATCTTTTATCTATTTCTCACAAAAATATCACATCGTTTTTTTTTTTTGTATAATTTTCCCGAAAAAATTATAGGAGGAGTTTTTATATGAAAAAGAAACTTTTAGCAGGTATAATGGCATTATGTCTCGTCGGTGGAACAAATGTTCTTGAATTTTCTTCATCTTTCAATGCTAATGCAAGCAGAGAAATTGAACCTGATGTAGATATAGTTGACGATATACCACAAGAAACTACCGGAACTGATGAAATTGAAATCATAAATTCAGGTAAATGGGGAAAAAGTGGCACTTGGACACTTGATGTTGATGGTTTACTGACTATTTCTGGTACTGGTTCATTCCCGGGCTTAAAGGATAAGCTTACTTCTGATGAAGTCTCAAAAGTAGAAGGTGTTAAAATTGAGGAAGGTATAACTAATATTGGTACAGATGCATTTAAAGGTTATGCTAACCTTGGATATATAGAATTACCTGAAACTGTTACAGCTATAGGTGAAAATGCCTTTTATGAATGCAAATCTTTGTATGATGTGCAGTTACCTGATAGTCTACAAACTATAGGTGCTTGGGCTTTTTACAATTGTAGTTCACTTACATCAATTGTAATTCCAGATAATGTAACAACTATAGTTGGCTATGTATTTAAAAGTTCTGGATTAACAGAAATTACTTTAGGTAAAGGAATAAAATATATAAAAGATTATGCTTTTGATTATACTCATATAGGTAGTATAATTTATAGAGGAAATGAAAAATCGTGGAAAAGTATATCTTTTGAAACAAGAGGAAATGATGTTTTAATAGATAACCCAGAGAATATTACATATCTCGTTAAATCAGGTGACGCTAATGGAGACGGTGAAACAAGCATTGCTGATGCGGTACTTATAATGCAGGCACTTTCAAATTCAGATGAATATTCACTTTCCGATATCGGCGAAATTAATGCTGACGTTCTTGACAATGATGGTGTATCTTCTGCCGACGCACTCGTTATACAAATGGTTGTTGCAAATACAATTACTTCAGATGTACTTCCATTGACTTCTGAGGAACTCGCAGAATTAACAACTACTGCTGAAGAATAATAAAATATTATACCCTCTCAATTAAATATTCCTTGTCTGCAACAGCGGACAGGGAATTTTTTAGTTGTATTGATTTACAAAAAAATATATATTTAATTGTGTATTTTATAGAAAATAAATATTTTCATTGACCTTTAAGAATATTTGCAGTATAATTAATATCATATTATATAAGGACGTGATATTGTTGAAAAAAATAATTACTGCAATTATTATAATTTCAATGTTTGTTTCTGGTATAAACTTTTCATATAATGCAAATTCAATGAATGTTTCTGCCGTTTCTGAGGGCGATGAAGAAATTCTTAGCGAATATGCACAGAGAGTTTTAGAAATGACTAATGCCGAAAGAGTTAAAGAGGGATTGTCACCTTTAAATTCCGATGATGACCTTAACGAATTATCAGAAATGAGAGCAGATGAGCTTACCGAAATTTATTCACATGAAAGACCTGACGGAACAATGTGTAATACAATACTCGCAGAATTTGGAATATCCACTAAAAATTACGGCGAAAATATAGCGTATACTTCCTTGGGATATTCTGACCAGCCTGCAACGGTTGCTGACGGTTGGATTAATTCGAAGGGTCACCGTGAAAATATTATTAATGAATCCTACACTAACATAGGAATAGGTGTTGCTTATCTTGACGGTTATTATTATTGGATTCAGACATTTACAAGCGATATAAAAAAAGTTTCCACTGAAATAGTCTGGAATATAAGTGATGACGGTATTCTTGAAATAAGCGGTATAGGTGACATGGAAAATTATAATGAAAATCATGCTCCATGGTATTCCGAAAAGGATAGAATAAAGGAAGTTATCATTAACAATGGCATTAAATCAATTGGTGATTATGCTTTTGCAGACTGTGAATATATTACAAGTGTGAAATTTCCTGAAACTCTTAGAAAAATCGGTACAGGAGCTTTTGAAAATTGTAGTTTTTTGGATAATATTAATTTTCCATCAAAATTGAATGAAATAGGTGATTATTCATTCAGAAAATGTAAAGCGTTATCTGATGTTGAGATTCCGGAAAACATAAATAAGATAGGTCTTTCAGCATTCAGTGGTTGTGACAGTCTTGAATCAATAACTATTATGAATTCCGATTGTGAAATAAATGATACAGAAGAAGCAATCATCAATACGGCAATTATATATGGCTATAGGAATTCTACTGCACAGGCATATGCTGAAAAATATGGAAATAAGTTTATAGCTATTGATTTTGTTTATGGTGACTCAAATCAAGACGGCGAAATAACTATTGCTGATGCAGTTCTTATAATGCAGGCACTTTCAAATTCAGATGAGTATTCGCTTACTGAAACAGGTTCACTTAGTGCAGATGTTCTTGATAATGACGGAGTATCTTCTAAAGATGCTCTTGTTATTCAAATGGTTGTTGCTAATACGATTTCAGCAGATGATCTTCCGTTAACGTCGGAATTTTTAGAAACAAACATTACCTTATAAAAAAAGTCCCCTGTAACAAGGGGATTATTTTATTAAATAAAAAAAGACCTTTCAAATAAAGGTCTTTTCAGTGGTGCGAGTAATGGGACTTGAACCCATACGTCCTTCGACACACGCCCCTCAAACGTGCCTGTCTGCCTATTCCAGCACACTCGCATTGCAGTATAATCGGATTTTTACAAGGGGCTATCACCCGACTGCTTTATTATTATATCATATTCAAATTGATTTGTCAAGAGTTTTTTGAAAATTTTTTTGAATTTTTTTCTTTTCCCTTAGTTTTTTGAAAAACAGTGATAAAACGTCTGCACATTCTTTTTGCATAACGCCACCGAATACTTCCGGACGGTAATTATAAGGTAACTCAAAGATTTTCTGAACAGATACTGCTGAACCGCTTTTAATATCGTAAGCTCCGAATATAACATCATCTATACGGGAATTTATAATTGCACCGCAACACATGGGACAAGGTTCAAGAGTTACATAAATTGCACATTCCGGAAGTCTCCAACCACCAAGAGTACGACAAGCCATATCTATAGCCATTATTTCGGCATGAGCAAGGGCATTTTTACTGCTTTCACGCATATTGCGACCTTCACCAACGATTTCGCCGGTAGTTTTTTTTACAATGACCGCACCTACCGGAACTTCCCCCTCACTTGCGGAGAGTTCAGCAAGTTCAATGGCTCTTTTCATATATTTTTCCATATAAAAAATCCTTTTATTAATAAATTACTTTTATTACAGAAGCTATTATACATATTAGTGATACTGCTGAAAATGGAAACATTTTAAATGAATATATTAATCTTTCTTTCATAGATATTTCTGAATGGTATTCAGCAAAGCATTTTTTTTTATTATTTCTTTTTATTATATGCAGAATTGCTATTGTAATTGTGCTTGCAACAAAAATCGCTATCATAACAAAGTTTCTTATAAAGAACATATTTTCAGAACAGCTTGATTCAATTATTACAATAGTAAGCTGATACATTTTAAAAACAACACTTACCGCAAAAGCTGTGAATATTGACCCGCTTTTCAGCATACCAACAGAAGCTACAACAGAAATAAGCAATACCGCCGGCATATCCTGAAAATTTTGTGTAAGAAGTGATGCGGTAACAGAAGTTACTATAACAGCGAAAACATCTCCGAATTGTCTTAGGGCTGAAAAAATCGCACCTCTGAAAAGTATTTCAGTAGATATTGAAAGTACAATTACATCAAATATTGTATAAATGACATATTCAGCTTGTCCCCATACAGAAATATCAGTATCTATACTTTTAAAATATGAATATATTTCTTTGGCACTGCTTGAATATACATCTGGAATAGTTATTATAGTACATATAATAAGAGTCATTGCAATTGAATTTATTAATTCTGTAGGGTGATTCATTGTACTCATAAATTCAACTTTGAGGGGCATTTTAAGCTTGTAATGAAGATATAACACAGGAATATATATTTTCATAAGCGTTATTATAATCATAGCTGTAACTATTTCAATGCTCCCACCGTAGTATGATGTACTGAAAAATTTTGTATGTATGTTGACTTCCATAATATCAAGGAAACCTATAAACATTTTGCTTATAACGTTATCAATCAGTACCCATATAAGCATAGAGATACCTAATATAAAAAAAATTTTGTTTATTGTTTCACGTTCTGATAAATCGGCAGAATTATTTATAAAGCCCTTTCCCTCTATGAAAAGGCTTTCTTTTTTGTTTGTGGAAAAATTGAACGCAAAAGGATTTTTTTTATTTTTTCTCCATTTTATAAAACTGTTGTTATAATTCTGATTTTGTGTTGAATAGTCAAATTCGTCAACAACGTCTATAATAGTTTTTTCTGTATCACTTTTAATGTTCATATTATCCCCCCTAATGCTACTGCGGTATATTTTATCATAAATTCATGCAATTAGTGTTATTGTTTTAGTGATATTATCCTAATATTTTGTTAATCAGTAAAATCTATTATTTTCCCCTATAAAGCCTGTTGATTGATTAAGATTTATTTTTGTGTATTCCAAGAAGTTTATGAGCGTTTTTGAAGAATATTTTTTCTTTGTCTTCACTTGATAATGATAAACGGTTTATCATGTTTATTTCGTTTGCGGGATTATCCCATGGGCAGTCGCTTCCGAAAAGTATTTTATCAGTGCCATGAGTTGAAATAATTCGTGCAAGCTGATTTTCGTCAATATTGAAACTTGCGATAACACTTACATCAAGCCATAGATTATTGAATTTTCCGGCAAGGTATTTTTCAACATCGTCCCAGACGTTTATTCCGCCGAGATGTGCAACTACAAAGTTTAATTCTGGGACTTTTTCAATAGCCCGTGCCATTCGTTCAGGAGTGCAACGTATATCAGAGTCGCCAAAAGGGTCCCAGCCACCATGAAAAACTGCTATAAGACCGGCTTCGGCGATTTTTCTGTATATGGGAAACATTCTTTCTTCATCGGGAAAGAAATGCTGATATTCTGAATGAAATTTGACACCATAAAGTCCAAGTGACTTTATATGTTGAATTTCTTCGGCAAAGTTATCTGAATCAGGGTGAATTGTTCCGCAGGCATAAAGACCGTCTCCCATAACTTCTGATGCCCAATTGTTTATTGTTGCTTGCTGTAAAGGTTTTGTTGCTACTGGAAGTAACAAAAATTCATTTATATTATTTTTATGCATTATTTCACGTAATCCTTTTATAGTGCCGTCAGTTGCCGGAACTTTACCGCTTGTTTCAGAAAGTCCGGATAAAGCCCGTTCGGCAAGTGAATCCGTGAAAGCGTGTGTGTGAAAATCAAAATAATTCATAAAAAAACTTACTCCATTACGTGTTCAATAGCATGATATAAAATAGTTTTTACATGGTCGTCGCAAAGCGAATAAAAAATAGTTTTTCCGTCACGGCGGGTACTTACAAGACGTGCCTGTTTCAGCACTCTTAACTGATGAGATATTGCAGATTGAGTCATTTCAAGACTGTTGGCAATATCACGTACACAGAGTTCGCCTTGACACAGTACGAAAATTATACGTATTCTTGTTGAGTCGCCGAAAATTTTAAGCAATTCTGAAGCGTCATAAAGTATATTGTCATCAGGAGACATCACAGAGATTTTTTCAGCTAAATCATGACTGACTCCGTGTATACTGTTTAAATTCATATTCATTATAAACTCCTTATTTTTAAACTGTCATATATATAATAAAAATTATAGCAACTAAGCTTGTCAGAAACCCTATTATACAAGTTGCAATTGCAAAACGGTCAAAAACTCGTTTCATGTGCAGATTTAACCGGACGTGATATTTATGTTCTTTTTTGTAAAGAGTATTGGTAAATATATTTTCTGCCGGAAATACACACGGATATTCTGTACCGTCAACTATATAATAGGCTGTCCGGAATTTATTTTTATTTTGTCTGTCAATTCTGGAAAAATATGCTTCATGTTTTTTAGAAAACAGCAGGCATATGAAAAAATATATAAACATAAGCATGATTGTTACAATAACAATTCCGATAAAAGCAAGTATTCCTATAATAATAAATTCAGTGCTTATACGTAATATTATGCATAATACAGCTATTATTACAATGACAAGTATAAATTCCACTATTAATCCCCCTGTTTTTTTATATTATATCACATTAAAGCGTTTTCGTCAAACAAAGTTTTAATTGAATATCTTGAAATATATAATTTTTTATGTTATTATAATATATATCGATTTAGTAAAAGGGAGATATCAGAACTATGGATAATTTTGCAGAACAGCTTGTAAAGAAAAATCAGACCGCATCAGAAAAAACTAAACAGACTCTTATGACGGTAGCTGGAGTATTTGCTACAATTGTGTTTATTGCATTGGGTGTGCTTATGCTCGGAAATCCTGTATTATCGGTTTTAGGATTTTTGCTGGCAGTCGGAGCAGGATACGGAACATTTACATTGATACAGTCTGCATATGTAGAATATGAGTACACTTTCACAAACGGTGAACTCGATATTGATAAGATTATTGCAAAGAAAAAACGTAAATCCCTTATCAGTACCGATGTAAGAAAGTTTACGGCTTTCGGAAAGTATTCTGAAAACCTTGAAGAACCTGATAATATGACTGTTGTAATAAGTTCGGATAACATAGCATCACACGAATATTATGCAGACTTTCAGCATGAGGATTACGGACTTACAAGGCTTGTATTTGCACCTGACAGCAGAATGTTAGACAATATAAAAAAATCTTTACCTTCAAATGTAAGAAGTAAGTTTGCAAAAGAAGAAATCAATACGGGTAAGGCAACTGTTTAATAAGTATCAGAAAGGATTCTGCCATGAGATAAGTTGATATTCCTTACTGATATAATCAAATCTCAGTCAGATATATACTGACTTGTCAGTTTTCGTGAAATTACCGACTATTTGGAATTTGACAGGTTGAATTTAGAGGAGTGAATTAATATGTATATGGTTACACCACAACAAATGAGAACTATTGAGGATAAATCCGAATTATATGGAGTTTCTAAAAAGGAACTTATGAAAAACGCCGGCAGAAAGCTTGCTGAAATAATAGATATTCGATGTAACAAGGATTTTAATAAGAAAATAGTTTTTCTTGTCGGTACGGGAAACAATGGCGGTGACTGTTCTGTTTCTGCTGGTATTCTTGCGGATATGGGATATAAGAATATAAGTATATTTTTAGTATATGGAACTCCTAAAACTGAACTTTCAAAAGAAATGTACGATAAAGTTTCGGATAAAGTCAGTGTATCCGAGGATTATAAATCATGTATATCTGAATCCGATATAATTGTTGATGGTGTTTTCGGAACGGGTTTTCATGGAAAGCTTGACGATAAAATTATTGATATTTTTTCCATTAAGAATAAAGCTTACAGAATAGCAGTTGATGTTTCAAGCGGTGGAAACAGTTTTACAGGAACAGTTTCAGAGGGGACTTTTCGGGCAGATGAAACGTTGACATTTGGTTTAATGAAAACAGGATTGTCACAATATCCCTTAAAGGACTTTTGCGGAAAAATAACTGTTGCTGATATAGGCATTCCGGAAAAAGCTTTTGATTTTCTGAAAACCGAAAGAAACTATACTTTTATTGAACGTGAAAATTTTCCTAATTTTCCACCCGAACGCAAAAGCACTTCACATAAGGGAACGTTTGGAAAAGTTCTCATTATTGCCGGAAGTAATTTAATGAGAGGAGCGTCATATTTTGCGGTATCCGGAGCATTGAGAAGCGGTGCAGGATTAGTTCAGCTTGCCACCGTTGGAAAATGCATAGATACAGTAAGTATTCTTGCACCGGAGGCTACATTTATAGAGTTACCCGAAAAACAGGGTTGTATGGATTTTGTCCCCGAAAAACTTAATCTTAACAATTATAATTCAATTGTTATCGGTTGCGGAATGGGAGTTACTCCGGAAACCTTTGAATTGACGAAATTTGTCGTAGAAAATTCAGAAGTTCCAGTAATTATTGATGCAGACGGAATAAATTGTATATCATCGGACATAGATATTTTACTAAAGAAAAAGACAGACATTATTTTAACTCCGCACGTTGGCGAAATGTCACGTTTATTGGAATGCACTACTGCTGAAATATCCGCCAATCGTTTTGAAAGTGCGGAAAAACTTGCGGAGAAATATAATATTACAGTTGTACTTAAAGGTGCAGGAACAGTTATTGCAGATTATAAAAATACCGCTGTAAATTCTACCGGAAACGCCGGAATGAGCAGGGGAGGAAGTGGCGATATACTTTCCGGTATAATAGGGGCAGTAGCCGGACAGGGTTATAATGCCTTTGAATCAGCGTGTATCGGAGTTTATATGCACGGACTCGCCGGAGATATTACCGCTGAAAAACTTACTCAGGAAGCAATGTTGCCAAGAGATATTATAAACAGTCTGTCTGATTCATTCAGAAAGATAAAGTAAACGAATATAAATTCAGGCGATTCAATATAACCGCTCAGATGTGGAAAGTCTTAAAAAATACATAGATTGGAGAAAAAGTATTATGAAAAGACTTATTTCATTTGCGGTTATGCTTTTAACGGCAGTAGTAATGGTTGCCTGTTCTTCACCGATTAAAAGCGAAACTTCACGCAAAAACGGTCTTAATTGTGCGTTTGAGTCGTCTGTGAACATAACTATTGACAAGCTGAATGCCGAGGGAATTTTAAAACGTTTTGGTGATGGTGTATGGGATATTGAATTTTCTTCACCTAACACTTTAAGTGGTGTCAAGCTTGAGTTTGACAGCGGAAACGTAAGTGCATCATATAAGGGACTGGATTTTTCTGTTCCGCAGTCAGCACTTCCGGTTAAGGCTCTTATGCTTAATCTTATTGAAACTATTGATGAAAATGCACGTCTTGAAGAACTTAAAGGCATTGAAAAAGATAATGTACTTGAAATAAGTGGCAGTCTTGAAGGCGGTGAATATGTTTTATCAGTAGGAAAAGACGGTAAACCGGTTTCATTCGATATGGAAAACAATAAGCTTAAAGTTATTTTTTCTGATTTTAAGGAAATTCAGTCCGTTACTGAATCAACAACAACTTCTGTAATGACTATTATTGAAACTTCAACAGAAGAAACTACAATGTCAAATCCGGCTGAAGTTATAGAAATTCCGGAACAAAACGCTGAAGAAGTTGTTGAAATTCCAGAGTCTCAGGAAGTTGTAGAATATTCGGAATCAGAAGAAACAGTTGAAATTATTGAGCAGGACGCAGAACAAACTATAGAAATTCCAGAAGAATATTAATTTATGCGGAGTATTTTTGCTCCGCTTTTTTTGTTAAATTATAGGTTTATATTTACATTTATTTCGAAAAGTGTTATACTTAAATTAAATATGAAATAGGAGGGGTTTTTTTGTTTGCAAAAATTTCAAGCTTAGGACTTTCCGGTATAAATGCTTTTTTAGTAGATGTAGAAGTTGATATAAGGCGTGGCAGTCCTTATTTCGATATTGTGGGACTTCCGGACGCTACTGTAAGAGAAAGCCGTGAACGTATACGTTCTGCCCTGTACGCCTGTGATATAAAATTTCCGATAGCCTCGGTAATGGTCAATCTTGCTCCGGCAGCTACAAAGAAAACAGGTTCAGTTTATGACATGGCAATTTTTATGGCTATTCTTTGTGCATCTGAACTTGTAAACGATATTCCGAAAGATTGTGCTTTTATAGGTGAAATTTCCCTCAACGGAGATATAAGAGGAATTAATGGCGTTTTGCCTATGGTCATGCTTGCAAAAGAAAAAAATATACATTCAGTATTTGTTCCCTATGATAATGCCCGTGAAGCTTCTGTCATTGACGGAATAAATGTTTATGCTGTAAAGAATGCCAGCGAACTTATAGAACATTTTCGGGATATAAAGAAACTTACACCATGTGAAAGATTTATACCGTCCGATGATGATTATAATTATCCGTTTGATTTTTCGGAAGTCAAGGGACAAAGTTCTGCTAAAAAGGCTTTGGAAATTGCAGCAGCCGGTGGTCATAATGTAATTCTTATTGGTAATCCGGGGTGCGGTAAAAGTATGCTTTCAAAACGTATGCCGTCAATACTTCCTCCGCTGGAATTTGAGGAATCTCTGGAAACTACAAAAATTCATTCAATTGTAGGATTAGTCACACCTGAAATGCCGATAATAACTAAAAGACCTTTTCGTTCACCGCATCACACTACATCATCAGCCGGAATAGTTGGCGGAGGTACGATTCCACGACCCGGAGAAATTTCGCTTGCACATAATGGAGTGCTTTTCTTTGATGAAATGGCGGAATTTAACAGGAAAATCCTTGATGACCTGCGTCAGCCTCTTGAGGACGGACAAGTTAATGTTTCAAGAGTAAACGGCAGTTGTTCTTATCCATGTGATGTGATTTTCATAGGTGCAATGAATCCCTGTCCATGCGGATATTATGGAAGCACGCAGAGAGAATGCACTTGCAGTACGAAAAGAATAGAAAACTATCGTTCAAAAGTTTCAGGACCTTTGCTTGACCGTATAGATTTGCAAGTGGAGGTTGCACCATTGGATTTCAGTGAAATGATGTCAGATGTACATGAAGAATCTTCTGCCGATATAAGAAAAAGAGTTATTACAGCAAGACAGATTCAAAAAGAACGTTTCAGAAATACCGGAATTAAATGCAATGCTCTTATGACAAAATCAAAAATTAATGAATATTGTAAAATCGATGATGAATCACAGGAGTATATGAAAAAGGCTTTTGTAAGTCTTGGAATGAGCGGAAGGTCATATGACAGTATTCTCAAGGTTTCAAGAACCATTGCTGACCTTGAAGAATCTGAAAATATACAGAAAAAACATATTTCTTTAGCGGTGCGTTATAAAAATCTTGACCGTAAACCATTATAAAAAGTTCAGAATAAAAAGGAGAGCAAAATGAAATCGGCTTTTAAAAATCTGTCGGAAAGTAAACATAGCATTGATGTAGGATTGCTTATTGCAGTTATTATATGTTCGATAATAAGTACATTATTGATTTATTCTATAAGTAAGAGCGGAATAAGTGCAATAGAAGGCGTTGGGGATAGTTATTGGCGTACACAGCTTTTTTCAATGATACTCGGAATAGGGGTTGCAATATTATTGTCATTCATTGACTATCATAAACTTGTTAAACTATGGTTTATATATGTTCCGGTGGCACTTGTGTTAGTTGGATTGACATTTACTTCACTTGGCTATCAGAGAGCAGGAGCAGATGATAAAGCATGGTTGAAACTGGGTTCATTTCAGTTTCAGCCGTCGGAAGTCCTGAAAATTGTTTTTATATTAACGTTTGCATATCATCTTTCTTATGATGAGGAAGATATGAATAAACCATTGCATATGTTATTGCTTTGTCTGCATGGAGCAGTTCCCCTTGTAATAGTTGCAAAACAAGGTGATTACGGAACAGCTATAGTATTTGCAGTAATGTTTGTATTCATGATATGTTCCGCAAAAATTTCATGGAAATATCTTGTTATAGCACCGTTTGTAGCAGCAGCCGGAATTGCCGGAATGTGGTTTTTTGCACTTAGTGACTTTCATAAAAAAAGAATACTGATACTTTTTCACCCCGGAACAGACCCGGATTATATTGAATATCAGCAGGATTTAGG
The DNA here is from genome assembly GCA_934474025.1 of uncultured Ruminococcus sp. Lineage (GTDB taxonomy): Bacteria > Bacillota > Clostridia > Oscillospirales > Ruminococcaceae > Ruminococcus. The sequence continues at coordinate 207,572 of CAKSMF010000004.1, read as the reverse complement.
ACTATCTGCACTTGAATCCGGTGGAGTTTTCGGAAAAGGTCTGTTTGCTGATAAAAGTGATTATATATACGTTCCTGAAATACACAACGATTTTATTTTCACGTATGCCGGACAGGTATTCGGATTTGTCGGAGCTATTGGAATCCTTATAATACTCGCCTATATCTGCCTTAAAATATTTGCAAATAGTCGCTTATCCCGTGACCGTCTCGGAAGTTTCATATGCATGGGGGCATTCGGAATGCTTTTTGCTCATTGTGTAATGAATATCGGAATGGTTTTAAAAGTTGCTCCTGTAATAGGCGTTCCGTTGCCGTTTATGAGTGCCGGCGGTACTGCAATGGTAAGTATGTATGCCACTATCGGAATAGTTTTAAGTACGTACAGCCACAGAGCAATGACATATAATGTTTTTTATGATGATAACTGATTATTAAAAAAACTCTCCGTTGTTAAAAGCGGAGAGTCTTTTTATTTATTGTAATTTTTCTATATCTTCGGAAGTTATCGGAAGGTGTTTATCATCGATTATATCTGCCATAATCATTTGAATAGCCAAAGCATCAAGAGTAGTTACACCGTCACCGGCATTAACTAAATCAGCATTCATTCTGCCTTGGTCAGAAAGTGTATATTCATCTGAATTTGAGAGGGTCTGCATTATAAGTACAGCATCAGCAATATTTACTTCGCCGTCACAGTTAGAATCGCCATATGATAAACCTACTGGCTTTTCTGGGAAAGTAGTAGTTACTGTTGTTGTGGTTGTTGATGTATCTTTTCCTGTAGTAGTTGTTGTAGCAGTTGTTGGATTTTCAGTTCCGCCGAATGAATAGAGGTCTTCCGGAAGTTCATCAAGAGTAATACAATATTCACTCTGATACATTTTTGTAAATTCATCATAATCCTGATAAGCTTCGCCGAGGAAAGCAGTTCCGCCGTCTTCACCACCGTCATACCAAGGGCAGAAATACAACCAGTTAGCATCTTCAATAAGCATATTATCCATAGCAGGAACGGTATCATTTTCAGCCATAGCTACCATTTTTTTACCATTTGTAAGCTTAAAGAGGTAATCGAATTTGCTTGAGATAGCTAAGAGGTTAGGACCTGAACTTTTACCGTCTCCTCTGTTGTACTGAACATTGTACTTATCATAAGCTACAATATCAACGTATTCATCACCCGGATACCATGTTTGTGAATTTCCGTAATCATAGCTGTTGAATTCCCAGATAATGTTATGAAGTTCATATTTTTCAGTAAGTGTTGTGTAAAGGAGTTTCCAGAGTTTTTTATAAACTTCTGCACCTCTGTCACCCCACCAGAACCATGAAGTACCATCGCCGTAATTTCCTTCATTTCCCTGTGCTTCATGGAGAGGACGGAGGATTATAGGAACGTTTTGGTCTTGAAGTTTCTGTAACTGTTCAGCGAGGTCTTCCATAGCGAGTTCAAAGTATTCACGTTCTTTAGTGCCTTCTTCAAGAACGTTTGCTGTATTGAAAGTACTTCCTGATTTCTGATAGTTCTGATAAGTGCATTCTTTCCAGTCAACAGGTTCACCAAGTTCATAGTTATCAAAGTCGATAGGAACATTTATATGCCATGATGCTGTAAGAATACCATTTCTTTCCTTTACCCATTCTATACCACGTTCGGTTGAACCGTCGTCCCAGCCGTAAAGTGGGTTGTAATTCATGAAGTCAATACCGCGTATAGCAGGAACTTTTCCGGTAAGTTTTTCGATAAATTCATTTTCCCATTCGTAGTTGTTATTGTGACCGCCACCATAAATTTCCTGCTGACCGGAGATTGTGTGTTTACCGTAAACGCTCTTTAAATATTTCATAAGAGATTTTGTTTCCGGAGTAGCATCAGGGTCACAGGTTTCATCTGTAGCAACTGAATAATCTTTCTTTTCTGCTACAGAAACTGTTACAGTATCAATAGCCATATATCCGTATTTGTTAAGGAATTCAATAGTATTTTCGCCGGCATTAAGACGTACAGTACCAAAATCAAAGTCAATCCATTCCTTTGAATAAGGAACATTCTTTGTGTATTCAGAACCGTTTACAGACATAGTTTCAGTTCTGCCGTTGCCCTCTTTGTCAAGGATTTGTGCAACTCTTGCTGTAACCTGATACATACCGTCTTCCGGAACAGTTACTTTAAATCCGATAGCATTTCCTGTGAGGTAAGCGAAACCTTCACCGGAAAAATTCGGGATTTCGTCCTGATAAATAGCAGTCCAGAGCTGAGTTTTTGTTTTGTTGTCGGTGTTGATGTTTTCGTATAAATCTTCACCTTCGATAGTGTAAGGGAATTTTGTCATTTCAGCAGTTTCAGATTTTTTTTCAGCGTAAGCCGGAAGCACTGATGATATTGAAATTGCTGACATTGCGGTAGCTGTGATAAGCGAAAATGCCTTTTTAAGTTTGCCTTTCATAATAATCTCCTCCATAATAAAATGCAATATTATGCTTAAATTATTATAACATTGTTTTCCTGTTATGTCAATAGTTACAAAAAATCCGTGAATAATACGATATCCACGGATAAAAGTTTTATTGATTTGCAAGGATATTTATAATTCCCTGATAAAGATATGCAGATTCGCTTGAGAAATTAAATCCATAGTCATTAGGATTCTGCATTTGCATGACTACTATATAAGAACCGTTTTCGTGATAATTGCTGTAATCCTCATATATAGGGGAACTTTCTGTATTATCATTGATATTTTTCATACAGCCGGTTATATAGAGAATATCTGAACCGCCAGTTTCAGCAGTACCGGTTTTTGCATAGAAAGTGTAATTTTCACCGGCATATACTCCTAAATCAGAACCAACACCAAGCATACCGTCAAGAATATTCTGTCGGCAGTTTTCAGGAACAGATGCTATAACTTCATATGGCTTAGAACCCTCAAGGAGTACTGAATTTGCACCGCTTGAATCGATTACATTTTTTAACATAAACGGTTTTACCATATCGCCGAAAATAGCTTCACGGCAGAGAGTTGCAAGAAACATAGGGCTTGTGCGGACATACGCCTGACCGAATGCACTTCTTCTTAAATCGTCCATACAGGTAATTTCCATACTGCTTGAAATTGTACCGAAATCACATTCTATATCGCAGTTATCTCCAAAGTGAAACAGTTCTTTTAAATCGCTACGAACGGTTTCTTCTCCAAGCTGGTCAAAGACTTTGGCAAAGAAAATGTTACTTGAATTTACAAAAGCGGAGTATAGACTTCTTTCCATAGGATAATATGGATTTGTATCATGGTCCCAGTCAACTATAACTCCCTCGTCTGAATACCATGTACCGTCATCATAAAGAGAATATATTTCATGTTTGTCAGCGATAATTTCTGTCATAATCTTGAAACATGAACCCGGTGGTTGTTTTTCAAGAGTTTTGTTTTGTAAAGCACCATAGCCAACAACATCTATGTAATTCGGATTTGAATTGTATTCTGTAGGGTCAAATGACGGATAAGAAACATCTGCCATAACAGAACCGTCAGTTCTCATAACAACAACAGAACCAACTATATTTACATTTTGCATATATTCATAAATTTGATTCTGAATATCCGCATCAAGAGTAAGCTGTACTGATTTTCCGAGTCTTTCGGAGGCATTTTCTGAATAAGGGTCAGATGCACTTAGAATATCATTGAATGATACTTCAAGACCTCCCGAAACTTCGCTTATTATGTTGCCGAAAGCTGTTCCGTATTTTACAGAATACTTTCTGTTGCCGTCTGGTTCGCTTTTTACGAGTACAACACCATTAGTATCATAGATGTTTCCTCTTTCAGAATGCGAAACGTCTATAATTGTAGTAGTTGTTGTTTCTGATGTATTTGTATCAGTAGTGGCGGTAGTGGTTTGGGTATTAGTAGTTGTAGTTTCAGAATCAGAAATTTCAGTATTTCTGCTTTGTTCTCTGCGGTTTTCTGCCTTTACTATTCCTGAATGCGGAGCTTCCATAAAAGAACCTTCTTTTACATTCATGATAACCGGTTTGGCATCTGGTTCAGACTCTGAGAGACTTTCAGTTGCCTTTTCCGAACTGCATGAAACATTTACAGCCGTCATCACTCCGGCAAGAAAGAGTGAAATAAACTCTTTTTTTCCAAATTTCATATTTGCAAGTACCCCTTTTGTCTGTTCTGTAATTATCTATAATTTTATTATACTATTTTTTCCGGAGTTAGTCAATGGAATTTTCAGAAATAAGAGTAACAAAATCTTCACTTACATAACCATAACTGTCATTGTATGTAATGTAATACCAGTTACTTCCACTGCCTAAAACCTGAATTTCAGTTCCCTTTGGAATTGTCTGAATAATGCTGTAAGTGGTGTCTGCTCCGGTACGCATATTGAGTCCGCCGGAATCTGTACTAACAACGGCTTTTATAGGAGTAGATGTGAAAACCATATCTGACGGAGCGTTTTCAATATTTGGATATCCGTCATATAATGCTTTTGAATTATATGTAAGAAAAACAAAATCTGAACTTACATAACCATAATTGTCATTGTATTTAATGTAGTACCAGTTACTTCCACTGCCTAAAACCTGAATTTCGGTGTCTTTAGGAAGCGTTTGGATAATACTGTAAGTAGTACCTGCTCCGGTACGCATATTAAGTCCCTCGGAATCTGTAATAACAGTACCTCTCATAGCAGTAGAATAGTAAATCATATCTTCAGGAGCGTTTTCAATATTTGGGCAGTCCTGATATAAAGGATATTTTGTATAAGTGAGTTCAGACCATGATATAGAATCATATGCTGATAATTTATTATTAAAATCTGTTTTTGTGATTGATGAATCATTATAATAGTATTCGTTGATATACGCTACAAATTTATCAATAAGTTCAACATTATTATTACTTGATATTTTATAGAAGAAAGTAGCTGCTGCTCCTTCTTTTGTAGTGATTTTTATGAGATTTTTTTCTGAGTTTATATAAACATTTTCGCCCATTACAGTTGTGTCATTAAAATCTCCGTTAGTGTAAGTAAGTATACCTATTCTTGTACCTGATTCATATTCAGCTCTGATAAAGAGTTCCGGAATATTATCGTTATTTACATCAGTATAACTGTATTCTGGATTGGCAACGTTAGCAGGAATAGCTTTACTGATAGCCTGTTCAAGTTCTTCCTGTGATATAGTTGTTGCTGTTGTATTTGATGTAGTGTTATTTGAAGTTTGTGCAGTAGTTGAGGTACTTAAAGTAGTGCTATTTGAGGTCTTTGCGGTAGTTGATGTAGTTGAAGTAGTGTTGTTTGAAGTCTTTGCAGTAGTTGAGGTACTTGAAGTAGTGCTATTTGAAGTCTTTGCAGTAGTTGATGTAGTTGAAGTAGTGCTATTTGAGGTTTTTGCAGTAGTTGATGTAGTTGAAGTAGTGCTATTTGAGGTTTTTGCAGTAGTTGATGTAGTTGAAGTAGTGTTATTTGAAGTAGTTGAAGTACTTGTTGTACCTGATTTTGCTGGAATACCTGACAAATCGCTCCAATCATATGCATTTATAGCTTTTCCGTAGTCCTGATGTATTCCGGAAGTATTTTCATACATACTTTTTGTTGTAATTTTACTGCCGTCAAATATAATCTGTTCAACTGTCTGTTTTTTGGATACTGTATAATCTTTGTAAAGATTTCCGTCTTTTTCAACCAATGTACTGTTAATAGCATCAATATCAGCTATAAATGTCATTTCATTGTTTTTCATGGTGTATACTGAATATTTATTATCATCTTCAGTTGTACCCATTTCAGTTATAAGTTCATAAACGCCGTCATTGTTTAAGTCGTAGACATAGTAATTATGAAATTTCATAGTATCTATTTGTGTTTGAAGTAACTGTATTGATTCCTTATATGACGAGTAATCAACGGTTGACGGTGGAATACTTGTAGTAGTCGCTGTTGTGGTAGTTGTGGAATTAGTATTTGTTGTAGTAGTGGTACTGATAGTAGTTGCAGTTGTTGAACCTGACGGATTAATTATATCTTCCCATGACGGATTGCCACCTGTAGAAATTTCTGCATAGTAATTGAGTACCATTGAAGCATCAACAGCATCAATTACACTGTCGTTGTTTACATTGGCAGAAAGTTTCTGATTTTCAGTGAAAGTACCTTTTTCATCTGTAGACAAAAGAGAATATTCATTAAGTATCATTGAAGCGTCAACAGCATCAACAAGACCATCTGAATTTACATCACCCAAGCTATATGAACTAAAATAAAGTTTTATATTTTTTTCAGTTTCAGTTTCAGAAGATATTTCCCATTGTTTTCCTGAATAATTGTCGCCAAGTGAAAAATTATAGTCAAGTTTTTTGAAACTGTTGGGATTATCATTAACATCTGGTACTGTAAATGTATCAACATAAGTTATAGTACTTTTGTAATTTGTATCAGTAACCGAAACATTAAGTTTATAATTTCTGTAATCGTTTTCAGTAGTATCTCTGCCTTCTATGGCGAATGACTGTATTTTTCCGCCTGTCAGACTTGCTATGTAATAAGGTTCGTCAGTGACTTCCGGTGAAGTAAAGGTTATTTTTATATCTGCCGTTGTATTTTCCGGAATTTTAACTGTAACTGTACCATTTACGTCATTTTCATTGAACTCCTTATATACTGTGGAGCTTTCCGCATATATGTTATTGAATGGTACAATTGTGGTAACGGTCATTACAAGGGCTGAAACAACTACAGATACCTTTGTTTTATTCATGTATATAATCCTTTCTTACTGTGAGGAAACAGCTGTTCCGTCATCGTTTATGGATATAATGGTTATATTGTCTGGAGTAACATCAGAGTTTTTAGGAATATAAAGTGAAAATCCGTTATCACTTTCTTCACCCTCACGTTCAAGCAGTTTATCTTCAAATGCATTGAACGCCCTATAAGTTACGCCATTTGCAGTGACATATATTTTTGTATTGTCAGATGTAAAGAAATTGTCGCCTAATTCTCCGAAAATATGAAGATAGTTTCCGATTTCTTCCTGTTTTACTGTAACATCTGAACAGACTGTAAGATTTTTTATATTAAGAGTGTTCATAACCGGAGCAGGAATTAATGGAGCGTATTTCTGTAAATTAGGAATATTTCGTTCTACTATTTCAAGTATAACGTTATCAACATTTTCATTGCCTATATTGTCAAGACGATAAGGAACAGCTCTTGAAAATTCAGCAGTTCCGAAACATTCAGCTATGAACGGCAATATAGCTTCTCCGAATGAATCTCTGAACATTAATAAATTTCCGGATTTGCCTTCACAGAAAGTTTTTATTGAAATGTCATCAAAGCTGTTAAAACGTCCTAAATACTGGTATCTGAAATCATAGTCACTGTAAATCTGAGTATCATCAGCTTTTGAAGTAGGATAAATCATTTCAGCTAAATCACCTTTGCGGTCATTGCGTATAGTCCAGTTACCAGACGGACATAATTCTTTGCCAAGCATTTCCATAATTCTAGCGTGACCGGCATAAGCTCCTAAATTATTCCAGTGAGTGTCTTTTTTGTGATAAAGAGGAATATTTGAATTGGTATTCAGAATGACTTCTTTCATATCACAATACGGGAAATCATCGTCAAAACTTTCAGAAAGCTTTTCATAATTTCCTTTGTTTTCAGTGGGGGAATAATTGGACGGCATATATTCCGGATATATTGAATTTTTATTTGGTGCAATCGTAAAAATAAATTTTGCATTATTCTGATTGCAGTAATCATTTATAATTTCGAGGTTATTTTTAATATTGTTTATACCTCGGTCACTCAAAGTGCCTATATTAAGGAAATCATTAACAGTTTCCCCGTAATATAGCCAGTCATCTTTACCTACAATTACATCACTGTTTGAGGAAGTGCCTAAAACTTTTGATTTAAAGTAACCGTCAAGAGTTACGAGTGTTTGACGAAATGCAAAATGTTCTGAAAAGTATGTTTCAAATTCGTCAAAGTACTGGAAGTTTATTTTACCGTCATCGGTTTTAACTTTCGGAGCTTCTGAAAGCTTACGCTTTTCGGCGGAAGTATCACTTTTCACAAAAGGCATAAATACGGACGGTACAAGGCATATTCCAATAAATAGTGATGAATATATTCTGTATAATGTATTTTTATTCATAAAAACCTCCGTCAGAATCTGAAGTAAATAAACGGGTTATATGATGTGGAAGAAAGCGTCATTATACAGACAAACAACAATATAATTGATATTCCATAAGAACACATTTCGCCTATGGAAATAACTTTCTTGGAAGTGATTTTTTTGCGTGCAATCTGCCATACAGGTATTGAAAATATACACGCAAGAACAAACATTATAATATACATAGGAGTTAACTGCATAAGGAATTTTGATGTATTTTCAGGAGAATTACTGGAAATACTAAACATTTTTCCTATATATTTGCAGGCTATTGTAAGGTTATCAGCCCTGAAAAATACAAATGCCAGCAGTGTTACAAAAAGTGTATATATATGCCTCAATGGTCTGAACCATTTTTCAGTATTAAGAATTTTATATGACTCAAGCATCATGAACAAACCGTTTATAAGTCCCCATACTATGAAGTTAAGACTTGCACCATGCCAAAGTCCAGTACAGAAGAAAACAAACAGTTTATTAAGTGCAGTGCGGACTTTTCCTTTTCTGTTTCCGCCAAGTGGTATATATAAATACTCTTTGAACCATGTAGAAACGGAAATATGCCATCTACGCCAGAATTCCTGCATACTTCCGGATATGTAGGGATAATTGAAATTTTCAAGAAAATCAAATCCGAACATTTTTCCGAGTCCTATTGCCATATCGCTGTAACCGCTGAAATCAAAGAAAATCTGCATCATATATGAAACCGCTCCCAGCCATGCAAGCGTAAGTGAAATATTATCCACATCAAGTCCATAAACATAGTCAGCAGTAAAAGCCATAGTATTTGCGATAAGCAGTTTCTTTGAAAGACCTGTTATAAAACGTTTGATTCCCTGAGCTGTTTTTTCGGGAGTTACTGAACGTTTGTCAATCTGGTCTGCAAAATCATAGTATTTTACAATAGGACCAGCAACAAGTTGCGGGAAAAACGTTATATACAAAGCAAGTTTATATAAATTTTTCTGAATGTATTTAGGTTCTTTGTAAGCATCTATTACATATGACATTGCCTGAAATGTATAGAATGATATTCCGATAGGCAAGGCTATATTAGGAATACTCATACTAATAAACGGCAGGCGGTCAAGCATTTCAGCACCGAATCCGGCATACTTGAAAATTCCGAGCATAAGCAGGTTAGCAATTATGCTTACTGTCAGAACTGTTTTTCTGAATTTGTTTTCTTTTTTCATGAAAACACCAAAAATATAGTTCATGATTATTGAAATAATCATTAAAATTATAGCTTTTGGTTCTCCATATGTGTAAAAAGCAAGACTGAATACCAACAAAAGAATATTTTTTGCGGTGATTGTCGGTATTATGCGATAAAGTACATATACCGACGTCATAAATAAAAACAGGAATACTGGACTGCTGAATACCAAAAAAGTTCCTCCTTTTTATACGGGAGTGTAGAAGAATATTGATGTTACAGAATCGTTGCTGTATTGTATATCCATTTCATTGTTTCCGGAAGTATAAATAGTCATGTTACCGCTGTCAGAACCAGTACCATAAGCACTTTCAACATCTGCACGGCTACTGCCTATTTTTATGCCCTTGTCGGTTTCATAATCACCGCCGTTTATTGTAATCATGTATATATATTCTGTGCTACCGTCTACATAACAGTGAATTTCAAGACCGCTATATTGATAAGTTTTGTCATCGAGACCGTTTGAAAGGCATGACGGACTTTGACCTACATAGTCAGGAGTACCAAGTTTAGGAATTATTCCAGAAGCATTGCTGAGAAGGTCTTCCATTTTAAACTTAACCTGTTCAACCTGTGGTGCTTCTGTCGGAGCTTCTGTAGCAGGTTCTGTAACTTCTGGTGACGGATTTTCAGGGGAAGGTGTTTCAGGTGAAGTTTCATTATTTTCCGGCTGTTCGGATTGTTCCGGTTGTGTAGTTTCTTCTGCCTGAGAACTTTCAGCAGGAACAATTGCTGTAGTGGTAACTTCTGTACTTTCAGCAACGTCAGATGTGGAAGTAACAGCAGTTGTAGCAGTACCGCTTGTTGTATTCGTTGTGGTTTCAGTAGTTGTAACAGTTGCAGATTCAGTAACGGTTTCTGTTTCAGTGGAAGCTTCTTTTGTAGATGTTACTTGGTCACTAAGCGAAATGCTTACAGAGCTTTCTGTATCATCTTTACCGCATGAAACAGCAGAAAGTGCAAGAAGTGTTGCAGTTGCTATTAATAAAGCTTTTGAACTCATGATAATTTTCCTCCAGATGATATATTAGTTATATGTTGGATATACATAATTATAAAATGTATAATTTCTTGATTGCAGATAACTGAAACTTACTTGAAAATATCCGTTGCAGGTATCAATACAAGTCCAGTTGCCATTGATTTTTATTTCATTCCAGTAATGTTCACCAGTACCGTGACCAGTACCATGAACTATTCTTGATTCATAGCCTGCCTGCTTATAAAGAACATCAGTAATTGCAGCAAAATAATAACATACTACAAAACGGTTATTAAAAGCATAGTTTGCAAAATATGACCAGCCAACAGCTTCAATCTGGGCTTGTGAACGAGTAGCTTCCATATATTGATATCTGTTGTTGTTTCTTACAAAATTATAGATAGCTTCTGTGCTTGTTCCGATTTGTGCAATTATGGAATTTGCTTTTTGCTGTACTGCGGAAATAGGTTGAACTTTACCGTCAGCACCTAAAACTTTACCATCAATCGTGGTATTAGTTTCCATTATGCCGTAATTATTGAAGAAATACTCATCGCCGTCAATAGTCTGCCAACCGAATACCATTTTACCGTCAGCACCAAAATAACATTGGTGAGAATTTACAACTATCCAGCCGGATTGTTTAGTGCCGTTTTCACTGAAATAATAAGTTCCGTCTTCAAGTGTAAGAAGACCATTTGCAAGTGAACCGTCTTCTGTAAAATAGCATTCATTTTCCCCGATAGTCTGCCAACCGGTAAGCATTTTACCATCATCGGCAAAATAATATTTTTTTCCGTCAATTTCGTTTATTCCGGAAACCATAGCACCATCAGCAGAAAAATAATACTTACTGTCATCAATGGTTTGCCAACTGCTGAAACACATAGCACCATTTTCATCAAAGTAATATTTTTTTCCGTCGCAGTCCTGTAAACCTGTTAACATTTTACCGTCATTGTCAAAATAGTATTTTTTTTCGTCAATGTCAGCCAATCCGGAAACCATAGCACCGTCATTAGAAAAGTAATATTTGTTGCCGTCAATGGTCTGCCAATTGAAATACATAGCACCATCATCAGCAAGATAATATTTTTTGTCGTTGTAATCCTGCCAGCCGGTAAGCATTTTACCGTCATTACCGAATAAGTATCCTTCACCTGAACCGGCAATAACAACACCAGTAGACATTTTACCGTCATCATCAAAGAAATAAGTATCATCTTGAATAACTGTTTTTCCGGTTGCAAGAGTACCGTCAGACAGTATATAATAACTGTTGTTGTCAATTTCTTTGAATCCTGTTTCAGTAATGGTATCTCCTTTTTCGGACATGATATGAGGTAAGCCGTCAGAATCCTTAAAATATCCGGTAGCTTTACCGCTTTCAGAATCAATATAATAATTCTTTCCGCAGTATTCAAACCAGCCGGTTATGGATTTGCCTGTTTCTGGGTCGTAATATTTACGCTGTCCTCCGACAGTACGCCAGCCTGTTTTAAGAACGCCATTAGCAGAAAAAAGATATTTTTCACCGTCAATATCCTGTTCGCCAGTAAGATAGTTTCCGTCTTCTGTATAATAGAATATGCGACCTTTTTCATCGGTTGACCAATCAGCGTATACAGCGGACGGTATTATAAATGCTGTACTTATTAATGCTGTTAAAGTACTTACCATAAATTTTCTGTTCATGTGGATTCTCCTTTCATTATTTTAATTTCACTAAATACATTCGTTTCGTTATATAATAAAGGGACATTTTTTGTTTCAATTTATTGTCGGTGAATTTTATGGAGTATAATTTCTTGTAGTTGAAAAAATTATTTTTCAGAACTTATTTCAGGTATAACGACTTCTTCATGCATGAATTTTGTTTCGTCGCAGTCACAAATCATGAAAGACAAAGCTTTCTGACAGTTTGAAATAACGCATTTCATGGAATCACCGCCGTATTCGCCGTATCTTGTCCAAGTTGCCGGTTCTTTGTCAAGACAGGTAAATGTTATTTTGGCAGTTTGGAAAAATTTAATATAATCCCTGTCAATTTCTTCTGATATGTTAAGCAATGAAATTTCAGTTTTAATTTACTAAAAAATTATTTTTCAGAACTTGTCTCAGGTATAACGATTTCTTCATGCATGAATTTTGTTTCGTCGCAGTCACAAATCATGAAAGACAAAGCTTTCTGACAGTTTGAAATAACGCATTTCATGGAATCACCGCCGTATTCGCCGTCTCTTGTCCAAGTTGCCGGTTCTTTGTCAAGACAGGTAAATGTTATTTTGGCAGTTCGGAAAAATTTAATATAATCCTTGTCAATTTCTTCTGATATGTTAAGCAAAGAGTGTACAATTTGTCTTAATTGTACAATATTTGTAGGCTTTTTAATCAGAACAACTTCAAAAACTCCGTCATCAAGCATGAAGTCATTTATTGAAAGAAGTCCTGCGACAGATGAAGAGTTTGTAACCATGCCAAAAAGGAAATCATCTTCAATTGTGTTTCCGTCATATTCAATACGCATACGCTTTGAACGTATACTTGTAAGTTGCATAAGACCATTCAGAATATATGCTGCATGACCAAGAGTATTTTTTACTTTCTGAGAAGTTTCATATGTTATATTGGTAAATGCTCCGAATGCTGCAATGTATGTGAAATAGTCATTGTTAAAACGTCCGATATCGCAGTTAGTGGGTTTGCCGTTAATGACCCATTGAACAGCGTCCATAATATTTTTTGGAATATCGAGACTTTGTGCGAAATCATTTGTAGAACCTGCCGGTAGATATCCGATTGCAAGACGATTCTGACTTTTCATTACTCCCTGTATGCATTGACTTAAAGTTCCGTCACCGCCACCGCATACGATTATATCGAAATTATTCTCACAGGCGTAGTAAGCAGAATCAGCAACGTCCTGACTGCTTTGTGTCGGGTGAACTGTTACTTCTCCTCCTATTTTTGTGAACTCATTTATAATGTTGCCAAGATTTTCGCTTATCAGGGCTTTTCCGGCAATAAGATTTACAATAAGATATATTTTTATCATGTTAAAAAATCCTCCTGATACTTATTATATAATGATTTTATTATTTTTTCAATAGCAGGGGATATAATTAAAATAAAAAAATAATTGCAAACCTATTGACATTTGTGAATGTTCGTGATATAATATAAAAGTCGAGTGAGACAAAATAAAATACTGGGGTGTCGCCAAGCGGTAAGGCAACGGACTCTGACTCCGTCATTTCGAGGGTTCAAATCCTTCCACCCCAACCATATTTTAAAAAAGTCCAAGTAATTTGGACTTTTTTTATTTTATCATAAAAAATATGTGTAGTTAATGAAATCAATCCATACTACACATATTTTTATTTTTTAAAGTTCAATAAAACTTTTGTTTACAGAAGTGCATACTTCTGCATAATATCCCATACTTGAAAGCTTATCAGCACATTGTCGGGCGGAATTCAGAGAATCTTTGCAACTATCTCCAAAAAATCCGAATACCGCAGAACCGCTTCCCGTCATAACAGCAGAAAGGGCATTATTTTCAAGCATTATGGATTTTATATCTGATACTTCATCAAGTTGAATGGCATCTTCAAAGAGATTTCCGAAATATTTATATGCATTTTGTGAGTTGTTTTGAATTGCGTCAACAAGTTTGCTTGTCTGTGGGTGAACCGGATTTATAAGAGAGTCAATTTTTCTGTAAGCTTCGGCTGTTGAAACTCCTTTTTCACCTTTTGCAATAACAAAAACTTTTTCTGAATAGTCGGCAATGGAAACTATTTTTTCACCTATTCCCGAAACATAAGCAGTTCCTCCGGTAAGGAAAAACGGAACATCAGCACCTAATTCTTCAGAATTTTGAATACTTTTTCCTGTCAGTCTGGAAAGGCAATATAAAACAGCTCCGGCATCAGAACTTCCACCGCCCATTCCTGCCTGTGAGGGAATACCTTTTTTTATGTGTATTCTGCAACCGTTACTTAAATTATTCTGTTCAAAAAAGTATTCAGCGGATTTATAAGCTATATTTCTTTCATCACAGGGTATAGGCTCAGATTTGGAAAAACATTCAGGGATTTCACAAGTAATGGATATCCCTGAATCTGTAAGTTCAACGGTTACTTCGTCATAAATTCCGACAGTCTGAAAAACGCTTTCAATAGAATGATAACCATTATCGAGTTTTCCGGTAACATCAAGAGCAAGATTTATTTTTGCTGAAGATTTAACTCTCATGGTGTTCACCTTTGAGTTTTTCAAGAAATTTTTCTATTCTTCTCATAGCTTCCATGAGATGCTTGAGGGAATATGCATAAGAAATACGTATATAACCCTCGCCACTGTCACCGAAAGCACTTCCTGGGACAACAGCTACCTTTTCTTCATAAAGGAGTCTTTCGCAAAATTCCTCGCTTGTAAGACCAGTACTTTTTATACATGGAAATACATAAAATGCTCCCTCCGGATTGAAACAGGTAAGACCCATTCTGTTAAGTTCTCCGACAAGATAACGGCGACGTGTATTATATTCATTTTTCATTCGTTCTATTTCCGAATCACAGGAATTAAGAGCTTCAATAGCAGCATTCTGGCTTATATAAGGACTGCACATTATTCCATACTGATGAATTTTTGCAATCTGTGATATAATCGGTTCAGGAGCAGTTACATAACCAAGTCGCCAACCCGTCATTGCGTAAGCCTTTGAAAAACCGTTTACGTAAATGGTACGTTCTTTCATTCCGTCGAGTTCTATTATTGAAGTATGTTTTCTGCCGTAAGTAAGTTCAGAGTAAATTTCATCTGAAAGAACCATTATATTTGTATCACGCAAAAATTCAGCAATAGGTTCTAAATCTTCACGTGTCATGATAGCACCGGTAGGATTATTCGGGAACGGCATAATAATCATTTTGGTACGGTCTGTTATTTTGTCCTTAAAATCGTCAAGAGTAAGTTTGAAGTTATTTTCAATTCTTGTGGGAACTGGAACTGCTACACCGCCAATGAGTTCGACAAGGGGAGCGTAACATACAAAGCAAGGTTCAACGACAAGTACTTCATCACCAACATCAAGAATACCACGCAATGCAAGGTCAATAGCTTCTGAACCGCCTACTGTAACGATTATTTCGTTTTCAGAATTGTATTCAACATTGTATCTTTGTTTTATCTTGTTGCATATAGCCTGACGGAGTGGTTCAATACCTTTGTTAGCACCATAAATAATCTGTTTACGTTCAAGAACCTGTATAGCAGATTTTCTTATTACCCATGGAGTTGAAAAATCCGGTTCACCTACTCCGAGACTTATAACACCCTCCATAGTGCCGGCAATATCGAAAAATTTACGTATTCCGGAGGGTTTCATTTTTTTTATTTTATCCGAAAGGACTTTATCATAATCTATCACTGTTAACAGAGTCCCCTTTCGTCAGTTTCTTCACGGTCAATGAAAATACCTTTTTCCTTGTATTTCTTTAAAATAAAGTGTGTAGCAGTAGAAAGAACTCCATCAATAGTTGAGAGACGTTCAGAAACGAAAAGTGCAACGTCTTTAAGGTTATTTCCCTTTACTTCAACAGCAAGGTCATAAGCTCCGGACATGAGACTTACGCTTTCAACTTCGTCATACATCATGATAGTTTTAGCTATATCGTCAAAACCGCAGTCACGTTGCGGAGTTACTTTAAGTTCGATAGTAGCATAAACTGTTGATTTATCATAAAGTTCATCATCAACAATGACACTGTAACCTTTGATAATGCCTTCTTTTTCAAGACGTTTAATTTCAGCTTCAGCTTCAGCCGGTGTAATGCCGAGAATTTCACCGAGTTGAGTATTTGAAATTCTTGCATTCTGCTGTAAAATTCTTATAATATCGCTCATAATAATTTTTCCTTTCAGTCTATATTTATAAAGTGTGGTTTGCGTTTTTTAAAATAGCACAGGTGGGTGAACCCCACCGCCTTAGCGGTCTCCAACGCATCAGAGATGTTTTTTCCTATATCTTCAGGACAATGTGCATCTGAACCTATTGAAAGGATTTCACCGCCCATATCCTTGAAAAGCTTAACATATTTAATTGACGGAAAACAGCTTCCAAAACCTTGTCTTATTCCGGAAGTATTTATTTCAATACCTTTTCCATTCTGGGCGAGCAGGCGGAAACTTTCGGCTATAATTTCATCAAAACGGCTTATATCTGGACATATATTGTTACGGCACTTCATGTATCTTAAACAATATGTAAGGTGTCCTAAAACGTCAAAACAGTCAAGTTTGCATAATTCATGAACTTCAAGAAAGTATCTTTCAAGAAGATTGTATATTTCATCGGTTGACATATTTTCATAATTCATATAGTAGAAGTCTTTTTCATTTCTTATCTGGTGCATTGAACCTATAATGAAATCAAGTCTTTCATCAGATAAAATTTTGTTAGCTACTTCAATATCCTGTGTAGCCTGACCCATTTCAACACCGCATATTAGATTGAAATTTGTATATTTTTCTTTAAGTTCAGTAACGGCAGACAGCGAATTATTGAAATCTTCTGAATAATTGAAATAATCAAAGTTTTTTGTATCAGAATAATGATTCTTTGGATACCATGTACTGCATTCGCAATGGTCAGTGATGGCATATGCAGAAAATCCGATATCCATTGCTTTTTTAATGCACAGATTTATATCTGCTTCAGAATCCATTGAAAACTGCGTATGTGTATGACAATCAATCAGGTTCATTTTAGCCTCCTTTTTCCTGTCAGCAATGACAAATATTTTCTTTAGAAATTATTATACCATAATGAAAACAGTTATGCAAGTTTTTTTTAACGCTTGCTATTTGTGAATATATGTGCTATAATGTTATTATTAAATTTTATCAGGAGGTTTTTTTGATATGAGAGCAGTTATAACTGTAATAGGTAAAGACAATGTCGGTATACTTCACAAAGTATCCGGTATATGTGCAGAATACAATGCAAATGTACTTGAAGTAACACAGAGCGTACTTCAGGATATGTTCGCAATGATTATGCTTGTGGATATTTCGGCAATGCCTGACGATTTCTCAAAACTCGTTGACAGAATGGATACACTCGGCAAAGAACTGGGTCTTTCAATCCATACAATGCATGAGGATATTTTCAACTCAATGCACAGCATTTAAAAGAAAGGAAATCTCAAAAAAATGCTTAATGTATATGATATACTCGAAACTATCAGAATGATACAGGACGAATGCCTTGACATCAGAACAATTACAATGGGTATTTCTCTTCTTGACTGTATCGATACTGATATAGACAAGGCTTGTGAAAAAGTCTACAATAAAATCGTTGATAAGGCTCACAATCTTGTTCCAGTAGGACAGCAGATTGAAAAGGAATACGGTATACCAATAATAAACAAAAGAATTTCTGTAACTCCTATAGCAATGCTTGCAGCAGCTTGTCCTAATCAGAATCCGGTAAAATTTGCAAAAGCTTTACAGAGAGCAGCAGATACTTGCGGTGTAAACTTCATAGGCGGATATTCAGCACTTGTACATAAGGGTTTCAGTGCAGGAGATATGGCACTTATACAGTCTATTCCGGAAGCCCTTGATATTACTCAGAATATATGTTCATCTGTAAACATAGGTTCTACAAAATCCGGTATAAATATGGACGCTGTAAAACTTATGGGTCAGATTGTAAAACAATCAGCTGAAAGAACTGCTGACCGTGATTGTATAGGTCCTGCAAA
Organism: uncultured Ruminococcus sp.; assembly: GCA_934474025.1. Taxonomy (GTDB): domain Bacteria; phylum Bacillota; class Clostridia; order Oscillospirales; family Ruminococcaceae; genus Ruminococcus. Next base: position 189,373 of record CAKSMF010000004.1, on the reverse strand, counting down.
ACTGGTTGTTTTCTGCAATGCTGTTGAAGATAATCCGTTTATGGCAGGAGCTTTTCACGGAGTCGGAGAACCAGACTGTGAAATTCATGTTGGTGTATCAGGTCCGGGCGTTGTGCGTTCTGCACTTACAAAGTATCCTGATGCTTCTATAAATGAAGTAGCCGATATAATTAAGAAAACAGCTTTCAAAATAACTCGTATGGGACAGCTTGTAGGTTCGAGAGCATCAAAGGAACTAGGTGTACCATTCGGAATAGTTGACCTTTCACTTGCACCTACTCCGGCAATCGGTGATAGTGTAGCACATATCCTTGAAGAAATGGGACTTGAAATGTGTGGTACTCATGGTACAACAGCTTGTCTTGCAATGCTTAATGACGCTGTTAAAAAAGGTGGCGTAATGGCTTCCTCAACAGTCGGAGGACTTTCTGGTGCATTTATACCGGTTTCAGAAGATGCCGGAATGATTGACGCAGCTGTTGCCGGAGTTCTCAGCCTTGAAAAGCTTGAGGCAATGACCGCTGTATGTTCTGTAGGACTTGATATGATAGTTGTTCCGGGAGATATCTCACCTGAAACAATTTCCGCAATTATAGCAGATGAAGCAGCTATAGGTATGGTTAATTCAAAAACTACCGCAGTAAGACTTATTCCGGCAATCGGCAAAAAAGAAGGCGAAACCCTTGAATTTGGCGGACTTCTCGGAAGTGGTCCTGTTATGCCGGTAAGAGATAAGTCATCAGCTAAATTTATAAATCGTGGCGGACGTATTCCAGCTCCTATGCAGAGCCTTAAAAACTAATAATTACAAATAAGTTCGGTATTATTCCGGACTTATTTTTTTAGAAAAATTATATTAAAGGAATATTTTATACAAAAAAAGCAAAGAACTTTGTAACAAATAAACAAATACTTGTCCTATTTGTTGTGCAAAGTGGAGAAACATATTTTTTTGTCAAAAAAGTGTTGACAAATCATAAAGAAAAGTGTAGAATATAAACATAGAATAATTTAAAAATACATTGGGTGTTACCATTACGGGCATGACCAACTATTTACATTTTAAAACTTTATTTAAGAGGTTTATTGTGTACATTAGTTGGTATTTTTTGTTATTAAGGAGAAAATCGTGAAAGTTATAAAAGTTATTAACAATAATAATTTATGTGTTTTAGATGATAATGGAAAAGAACAGATTGTTTCCGGAAAAGGCATTGGCTTTGGCAAAAAATACGGCGATACAGTAGATTCCTCACAAATTCAGAAAACTTATTTAATTACTGATTCAGAGCTTGAAAAGAAAATGATTTCCATGTTAAAGGAAATACCTTTGGAATATATGACTTTTACCAATGATATAGTGGAATATATTAAAAAAGTATATCCCGCTAAGCTTAATGAATCATTGCTTGTTACTTTGAGTGACCATATAGCATTCGCAATTGAAAGAAAAAATAATGGTATGGAATTTACAAATCCTTTACTTGATTCAATCCGTGAAATGTATCCGCAGGAACTTGCATTAGGTGAATATTGCGTTTCCAAGATTCATGAATGTTTAAATGTTTCAATGTCAAAAGATGAAGCGGGATTTATTGCAATGCATATTATTAATGCAAGGTTAGATACTAAAATAAGTGATGTATATGATATTACAAAAATGATTAACGGTTGCGTGGAAATAGCAGAATATTATTATAATAAAAAGTTAAATAAGGATTCAGTTTCATATGAACGCTTTTTATCACATCTGAAATACCTTGCACAAAGGCTTTTCCAGAATAAACCGCTTCCAAAAAATCTCAGTGATGATGATACATTTGTTAAGATGATAAAAAAGACTTGTAACAAGCATTATAAATGTGCTTTATGTATACAGGAATATATCCTCAAAACCTACAAAAAGGATATTAATGATGATGAGGTGCTTACTCTTACAATTCACTTGAAAAAAGTAAGCACAGAAGCTTCTTAATATCAAATGATAGTCTTTCCTTTGGGAAATGGCTGATATCAACTATAGGCTGTAAGAGGAATTGTTAATAAGTAAATGACAGTGATGAATACAGAAAAAAATCCGTATTTTACACTGACATAAATTCAATCTATATACTATAGATTGAAATAATAAAAAATAATACTATATCTTAAACAGTTCCGGTACCAACTATTAGATATGGTAGAAGTAAACCAAAGGAGGTTATTATTTATGAAAGACAAAATATTCGGGGTTTTGCAAAGAGTCGGACGTTCGTTTATGTTGCCTATAGCACTTCTGCCAGTTGCAGGTTTGCTTCTTGGTATCGGAAGTTCATTCACAAACCCTACTACACTTGAAACTTACAATCTTACCAAAATTATACATGAAGGTGGTATACTCTATACTATTCTTGATGTTATGAGCAAAACCGGTAGTGCCGTTTTTGACAACCTTGCACTTCTGTTTGCAATGGGTGTTGCAATAGGAATGGCAAAAAAGGAAAAAGAAGTCGCTGCACTTTCCGGTGCAATAGGATATCTTATTATGAATACAGCTATCAGTGCTCTTATTTCCGCTAAAGGTGGAGTAGAAGCTATGGCAGCTAACTCAACTACATCTGTATTAGGTATTACTACATTACAAATGGGTGTTTTCGGCGGTATAGTTGTAGGACTTGGCGTTGCAGCACTTCATAATAAATTCTATAAAATTCAGCTTCCGCAGGTTCTTTCATTCTTTGGGGGAACAAGATTTGTACCGATAATCACAAGTATAGTATATCTTATTGTTGGTATATTGATGTTTTATCTTTGGCCTGTTGTTCAGTATGGTATAGCACAGCTTGGTCAGCTTGTACTTGAATCCGGTTATATAGGAACTTGGATTTATGGTATTCTCGAAAGAGCACTTATTCCTTTCGGACTTCACCACGTATTTTATATGCCTTTCTGGCAGACAGAACTCGGCGGTGCTATGGTTATTGATGGTGTTACAGTTCAGGGAGCACAGAATATTTTCTTTGCAGAACTTGCATCTAAAGCAACTCAGCATTTTTCAGTATCGGCAACAAGATTTATGTCAGGTAAATTCCCGTTCATGATATTCGGACTTCCTGCTGCCGCATTTGCAATGTATAAGGCAGCACGTCCTGAAAAGAAAAAAATAGTTGGCGGACTTCTTCTTTCAGCAGCACTCACATCAATGCTTACTGGTATTACTGAACCTCTTGAATTTACATTCTTGTTTGTAGCACCGGCTATGTATGCAGTTCACTGTGTACTCGCAGGACTTTCATATATGCTTATGCACATATTTAACGTTGGTGTTGGTATGACATTCTCAGGCGGTGCAATTGACCTTACACTTTTTGGAATTCTTCAGGGCAATCAGAAAACAAACTGGATATGGATTGTTATTGTAGGTCTTGTATATGCGGTAATTTACTTCTTTGTATTCTACTTCATGATTACAAAGTTTAATTACAAGACTCCCGGAAGAGAAGCAGATGACGAAGAAACCAAGCTTTACACACGTCAGGATATGAACGCAAGAAAAGAAGCTTCAGCAAACCAGAACAGCGGAACTTTTGACAGAGTAAGTGCATTAATTGTCAAAGGTCTTGGCGGTAAATTAAATCTTTCAGACGTTGACTGCTGTGCAACAAGACTTAGAGTAACTGTTATCAATGCTGAACTTGTCAAGGATAACCTCCTTAAAGAAAGCGGAGCATCAGGGGTAATTCATAAGGGAAACGGTGTTCAGATAATTTATGGTCCGCAGGTTTCCGTTGTAAAATCACATCTTGAAGACTTCCTTGACTCAAAAGACGCAGATAATGTTGATTCATTACTTGGCGAAACAACTTCACCAGTTCCGGAGCAGGAAAACAAGAATACAAGCAGTTCTGCAAAGTCTATTGAACTTTATGCACATCTTAATGGTACGGTTGTTCCTATGGAAGAAGTCGAGGACGAGGCATTTGCTTCAAAGGTTCTTGGCGAAGGCGTGGCAATTGAACCATCAGAAGGCAAACTCTATTCACCATGTGACGGCAAAATAGATATGGTTTTTGATACAAAACACGCAGTTAATATTGTTTCTAAGGAAGGCTGTGAAGTTCTGCTCCATATTGGTATTGATACCGTTAAACTCGGCGGAGAATTCTTTGAATCACACGTTTCTGACGGTCAGGAAGTTCACAAGGGCGATTTGTTGATATCATTTGACATTGCAGGTATCAAAAAAGCTGGTTATAAGGTAACAACTCCTATGATTGTCTGCAATACAGATGATTACAATTCTGTTGAAACAGTTGCTTCCGGCAATATATCCGCTGGAACAAAAATAATAAAAATTAATTAATGAAAGGAAAAAATTACTATGAAAACTTTTAACTACACAATCAAAGATGAACTCGGTATTCATGCAAGACCTGCCGGCGTTCTTGCAAAAACTGCTAAATCCCTTGACAGCCAGATTACTATTACAAAGGGAGAAAAATCCGCAATTGCTACAAAACTCATGGCTGTCATGGGTATGGGAATAAAATGTGGTGATATCGTCACCGTTACTGTTGACGGAGGAGACGAAACAAAATCCGAACAGACTATAAAGAATTTCTTTGAAACAACTCTTTAATAAAAAAATAGCAATGATTTCCATACTTTTATAAAGTAGGTTGAGTTGCAAAAAAACTGAATGACAATAGGGGAGATAAATCAATATCCCCTATCTGTCATGAAGTTAAAAATTTTCCGATTATTTGAAACAACAGAAACATTATCCGACAGCTTGAATTATTTTCTGTCGGGTTATAAAGAAGTATAAAACAGAATATATCCTATCGATTTTATTTCGGTAATGGAGATTTCAAGAGGAGACGAAGCAAAATCCGAACGGACTATAAAAAATTTCTTTGAAACAACTCTTTAATAAAAAAATAGCAATGATTTCCATACTTTTATAAAGTAGGTTGAGTTGCAAAAAAACTGAATGACAATAGGGGAGATAAATCAATATCCCCTATCTGTCATGAAGTTAAAAATTTTCCGGTTATTTGAAACAACAGAAACATTATCCGACAGCTTGAATTATTTTCTGTCGGATTATAAGGAGGCGTAAATATGAACATCTGGCATGACATTGATGAGGATAGAATATATCCTACAGATTTTATTTCCGTAATTGAAATTTCAAAGGGCAGTAACATGAAATATGAACTCGATAAGAAAACAGGTATGCTTTCACTTGACAGAGTGTTGTTTACTGCAACTTATTATCCTATGAACTATGGTTTCATACCCCGTACATACGGTGACGACCACGACCCACTGGACGTACTTCTTCTTTGTTCGCAACCTATACAGCCTATGACAATTGTAAGAAGTTATCCAATCGGAGTTATGTATATGGAAGACTGCGGAATGGGTGACGAAAAAATTATTGCTATTCCCTACGGTGACCCCACTTATAATGGTTATACCGATATATGCGAACTTCCTAAACATATCTTTGATGAAGTAAAACATTTCTTTTCTGTTTATAAACAGCTTGAATGCAAGACTACAACAGTTAAAGAAACCGGCGGTCCTATTGAAGCTGTTGCCGTAATAGAAAGAGCTATTGAAAATTATAAAAAAAATTTCTGTAATTTATAAGGCGGTGAAATTATGTTGAAATATCAGGGTAAAGGCGTATATGGTGCTGTTGCTTTAGGAAAAGTATCAGTTTTTAACCGACAGGCTATAAGCGTTAAGCGTGAAAAAATTCATGATACAGAAGCTGAACTTAAAAGACTTGAAAACGCAAAGTCAATGGCAATAAAACAGCTAAAGGAAATATATGAAAAGGCTCTAAGAGAAGTCGGAGAGGATAATGCAGCAATTTTTGAAATTCACATGATGATGGTGGAAGACGAAGATTATAATGATGCTATTACTGAAATGATAACAACTCAGAATGTTAATGCGGAATACGCTGTAGCAGTTACAGGTGATAACTTTGCAGAAATGTTTTCTGCTATGGACGATTCATATATGAAAGCAAGAGCATCAGACGTTGGCGATATTTCAAACCGCATTATAAATTGTCTGACCAATAATTCAGACTTGAATCAGAAATCCGATGAACCTGTTATTATATGTGCAGATGACCTTGCACCAAGTGAAACAGTTTCACTTGATAAGGATAAAGTACTTGCATTTGTCACGGCTCATGGTTCTTCAAATTCACATACAGCTATTCTTGCAAGAAATATGAATATTCCGGCTATAATCGGAGTAGGTGAAGAGTTTCTTTCAGCTGTAAAAAACGGTGATATGGCAGTTGTAAACGGTTTTACAGGCGAATTTATACTTGACCCAGATGAAGAAACCATTAAATTTGCTGAAAAGAAATGTGCTGAAGAAATCGAAAAGAAAGAACTTCTTCAAAAGCTTAAAGGCAAAGAAAATGTTACTCTTGACGGAAAAAAGATAAATATTTTTGCAAATATCGGAAGTGTTGATAATATCGGTGCGGTTCTTCTTAATGATGCCGGAGGTATAGGACTTTTCCGCAGTGAATTTCTTTATCTTGAAAATTCTGATTATCCCTCTGAAGAAGAGCAGTTCAGAATTTATAAGCGTGTTCTTGAAAGCATGGCAGGAAAGAAAGTCATTATTCGTACACTTGATATAGGTGCGGATAAACAATGCGATTATTTTAATCTTAAAAAAGAAGATAATCCAGCACTTGGCGTTCGTGCAATACGTCTTTGTCTTGACAGACCGGAAATTTTTAAAACACAGCTCAGAGCCTTGTTCAGAGCGTCAGCATTTGGAAATCTTGGAATAATGTTTCCTATGATTGCGAATGTATGGGAAGTTAAAGAAGTAATCGATATATGCAACACTGTAAAAGCTGAACTGAAAGCGGACGGTATAGAGTATTCCGAAGAAACTGAACTCGGAATTATGATTGAAACTCCTGCTGCTGCACTTATAAGTGATAAACTCGCTCAATTGGTTGACTTTTTCAGTGTGGGTACAAATGACCTTACTCAGTATACTTTAGCGTGTGACAGACAGAATCCGGATATTGAACGTTTCTGTGATACACATCATGAAGCTGTATTGAAACTTATTGAAATAGCTACTGATAATGCTCATAAATATGGCAAATGGATTGGCATATGCGGTGAACTTGCTGCTGATACAACTCTTACTGAAACATTTTTACGAATGGGTATTGATGAACTTTCTGTATCACCGGCATTTGTTCTTAAAGTCAGGGATAAGGTAAGAAATATCAACTTGTCATAAAATATTCTCTATAAATAAATTTCTCCTATAATATGTTCTGTACAAGTCCGGTAAAAACGGATATAAAAAAATCCTCCTGTGGTATAACGGAAAAAACACCATAGGAGAATTTTTTTGCGTAAGAGTGGTATTTCTTGTGAATAGTACAAACAGAACGGAAAAAATCAAGTTATTTGCGAATAATTCCGAGACAATGGTTATATTCGTCAAAAATAAGAAGCAAGGTAGTATTTTCAAATTTTACTTCAAAAGCATATATGGGATTTTTTTCATTGTCGGTTGCCTTATAAGATTCAATAATGCTTCCACTGTCAATTATGCTCCCCGCAAATCTGTCAAGTTCAGTCATATCCTCACTACCTTTCGGATTATATTTTAATCAATATTTGGAAATATTTGTAATATATTTTAAAAAGTCATTCCTTTCTGTTTACTTTTAGCATTTGTTATGGTAAAATATAGTTATATTTTCAATATATCACCCTAATTTACATTATAGTACAAATTACAGAACCAGTCAATAACAAATAGTACTTTTAATAGAACTTTGTAATTTGTAAACAAATTTTTCGGGAGGTTCATTATGTTTTTTGAACAATTAGCAAAAGCCTGCAAGATGCGTGATATTACAGTAACAAGTTTGACTTCACACCTCGCAATAAGTAAAAGTAATGTCACTAACTGGAAAAGAGGTACTATTCCCAATGGTGAAATGATTGTACGTATATCGGATTTCCTCGGAGTTTCAACTGATTATCTGCTTAAAGGCGAAAATGAAGACATTTCCGAGGCAATAATAGGTACTAATAATCAGAATCCTACTATAAATGATAGTCAGAATATTGAAGTAAACGGCATAAAAACTGAACGAACTTTAAGTACTTCATTTTACGCAAATAAGCTTAGTTTTAAACATATAGAGATAAAAGGGGATTCCGCTTTAAGCACTAATACAAGGGAACTTATAAGGATTTTTGAAAAACTCCCGTTGAAAGAACAAATCAGACTTATGAATATAGTGTACGATTTTGAAGAACAGTACGAAAAATCGAACGAATGAAACTTTTTAATTAATAATTTTTATTATAAAATATAATATCATTTTTACATGATGGATAAAAACAGGCTGAAACGAAAAATTCCTTGACAACTTGCGGAATATATATTATAATATAAATTACCGGATTATTCCGGATATTATTAATATAAGGAGCGGTTTGAAATGGCTGTTAAAAAAATGTCCCGTGAAAGCTACAATAAACTTGTTGCAGAACTTGACGACCTCAAAATAAATAAACGTAAAGAAGTTGCTGAAAGACTTAAAGTTGCACGTTCTTACGGCGACCTTTCCGAAAACGCTGAATATGATGAAGCTAAAAATGAACAGGCTATTCTTGAAGCTGAAATCGCTGAACTTCAGTATACTATTGACAATGCTGAAATTATTGAAAATGCATCTACCGATGAAGTCGGCATGAGTTCAAAAATTACTATCAAACGTGTTGATACAGGAAAAGTTGAAACTTTTACAATTGTTGGTACTAACCATGCTAATGTCCGTGAAGGAAAAATTTCAGATGAATCACCTATCGGTAAATCTGCTATGAAAAAGAAAGTCGGCGATATTTTTGTTGTAGAAGCTCCAGCCGGTGAACTGCGTTTTGAAATTCTTGAAATATCTAAGTAATTTTCTATGAAAGGACTTTTTATAAAATGAGTGAAAACATTAATTCACCTGTTCAGTCGGAAGAGGTAGAACAGGATATTAACATATTAAAGAAAGTAAGACTTGACAAGCTTGCTGAACTTAAAAACAATAATGCTGACCCATATACAATTACTAAGTATGATGTTACAGCAAGAGCTTCAGAACTTAAAGCAAAGTTTGAAGCAGATGAAGCTCACATTATCAGTGAAGCGAATGGCGATGAAGAAAAAGTTCAGGCAGGTCTTGAGGAAATTAAAGCTGTAGATTTCCGTCTTGCTGGTCGTATAATGAGTTGGCGTAATATGGGTAAAGCTAATTTCATTGATATTCGTGACGGTTCAGACAGAATACAGGTTTATGTACGTCAGAACGATATCGGCAAGGAAGAATTTAAAGAATTTAAAAAATGGGATATCGGTGATATTATCGGCGTTGAAGGTTTTGTATTCAGAACCCGTATGGGTGAAATTTCAATCCATGCCCACAAGGTAACACTTCTTTCAAAGTCACTTCTTCCTCTTCCTGAAAAATGGCACGGATTAAAAGACCAGGATATGAGATACAGACAGCGTTATGTTGACCTTATAGTTAATCCGGAAGTAAAGGATACTTTTATAAAAAGAAGTATGATTATCCGTGAAATCCGTAATTATCTTGACAATCTCGGATATACAGAAGTTGATACCCCTGTTCTTCATACTCTTGAAATCGGTGCATCTGCAAGACCTTTTGTAACACATCATAATGCACTTGATATTGATATGTACCTCAGAATTGAAACCGAACTTTACCTTAAAAGACTTATTGTTGGTGGTTTTGAAAAGGTATACGAAGTAGGACGTATTTTCCGTAATGAAGGTATGGATACTTCACACAATCCGGAATTTACCACTGTTGAAATGTATCAGGCTTATACCGATTATATAGGCATGATGGATTTAATTGAAAATATGTACAGAACTATTGCAGAAAAAGTCTGCGGTACTTCAAAGATAACTTATCAGGGCATTGAAATTGACATGGGCAAAAAGTGGGAACGTCTTACAATGATTGAGGCTGTTAAAAAGTATGCCGGTGTTGATTATAATGAATGGGCTGATGATGAATCCGCTCGTGCTTGTGCAAAGGAAAAAGGCGTTGAAGTTGATGAGGGTCAAAATGCAACAAAAGGTCATGTACTTATTGCTTTCTTTGATGCATTTGTTGAAGATAAACTTATTCAGCCAACTATTATATATGATTATCCGGTTGAAAATTCACCTCTCGCTAAGAGAAAACCGTCTGACCCTGCATTTACTGAACGTTTTGAATATTTCATTTATTGTCGTGAAATGGGTAATGCTTTTTCTGAACTCAATGACCCGATTGACCAGAGAGAACGTTTTGTAAAGCAAGCTGAAGCTAAAAGAGCTCAGGGTGCTAATGCAGAAGTTGATGAAGATTTTGTTACCGCTCTTGAATATGGACTTCCACCAACGGGCGGACTCGGTTTCGGTGTTGACAGACTTGTTATGTTGCTTACAGATAGCCCGTCTATAAGAGATGTTCTTCTTTTCCCGACTATGAAGCCCATTCCGGTAAACGGCGGTCGTCCTGCTAAGGAAGAAGAATAACATTATACAATAATTCATACATGAAAAGACGGTGAATTTTTTATCTGCCGTCTTTTTTTGTGAACAGGAGTGATTTATTTTTGGAAACTTTTAATCAGATTGTAAAAAATATTGATGACTTTGTGTGGGGTATTCCGCTTATAGTTCTTATTATAGGTTGCGGAATTATGCTTACTGTACGTGTAGGTTTTTTGCAGGTACGTAAATTAGGAACAGCCTTGAAATATATGTTCATAGACGAGGAAAACGCCCACGGTGAAGTATCGAGTTTTGCGGCACTATGTACGGCTTTATCTGCAACTATTGGTACTGGTAATATTGTAGGCGTTGCAACTGCTATGAGTATAGGCGGAGCAGGAGCTTTATTCTGGATGGAAATTGCTGCATTTTTCGGTATGGCTACCAAATACGCTGAGGGGCTTTTAGCAGTAAAATACAGATCTGTTGACAGTCAGGGAAGTATTCTCGGAGGACCTTTCTATTATATTGAAAATGGTTTAGGAAAAAAATGGAAATGGTTAGGAAAGCTTTTTGCACTGTTCGGACTTTTTGCCGGAATTATGGGCATTGGTACTATAACACAAATTAATGGTATAACTTCTGCTTCAAATGGTTTCTTTGACCCTAAAGCTGAACATACTATTGAATTATTCGGAAATAACTATACTTATACAACTATTATTGCCGGACTTATTATAACAGTTCTTGTTGCTCTGATAGTAATAGGCGGTATAAAACGTATTGCATCAGTTTCACAGGTAATTGTTCCTGCTATGATAGTTATATATATAAGTTGTTGTCTTATTATAATTTTTGGTCATATAACTGAAATTCCGTATGCTATTGCTGATATTGTAAAAGGTGCTTTTGGTTTTAAACCGATTGCCGGAGGTGTTGCCGGAATATCCGTTGTAATGCTTTCCATGCAGAAAGGTATTGCAAGAGGTATTTTCTCAAATGAAGCCGGATTAGGTTCAGCACCTATCGCAGCAGCGGCAGCACGTACTAAAGAACCGGCACGTCAGGGACTTGTTACAATGACAGGTACTTTTATTGATACAATAGTTGTTTGTACAATGACAGGTCTTGCAATCGTAATGGCTGGCAGTTACGAAAAAGAAGGTCTTGAGGGTGTGGCAATAACTATGGACGCTTTTTCTTATGGATTGCCTTTTCCTGAAAAAATTTCATCATTGTTGCTTATGCTCTGCTTGGCATTTTTTGCATTTACAACGATTTTAGGCTGGAATTATTATTCAGAAAGATGTCTTGCATATCTCATTGGCTCTAAAAAATCTACAATAACTGTTTATAGATGGCTTTATGTTGTTGCTGTTTTTGTAGGTCCTTACCTTACTGTTGAGGCTGTATGGAATATTGCTGATATTTTCAATGGACTTATGGCACTTCCTAATATCATAGCGTTAATTGGACTTTCCGGAGTCGTCGCCTCTGAAACCAAAGATTATCTTGAACGCCACAAAAAACTTGACAATGTAAAGTAGTTTTGTTATAATAGTATTACTTTACAAAAAATCGGAGAAATTATGCAGAAAAATAATGAATGATATGGTAATTTTAGTTAATTTGACATTAACAAAAATATGAAAAATCGGTATGTTAAGGGGGAATTTTTATATGTTTTTTATAGAAAAGTTTATAAAGTCTGAAGAGGAAGATATTCCACTTCCTAACAAAGAATCACTTGAAGCGGAGGGATTTGAATTTATTTATGAAGTAAATGATATGCCAAACATCGAGTGCCTTTTGAAATACGATAATTTTATTGAATTGTGCAAAAAAGAAAAGATTAATACTGTATTTATTAAAAAAGATACTTTTACTCAAGAAATGTGCCTTTTAAAAAAAGAAGTAGAGGAAACAAAAGAGGATATACAGCAATATTATGATTATGATGTAAATGGTATAAAATTAATTGATATGGACAAGTATTCTAATGATGAAGACCTACCAGAAGATTTTGACGAAGAATACATATTTGATGAGGAAGAAATAGAGGAATATTACAGAAAAGAAATTTTGGATTTAGTGGACAATGTGCGTCAAGATGTACGAAATTGTTTTGTGACTGAATGGAATGAATTTATATCAAATAATATACAATGTGATGAAGAAATTGGTACAGTTCAATTATTAGCTTATAGTAACGGAATAAGATATATAACTATATTGGAATATAAGCCAAAATTACTATTTACTGCCGAGTTTATTTTAAATTATAATGAATATTCTGAAGCTTCTAATTTATGTCCTGAGTGTGAAATAATTGACTTTATCCAGAATAATAAATTAGATGCAATACTCGAAAAAGATTGGTTTCTAATAGGCATTTATATAAAAAATGAAGAAGATAGAAAAGATTTGAGTAAAGCATTTGAAGAAGTGCGATATAATATGGCACATATTGATGAGATAAAAAAACAAAAAAAGAAAGAAATGAAATATCAGTTTATAAATGAAGTATTAAATGATATTGAATTTGCTAATTGTACTAATTCACAATTACGAAAACGCTATGCTGAAAAATTAATAGAAGAAAGATATGACTATGTTTTAAGATTATTTCCTCCAAAGTATAGATTTGAAAGTGTTGATACAAAAAGTCTTAATTTATTTCTTGATGAAATCTATAAGAGATATAGAAAAATTAAAATTTCAAAAAAATTTTTAGGTGAGATTTTAAGTAAAGATGAAATTGAAGAAATTGCATATTCTTTGAAAAGTTTTTAAAGCCACAAAAAACTTGACAATGTAAAGTAGTTTTGTTATAATAGTATTACTTTACAAAAAATCGGAGGAATTATGCAGAAGGATAATAAAAATGTTTCTGAAAATGACGATTCAGAAAAAATAAATGTCAAGAAAAGTGTTTTTCAGTCTGCAAAGGAAATGCGTGAAAAGCAGGAAATGGAAATGCGTAAGCAGGCAGAACTCCGTCAACGTCAGAAACAAGAAGAATATGACAAGAAAATTCGTGAAGAACGTATCGAACTTATGCGTCTGAAACAGGGCGTAATCGAAGAAAGCGAAACTATTCATGAAGAACACCCAGAAGAAATAAAGCTTTCTTTCTGTAAAAAAATAACCAACTTTTTTTATCATAATAAATGGTGGCTTTTTCTTGCTGTATTTTTTGTAGCCCTTGCAAGTTATCTTGCATATACTTATATTATGCGTCCGAATCCCGATATGATTGTTTTAGTTTTATGCGATAACGATGCTATCGGAAATTCTGCACAATTTGAAGATTATCTTGAAACTTTTGCAGAAGATTTCAACGGAAACGGTGAAGTAAAGGTTTCAACGTATTATATTCCATATTCTGATAATTCCTATAGTAACTACCAGACAGGCAATGAAACAAAACTTACTACTGAAATGCAGTCCGCTGATGCCGTAATAGTGGTTGGAGGTTCAAATATAAATCCAGTGCTTGACCCCGAAAACACTCTTGTTAACCTGTCGGAAATATATCCTGATAATATTCAGGTGAGAAGTTATGGATTTTTCCTTAAAAATACCGAATTTGCCGAAAGAATAGGCATAGACCCTGAAGAAATTACAAACGATTTATACATAGGAATAAGAAAACCTCGTAATTTGCTTTATTCTGATGAGGAAGAAATGCAAGCTACTTATGACAGAGATTTTCCTATTCTTGAAAAAATTATTGAAGATTTATCCAAATAAAAAAGAACTGCTGTATATTTATGTACAGCAGTTTTTGTATGTAAGTTTGTATATTTGACGAAAATCTTTTTTCCATTCGGTATATATTTCTATATCTTCCGGAATTGGATTTTTGCCATTATTAAGAGCATTATATACTCGTTGACCCGCTTTTGAACCGTATGTATCAAAACTTCTGGTGCGTTCGCTAATATTGTTCCAGCAGTTACAAACCGCTATACAGGTATTTTCCGGACTTTTTCCGTCAGAATCGGTTATTTTCATTTCCTTTTCTGTCGGAACTTTCTGCATAAGGTCAAGATACATGAAAGGTGGTAATAATATTTCTGCTTCTTCGGGCTTTGCGTAAAAATCCAACGCCTCGGCAACGTTGATACAGGAAACGCTTTCAGGTATGAAAAATTTGATTAAAGTAATTTTTTTCCTGTCACGATAAGCATTAAGAAAACCGTTTATTGATGTTGATGTGAATGAGATAGTAGAATTGTTATTCAATATAGGCAGAAAATCACTATAACGTTCTACACGGTAAGTAATAATATCCTTGCCTGTATGACTTTTGTTGAATGCCGAAAACATATTATCATAAAAATCAAGCAGTCTTTCAACATCATCAAGAATGGACGGATTTAAGAATTTCCCCTCAGCGGTACGTGATTTTTCTGTTTCTATTCCGTCGTAAAACATTGAATTAAGTACAAGATAGGCTTTAGGTTCTGACCAAAAATTGTCGCTTCCTGAGATATCGCCTATATAGTATTTTAACCAACGTTTTTCATTGTTATTTAAGCACTGATTCATGAATAGCAAAGTGTTTAGGAATGCCCTGTGACATAATCGGATTAAGTTCGCCTTGAATAAGAGGCAGGAAGTAAGATAAAGCACAATCTCTTATATTGTTTCCGGCAGAATTTATGTATTCTTTCGGGAGTTTCTTTTCATTGTTGGCGATTTCATAAGCTTCAGCCGTACCAATAACAATAGTATATGGCATATCGCAAACTCGGTGGAATACCATAACTTTACCAGTTTGTCCGCTCAAAGCACATTTAACACCCTCTGCACCAATGTATTCAGCTTCGTCAATATCCGTTTTAGAGGCAAGGTGTGAAGAACATCTCTGCATAACGTTGAGTTCTACTGAACGCACTTTACAGCCTATTTCACTGCGTATAACGTCTTCAAGATATTTTCCTATTCCTGAAAGATATTTGTGACCGAAATTATCAACAACGCCTGACTGTACGCCTTCCGGAACTTCTATTCCCTCGGATACAGCAACTATTACAGCCTTATGTTTGGACATTTCCTGTTTTACATCTTTAAGAAATCTTTCAAGTGAAAAATCTGTTTCCGGTACATAAACAAGGTGCGGAGCAGTTTCACCCATTGCATGAAGAACAGCACTTGACGCAGTAAGCCAACCTGCATGACGTCCCATTACTTCAACGACTGTTACGGACGGCATACTATAAACTGTACTGTCTCTTGTTATTTCGTGCATTGTAGTTGCAACATATTTTGCAGCAGAACCAAATCCGGGGGTATGGTCTGTCACGCATAAATCATTGTCGATAGTTTTCGGAATACCAATTATTTTAACATCAAGGTCTATTGTAGCAAAATATTCAGAAAGCTTGTTTACAGTGTCCATAGAATCGTTACCGCCTATGTAAAAAAAAGCTCCTATATTACGCTGTTTAAGAGTAGCCACAATTTTTTTGTAAATATCCTCATTTTCACGCCAGTCAGGAAGTTTATATCTACACGAACCAAGTACTGTTGACGGGGTTTGTTTAAGGAGTTCAATTTCATCATTAGTTGTAATCATTGATTTAAGGTCAACAAGGTGATTTTCAATAATGCCCTCTATACCATTTATCGAACCAAATATAGCGTCAATTGATGATTCTTTGAGTGATTCTCTGAAAACTCCCACAAGTGAAGCGTTTATTGCACAGGTAGGTCCGCCGGACTGTGCAACTGCTATGTTCATCATAATTTTTTACCCTCCGTATTGTAATCTATAATCAGTATAACAAAAAAATATATTTATGTCAAGCATTATTTACCAGTTGGAACAGCCGGCGGTAATCGTGAATAGAAAAGTCCGATAAACGCCGAGTTTACCACATATAAAAAAACACTGACATAGAAAGGAAATGAGATTCTGTTCGTATAAAAATACTTGACAAATATTATTTAATGTGGTATGCTGAATAAGTATACATAATATAGAATATAATTGATGATTTACAAAAAAATATACACAAAACAAATCGCATTTAGTTAGGAATGGTATAATGTTTGATAAAAATATTGTGCATATTGTTTATGCATCTGATGACAAATTTGCAGAAATTTTAGGTGTTTCACTTGTTTCACTGTATGAAAACAGTAAAAATGCCGAAGATATAAAAGTTTATGTACTCGACAGCGGAATAAATTCAGATAACAAAAGAAAACTGATGTCACTTTCAAAGAAATACAAAAGGTCTGATATTCAGTTTATAAAAGCAACTGATATCAGTAAAGTGCTTTCTATGAAAGTTAATCTTGACAGAGGTTCATTAAGCCAGTATGCACGATTGTTTATATCATCGGTGTTGCCGAAGACTCTTGAAAGAGTTATTTATCTTGATTGTGATATAATTATAAATAAATCCATTTTGGAATTATGGCAAATTGATATGCATGGTAAAACTATATCTGCATTAAAGGACGCATTCAGCAAGCAATACAGAAAAAACATCAATCTTAAACCTAATGACATAATGTTTAATTCGGGTGTAATGCTGATTGATATGAAAAAATGGCATGATAATAATATCGAAAAAAAATTACTTAAATTCATAAAAAGCAAGCATGGAAACATTCAGCAGGGTGACCAAGGAGCTTTAAATGCTGTTCTCTCAAAGGATACATTTGTTTTTCACCCTAAATTCAATTCTGTTACTATATTTTATGATTTTTCCTATGATGAAATACTTGTATACAGAAAGCCTGTTGATTTTTATACTAAAAAGGAAATTCAAGAGGCTGTAAATGAACCTGTACTTATTCACTATACCACAAGCTTTACAAGTGTAAGACCTTGGTATAATGGCTGTAAACATAAATATGCTTCAAAGTGGACTGAATATAAAAAAATGAGTCCGTGGGCAGATTCTCCGATGTGGGAAAAGAAAAAAGAAAGCGGTTTAAAAGGTGCATATATTTCAATTTCAAAGAAAATGTCCAGAAATGTTATGATAAGATTTTCCGGTTTGCTTCAGGCTTATGGAAGACCTTTTATTTACAGCCTGAAACGATAATTTTATAAATATACCATTAAATTGGATATAAATCGTTATCCCTCACTGACATGAGGCAAATCACAGTCAGACATACACGTATTTGTCAGTCTTTGTGAAATTGCCACTGTGGATTGAAGTAAACAAACAAGGAGTAATAGTGTGAAAAAAATATTGTTTATTGAAGCAACAGCATCAAAAGGCGGAATTGAAACTTTTATATTGAATACTTGTAAACATCTTGATAAAAAGAAGTATAATATTACCGTTCTTGCGGACTGTTCTAAATGTTCAATAGAAAATGACTTAATCGCTGAAAAAATTAAAATCAAACATATACCACCATTGAAATCCGGCGTTATTAAGTATATAGTAAACTTATGGAAAACTATTGATTCAAGAAAATATGACATAGTACATATAAACAAAAATTCACTTTCTGACCCTATAGCCTTAATAATTTGTAAGTTGAAGAAAATTCCTCAGATTATTGTACATTCCCATAATACTCACCCTACTGCAAATTCTTCTGCCCATGTGTTGCATGAGTTTTTCAGAAAGATATTACTTGATAAAAATATCGGAAAAATTGCGTGTTCTGAACAGGCAGGGGAGTGGATGTTCGGAAAAAATAACCATTCATATATGCTTCTGAAAAACGGTATTGAATTAAAAAGATTTTCATTCAATCCGGAATTACGAAATAAAGTGAGAAATGAACTTAGTCTTTCGGATAGTACACTGGCAGTTTGCAATGTCGGCAGACTGAGTGAACAGAAAAATCCTTTGTTTTTGATTGAAATAATGAATTCTTTATTGAAAATCCGACCAGATGCAAAACTTTTTATTATCGGAAAAGGTGAACTTGAAAATGCAATAAAGAAAAAAGTTAATGATTTCGGAATAAAAAAGAATGTTGTTTTCCTTGGAAATCGTTCTGATATAAACGAATTATTGCAAGGTATGGATATTTTTCTTATGCCTTCATTATATGAGGGACTTCCTATTGCAGCAGTTGAAGCACAGGCATCATCTTTGCCATTGCTTATATCTGATACTGTTGATAAAGGCATTAAGCTTTTAAATTCAACGGAATTTGAATCCCTTAATTCATCAGCTGATGTATGGGCAAAGCATTGTTTGGAACTTGTTCCGAAATTCAATAGAAGAAATGTTGAAACAGAAATCAGAAATCATGGTTATGATATTGAAAAATCAACATTGGAACTTGAAAAATTTTATTGTAAAGGAAAGTCAAAATGATTTATTTAATAACATTTGGAATTTCCTGTGGTTTATTTGTATTATCCGAAAGCAAGTATCTAAAAAAGAAAAAATGTCTGAAAGTTATTTTTGCAATATTGGCTATTACCGTGCCGTCATTATTGGCAGGATTAAGAGATTCTTCTGTTGGTACTGACGTAGAAGTATATGGCAACTTTTGGTTTGAATATACTCAAAGAATGAAATTTTTAAGATATATTGAGTTTGCTAAAAGTTGTTCAATAGGCGTAGTGTATGCACTATTAAACTATATAGTAGGACTATTTACAGATGACACCAAAATATATTATTTTGTTTTGTCTTTTGTGGAAACAGGCTTGATTTATATTGGTATCAAAATGTTTAATGGATTGGACAGAAAATCGCTGTTTAACAATAAACTTGTTCTGAATGATAATAATAAAATTTCGCTTCCGTTTGCAATGTTTTGTTATTATACTATTTTTTATAATAACACACTTAATCTTCTCAGACAGTTTTTAGCAGTTTGTTTTGTATTTGTTGCATATATGTTCATTATGAAAAAAAAATATGTAGTATCGGTACTTATATTGATGGTTGCTTTTTTGAGTCATAACTCTGCACTATTCTCATTTTTATTGATACCCATATTTATTATATCAAATGAAAAATTAAAATCAAGAGAAAAAGTATATATATTCAACATAATATTATTCTGTTCAATATCACTTGTCATGATTTTGTATAAACCGGTACTTATTTTGTTTATATCAAAGGGTATCTTGTCTTCACGATTCCTGACATACATGGAAGGAACTGTTGTCGGCGGAAGAATGATTAGAACTGTATTCTGGGTGATATTAGCGGTTCTGGGATATATAGCGTTTCCGAAGATGATTAACTATCAAAAAGAAAGTAAATTTATTATTTCTTGTATAACTACTTCATTTGCTTTTTCGTTTGTAATGTTTATGGGAAATGTATATGCAATTAGAATGGCTTTTTATTTTGACTTGGCATCACTGATATTCATTCCCATGATACCAAAAATATATAAATTGGATTATAAAGGTATAAGATTAAAATATGGTATGTATGTTTTTCTGATTATTGTACTGATAGCAAGATGGTATCTTGAATATGTACGTTCAAATAATGGTCAAACATTCCCGTATAAATTTATTCAGTTTTAGGAGAGAAAAATGTCTATTTACGTTGTTACACACAAAAAATACAATATACCTAAAATGAAAGGTTATATTCCTATTCAGGTTGGAGCGTCTTTGCATGAGAATCTTGGATATAAAGTGGATTCTGATGGTGATAATATCTCAGATAAAAACCCTAATTATTGCGAACTTACTGCATTATACTATATGTGGAAAAATCTTGATGATGATATAATCGGATTAACACATTACCGCAGATATTTTTGTGATAAAATGACTTCAGAACCTTTAAAGCATATCCTTTCTTACGATACTGCTAAATCTTTGCTTAAAAAGTATGATGTAATTGTTCCATATAAAATGCATCGTCAAGGAAAAACTATCAGAGAAGACTATGCAGAATATCATAATGTTCGTGATTACGACGAGTGCGGAAAGATAATAAAAGAATTCTTTCCTGAATATAAGAGAGACTTTGTTAAGGTTTCAAAATCAAAGGATTTATACCAGTTTAATATGCTGATTACTAAAAAGAAATATTTTGATGAATATTGCAACTGGCTATTTACAATTCTTTTTGAACTCGAAAAGAGAATTGATATAAGTGATTATGACGCATATAACAGCAGAATATATGGTTTTCTTTCAGAAAGACTTTTCAACGTTTGGCTTGAACACAATAAGCTTAAATTAAAGAAAATGGAAGTATACAACATTGAGGACAGCAAAATGTCATTGATAAAAATGAATGTCAAAAATTTAGTAAAGCCAATACTGGGAGTAGAAAGATAAATGAAAAAAGTAGGAATAATAACATTTCATTCTGCTTATAACTATGGTTCTGTACTTCAGGCTTATGCTACTCAGGAAGCAATAAATAGTTTAGGGTATGAAGCAGAAATTATAAATTACCGATTAGAAGAACAGAAAAAAGTTTATTCAAATCTCAGATTTAAATACGGTTACAAGGAACTGATAAAAGACCTTACATTACTTCCGATATACTCTAAAAGGAATTCTAAGTATAAGAAGTTTGAAAACTTTATCGAAAGAAAAATGAATACTTCTTCAATTTGCAGGACTCCGGAAGATGTTTATAATTTATATGATGAATATGAAATTGCTGTCAGTGGCAGTGACCAAATTTGGAATAAACATTCCTTAGAATTGGAACACATAGACTGGAATTATATGAATCCATATTTATTGAAGAATTTCAATGGCAGAAAGATTTCCTATGCATCTTCCACTGCTAATATGAGTGATGAGGAACTTAAAAAAATAATTCCTGAAATTAAGAAATTTCAAGCTGTTTCAATGAGAGAACGTTCAAGTGCTAAGAAAATTTCAGCACTTGCAGAAATGGAAGTTTCATCTGTTTTAGACCCAACGTTCCTTTTGAAAAAAGATGACTGGATAAAAAAATTAAATCTGAATAAAACAAAAGGTAAATTTATATTGTATTATTCATTAGGCGGTTTAAAGAGATTCAAAAAAATTGAAAAAACTCTTATAGAAGTAGCAAAAAATAACAATTGTAAAATATTTGTTGTTACACCTTTCTGTTTTGTAAAGAAGAATGAGTATTTTAATCCGTTAGCAGATTGCGGACCTATAGAATTTCTTAATGCAATTTATAATGCTAACAGTATTATTACTGATTCATATCATGGAACTATTTTATCAGTTAATTTTGGAAAAAATGTATTTTCTTTATGTAAAAAAGGCGGTTCAGAATTCAGAAAGACTGATATTCTGAATCAGATTGGCATGAAAGACAGAATAATAACCAATCCGAATGATTTAGTAAATAAGAAATTTGAAAAGATTAATTATGAAAGTGTATATGAAAATCTTGATAAACTTAGAAATAAAAGTTTATGTTACCTAAAAAATGCACTGGAAGGTTGATTTATGATAGAAATATGTGAAAAAAAAAGCTGTACCGGTTGCGGTGCGTGTAGTCATAGTTGTCCTAAAAATTGTATTGATTTAAAGGAAAATAATGAGGGATTTTTGTATCCTGTTATTGATTCAGATATTTGTGTAGAATGTGGAAAATGTAAAAAAGTCTGTCCTATAAATAATTTGCCCGAAAAAAATTTAAGCAAATTTTATATGGGCTGGAATCGTGATGACAAAACAACTATGAAAAGTTCATCAGGTGGAGTTTTTTCGGCTTTGGCAAAAACAATATTTGATATGAATGGTGTAGTTTTTGGTGCATCTCAGAAATATAATCCAAATTATGTTTATCATACGGTAGTTAAAAGCTATGATGAACTTGATAAAATCAGACTAAGTAAATATAATCAGAGTGATTTGAAAGATACTTTTGTTGAAGTAAAGGACTTTTTGGTTAATAATACACCTGTCTTATTTTGTGGAACAGCTTGTCAGATAGGCGGATTGTTAAAGTATTTAAGTTTTACTAAAGCTAAAAATAATCTTTCTTTATTATATACTGTTGACGTTTTATGTCATGGCGTTGCAAGTCAAAAGACTGTAAATGCATTTATAAAATCTAAAGAAAAAAAATACAAGAAAAAAATTAAAAAGTATTATTTCAGAACAAAAACAAATAAAGGGGGGTGGAAATCTGGCTGTGGAACTATGAAACTTATTTTTAATGATGGTTCTTCAAAAGTAGCTCCTTTAGGCACTGATACTTTTTTCCTTGGATTTAACAATAATCTTTTTTTGCGTGAATCCTGCTATAATTGTAAATATTGTGGTCAAAAAAGAGTCGCAGATTTTACAATTGCTGATTATTGGGGCGTTCCTGAAAATTCCGTATCAGATAAACAGCTTTTCAGAGGAGTCAGTGTATTAACTGTTAACACTTCCAAAGCGTCAGATTTACTTTCTGAACTTGAAAAATATATGGTTTTTTCTGAAATCTCTCCTGAAATAGCGGTTGCTAATAACCGTTCATTTTCTAAACCTAATCCAAGACCTCAAAACAGAGATTACTTTTTTGAAACTCTTGATAAAATGGATTACGATTCAGCAATAAAAAAACTTCTCGGAAAAACATACATTAAAAGTCGCATAAAATATTATATCGGACAAGACAGAATAAAAAAGATTAAGTCAATTTTTAAAAAGCATTAACAAGAATTCTCACACTTCTATAGGTGGTAAGATGAATTGAAATTTAATGGCAGTGGCGGACGGAGATAAATCGGTATCCCCATTGACATGAGGCTAATTAAAGTTAGATATACATTGACTCGTCAGTCTCCGTGAAATTACCGACTGTGGAATGAAACAAACAAGAAAGGCTTTAAAAAATGAACAATCAAAAACTCGTAGCAATAAGATGCCTTGCATATAATCATGAAAAGACTATAAGACAGTGTCTTGAGGGATTTGTTAATCAAAAAACAAAGTATCCTTTTGTTGTTATTGTTCATGATGATGCATCAACTGATTCTACTACATCTATAATTAGAGAGTATGCAGAAAAATATCCCGATATAATTAAACCTATCATTGAAACAGAAAATCAATACTCAAAGCCCGGCGTAATAAGAACAATTATGGATAAAGCAACGGAAGAATATAAGTATATCGCACTTTGTGAGGGTGATGATTATTGGATTGATTATGAAAAGCTTGAAAAACAAATTGACTTTTTGGAAAAACATAAAAATTATTCGATGTGTTGCACAAATGCTGTTATTCTTACTCCTGACGGCGAAAAGGATTGGTCATTATCAAAAGAAGATATTGATTTAAAACTTGAAAACTTAATAAAAGAGGGCGGATTATATATACCTACTGCCGGAATAGTCTATCGTAGGGAAATAAAAAAGGATTATCCTAAATGTTGCACAAATTGCAAGGTTGGTGACCACCCGCTTCAGATTATGTGTGGTTTGAAAGGAAAAGTAAGATACTTCAGTAAAAAAATGGTGGCATACAGATATGGAATAGGTAATTCGTGGACAGCAACAAGAAAAAAACAGGATATAAATAAACTTATTGCATCATGGAAAACTACCATTGATATGCTTGAAGGTCTTAATGAATACAGTAATCACAAGTATGAAAGATTTTTTTATGAGGGAGAAATTAAAATTATACTCTCAAATGTTGGAAATAACCTTGAATATGATAAATTTATATTAGATGAAATGTTGAAATCAGCACCAAAATGTATTGAATATGCAAATTTTAAAGAAAAAATTAAAATTCTTATGATAAAAACAAGGCTTACTTTCATTTGGAAAATTGCAAAGAAAATAAAAACAAAATCATAGTTATATAGAGGTTTTTTCATGAATAATAAATCTGTCTTATCAAATTTTATATGGCGTTTTCTTGAACGTTGCGGTGCTCAGGGCGTTACACTTATTGTATCGATAGTTTTAGCACGATTGCTTGACCCTAATGTATACGGAACAATAGCCCTTGTAACGATATTTACAACTATAATGCAAATTTTCGTTGACAGTGGCATGGGAAATGCTTTGATTCAGAAAAAAGATGCTGATGACCTTGATTTTTCAAGTGTATTTTACTTTAATATTGTAATGTGTTCAGTTCTTTATCTGATAATGTTCTTTTTAGCTCCTTTTATTGCAAAGTTTTATAAAATTCCTGAACTGACGGCGGTTGTAAGAGTATTAAGTTTAATACTTGTTATTTCGGGCGTGAAAAATGTTCAGCAGGCATATGTTTCACGTCATCTGATGTTTAAAAGATTTTTCTTTGCTACGCTTGGTGGAACTATCGGTGCAGCTGTAATAGGAATACTCATGGCATATTTTGGTTTCGGAGTATGGGCTTTAGTTGCACAAATGCTTTTTAATACTACAATAGATACACTGATTTTATGGATTACTGTAAAATGGCGTCCAAAAAAGATGTTTTCAATGCAAAGGTTAAAATCACTTTTTTCATATGGCTGGAAATTACTTATTTCTGCTTTGCTCGATACAGTTTATAATAATATAAGACAATTGATAATCGGTAAAGTTTATACAAAATCCGACCTTGCATATTACAACAATGGTAAAAAATATCCTGAATATCTTGTTTCAAATATCAATACGGCAATAGACAGCGTATTATTGCCCACAATGTCAAATGAACAGAATCACCCTGAACGTGTAAAATCAATGACAAGACGTGCTATAAAAACAGCTACTTTCATTATAATGCCGTTAATGGTTGGTTTTGCGGTCTGTTCAAGACAACTGGTTTCATTGATTTTAACTGACAAATGGTTGCCGTCAGTACCGTTTATGCAGATATTCTGTATTTCATTTGCATTTTATCCGATACATACTGCAAATCTCAATGCCATAAAAGCTATGGGACGAAGCGATTTATTTCTTAAACTCGAAATCATAAAGAAATCTATTGGCGTTGTGACTATTATAATTGCTATTAAATTTGGCGTTATGGCTATGGCATATAGTATGCTTATTACATCATTTATAAGTCAGGTTGTTAATTCATTTCCTAATAAGAAACTGCTTAACTATTCTTATTTAGAACAGTTAAAAGATATGTTGCCACAGATAATACTTTCATTAGTTATGGGAGCAATTGTATATGCAGTGACATTTTTGAAACTTAGTAGTGTTATTACACTTGTAATTCAGATTCCAGTCGGAGTGGTTGTATATTGGGTAGGTTCTAAGCTTTTCCATATAGAAAGCTATGAATATATTGTAGGTATGTTAAAAAATTTCAGAAAGAAGAAGGCTTAATTATGAAGAAACTATTGATTATAGGAGCAAATCCGGAAACAATCAGTCTTATCGAAAAGGCTAAACTCATGGATATCAAAACATATGTTACTGATTACAATAAGATGACATATGCAAAGAAATTTGCTGATGTTCCATGTGATGTTGACGGAATGGACGTTGACGGGCTTGTTAATCTTGTAAAAAAAGAAAATATTGATGCTGTTCTGGTAGGTGTAGCTGAGGCTCTTATTCCTACATATTGCAAAGTATGTGAAATTCTTGATTATCCGTGTTTTGCTTCAATGGAACAGTTTGAAATTATGATATCAAAGGATAACTTCAAAAATACCTGTCGTAAATACGGAGTTCCTGTTGTTCCTGAATACTCACTTGATGAGATTGATAAAATTGAATATCCTGTAATCGTTAAGCCTGTTGATAGTTCAAGTTCAAAGGGAATTTCTATTTGTCAGAATCGCCAGGAACTTGACAAGGCAATAGAAAAAGCTCTTAGTTTTTCATTCAGAAAGAAAATACTTATTGAAAAATATATGGACGGTCTTGAAGTAATTATTTATTATGTTATTCAGGACGGAAATCCTACCATGGTTGCAATGTGTGACCGTTACACAAGTAAAGAACAGAAAGGAATTACACAACTTCCGTCAGCGTATATTTTCCCGTCAAAACACATAGAAAGATACAAAGCTGAAGTTGATGAACGTGTAAAAAATATGCTCCGTGGAATGAACGTTCAGAATGGCGTTTTGTTTCTTCAGTCATTTATTGAAAATGGTTCAGTGTACATTTATGAACCGGGATTCAGACTTAATGGTGCTCAGGAACATATGATAGTGTCTGAACTTACAGGAATTGACGCAAAAGAACTCCTTATCAATTATGCGTTTACCGGAAAAATGAGTGATAAAAAAGTAGAAGATTTAGCAGACCCTTATTTTCATAATATGGTTGCCTGCAAACTTTCTCCGCTTGTTAAAGAAGGTAAAATCGGAAAGATTACAGGAGTTGAAAAAATCAGAAGATTTAACGGCGTTGTTGCTGTAAATCCAAACTATGAAGACGGCGAAATTGTTGCCGGTCTCGGTACGCAAAGGCAGATGGCAGCTAATATCTTTATTGTTGCTCCTACTATGGAACTTTTAAAAGAACGTGTTGATGCAGTTATTGAAAACTTTCATGTAACTGATGAAAATGGTGATAATATGCTTTTAATGCCGTTTGATACAAATATAATTAAGAAGGAGTACTGTTAATTATTTAACAGAATTAAAAATATGAGTTTGAATGGTTTTTGTAAGAGAAATTTTTACTGGATTCAGGACTTTCTTCATGGAAGTAAAGTAAGAAAGCATTATAATGAAATAAAAACTGTAATGAAATCTGTTAAAGTCGGTAAAAATATACAGAAAAAAAATTTATCTTCTTTATTGAAGCACGCAACTGAAAATACAGAGTTTTATAAAGGATACAAAGGAAAAAAATTAAAACAGTTTCCCATAATGAATAAATCCAAATTAATTGAAAATTATGATTCAATAGTTGTACCTGTAGATAAAATTCCCGAGCAGGAAACTCAAGAAGTCCATGTACAAAAAACAAGTGGTTCTACCGGTACTCCGTTTGCTATATATCAGGATTCAAGAAAGCGTAACAGAAGAGTAGCTGAACTAAAATATTTCGGGGATATGGTGGGATTCAAATCCCATGAAAAACTTGCTCAGTGCAGAATATGGACAAACTGGCAGAGTAAAACAAAGTCTCAGATTTTCAAGGAAAATATTTATCCTATCAACGTAAGCAAAATGGATAATAAAACATTACGAAAACTTTGCTCAACTGTAAAGAAAAACAAGATAGTTGCAATACGTGCCTATGCAAGTTGGTATGATAGTTTGCTTACTTTTTTGGTTTCCGGAAAAGGCAATATTGAAGACCTGAAAACTATAAAAGTAATGTTTTCAACTTCGGAAGCACTTAATATTACTACAAAAGAAGCTTTTAAACAAAAATTCAACATACCTATTGTTGAATGTTATGCCGATGAAGAAGCCGGAATCATGGCACATCAAAAAGTTAATGATAATAATTTCTATCTTAATCATGCAAGTTATATTTTTGAAATTTTAAAGTTAGATGAAGATAAACCCGCTGAATATGGTGAACTTGGACGAATTGTAATTACAGATTTATATAACTATGCATTTCCTTTAATAAGATATGATACAGGTGATACCGCTATTCTTGCAAAAGGTAACGCAAAAACTGGCGGTTGGGATTACTTTGAAAAAATTTATGGCAGAAGACTCGATTTGGTTTATGATACTAAAGGAAATCCTATTCACCCAATGAGTTTTGCAAGAGTATTAAAGAATATTCCCGGAATAGCACAATGGCAGTTCATTCAAAAAAGCAAGAATAAGTATGTTTTAAAGATAAATAAAGCATCACAGCAAAAAAACAATATATTGAATGAACAAGAAGTTATTTCACAAATGCATTCAATAATCGGAGATAATGCAAACCTTGATATTGAATATGTAAACGAAATACCTGTATTAAATTCCGGTAAAAGAAAATCTGTTATCTGTGAATGGAAACAATAATTATAGGAGATGTTATTATGAATAATAAAATTCTCGTTACACGTTCTTCAATGCCCGACTATGAGGAATACTGTGAAGAAATCAAAGAACTCTGGGATAGTCACTGGCTGACTAACATGGGAAAAAAGCACAAAGAACTTCAGGAAAAACTTGAAAAAATGCTTGATGTACCTCATGTAACCCTTTATACAAACGGACACCTTGCACTTGAAAATGTTATCGCATCATTTAACTTTGCAAAGGGTGGGGAAGTAATAACAACTCCGTTTACATTTGCTTCAACAACACACGCAATAGTAAGAAACGGTCTTGAACCTGTTTTCTGTGATATCAATCCGGATAACTATACAATTGATGTTACAAAAATTGAAAGCCTTATTACTGATAAAACAGTAGCAATTGTACCTGTTCATGTTTATGGCAATATGTGCGACGTGAAAGAAATTGAGAGAATCGCTAAAAAATATGACCTTAAAGTTATCTATGATTCGGCACACGCATTTGGTGTTGAATACAAAGGAAAATCAAGTGCTTCATTCGGTGATGCATCAATGTTCAGTTTTCACGCAACTAAGGTTTTCAATACCATTGAGGGTGGAGCAGTCTGCTATCATGATGACAGCATGGTTCAAAAACTCAATGACCTTAAAAATTTTGGTATTCATGGTCCGGAAGAAGTAGCATACATAGGCGGAAATGCTAAAATGAATGAATTTCAGGCTTCCATGGGAATATGCAATTTAAGACATCTTGATACTGAAATTGCAAAGCGTAAAGCAGTTGTTGAAAGATATCGCAGTAATCTTGAAAACATTGATGGAATAAAATTATGTGATATACAGCCAGATGTCAAATCAAATTATGCGTATTTCCCTGTTGTATTTGATGAAAAGATATTCGGTTCAAGCAGAAATGAAGTAATGGAAAAGCTTGATGAAAACGGAATCGGGGCAAGAAAATATTTTTATCCGCTTACGAGTGTTTCTCATGCATTCAATGGTAAATACAATCCATTAGAAACACCTGTTGCCCTTCACCTCAGTAAAAGAGTTTTAACACTTCCGCTTTATGCTGATTTATCGCTTGATGATGTGGACAGAATTTGCAATATAATCAAATCTTGTAAAATATAGGAGGGAAAATATGAAAGGAATCATTTTAGCAGGCGGTTCTGGAACAAGACTTTATCCGCTGACAAAAGTTACTTCAAAACAGCTTTTACCTGTCTATGATAAACCTATGATATTCTATCCGCTTTCAACTCTTATGCTTGCAGGTATTAAGGATATACTTATTATTTCCACCCCTACAGACACTCCACGATTTGAGGAACTTTTAGGTGATGGCAGTCGAATGGGTATAAATCTTTCCTATGCAGTACAGGAAAGTCCTGACGGATTGGCACAGGCGTTCATTATCGGAGAAAAATTTATTGGTAATGATTCATGTGCAATGGTACTTGGAGACAATATTTTTTATGGTGGCTGGTTCAGTAAGAATCTTCGTGACGCTGTAAAAAACGCTCAGAACGGAAAAGCTACTATTTTCGGATATTACGTTCATGACCCAGAAAGATTCGGAATAGTTGAATTTGACCATAACAAAAATGTAATTTCAGTAGAAGAAAAACCTAAAAGTCCAAAATCAAATTTTGCAATTACTGGACTTTATTTCTATCCTGCCGGCGTTTCAGAAATGGCAAAAAAGGTTAAACCGTCCGCAAGAGGAGAACTTGAAATAACTGACCTTAACCGTATGTATCTTGAAAATAAGAATTTAATGGTTCAGATACTCGGAAGAGGTTTTGCATGGCTCGATACCGGAACGATGGAAAGCCTTATGGAAGCATCAGTTTTTGTACAGACTGTTCAGAACCGTCAGAGCGTTGTTATTTCTGCTCCGGAAGAAATTGCATTCTATGCCGACTGGATTACCAAAGAACAGCTTCTTGAAACGGCTGACGCATACGGAAAATCACCTTATGGACAGCATTTGCGTAATGTTGCAGAAAATAAATTTAGATATTGAGGAATTGTATTATGAATATATTTGTTACAGGCGGTGCCGGATTTATCGGTTCTAACTTTGTATTCCATATGCTTGAGACTTATCCCGATTACAGAATAGTTTGTCTCGATAAGCTTACATATGCAGGTAACCTTTCAACTCTTGAACCTGTCATGAATAACCCGAATTTTCGTTTTGTAAAAATTGATATATGTGACAGAAATTCTATATATAAACTTTTTGAAGAAGAAAAGCCCGATATTGTAGTGAACTTTGCTGCTGAATCTCATGTTGACCGTTCAATCGAAAACCCTGAAATTTTTCTTCAGACAAACATTCTCGGAACACAGGTCCTTATGGACGCTTGCAGAAAATATGGCATTCAGCGTTATCATCAGGTGTCAACTGATGAAGTCTATGGCGATTTACCACTTGACAGACCTGACCTTTTCTTTACAGAGGAGACTCCAATTCATGCAAGCAGTCCTTACAGTGCTTCAAAAGCAAGTGCAGACCTTCTTGTAATGGCTTATCACAGAACTTATGGGCTTCCTGTGACTATTTCAAGATGTTCCAATAACTATGGTCCTTATCATTTCCCTGAAAAATTGATTCCGCTTATGATTGCAAATGCTCTTGCAGATAAGCCACTTCCTGTTTATGGCGAGGGTCTGAATGTTCGTGACTGGCTCTATGTAGAAGACCATTGCCGTGCTATTGACCTTATCATTCATAAAGGCAGAGTTGGCGAAGTTTATAACGTAGGCGGTCATAATGAAATGAAAAACATAGATATTGTAAAGCTTATCTGTAAAGAACTCGGCAAACCAGAAAGTCTTATAATTCATGTTGAAGACAGAAAAGGTCATGATATGCGTTATGCAATAGACCCCACTAAGATTCATAATGAACTCGGTTGGCTTCCTGAAACTAAGTTTGCAGACGGTATAAAGAAAACTATAAAATGGTATCTTGATAATAAAGAATGGTGGGAAACTATTATTTCTGGAGAATATCAGAATTACTATGAAAAAATGTACGGCAACAGAGCGGAGGTTTAAAATATGAAATATGATTATTTAATAGTCGGCTCTGGTCTTTATGGAGCTGTATTCGCTCATGAGGCAAAAAAAGCTGGAAAAAGCGTTCTTGTTATTGACAAGCGTCCGAATATTGCCGGTAATGTCTATACTGAAAATATTGAGGGAATCAATGTCCATAAGTATGGAGCTCATATTTTCCATACAAATAACAAACGTGTATGGGATTATATAACACAATTTGCAGAATTTAACCGTTTTACAAATTCTCCTGTTGCAAATTATAAGGGCGAACTTTATTCACTCCCATTTAATATGTATACATTCAATAAAATGTGGGGCGTTGTGACTCCTGAAGAAGCGTCTGAAAAGATTGCTGAACAGCGTAAGGAAATTACAGGCGAACCTAAAAACCTTGAAGAACAAGCTATTTCCCTTGTCGGACGTGATATTTATGAAAAGCTTATAAAAGGTTACACCGAAAAACAGTGGGGACGTGATTGTAAGGAACTTCCTGCATTTATTATTAAAAGACTTCCTGTTCGCCTTACGTTTGATAATAACTATTTCAATGCACTCTATCAGGGAATTCCAATAGGTGGATACACTGGAATGATTGAAAATATGCTTGATGGTATAGAAGTACGTCTTGGTGTTGATTATCTTCTCAACAAACAAGACCTTGATAAACTTGCTGACAAAATAGTATATACAGGTGCTATTGATGCTTATTTTGATTTCAGACTCGGTACTCTTGAATACAGAAGTGTCAAATTTGAAAATGAACTTCTTGATATTCCTAATTTTCAGGGCAATGCAGCTGTTAATTATACAGACAGAGAAACTCCATGGACTCGAATTATTGAACATAAATGGTTTGAGTTTGGTAAGGACAGCAATGGAAATGATATTCCTAAAACTGTTATAAGCCGTGAATATAGTTCCGAGTGGAAACCAGGTGATGAACCTTATTACCCTGTCAATGATGACAAGAATAGTAAACTTTATCAGCAATATAAGACTTTGGCAGAAAACGAGAAAAACGTTATTTTTGGCGGTCGTCTTGGTGAATACAAGTATTATGATATGGACGCAGTTATTGCTTCCGCACTTGACAGAGCAAATAAAGAACTTAATTAACCTATTGTAATTTATAGGATAATATTACAAAAACCCCGATTTTTTAAAATTAAGTCGGGGTTAAAGTTTTAACAAACGTAAACAAAAATTCTTCCACCTTTATTGGTGTTAAGATAAATCGATATTCCACACTGATATGAGACAAATCACAGTCAAAAATACACTGACTCATAAGTTTTCGTGAAATTACCGACTATGGATTGATATATTATTTCTGAAATATATTTGTTTCCTTATTTTTCAGACAAGTTGTATTATTTACCATTTGGAATAGCAGGCAATAATTTTGCATATCCTTTAAAAAAAGACGGGAGGTTCTTTATGAAAAAGATTACACGCAAAATTATAGGCGGAGTGGTAGTTTTTGGGTGTGCTGTTTTCGGACTTACTGCATTAACCCATATAAGTACTGATTCTGATTCTGTACCTGTTTCAATGGTATCGTATAATGATGAAAAACCTGTTATCATACTCGATGCAGGTCATGGCGGACTTGATGGCGGTTGTGTGGCAGTTGACGGCACTTGCGAAAAGGGAATAAACCTTAATATTCTGCTTACTTTAAGGGATTTACTGACAGTATCGGGATATCAGGTTGAAGTTACTCGTGATACTGATATTTCCATACATGATAAGGGCGTTGAAGGAATAGCAAATCAAAAAAGTTCTGATATGGATAACAGGCTTAAACTTTTCAATAAATATGATAATGCCGTTTGTATTTCAATACATCAGAATCAGTTTACGGATTCACGTTACAGCGGGGCTCAGATGTTCTATTCCGAAAGCAACAACAAAAACGAAAGTCTTGCACGTTCTATACAAAGCAAGTTTGTAGAATTTTTACAGCCTGATAACAGCCGTGAAATAAAACAATGCGGTAAAGAACTTTTTTTATGCTACTACAGCAAAAATCCGACTGTAATGGTTGAATGCGGTTTTCTATCAAATCCGGAAGAAGCTTCACTTCTCACTGATGAGGAATATCAGCGTAAAGTAGCATTTACTATTTTTTCAGGAATAAATAACTTTATAAATGCCAAATAATTATATGTGAAAATCAAATGAAATCCCATATATTATATTGACATTCTTAATCAAAAGAATTATAATTAATAAGAAATTATTTGAAATTTTTTTTCAGATAAAGGACTGACAAAAATTAAAGGAGGACTTTTTATGCCGTTCTGCAAATACTGCGGAAAAAAACTTTCTGAAAATGAAGTCTGCAATTGTCAAAATCAAAAAAGTAAATATACT
Organism: uncultured Ruminococcus sp.; assembly: GCA_934474025.1. GTDB lineage: Bacteria > Bacillota > Clostridia > Oscillospirales > Ruminococcaceae > Ruminococcus. Next base: position 155,577 of record CAKSMF010000004.1, on the reverse strand, counting down.
CCTGATATCGATTTGGACAGCATAAACCAAAATACAGACACTTCCGCTACTCAAAAAACAAAAGTTAAAAGTAAAAAAAGGTTTATTATTCCTGCAATAATTCTTGTAGCTTTTATAATTTCTGTTATGGCATCATGTTCTGCAAACGCTTATAAAAAACCTTTGAAAAGAATGGTCAGAGGTATAAATCATAATAATATTGAACTTATTCTTGAACAGATAATGACAGATGATATGATTGAAGAATTTAAAGTAAACAATGTTGATGATAGTTCAAGCTGGAAAGACTTCTGCGACGAAACCAAAGACGGCATGGAAGAATTAAAAGAATACATTGAAGACGATTTCGGAAAACATTTTAAAATATCTGCTCAAATCATTGACAAACAGGACGCTAAAAAACGTGAAATAAAAAGTCTTGAAGAATTTTGCGATTCCAAAAATATTGATTGTAAAATAAAAAAAGCATATAAATTAAAAACTGAACTTACTTTCAAGGGAAAAGACGAAGAAAAAAGCATGAAATTATATGTATATTCCGTTAAACTGAAAAATGAGGGCTGGAAACTTATGCTTGATGAGGAAACACTTGACGACTTTGAATATGACCTTGATGATATTATTGATACAAAAGTTTATAAGAAAATTGCAGAAGATATTTTCTGAATTTTGTAGTATTTTCGTAATATTATCTTAATTGACATCTTATGATATATATGATAAAATATATTATGCATTAAAAAATTGGGAGGATTTTTCAAGTGAATTTAAATAAGCTGACTACCATATTTCTTGCATTTGTTCTGACTTCCGTTACAGTAAGTTGTTCAAATCAGAAAAAAAATTCAGATTCTGGAGATTCAGGTATAAATAATGTTTCACCGAGAAGTATCGTCTTTGAATGGCAGTCCATTTATGAACAAAAATTAAGCGAATTTGCCAGTACTGAAAATTATTCGGAAATAGCTCAGAATGGCTATGAAGAGTCACGTTTTGACCTTTTTGATATTAATAATGATGGTACTCCGGAACTCTTTATTTCCGCAAATAATGACCACAAGACTCAATGTGAAATATTTACTGTTTCAGACGGTCAGATATTAAGCGTGGGTTCTCTCGGAGAATATGGCTCTTTTGTATACTATCCGGAACTTAAACTTATAAATGATGAGTATTCAGGCAATGGATTTGTTGTCGGAAAGTTTATCAGCTTTGACGGACGTTCTCTCAATGAATATTTTTCATATAGCGATAACAGCGGTTCAGCTTCAAAGGGAGCAGAAATAAAACACGAAATCAACGGCGAAAACCTTTCACTTCCGGAATATGATGAGGCTATGGAAAAATACCGTAATGCCCGTACAATTTCAATAGGAAGAAAATATACTTTTGGTGCATCATCAATTGACTATGCCCTTCATTGTTCGGAAAGCTGGGGAGCTGTACTCACTCCAAAACAAAAGGAACTTTTCAGTGAACAGCTTAAAGCTAATTTAGCAACCGCAACTGAATCGGGAAAAGATGCATCTTTTGAATTCTGTGACCTCAACGGTGACGAAATGCCGGAACTTATAGTTTCAGAAGGCACTTCAGACAGTGATTCATGTAAGATATACTATATTTCAAATAATTCTCTCCTTGAACTTGATGGCTCTTATGGTTATAATGGTAAATTGTATTTTGATAATGAACAGCTTGTATTTTATGCAATAGGTGACGGTTCAAATAATGCTTGCTGGTCACTTACCAATAATAATATTTCAAGTTTCAACGTTTCAAGGAGTCACATGGAAGTGGGTAGAAAATATCTGCTTACAGAAGAATCTATTACAACTTCTATGAGTTAAATAACATGGCTAAATCAAAATATATTTATACTTGCAATCAATGCGGATATGAAAGTTCTAAATGGAATGGCAAATGCCCCTCATGCGGTGCATGGAACAGTTTTGAGGAAAATATTTCCCAACCGTCAGCAGTAGCAGGACGTTCGTCATCACAATCCGCCCCCGATTTATCCGAACAAATTTTAGAACTTGAACAGATTGGCGTTGACAATGACGTTCGTTACGATACCGGAATAGGCGAACTTAACAGGGTTCTTGGCGGTGGATTGGTAAAAGGTTCACTTGTGCTTCTCGGCGGTGAACCCGGTATAGGTAAAAGTACTATTCTTTTACAGATATGTCAGTTTTTAGGACAGGAACATTCTGTATTATATGTTTCCGGTGAAGAATCAGCACGTCAAATAAAACTTCGTGCCAAGCGTCTTGAGGTTGATACAGAAAACCTTTATATTCTCACTTCAACCGATGCAGAAGCTATTGCCGAAACTATTTCCTCATGTACTCCCGATATTGTTATTATAGATTCTATTCAGACTGTTAGTATAAGTCGTATTTCGTCAAGTCCAGGGAGCATAACACAAGTGCGTGAATGTACCAATCTTTTCATGCATACCGCTAAAAAACTGGAAATTCCTTTAATAATAGTCGGTCATGTGAACAAAGATGGTGCTATTGCCGGTCCTAAAGTTATGGAACATATTGTTGACGCTGTATTGTATTTTGAGGGTGAACGTCATCAAAGTTACAGACTGTTGAGAGCTGTTAAAAACCGTTTTGGTTCTACAAATGAAATAGGCGTTTTTGAAATGCTTGACAAGGGATTACGTGAAGTTGAAAATCCGTCTCAGATGCTTCTTGAGGGCAGACCTACAAATGTTTCCGGAACGTGTGTTGCTTGTGTCATGGAGGGAACTCGTCCTATACTTGCGGAAGTTCAGGCTCTTGCCACTAAAACAAATTATTCTGCTCCACGCCGTATGGTTACCGGATTCGACTTTAATAGGCTTAATATAATTATAGCTGTTCTTGAAAAAAGATTAGGAATATATATGGGTTCACTTGATGTTTATCTTAATATTGTAGGTGGTTTCAGTCTTGACGAACCTGCCGGAGATTTACCAGTTGCTATCGCCCTTTATTCCAGTATAATGGATAAGCAGATTGACAATGAACTTATAGCATTTGGTGAGATAGGTCTGGGTGGTGAAATCCGTTCAGTTTCGCATATAGAACAGCGTATCCGTGAAGCTGAAAGAATGGGTTTCAAGACTTGTATAATCCCTAAACATTCAGCAAATTCTATAAATCCGGACAAGTATTCAATGAATATTATTCCGGCATTCACTTTAAAACAAGCTTTTTCTGTAATAAAATAGTTAAAGGAAAGGAAGTGTTTAAAAATGCGTTATACTTACAAAACTAAAATGGTCTGTTCAAAGGAAATAAGCTTTGATATTGACGGAGATGTTATTACAAATATATCTTTTGTCGGGGGCTGTAACGGTAACCTTAAAGCAATTTCCAAAATCCTCGACGGTTGGACAGTTGAACAGATTGAAGAAAAAATCAAGGGCAACACTTGCAATGGAAGAAGTACTTCATGTGCAGACCAGCTTTGCATTGCTGTCCGTGAAGCTTACAATTCCTTGAATAGCTGATTACGCAAAAAAAGACCGCTTTTTTTAAAAACGGTCTTTTTTATTTATTTTCAGAAGTCTATTCTGTCACATTCAGTAATAGTTTCTATATCGGCAGAAACAAATTTATCTCCTGCTAATGCATAAACATAGTCGCCGATATAAACTGCTCTGCAAAATCCGCTTACCCATGGAGTATTTTCAATATTGCTTATTTCGCCTTTAAGAGTGAATTCACCGTCATTATATTCAAAGAACATATATTTTGAAGTATTATTGATTTCTGATTCAGTGTCATAATAAGCATAGTTTTCAATTACGACGGGGATTCCGATAAGATTCTTTTCAGGAGCAATGAGTAATGCTTTTCTTTCATATACAGCCTCGGAATAAAGCCATTCATCTTCTGTTCTGTCGAGAGTATAAGTTGCTAATGCATTGAGGTTATATGGGTCAGAACTATCAAACATTGTAAGTTTTATACCTGTTTCAATGCCGTCTTCATCTGCATTTACGCCGAATCCAAGCAATTTGTTATCGTCCCATTCCTGCATATATGTGCTGTAGCCAAGTATTTTAAATTCGTCAAGGATAGTAGGATTTGCAGGGTCGCTAAGGTCTATCGCAAATAATGGGTCTGTCTGTTCGTAAGTTACAACATAAGCCATATTGCCACGGAATTTAACAGATTTTATTTCTTCGTCAATACCAAAATCCTCAACACTGCCGACAATATTCAAATCCATATCAAGAACATATAATCTGTTGTCACGTTTAGTGAGGTCATATGAATAGTATCCGCTTTCTTCACCTGTCAACTTGTTTTTAACTCTGTCCCAAGCGGTTTCATTATCAGAATAGCTGTGGTAAGTTTCTTCATATTCGTCATTAGTTACGGCAATTCTGAAATATCCATCATATTCGCTCATTGAAAACTGGTCTTTTACACGACCGCTTACAGTGCCGGAAGCTTCTGGATTTATTATACCGGAATTTATTGATATACGTGTAATTTCGGTTTCGTCTCCGCTCAATGTTGTATAGAGATTTTCGCCGGAACAATATATATCACCGGAATAACCGGCAAGAGCTTTTGTTTCAACTGGCGTAAAAGTTCCTGCTTGTGTAAGGTCAATACTTCCTATAACAGAATAACCGGGAGTAAATGTTTCTTCAAAGTCATCTGATGGCAGGAGTATGTTTTCAGCCGGAATGCATTCTACTTGTTCGGATACTCCACATGAGGGGATATATTTTTCAATCTGTTCAGCGTCTTCAATGTATGAATAACTTACAGGGGAATAGTCAGTAATAAGATACATATATCCTTCAGGAGTTATTCTTACATCATTATAACTGCCGTCTTGATAATATGTGTCAATAAGTTCCGGATTTTCGCCGATTGTGTAAAATGTTACAAAACAAGAAGTTTTATAATCCCACCATTCGCTTTCGTCTGAGTCGTTGTAAGCATCGACAGTACCTAATACTGCAATCATATCATTATAGAGGTACATATCCTGAACATATACCTGTGTTGAATAGTTTTCCCCGAAATATCCTGATAAAGCATCATTAAGATTTATACTTCCTGAATTTGTGAATATACCATTATCAACAGATGCATAATGTATTTCTGAAATGTTTTTATAGTTGTCATCATAGCTATTATTTACATAATAAATATTTTTGCCGTCTGTTTTTACGATATCGGCTTCAAGGACGTTTTCTTCCTGATTATATGTTTTGGAATATTCAGTGGTATTTTCTTCTGAAGTTTCTTCTGTTTCTGGCACAAAGGAATCTTCTTGTTCTGTGATTTCATCATTTTGTACTGCTTCATCTGCTGAATCATATGCAAATGAGTCATCAAAACCGTTTTCTTCGCCAACGGCTTCAGCAGTTTCCAATGAGGCATATTTTGCACCAGTAGTTAATCCTGAATCAGAGTTTTCAGAAGATTTTTTAATCATTGAATATATTTGCTCATAATTTTCAGCACCATTCATGTAACTGCCTTTTTTAGCTAATGGCTGAATATTGTTTTCTGATGATTCGACTTTTTCAAGTGCTATTGATGAATCCATTATTTCTGCCTGTTGTGGAACATTTCCCTTACTGGAATTGTAATAAATTACTGAACCTCCCGCAATAACTGCACACGCTGATGCAATAGCTGTTACTTTTTCAGCAAATTTGCGGTTAAATTTGATATTTTTACGTTTTTGAGCAGGTGCTTTTTCGTCAAGTATCTTTTTAATGTTTTCGGGTTCAAGTTCTTTAGGAATTTCTTCATTTTCTAAAGTTCTTTTTATTTTGTCGTCGTTTTTATTCATAAATAATTCTCCTTTCTATATTTCGGGAGTAAGTTCAAGGCGTAATTTTTTTTTAATTTTTGCAAGTTTTGAACGTACTGTTGAAGAATTCATATCACATATTTCTGAAATTTCATTGCTTGTATACCCTCCCAGTATTGACATTGATAACATTAGTTTTGATTGACTGTCCAGCTTGTTTAGAGCGTCTTTTAATTCTACTGAATCATAATCAAAATCATCTATATTAGGAAGATTTTCGTCAAGTTCTTCTGTAGGACTGAAATATTCTTTTTGTTTGCGTTTTATTTTAATGGAAAGTATACGCATTATCCAGCTTCTGAATTTTTCAGGTTCTCTGAGTTTATCTATTGAACAGAAAGCATCAAGTACTGTATCGCTTACAACATCACTTGCATCATGCGAACTTCTTAAACTGTATAAAGCTATATGATATAAATCCTTATAAACTTCTGCATATAATCTTGAAAAAGCTTGTGTATCGCCTTTTTTAGCAAGCTTGACATCAGCAGAAAAATCTTTCATATGCATCACCTCTTGAAACGTTTCATAGATAGAGTGTCAGAAATTCAGTCATTTGTTGCAAAAAATAAAAAAATCAGCTATATGCACAAATTTTCATATAGAAAACTGTACATATAGCTGAAAAAAGTACATTTAATTAAGCGTTAGCACGTCCAAGGAAAGCAGCACCAATAATTCCGGCATCATTTCCGAGTTTAGCAATGACAATTTCTGTATTTTTTTCAGAATCACGTGTAAATACTTCTTTCTTAACTATTTCCTTTACAGGAAGAAGAAGAGGGTCACCTTCATTGCAAACGCCACCGCCGATACAAAGAATATCAGGCTGGAAAATGTTGATTGTATTTGTAATACCTGCTGCGAGATACTTTATATACTTATCAACAACAACTTTAGCCGGATTGTCTCCTGCTCTCATAGCATCGAATGATGTACGTGCTGTAACCTTGCCTTTTTCTTCAGCTATTTTATTCATAATGCTGTCAGGGCATTCAGCCATAGCTTCCTTTGTCATTCTGATAAGACCGGTTGCGGAAGAATAAGCTTCAAAACAGCCCTTTCTGCCACATGAACACTGTGCACCATCTACCTGTACAACTGTATGACCGATTTCAGCACCTGCAAAATTTGAACCGGAATAAATTTTTCCGTCAATGATGATTCCACCGCCTACACCTGTTCCGAGAGTGATACAAACAGCGTTTTTAGCTCCCTTTGCTGCACCTGCAACGTATTCGCCGTATGCTGCTGCGTTTGCATCGTTTTCAATGAAAACAGGCTTGTTAATGGTTTCCTGAATGTATTTGACCATAGGAGTGTTTTTTAAACCAAGATTGCTTGCACGTTCAACAATACCTGTTTCACTGTTTGCAATGCCGGGAGTACCTATTCCAACCCATTCAATCTGGTCAATAGTGAGATTGGCATTCTTAGTTGCCTGAAGTGCCATTCTTGCCATATCGTCTGCAATTTCCTTAGCAGGACGTGGACAATTTGTTTTTGTGCTTGCTTTTGCAACGATGTTGTATTCTTCGTCAACAACACCGGCAACAATATTAGTACCGCCTAAATCAATTCCTATGTAGTATTTCATTATAAAAATAACCTCCTGTTATTTATTTTAAGTCCGTTGTAACCGGACAAAATATATTTTATTTACGTTTTAAAGCAGGAACACGTTTTAAAATGCACTCATAAAGAAGTACAGAAAACGTTGCCCCCATAATTCCCTGAATAGCAAACTCAGGAATAGCAAATATTGCTGATTGAACAGAACTATACATAAATCCTGTAAAAATATCATATCCTGCAATCATAATAATTTCAGAAACTACAGCAGAAATAATTCTTGATGGAATAGTACTGAATTTCTTTTGGCAGGTAGTAAAAACTTTAAAACAGGCGAATGCCATAAAGAATTTTATAATAAGAGTTGCAGGAGCATAAATAGCATAACCTGTTATAATATCCGCTAATGCTGAACCTATTCCACCAGCCATTCCGCCATAAAATCCGCCAAGTAACCAGCCGGAAATGTTAACAATAGTATCACCAAGATTAACGTATCCCTTAGTAGGAGTAGGAATCTGTATTACAATTGTTGCAACTGTAGTTAGTGCGGTAAGCATTCCTGTAAGCGTAAGTAAACGTATGTGTTCATTATTTGATTTCATAAAATCACCTTTGTATGTTGTTTCAATTCACAGTCGGTAACTCACAGAAACTAACGAGTCAATGTAAATACCGATTTATCTCATCACCCGTAGAGGTGGAAGAATTTTTATTTATGCTTGTTAAAATTTATGAAAATTCAGCTAAAAACTGCTCAATAGTACCATTATAAACGTTAAGGTCAATATATTTTTCTTCACCCTTATAACCATATAATTCGCCTTTGTCGCAATATTGCCAGAATTTCCAATTCATAAGGTCGGGTTCAAAATTAACATTTCTAATCCAAAGCGGATAATCACTAAAATTTTCCTTTACATACCTGAAATACACCGGAAGTGTAGTATAAATTATAGGTTTAACTCCATAATATTCCTCAAGTTTTTCCAGAAGAGGACGCAATATTTGTTCAGTTTCTTCTTTTGTGGGTTTATTGGATTTTTTATCAGCATAATATTCAATATCCACAACCGGTGGCATATCAATTTCATCAGCTCCGACAACTGAAATATAATTTTCTGCTTGAGTTTCACCAGAGCTATCGAAACTAAAAAAATGATAAGCTGATTTTTTTATATTGGTTTTAGATGCTCTTTCTAAGTTACGGCGAGCCGATTCATCAATGTGACCACTGCCTTCAGTAGCTTTTATAAATGCAAATGCTACATTTTGTTCTTCGAGTTTGTCCCAGTCAATAAGACCCTGATAATTGGAAACGTCTACGCCACAGACAGGATATTTTGAACGATTCAATTTAACTGTAGAAAAATAACAGCTTACTATAACTGATATTCCTATTAAAAACGCTCCCATAAGAGCTATGATTATTTTTTTTGCTAAAGGCATTGCTATAAATTATCCTTCCGTTGCGGATTATTTCCGTTTATTAAAGTTAACATACACATATATAATAACCTATTTCAGAAAAATAGTCAATAGTTTTTTAAAAAATAACCATAGATTTATTTTGTAATCAAAAAAATTGTCTGTTTAGGATATGTAATATTAAATCAGTTTATAATGTTATTTGTTTTTTTCACTGTCGCTTACAGAAGCAGATGAATCATTGTTTACTTTTGTTATGCCGAATAATTCATCAATTGAAATATTATTTTCAATACAATATAGAGTAGCTTTAATAATCAGACGGCTTTTTGAAATATGGTGTCTAAGGCAGTATTGTTTAATTTTATTTCCTTCGTATTCTGTTACTCTCACATAGGACTTTTTACAATTTTTTATTTTTAAATCGTTCATGAAAAACACCTTTCTGAATATTTTATCGTTATCAATATAATAACTGGTAGCCAATGCCATAAAGTAACTTTTTGAAATGTTATTCTTTTCGCAATATTCTGTAATTTTTTCGGATTCTTCATTTGTCATTCTGAAATATATTTTGTTGTAATATATTCTTGAATTTGTATAACGTGTTTTCTTTTTTTCGTTCATAATTTTTCACCCAAACTATATTTTATCACAATAATAAAAATTTTTCAATAATTATAATGGATTTTATTTGTATAAAGAATTATGAATTTATTTTTTCAAAAAAAACTGCACCCTCAAAGGATTGTAATTCTTTGAAGGTGCATATTTTTATTTCTGTTCAAACTTTGGCATAAGTTCTAATTTATGAAGATTATTCTTGTGCATTCTGTCGATTTTAGCTTTAAGTTCGGGCTTGTCGGAAAGGTCTGTAATACCTCTTATATAAGTATCGAGTTCAGCATAAGTGAAACCGAGATTTTCTTCGTCAGTTTTTCCGCAAAGTCCGTCAATAGGCACTTTGTGAACGAGTTCGTTAGGGAGTCCGAGTTCCTCACCAATCTGTAAAATTTCTGTTACTGTAAAATCAGACAACGGTGAAAAGTCTCCGGCAGCATCGCCGAATTTTGTTGAATATCCTACCCAGTCCTCAGAAAGATTGCAGGTATTGACTACACGACCGCCGACAGTTCCGGCAACTGCATAGAGAGTAGTCATTCTGATACGTGCAGGGGTATTAACTTGTGCTTGCTGAGAGGGTTCAATGTGCTTTTTGAGTTCAGTCATGAAAGAATTTACAGTTTCACCGATATTTATAATGTAGTGTTCTATGCCGAGAGTTTTTACTAAAAGCTTGCTGAATTCTATATCTGCCTGTTCTCCCTGTGGCATAAGTACGCCTATAACACGTTCTTTGCCCAATGCTTTCACGCAAAGTGCAGATGCAACTGAACTATCTTTACCGCCTGAAATTCCTACAACTGCCTTAGTAGTAGGAGTTGCGTTTTCTTCAAAGTACTTTTTAATCCAAGCAGTTACATTTTCAACTGCCTGTTTAGCGTCAAAATTTCCCATAGAAAAATTACCTCCGTTTTTTTTAATTATATTATAAACATTTTATTTTGTCAAGTCAGAATTTACCATTATTCAAGGTCTGACGGATTTCATTAAGGGTGTATTCATGAAGAATTTTCCCATCTCTGAAAACAGGTTCAAGCAGATTTCCGTCCGGAATAGTGCTTGATGTGAAGTTATCTTTATAATTGAGAATTCCGTTTTCGTCCCTGTAAACATAACATAAACCTTTCTGACTTTTCTTGAATCCGCTTTCTTTAGGATTCTTGAATATAGGATATTCTTTTCCGTCTATTTCAGCATAACAAGCTTTTATAGCACAACCGAATGTATCCCTTGTGAATGGTTTCAATGTGTTTTCTTCCTCAATACAGTGCATAGAAAATGAACCCACTCCTAAAGCAACATTTGAACAAGCAAAACCATTTTCCATAAGGATTTTATAGATTTCCTCACATCTCTGAATAGTTATGCTGTCCCCATAGATAGCCTTTACATGAGGATTAAGAACTTTATATCCTTTGTTATTGACAGTACCGCCAAACTGTTCCCATAACTTGAAAACTGTCTTTGTAACAACTTCCACGCAGTCGCCGGAATCCCCTCTCATGAGCATACAGCCATTATGATTTAGTATTTCATCATGAAGTTGCGGAAGTATATTATCAATAACGTTCCAATAATCATATGAATCAAGTACCGCTGAAAAACTTGTATCAGGATAGAGTTCTGTAAGAAGTTTTCTAATGAATGTTATTTCATCACCGTCATATGCGTAATTTGAACACATGACAAAGTGTTCCGTGCTGACTGCACCAAATGCAACACTTTCCTTTGTGCAGTCGCAATTGAACATTTTTTCAAGATAGGGGATTGCCGGAACTGTTGCGGTATTCTCGAATGACAAACACCAGCCTGCCGAAGCTTTAAGGGCTGAATCCAAACAATAATCACCTCTGAAATCAAATGCTCCCAATGCTTTAGAACGGCTTATATTATCGTCACAAGTCTCTGAATAATATTTGTTTACTATTTCACGATAAGTAGCCCCTACTGTTGCAGTGATTTGTGGATACCATATTTCAGCACTTATAAGGCTTTCGAGAGCCTGTGGCAACCATGCAAAATCTTTATGAGTATTACTTATTCCAAACATTGGAACGTGTACAGGAACTTTTATTCCCTCTGGAAGTGCTATAATTTCTATCGGTAAATATCCGAGTTGATGAAGTTTGCGGATTTTTTCGGAATTATATATACCTTTTCCAAGTGTGAAATCAAGAACACGTTCAAATTCTTCTGTAACTTCATTTTCAGGACGTTCAAAAAAATACTTGTTGAAATAGTCAATTAAATATGTTTTCATGAACATCTGCAATCCAAAGTTAACTATACTGTCCCAGCGTTTTATACGGCTCATTCGGGGAGTATAATATGACATGGATTTTGTCATTTTGGGATTAATCATATCACTATGAACTATTTTATAAAAATCGCACATAAGCATAGGATTTATATAGTCAGTCAAAATAAGTCACTCCTTTATTTATAAACAATCGAAAACAGTTATTTTATCGTTTGGTTCAATACTCAATAGCGAATTGGTTGTGTAAATGTGTTCTAATAAGTTTCCTTTTAAAAGTTCTCCTTTTTCTATTGAGTTTTCGCAATGCGTGAAGTAAACATATATTTTATTACAGCCTGTTTCCTTGAGTCTGTTTGCGGAATGATAGACTGTTCCGCCATAGGAACATATATCATCAACTATAAAGATATTTCGATTTTCAGGACTTTCCCCAAAAATATCAAGACCAGTTATTTTACCGTCAGACCAGTTTCGTTTTTTTATTCCGAAACCTATATTTTTAAATTCTTTGAACATACTTGAATAGCGTTTACAACTGCCCTCATCTGGAAAAAATATATAATCTTTTTCTTTGTCTATTCCGGAATTTTCAATAGCTGACTTTATATATTTTTCAGGGGAAAGGTTTTCGCAATGGTCAATAAGTGCCGTTCCGACTGATGAATGTGCATCAAGAATACTTACTTTATTGAAATTTAGGAAATTTATTATTTTGCAGAAATACTTCAATGTAAAGACCTCATTTTTGCTGTGAGTTCTGTCCATACGAGCGTTAGGAAGATACGGCATATATAGATTAATGGGATTGTTGTAATTTTCTTTGAGATTTTCGGATATTCCTATTAAAAGCGATAATTCACTTTCATTTCTGTAAGTCCAAACTATTTCAAGAGGGGAATTGTTATTTACAGGAATATCAGGAATATTTATTTTAAAAGTTCCGTCAGGATATTGTATTATATACGGAAAATAGAATCCATTGTATTTTATAGAAATCATAATATCAATCCTTTACAATAATCTGACAAGCTTTCATAGCTTTTAAAGCAGTCTGGTGGCTTTCGGGTGAAACCCCTGCACAGCATTTTTCAATGACTTTAATGGGGACTTCCGGAAAAGCAGATTTAAGGATAATTGCATTTGAAATAACGCATATATCCGTACAAACTCCTATAAGCTGAATTTCTTCAATATTTTCATCACGTCCGACAACTAACGGTAAATCAATTGCTCCGAAAGTCACTTTTTCAAGGCGTATACAATCGTCTAAAGCTTTTTCGATTTCGGGAACTATTTCCCACCCTTTTGAACCTCTTATACAATGCGGAATTGGTAAATTTTTTCCTTCTTGTGTATTCATATAGTTTTCTGAATGAGTATCAAGAGTTGCAATTATTTTTCCGTCCGGCTCGTTTTTGCGGAAATGTTCTATATAATCTTTAACTTTTCCGACTATTGAAACAGTTTCATTGTTTCCTAAAACGCCCGTTATAAAGTCGTTCTGCATATCGACTACTATTAAAACTTTCATATAATCACTCCTTTTTAATTTTTTCGTAAAGTTTTGATGTGCGATGAGCTGAAGTTTCGGCAAAGAAGTCTGTTTCACGAATTTTTGATGACATTTTTTTCCGGAAATTCTGTGGTGAAGTCTTTTTACCTGTGATAATTTCAAAAGGTTGCTGTAAATCCGAAATAGAAAACAATGGTGGCATAAGGTCAAATATTATATCATGATTTACAACTTCATCACGGAGTTTAAGAAAAGCATCATAAATAATTTTTGCATGGTCAAAAGCAAGCGGATTTTCTTGTGGTTGACCGTCATTATAATGGATAACTATTTTTTCATTGTCATTGGATAATGTGATTTTTTCACCGGCGGAATCATCATATTCAAAATTAAACCAATAAGCCTCAAAAGCGTCCGAATCCTCATCAGTAGAAAGTTCAACAGTTTTTGTGAGGGCAAGAAATGCACAGGAAATAATCCAACCTCTTGGGTCACGGTTTGCTTTACTATAAACACCTATGTTTATTATTTTAGGGTCTGCAACACCTGCTTCTTCTTTGAGTTCACGGAGGGCGGTTTCTTCAATGGTTTCTCCTTTGCACAAAAAGCCTCCGGCAAGTGAATATTGATTTATAAAAGGTTCTTCACCTCTCTTTACAAGCAAAATTTTAAGCATATGTTGCTTGAGATTTCGTGGTGAATCTGGTTCAGCGGTGTCTATTCCGAAAACAACGCAGTCAGATGCAACAGATGGTCTTTCAAAATTTTCAATAGAGTAAATTTTTATCACCTCATAGATAGTAATATTTAGTTAATAACTATTTGTTTATAAGTAGTTTATCATATTTTTTTGGATTTGTCAAGAGGGTATTGAAAAAATTTCCATAAGAGAAAAATATTAATTTTTTATTCATAAATAAAAGTAAAAAAATATAATTATACATCAAAAATACTCTTACTGAACTAAAAAACACAATATCAAAGTTTTATAGCACAAAATATCAGTTTAGAAGTTCTTAACAAACTTTTAATAATTTTTCAAAATAAAAATATCCTTAAAATAGGCTTTTTTAAGCTTGTATTGTAAATAAACTCCGAAATTACGGCTTTTTCTGTTGTTTGTGCATATTGCTGTATTTATTTTGATATATCGTTTGCATTTTGGATATTTTTTAAATATCTCTATTGACAAAAACTGCAAATTATGATATGATTATGACAGTGAAAAACAATTACGTTCGTTTACAGTTTATTAATATATATTTTTTACAGGAGGTTTTTTACAATGTCAATAAAAAAACGTATCTCTGCTATTATAGCAACTGCCGTTATTGGTGCAATGTCTGTTTCTGCAAATATGCCCCTCAGTTCAATGGCATCATCAAACTATATTTCTGACGGCTGGTACTACATAAAGAACATAAACAGTCAGAAATATCTTGATGTTTCCGGCAAAAAGGATTCAAATGGTTCTAATGTCATTCAGTACAAGGGAAATGGCGGAAACAATCAGAAATGGTATATAAGAAATATTGGCAATAATGTTATAACTATTCAGAGTGGTCTTTCAAGCGGTCGTATGCTTGATGTCGAAAACGGTGCAAACACTGACGGTGCAAACGTTCAGCTCTGGGAATACAATGGTGCAACCGCTCAGCAATTCAAAGTTGTACAGAAAGACGGTGCATATTGTCTTCTTACAAAAAACAGCAACGAAACAAAAGCTGTTGATGTTTATGGCTGGTCACAAGAAAACAACGGAAATATAGACCAGTGGTCATATAACGGATTGGCTTGTCAGCAATTTAAATTTGAGGCAACTTCTGCCGGTGCATCAACGCCTAAAGCAACTACTTCAAGCGGTTCATCAAATTCGTCAAATTCTTCAAATTCGTCAAGTTCTTCATCATCATCAACAGGAAATACTATTGAAGTAAAAAACGGTGGTACATCACTTTCAGATGCTATTAAAAAAGCAAAATCCGGTACAACAATAGTAATTAATGGTACTGTAAAATCTGGTGCTGTAAAAGTTCCGGCAGGTGTTAATATCTCCGGTAAAAACAATGCTACTATTGATTTTTCTTCAACATCAGGAAGTAATGGCAGAGGTCTTTCATTCTACGGAAACGGAAGCACTGTTGAAAATGTTACAATAAAGAATGCTTCCGATAACGGCATATATATTGAAGGTTCTAAAAATACATTCAAGTATGTGACTTGCTGTTATAACCATGACGCAGGATTTCAGGTATCAAACGGCGGTTCAGATAATAAGTTCCTGAATTGCTATTCACACCACAATGCAGATGCTAAGGGTGAAAATGCTGACGGTTTTGCAAATAAACTTCACTCCGGTACAGGTAACTATTACGAAAATTGCATAGCTGAATACAACAGCGATGACGGTTGGGACTGTTATGCAGCTCATGGTGCAGTAACTCTTGTAAACTGTCAGGCAAATTATAACGGACTTTGTGATGGAATCTACGGTGACGGCAACGGATTTAAAATGGGTGGCGTTGATAATAAAACTTCCGGTGAAAAGGCTCACCTTGACCCTTGCAATCACGTACTTAAAGGCTGTACAGCAAAAGGTAATTATGCATCTGGTTTTGACAGAAACAATCAGAATGGCGTTGTAACTATGGAAAACTGTACAGGAGACAGCAACAAGAAAAATAATTTCAATTGGCCTCTTACTGGTAAACCGTCCGCACTTGGTTATACAGTAACTTTCGGTAAGGCAAAAATTATAAGCTGTACTTCTAAAAATGGTTCTAATAATATAAAGGGTGCAGTGCTTTCCGGAAACTGTAAAGGATTTTAATAAGTATCAATAATGATATATATGTACTGTTGATTGAAACATACCTAAAAAATATTCTCCTATGGTAACAATTCCATAGGAGAAATTTTATACATAAAAAAGCTGTATCAAAATACAGCCTTTTTATTTTGATTAACTTGTTGCCATGCCATCAACGCTTAATATAACTCCAGTCACATAAGATGCCATATCACTTGAAAGATATAAGCAAGCGTTTGCAATGTCTTCGGGTTCTCCCATGCGTCCGAGAGGTATTCCGGAAGAAATTCTGTCTACCATTTCTTTTGGAAGTGCTGATACCATATCAGTTTTTGTCACTCCGGGAGCAACGGCGTTTACACGGATATTATCCTTTGCCAGTTCTCTTGCAAGCGAAACTGTAAGACCATTTACCGCAAATTTTGTAGCAGGATATCCGCACCCTGCCGGTTGACCGTATTTTGAAACCATTGAACTTATATTTATAATTACACCATGTTTTTGTTCTTTCATAATTTTTGCAGCAGCTTGTGTACAAACAAAAACAGCTTTTATATTGATGTCAAGTATTTTTGAAAATTCCTCAATAGTATAGTCATAAATTGAAGTGCGTGAAGAAATTCCGGCGTTATTTACGAGAATATCAATGCTTCCGAAACGTTCATTTATATCTGAAAAAGCTTTCTGAATTTCATCAGGATTGCATAAATCAGGATATATTCCGATAACTTTTCCGTTGTATTCGGTTAACTGAGACAAAGCCTTGTCCACAGATTCTTTACGTGAACCTGTAAGAACTACATTTGCACCGTTTTCAAGGAATTTTTTTACAATTCCGAAACCTATTCCACGAGTACCGCCTGTAATAATGGCTGTTTTATTCTTTAACATATGTAACTCCTTTTTTAAAATATTTTTTATAATATGATTATATAATATTTAAACATATTTGTCAATATCTAATTATAAAAAATGTATAAAAACAACAAGAACCGGATTGCTCCGGCTCTCATTGTTATAGGGTGGTTTATATGAAATTAGAAGATGGCATTATTGTTCTTGTCCGGAATCTTTTCTGCCTTTGTCACGCATACCGGACATATTTGGCTGTTTCATTCCTCCGCCGAAATTACTCATCATAGACTGTTTACCAATATATGATGTAACATTTTCAATAGTGATATTTCCGGATTCTGTACCGTCGTTATTATAACCGCCGTTTTCATAGAGTCCGTAACTTTCACTTGTGGAAGAAGTACCGCCTGTATAGAATGTATAAGTACTGCCGGTTTTAATTTCCGGAGAACTTATTACAATATTATCAAATTGTTTTTTTGGTGCAAAACTTATTATTTCGTTTCCCGAATCATCAGAAAGTGTAACAAGAGTTCCGCCCTCAAGGGTTGAATCAAAGGTTGCTGAAATACTGTTTTGAGTAGAAGTATCTGTAGGACTTTCAGCCATTTCACTCATACCGGCTGCAACAATTGTACCGCCTGTTACAGTAATTTCGCCATTAGTATCCAAAGCACCATTACCGCCGTTTTCAGGACCAGTGACTATAATAGTACCGTTATTTATAAAAATATCTCCATTGGAATCAATTCCGTCACCGGAGGCATTTACATAAATTATACCACCGTCAATGTTAATTTGTACATTATCGGTATAAGTTCCCATACCTTCCTGAGAGGTTATACCGTCACTTGCGTTAAGACCGTCATCAGAAGAATTTACTTCTATTGAACCGTCTTTTATATTTATGACAGTAGCTTCAATTCCCTCATATGAGTTTGTAATGGAAATTTTACCGCCTGTTATATTGATTTCTGAATCAGCATGAATAGCATTATCACCTGCATCAAGCTGGAGATTTCCGCCGGATATATTAATTATTGTATTGGAATGTATAGAATCATCTGCGGAATTTATATTGAAATTTCCGTTAACGATATCTATTTTTGTAGATGCTTTTATGCCTTTAGGAGCTTTTACATTTTCTGAAGTTTCAGTATCATCTAAAGATTCAGTACTTTCGGTATTTGATATATCTGTTTGCTGTTGTTCAGAGTTATTGAAATCCGGTGGTTGTGGACGCTCGCCGTCATTAGCATCGAATCCCTCAGAATTAGGCATTTCAGGGGGTTCTGAACTATTGGGGTCAAAGCCGTCCGGCATTTGTGGAGGCTCTGAACCATTAGGGTCGAAATTGTCCGGCATTTCCGGAGGTTCTGAACCGTCAGGCATTTTGCCGTCAAAGTTTCCTTTTTGACCGAATCCGCCAAAATCCTGATTATGTTGTTTTACTGCCTGAGAACTTCCTCCGCCGGCTGTTATATTGAATTCACCGCCTTCAATATAAACAAAACCTAATGTATCATCGTTTTTGTTATCTGCATAGATACCATTATTGCCTGCTGTAAGATTCATAATACCGTCGGCAACTGCAACATAGTCCTTAGCCTTTATAGCGTTGTTAACTGCATTAACAGTAATATTGCCACTTGTAATAACTATATCATCTTTTGAACGAATACCGTCCTTATAGTTACCAGTAACTTCAAGTTCGCCGTTTCCGTTAATTGTAAGGCTGTCGTGACTGAAAATTGTTGCATCAGGTTCACCGTCAGTGCTGTTTGTAGTATATTCTGCACCATCAGAAACATAGTTTTTGCTGTCGTCAGCAAGAGTGATAAAGACTTTCTTTGCATTCTCAACGTAAATCGCCGATGAGTTACTGCAATTAATTGAAGCATTATCAAGCACAAGCTGAACTTTTTCCCCGTCAGCATTAACAATAATTTGTCCGTCATCAAGAGTACCTGTTATATGATAGATACCTTCTGCGGTAATTGTTATAACTGAATCTTTTACTGAAACTCCGTCTCCAGAAGTTTCAGCGGTATTTCCAGTCAAATTTATTTCTGCTGTCGGACTGGAATAATCAGGGTTTAAATCTCTGTCTGAAAACAATTCGCTTTCAGATGTTCTTTTGACTGAAAGCAACTGAACCGGAGTTGTAGTACTTTCAGTTTTTGTAGTTTCAACGGTTTCAGATTGGACAGCCGGTTCGGAAGAATCTGTAGTCTTGACTGAAATATTTGTCATTTCCTCGGAAGTTGTTTTTCCGGAATCAGAATTATCACTACACCCAACTGCCATAACAGCAAAAGTAATAGCTGTCATAAAAATTCGGTTCATAAAGTTACTCATAATATCACCATTTTAAAAAATATTCCCAATTCCGATTTCTTTCTTTTGTTTTATCTTTCTATGGTTTGTATTATAAACTTTGGATATGACAATTATGTGAAAGTCTGCTGAATAACTGAAAAAATTTTCTTTATCATTTAACAAAAAAATCAATTTGCATTTTTGCAGAATTTTACAAAGTCTCTTATTTCGTTACTGCAATTTGCAAGGAGATTAAGTTCTGCTATCTGGTCATTGTATTCAAGATTATGAATTAGTACAGGAATTTCTTTATTAAAAGTTTTCTGAATAAATCCGGAAGAATGAAGGTCTTGAACGATATCCGCAAGCAATTCAGTAAATGCATTTGTAATTCGTATATAACGTTTGCTGTCAGATTCATCTGCGTCCTCATCATAGGGATAACCGCAACTTATAATCCATTGGCGAACGATTTTTGCTGTATCATCTGTACCGAAACTAAGTTCATTATTTTGTAGCCAGAAAACATAGTTCCAACGGGCTTCCTGAGAACTATTGGCAAATCTTTTGTTTCTTTTGTATTCGGATTCAGTATTGTAACCTAAAACAACAGTAGGTTTGCATGGATTATCTTCATCATCATAAATAAATAGTGAGATTGCATATATATCAGGCTCGTCCCATGATGATATTGTATCTTCAATAAGAACAGACATAAAGCCTTTTATATCTTCCGTACTAAGAAACACATCATAATTATCATTGGTATCTTCTTCTTCAGCGGAATTTTTAAGTTCATCAATGCATATTTTTAGAGCAGAAATATTTACTATTCCCGCACAGGAAATATCATCGCCAGAACCGTTTTCGCTTATTTCAGGAAGAAATTTTTCAAGATATTTGTTAGTTTCTGTAAACCCTGTTTCAGCAAATTTTATAGCGAGTTCTCTGTAAAGGTCGTATAATTGTTCTTCATTCCAGCAAGACCTGTCAACGCCGTCTGTTCCCAGAAAAATAGCCGGAGGTATTGCACTTTTTTCAAAATAACAAAATCTTGCTGAATTAATAGCATCGTCCTGACACATTGAGGAGGTAATATTACCATTGCATACGGGGTCATCGGGAATGGGATTATATGCTGAACCGTCCTCTGCTACAATAACGCATTTTCCGTCACCAATCTGTACACCAAAGGCGAAATTTCTTGATACAACAAAAATTTCAAGAGTAGTACCGTATGCCATAAGATAGTTGCCACGTTTGTAAAAATCCCTGTATTCAGCCAGTTCATCAGGAATTTTTTTAAGTTCATCTTCTGTAAAAGGTTCTTTCATGTAATGATTTACAACTTTATCATACCAGAGTGATACAACATTACGCCATAACAATGCAAGAAGTGTGCGTCTTTTTTTTTCAACATTGAGAAGCATTTCAGCACCGTCAAGTAGTTCCATAAATTCCTCAACACATTCGTTAGCGGATTCAACGGCAAATTTTGCACCTTTATCCGTGCGTACATATTGCGGACTTCCATGACCATCTGCGACAGCTATAAAGGCATATTTTGGACAGTCGCAGGACATGGAATAATCCTGACATATTATTCCTTTTTTTTTATGCATAGAACCTGTAAATGTATGCGAAAAAGACGAATAGTTATTCATATTTACACCCTCCATTCATTAAAATGGTACAAAAATATCATATTAATTCTAACATGAATCTGTTAACTTGTCAATAAAAAACCGGATAGTATATAAATATTATCCGGAAAAATATAATCAATAATAGAAAGCGTTATCTGTATAGTTTTCAGAAGATTCTGTATAAGTTTCAGTAGTAATACTTGTATCTTCTGTTTCGGAAGTCTGAACAGGTATGGTATTAAGACAAAGCCAATCGCACCATGTTTGATAGTACTTTGCAAGAACGTGAACACCGTCATTACTGCATTCAGACATAAGATTTCCGTTGGAATCATCAAATATCGGGTTTACATCAAGATAAAAAACGTTTTCACCGTCAGCGAGTTCAGCCATAGCAGAATTAAGATTATTGATATTTTCATTTGTTATGGTGTCGCCCTGTGATTGTCTGGACTGTGTTACATGAAGGTTTCCCATAATATATATTAATGAATCCGGTTGATATTCTTTTATTGCATTTATAAGTTTAATGTATGAATTCATTGTATAATCAAAGTCGTTTCCGACTTCATTTATACCAAGCATGACATATATTTTGCCGTAACTATTAGAAGAAAGCTTGTCATATATTGTGTAACCGTCAATATATTCATTGTCCATTTTATATGAAGCAAGACCTACATCACAGAAATAATCAGCATTTTTAAAAGTACCATATTCGTAAATTCCGACTGTTCTCGAATCCCCTATAAAAAGTGCATCGTCAAAATATGATAAATCACTTTTTACGAAAGCTTTAGTAGGAGGTTCAGTGGTAACTTGTTCTGAAACTATTTCCGACACATCGGAAGTGTATTCAGATGTGCTTTCTGCAACTGATGTGTTTTCTGTATCATCAGTACTGCTTATATCGATTACCGGAGGTTTTTTAGAAGATGCCGGTTCAACTTCTTTGCTGTTGTTCCAAATCTGCTTGAAAATAAGTGGTGATGCAACAAGACACGTTATTAGAAGCAGAATGGTGTATAAACATGGATAACCTTTTTTCATCAATTATCTCCTTGAATCAGAATCTGAAGTACATAAATGGGTCATTCATGCCTTGATACATACAGTAGACAGAAGCCCAGAATACTACTAACAGCAGTATTATACAAACGATATTTTTCTTTAGTTTATTGTAAAGTGTCTGTGGCAGTCTTGTTGAAAATATAATGCCTGCAACAAAGAATTTCCAGTATGTTTTGAGATACTTTAAATAATCATTGTCAAGAATAACATTTTTTTCTTGTGGTATGAAAGGGAAGAGTCTTTTGAAATATATGCCGAGTTCATGAAAATCAGTTACAGCAAATATAAGCCATGTTATCGGAATTATCAGGAACATATAACAATGTCCGGCAATTTTGTGTTGATTAAGAAACTTTCCTGTCCAAAATTTTTCAGTTATTATAAGTACAAATAATACAAGACCCCACAAAACAAAGTTCCAGCTTGCACCGTGCCACAAACCAGTGAAAAGCCATACCGCAAGAGTATTGAGAATCATTCTTGATTTGCCTTTTCTGTTTCCTCCAAGCGGAATGTATATATAGTCTCTGAACCATGAACCAAGGGTCATATGCCAGCGTCTCCAGAATTCTGTCATTGTAAGGGAGAGATAAGGAAAATCAAAGTTTGTAGGCAAATCAAAACCCATAATTTTTCCTAATCCTATTGCCATGAGAGAATAACCATAGAAATCAAAATATAACTGGAAAGAATATGCAACTATTCCCATCCATGCAAGAGGGGTGGAAATACTTTCATAACCAATCATTGAAATATCGTTCCATAGTCCTGAAAGCTGATTTGCAATTAAAACTTTAAAGCCAAGTCCTATAGTGAATGTCTTTAAACCGTCCTCAACTTTGGATATAGTGTGCCTGCGGTTTTGGAGTTGTTGGGCAACTGACTGATAAGTGACAATAGGACCGGCAATCAGTTGCGGAAACATACTTATATATGCACCATAGTTAATAAGATTGGTTTCACAATGAGCAGTTCCACGATAAACATCAATTATATACGAAACATTCTGGAATGTATAGAAACTTATTCCGATAGGCAGTATAATTTCTTTTAATGGCAGATTTGCATGGAAAATTGTATTTATATTTTCAAAGGCAAAACCAGTATATTTAAAGAACAACAGCCACCAGAAATTAAAGACAATACCTATTATCAGCCATATTTTTTTATTTTTTGGATACGCCTCTATAAATTGTCCTATTATGTAATTGAATAGCAGTGTTATGAGAAACAGTATTATATATACGGGACTTTTAACCCCCATTCCGTAAAATATTACACTGCATGTAAAAATAACTGCATTTTTGTAAGCCGGAGGACTGAATCCATACAGCAACAGAAATGCAGGGAGGAATATAAATATAAATTCCAGACTGCTGAAAACCATTTTATCACCCTTTTTTCCTTTGTTCCTTATTAAATATTTACAGTTCATAATGCGAAAATATGACTGATAATAATATTCTACACGGTATTTTAAAAAAAGTCAATAACTTTCACATTTTGTAGCAATTTGTAATAATTAGAAATCAAGGCAAATGAAAATTCTGTAAAAAAGACCCGTCAGGAAAGATTCCGGCAGGTCTTTATAACAAAATAATTATTCAATACCAGCTTGCTGTTTTGCAGCAGTAAGTGTATTTTTCATAAGCATTGAAATTGTCATAGGACCTACGCCTCCCGGCACAGGTGTTATGTAAGATGCCCTTTTTTCTGCACTTTCAAATTCAACGTCACCGCAAAGTTTACCGTTTTCGTCACGATTCATGCCAACATCAATTACGACTGCACCTTCTTTAATCATATCGCCGGTAATAAATTTAGCCTTGCCGATTGCAACAACAAGTATATCTGCACTTAAACAGATTTCCTTGAGATTTTTTGTTTTTGAATGGCAAATAGTAACAGTTCCGTTTTTCTGAAGTAAAAGCATTGCCTGTGGTTTGCCCACGATATTGCTTCTTCCGATTACAACGCATTGTTTACCGGAAATATCTGTACCAGTGCTTTCAATAAGACGCATAACTCCGGCAGGTGTACACGGCAGGAATGAATAATTTCCAATCATAATACGTCCCACATTTACGGGGTGGAATGCGTCAACGTCCTTAGCCGGAGAGATAGCATTAATAATTGCTGTTTCGTCTATGTGAGCAGGCAATGGCAACTGTACAAGTATACCATTTACTCTGTCGTCACGGTTGAGAACATTAACAAGGTCAAGTAACTGTTCCTGAGTGGTATTTTCGTCAAGAGCGTATTCAAATGACTGAAATCCTACTTCTTCGCAGGCTTTTTTCTTATTGTTGACATAAACTCTTGATGCCTGATTATTTCCGACAATTACAACAGCAAGTCCTACTTTAAGACCTCTTTCATCTCTGAGTCTGGCTGTTTCTTCGGCAACTTCTGATTTTACAATGGCTGAAACTTCTTTTCCGTTAATAATTTGTGCCATTTTAAAAACTCCTCCTTAATATTTTTCCGGCAAAATTTATTCACCGTCATTATCTGTAATAGATTCGTATTGTTCTTCTTCTTTGTCTCCGGACTCGCTTTCCATTAATTTTTTTGATTCTTCGGTATTGCAGTAAAGAACGAATTTTTCCGGATTCTTTTTTCTTATAAAAATAATTGCAATCTGTATAGCCACTGAAATTATGAATATTACAAGTGACAGTATTTGTGAAACTCTGAAATTTCCAATCATAAGGCTGTCGGTACGTAAACCTTCAACTATAAATCTTTCAGCACCATACCAAGCAAGATACATTAATACTATTTGTCCGTCATACTTGCGGTGCTTTGAATAGGTTGATATAAGCAGAAATCCAAGCAGACACCAGAAAGACTCATACAGAAAACAAGGGTGTACTGCCTGTAGATAATTCATGCTTTCGGCAGTCATATGACCGTCGGAATAAGCAGTATTTCTTAGGATAGTGTCCTGAATTTCACCGCCTGTCATACCGAATATATTTCCGGTGTTACAGCCGAAAGCTTCCTGATTGACAAAATTTCCCCAGCGACCTATTCCCTGACCTATGAGAAAGCCCAGAGATATTATGTCAAGCATGGGCAAAAATTTAACTTTGCGGATTTTGCATATAATCAATCCGACTGTTACCGCACCGATTATTCCGCCATAAATTGCAAGACCGCCATTGCGGGTATTGAGTATTGCTTTCAAATCGCCTTTATATAGTTCCCAGTTGAATATTACATAATAGGCTCTTGCACCGACTATTCCGCCGAGTACACCGCCTATTATAGCGTCTAAAGCTCTTTCCTTATTAAGTCCGAAACGTTTCATTTTAGGCATAGTATACAGTAAAGCAAGGATAAGTCCGAATGTTATTATTATTCCGTACCACTGTATATCAATGCCGAATATTGTAAATGCTGTCGGATTTATATTAAAAGTCCAGCCAAGCCGTGGAAACTGTATTTCAAAGGGGTCTGATATGGGTTTAACATCAGTCATTTTCATTTCCCTCAATTACTGACATAACAAGTTTATCTTCATTAAGGTCACTGCGGATATATTTTAAAACGGTTTCACTTGTCATTTTTGAAACAGTGTCTATTATGTCATACGGAGAAACTTTTGCCATATATCCGCTAAGCATCATGCTTGCAACTGCTTCAACGTTGTTAAGCTGTCTTACTAAAGTGCCGTACATAGTTTTCTTTATTCTCTGGAAATCCTTTTCCGGAATGCCGTTTTCAGAAAGTTTTTTAACTTCATTAAT
This sequence comes from uncultured Ruminococcus sp., assembly GCA_934474025.1. Classification (GTDB taxonomy): domain Bacteria; phylum Bacillota; class Clostridia; order Oscillospirales; family Ruminococcaceae; genus Ruminococcus. Next base: position 129,887 of record CAKSMF010000004.1, on the reverse strand, counting down.
TATTGAATCTCTTACTTTCTGTGTATTGTTGGATTCACCGGCAAAAATTACTGAAAAATATCCGTCACCGCAGAAGATTTCAGAACCAAAGCTTGAATTTATAACGCCCTCTTTGAGTAATTTCTGGTACATATCGGAAGATGCATCTGTAATGAGTGCTGATGCAATACTGAGAGCCATATTTTTAGTAAGTCTTTCCTGACCGTCACAAGGAGTACATTTGTAACCTATGTGGAATATAGGAGTACCTACCGGCTGAGTTTCATGAATTTCAGATTGTACTATGCTGTCGGGTTCATCTGGAAATACAGTTTCAAGACCCTTATCCTCGCAAGGTTTAAGGAGTTCGTCACATATTGCAAGAACTTCATCTGCCTTGATGTTTCCGGCAATGGAAAGAACCATATTATTGAGATTATAGAAAGTATAGTAACACTTGTAAAGCAAATCTGCATCAATTTGTGCAATGCTTTCGATAGTGCCGGCAATATCTATTTTTACAGGGTGATTATGATACATACAACGGAGCATATTGAAAAATACTCTCCATTCAGGATTATCGTTAGTCATCTGGATTTCCTGACCAATGATTCCTTGTTCCTTGTCAACGCTTGCCTTTGTAAAATAAGGCTTCTGTACAAAGTCAAGAAGTATTTTCAAAGATTCCTGATAGTTCTTTGAACAGCTGAACAAATAACAAGTTCTGTCAAATGAAGTGTATGCGTTGCCGTTTGCACCGGTTTTAGCGTAAAGTTCAAAAACATCACAGTCTTCATTTTCAAAGAGCTTGTGTTCAAGGAAATGTGCTATACCTTCCGGAACTACAGTATATTCCTTGTCGTCACGCATTTTGAACATTGTATTTACTGAACCGTATTTTGTACCGAAAAGTGCTTCAACACTGCTGAAACCTTCCATTTCGCATATATATATATCAAGTCCGCTGTCGTGTTTAACATAAATGCATTTATCGCCTGTCTGCTGACTTGTAAGAATTTTCTTTTCCATTATTTAGATTCCTCCTTGTCGTACATTATATAAATACTGTCAAGATTCAGAGTTTTTGCAACATTAATGATATCTTCCTTTGTAACTTCGGAATATTTTTTAAATTTTTCAGCAGGAGTCATAATTTCGCCGTCACAGAAACAGTTGAAATACCACACTGAATATGATGACGGAGTATCGCCTATTGAAGTAAGGGCGTTATCCACGCTGAGAAGTGCATTTGAAATTTCTTCATCAGTAACATTTCCGTTTTTCACTTCATCAAGCTGACGGAGTATTTCGGATTTTGCTTTTTCAATGTTTGCTCTTTCAACTCCGATATCAACAAATATTGAATTTTTATAATCGTTAAAGCGACTTGCACAGTAATAACAAAGGCTGAGTTTTTCACGAACATTCATAAAAAGTTTTGATACAGGAGTTAATCCCCATAAATTATTAAGCATTCTGAGTGCATATTTGTTTTCGCTGTCCGTTTTGAAAACCATAACCATTTTACACTGTCTTACATCAAATTCCTCTGATTTAGTAATGACTTCTGATTTGATAGGGCTTGGTGCTTTGAATTTTACTGTTTCCGGATTACGTTCGATTTTAGCAAAATTTTCTTCAAATTTTTTCATAACAGCAGGATTTTCTTCCGGTGCTACATACGTAATCTCAATCTGAGCAGTTTTAAGCAGGTCAAGATATGCGGAATATGCGGTTTCAGGAGTTACAGAATCAACAGATTCTTTTGTACCGTAAACGGTAAATTCTGCTGGTTCTCCGCTGAATGCCGTTTTAGTTGCCTGTGAAATTGCATAACCACGTTTATTATTTATTTCAGCGTCAATGCGGTCAAGGAGTTCTTTTTTTGTTATATTGAAAGATTCTTCATCAAATTTTCCGTTGCTTGCGTTAGGACTGAAAATACTGTCTATTAAAATTGACAGCATTTCGCTTTCTATGTCCTCACCGTCAATGGCATAACGATTAATAATATATGATGCATTTATTCCTAATATCTGGATATCACCGTTTTTGGCGGAAGATGAAGAAAGCCCTGCACCATACAATGAAGAAAGTTTTTCATTCAACAGTGAAAGTGTGGGTAAATTACTGGTTGAATATGTGAGTACATCTGTACCTATAACATTTGCAGATGCTGTTTTTTCTGAAAGCTTTGTCATAAAACGCACTGTAATATTAGCGGTTTTGAATTTTTTGTCAATAACTGTTGTAAAACCGATATTTCCAGTAAGTTCTGTTCTGTTGTATTTCATTTATATCAACGCTCCTGTCTGATAATTATATCTTTTTTAATATACATTATACTATCATGCACTTATTTTGTCAAGCATGAATATTCTATACAATGGCATAATTCAAAGAAATATCTCGAATATTTTCGCCAGAATAAAATATTATATATAAGTAGTTCCAGAAAATAACTGATTGCTACTATTAAATTTTGTCTTGACCATATGTCAAAAATAATGTATAATTAGTTTATGATAAAAAATTATGATTAACCACAGGAGGATTTTACTATGAAAAAATATTTATCATTTGTTCTTTCTGCAACACTTTCAATATCAGCATTGACTTCTACGGCTGTATTTGCAGAAAGTACAGAAAGTTCTGCTCCGAATGTAAATAGCATTGTATTTTTCGGAGACAGTATTGCGAGAGGATACGGACTTGAAGACGGAGAATATACATACGCACAGCTTTGTAAGGATTATTTCGGCTGTAATGTTGATAATTTTGCTTCTGATGGTCTGGATTCATATGAACTTATGAAAGCACTTCAAAGAGGTGATGAGGATAAAAAACAGGCTATTGAAAATTCAGAAGTTGTTGTTATTTCGATAGGCGGTAACGATATTATACATCGTGCCTCAAAACAGACTCTTAATTTTGCTGCTAAAAAAGGTCTTTTGAAAGAGGGATATACAGCTGATGATATTCCAGAAGACCCAGGTGCATATGCTATGAAAACTATGATTGACCTTGATGCTTTTAAGGATTATGCTAAAAGCGGTCTTCTGGCAAGCCTTGAACTCAATACCGAATTAAAAGCATTTTCTATGAATCTTCGTCTTTCAGAGGGTAATAATGCTTATGGTCAAAATGAGGGAGTTATTAAAAATCAGATAATTCCTAATATTAGCGAATCTGTAAAAGCTATAAAAGAGATTAATCCTGATGCACAGGTTATTGTTCAGACAATATATCAGCCATTCCAGTTTTCACCTGAATATGTTGCTGAAAATTATGGTGAAAGTGGTTATTCTACTTTTATTACTACAATACGTTCTGACTTCAATTTAATAATGGACACTTTCAGAGAAGAACTCAAAAATGTTGAAGATATTGAAATAGTTGATGTTTTACAAACTTTTACAGGTCTTGAAAGTTTAGCAGATTCTTGTGACGCAACTCCCGGTTATGCATATTACTTTACAGATATTCAAGAACCTATGGAAGCAGAAGAAGAGGGCGGTAAGACTATGGATTTTCACCCTAACCAGAAAGGTCATATTGCTATTGCATCAGATTTAATTAATCAGATTAAAGTTAAGGATAAGTCAACAGGAGAATTTGTAAAACCTGCTCCTGCTAAACGTGATATTGACCCCGAAACAGGTAAAGAAACTTCGTCACTTATCGTTCAAACTATAGATAGTATTGACAATATTGAAAAGTGTCCACCTCTTGTAATGGGTCAGATTGTTGTAGCGCTTCCTGAAAAGCTTACTCCTGGTGATATCAATGATGACGGATATGTTGATGCAGGTGATGGCGGTATTATTCTTGATGAATATGCACATCTTTCAACAAATGATGATAGTATTCTTACTGCTGAACAAAAACAAAAGGCTGATATAAATTATGATAGATATGTTGATGCAACTGATGCTACATATGCATTAATGTATTATGCTTATCTTTCAACACTTCCAACATCTGAAGAACCTCTTGACATTTTCGGATATATGCACAAAATTAATATGGATTATGCTAAAAACAAATGAAGAAATTCAGTATAAGAAAAAGATATTCTGTACTGATTTTAATATGTTTGTTCATGGTATTTTTAAATGTACTTTCGAGAGTATATAGTTCGTTTGCGGATTTTTATACAGAAAAAATTTTTCCGATTATAACAAATACCTTTTCATTTATAAGCGGATTGTTTCCGTTTTCGGTAGGTGAAATATTGATAATAACAGGAATACTGCTTGTAATAGTTGGTATTCCTGTTACCATAATATTATTGATTTTTGGAAAGAAATTTCGCCGTAAAACTCTTTCTGTCGTTTCGTTTTTGTATCTGTTTGCATTTACTTTTGTGTTGACCACAGAAACTATGAATTGTTTCATAATGTATCAATGCAAACCGTTTTCGGAAAAGTACCTTAAACATTCTGAACATACTGAAAGTCAGATTACAGAACTTTATTCACTGTTGATTGAAAAAGCAAATGCACTTTCAGAACAAGTTCCCCGTGATAGTATGAATTATTTTGAATTTACTGATGATGTTAATCCGGAAGCCCGTCGTGCTATGAAAAAAGCCAGTGAGACATTTAATCAGCTGAAAGGCTATTATCCAAAAGCTAAACCTATACAGTTTTCATACTTTATGAGTCAGTCGCACCTTTCGGGAATATATTTCCCGTTTTCTCTTGAGGCTAACTATAATGATGATATGTGCAGAACTAATCTTCCGGAAACCGTTTGTCATGAACTTTCGCACCTTAAAGGCTTTATACAGGAAGATGAAGCAAATTTTATATCCTTTTATGCAACCACTCAATGCAGTGATGATTTAAGCTTTCAGTATTCCGGATACCTGTCAGCACTTGAATATGTACATAATGAAATTTACAATCAGAACATAACAGAAGCGTTTTATCTTACGGATAGCATTTCAGATAATGTACGCCGTGATTGGTTCAGATTCATGCCGGACAACTACTGGGAAGAAAACAAGGAAAAAGAAGTTATTCCCACTGAAACGGTAAGTACAGTTTCTACGAATGCAATCGATACAAACATAAAGGTAAATGGTCGTACTGACGGTATAAAGTCATATTCACTTGTGGTTGAGTTACTTTTGGATTTTTATTATCCCGATTAATAGGAGAATTTTACAATGCTTATAAAAAATAAAAATATAGATTCCGGAAAAGCTTTTGACTGGGGAAGAGTTTCAGAAGACTATGCAAAATATCGTGATATTTATCCGCAGGAATTTTATGACAAAATTGTAAATTGTGGTTTATGTACGGCTGGTCAGAAAGTTCTTGACATAGGAACGGGAACAGGTGTAATTCCACGAAATATGTATAAATATGGTGCTGAATGGGTAGGTACTGATATTTCTGAAAATCAGATTGCACAGGCTGAAAAGCTATCTTCCGGAATGAACATAAAATATTATGCTATGCCTACAGAAAAGCTTGATTTTCTGGATAACTTCTTTGATGTTATAACTGCTTGTCAATGTTTTTGGTATTTTGACCACAAAAAAGTTATGTCAGATTTTTACCGTATACTTAAACCACATGGACGTATTCTTGTTTTATATATGGCGTGGCTTCCATATGAGGACAAGATAGCAGGTGAAAGTGAAAAATTGATTTTAAAGTATAATCCCAATTGGAGCGGAGCAGGGGAGACCATACACCCTATATTTATTCCTGATTGCTATAATGAATATTTCAGATTAGCATATCACGAAGAATATAAATTGAATGTACATTTTACCCGTGAAAGCTGGAACGGCAGATTAAAAGCTTGTCGTGGAATAGGTGCATCACTTTCAGAATCTGAAATATTTGAATGGGAACAGGAAAATAAAAAGTTTCTTTCGGAAAATGTACCTCCGGAATTTGATATTATTCATTATTCTGCGATTGCTGAACTTGTAAAAAAATAAGGACGGTTTTTTTAATAACCGTCCTTTTTTATTATAATTCTATTGGGAATTCTGTAACAAGGTCTGCCATATACATTTGAATTGCAAGAGCATCTTTATTGGTCACACCGTCACCACGATTGCATACATCGGCAGCATTTTGAGAATCGGCAGATAAAGTAAATTCATCAGCGTTTGCAAGACTCTGCATTACTAATACTGCATCAGAAATAGCTATATTGCCATCAAGGTTAACATCTCCAAGAAGTATATCGTTACTGCTTGTAGTTGTGGAAGAAGTAGTTGTAGTAGTAGAACTTGTTTTTGTGGTGGTTGTAGCAGTTGTTGTTCCGGAAGAAGAACCGTCTATTTCAACAGGTTTTCCAGCTGTATCAAGAACTGTTCCGCCGTCAAGGTTACTACCCTCTGTTGAAGCGTATTTTGTATAGAATTCGTTGAGTGAAAGCCCTGTACCATTATTGCCTAAAGCTTTCTGGTGGTCAAGACCGATATATTTTCCGGTTTCCTGAGTCTGCCAGAGTGATGGTTTAACAAGTGCATATTTATTTTCTTCCCAAGTTATTGTTGTTCCGTCATTTATTGAATACTGGAAACCTGCCCAAAGTCCGCCTGTATCACCGGAATTTGTATTCAGACACCAGAATGTATGGTTAATATGATTATCAATCATGTAATCACGTAAAAGAGTCATCCACTTTTGATTTTCAGCACCGTCCATGTGACCACCCCATTCTCCTATGAGTTCAGGAGCGATATTTTCGGCATTAATGTATGCCCATGTATCATACCAGTAATCATCAAGAAGTGTTTGTGTAGTGAAATCCTTATTAAACCATGTTTGTGCATAAACAGAAGGACCGTAGTCGTGTGGTGAATATACTATTTGACTTGTACCATGTTCGGGCTTGATTGGATATTCTCTTGCACCTCTGAAGTTACCACCCCACCATGCACCGATATATGGCGAATTGTCACGTCTGTCAGCGATTCCCCAGTAATCTCCCGGCATAGCACCGCTGAGTGACTGTTCAACGCCTTCAATAAAAATAAGTGCATTAGGGTTTACATCAAGGATAGCATCAGCACATTTTGTAGCAGCATAAGCCCAGTTATTTTCATCTGTTGAACCGTCCCATTTTGCAGCCTTGTCACCCTCCTGACCTTTTCCGTGAGGTTCGTTTTTGAGGTCATAACCAATAAGAGTATCATTATTTTTATACTTATCAGCAATCCATACAAGTGACTCAATCCAAAGGTCAGTTGTTACCATAGTGCCGTCTGCTGTTTCCTTGCCGTACCAGAGATTATAGTTATGACCGGAGTTATCAGCGTGCGGACTATGAATATCAATAAAAGCTTTAATACCATATTTTTTACATTTATCAAGGATTATATCAAATCCACGGTCACTTGTAATAAGTGTTTTGCCGTCAGCCTCAACGAAATCCTTGTTTATGTGACCATAAGTACCAGCTTTTATAATACCGCCGTTTCCATCGTCCATGTCAACGGGTGGATTATATGAAGCCTGCATACCGCCTGCACTTATCTGATAAGGAGTACCATTCATCCATGAAAGAATAAGTTCAGTGGAAATAGGAAAACGAATAACATTTATTCCTCTGTCGGCTACTTCTGAAAGGATATCATCAATATCACCGGCATAAAGGTAATGCGGAGAATATTCAATACAGTTGAGACCAAACCAGTTAGCACCAGTAAGCCATACTTCATTGCCGTTCATGTCATAAAGACGACTTCCTTCTGCGTGTAACCAGTCGTCATTATTGTCATCAACGGCAGAAGCGTTTACAGGTTTAACGGCTTCAAATACTGCCGGAACAGTAGGTACAGCCATTACTGCTACGGAAAGCAATGCCATTAATTTTTTTATTTTTTTCATAATTAAAACCCTCTTTCTGATATATAAATTTTATACATATCTTTTAATATACAATTGTTTGTTTCAATCCATAGGGCATTCTGTCCATGACCTCCCTGACTTATAATGTCATATTCAGTATATTATATTTTGAAGAATCTGTCAAGCGGATTGATTTCATGTCAGTGGGAGATACCAATTCTTTCCGCTCCCACTGCCGTTTTACAATGTCCGTCGCTTAAAGAAGCGGGGGATTCAAAGTTTTGTTGAATTTAAATTTATCCTCCTTTTATAATTTTTATATTGATAATTTGATTTCAGTTTTTTTATCGCTTATATTATACTATACTAAATTGATTTTGTCAATTACAGGAATGCGTTTTATCCCATTTTTGAGAGGAAAAAAAGATTTTTTATTTAAGGTGACATAATTCAGAATGATTTGATAATTATATTTTGTATATCAGAGTTGTTTTCAAAGTAATCAAGCTGTATAAGGAGTTCTTCGGCACGTTTATGGCATTGTTGAGGAGAGGTAGCTGAAAAATAACGTTCATCAGATACACAGTCTATAATATATCGCATAGCCAATTCACTTATAACATAAAGTATACCATAATAAAGAGAATTTATTTCGTCTTCTGAAAGTAATCCGTCCAGACCGTCGGCAAATCCCTGAGTTATGTTTATAATATTTCCGCCGGAACGTATTATATCTCCGTAATCAATAGCAACAAAACCATTCATAGCTGTATCAAGGTCAATTATTGTTGTAGATTTTCCAAAAATTATGTTATCTGCTTTAGCATCATTATGAACATTTCTTTTTGGAATATTATTGAAAATTTCAAATTTTCCTCTCAACTTGTCAAAACGTTTCAAAAATTCGTTTGGAATCCTGTTGTAATATTTATTGAAATCATGAAAATTTTCTATAGTATCTTCCAGAATTATATTTTTACTGTTCATTAGGTTTATGAATTTTCCGAAAGCAAAACCGGTTAAATAATCGTGATTTTCCGGAATTTTTGAGTTTTCTGTATATTCGTATACACGCCATATTTCGCCGTTGATTTCAAGAAAACTTTTATTTTCTGTTTTTATGTAATGAGGAACAGTTATTTTATTCTGTCCTGAACTGCGGAAAGTCTGTTCAATTTTGGTTATGTTGTTCATGACAGCATAGGGATTTTTGAAAATTTTTCTGTTAAGTGATTGAAGAATATATTTTCCATTTCGGCAATCCGCAAGGAATGTATGATTTATATGACCAGTTTTTATAGATGATACATTCAATATGTCATGAATCTCAAAAAGATTCAGTATTTCATATGTGTTAATGTTTTTCATCTCCTTGTTTGTTTTTGTAAAAGTTAACTTGTATTATTATTTTAACATTATATAGAAAATTTTTCAAGATATAATCTGAATTAACATAGAAATTAATGTATATATTAACAAAATTTCAAGGAATATTTGAAAAAATACAGCAAATAATATTCTCACAAATAAAAATAATTCATGGAGGATATTATATATGAAAGCTACTGGCATTGTCAGAAGAATTGATGATTTGGGAAGGGTTGTTATTCCCAAGGAAATAAGACGTACTATGCGTATACGTGAGGGCGACCCTCTTGAAATTTATACTAACAGCGATGGTGAAGTTATTTTCAAAAAGTATTCGGCAATAAGTGAAATGAGTGAAAATGCTGGCTATGTTGCAGACATAATGTATAAAATAGCTGGTTGTCCGGTTGTTATATTCGATAAAGACCATGTTGTTTCGACTGCCGGTGTACCAAAAAAAGAATTTGCAGAACGTCGTGTAACCGGACAGCTTGAAGAACTTATGGAAAATCGTGGACATTATTTTTGTCCGAACGGCGAAACAAACAGTTTTTTTCCGGTTGAGGGAGTGGAACGTACAGCAATTGCAGTAATTCCGATTATAACAGCCGGTGACGTTTCTGGAGCAGTAGCATTTTTGAGTACAAGTCAGAATGCTGAAGCTACAGATTTACAAAAAAGTCTCATTAGTGCTGCTGCACAGTTCCTTGCCAAGCAAATTGAATGAAATTAATTAATATACTGACTTCGTTTTTAATGCGGGGTCAGTTTTATTTTCAATTGAATATAATAATTTCTCCCATAGTATTTCACTACAGGAGAAGTTTTTTTATTATATTGAATTATGAATATATTATCAAAAAATTAATATTTATCTGAATGTTATTTCAGTATGTTCAGGGAAAATTTTGAAACGATTAGGAAGTGATGCATTTCTTAAACTACGACAACCATAAAAAGCGTTGTCACCTAAGTAAGTTACACTATCAGGAACAATTATACTTGTAAGACTGCTACAGTTATAAAAAGCATTTTTACCAATTTTAACAACATTATCTGGAATTGTGATATTGTCAAGATTGTAACAATATTGAAAAGCACAATCATTTATATAAATCAAATTTTGTGGTAATTGTATATTTGGAATCCTTACACACCATTTAAAAGCTTCATTATCTATAGTAGTAACACTGTTTGGAATAGTATAAATGCCTGATTTGCATTGTGGGCATAATATAAGAGTTTTCTTATCCTTACTAAAAAGAATTCCATCTATATCGCAATATGTTTGATTGTTATGATGTACATTTATTTGTTTTAGATTACTGCACCATTCAAAAGCATGATTTTCAATGTTATTTACACTTTCTGATATTGTTATACTTGTAAGTCTAAGGCACCATTTGAAAGATTTACTAGCTATAGTTGTTACATTATCAGGAACAGTATAATTTCCTGATTTATTATTAGGATATAATATAAGAGTTTTTTTATCTTTACTGAAAAGCACACCATCTATATCACAATACACTTTGTTTTTATCATGTACATTTATTTTAGAAAGACTACTACAATTATATAAAGCTCTTTCTTGTATATTGGTTACACTTTCAGGGATAGTTATACTAGTAATTTTTGAACACCATTCAAAAGCTTGCTCTCCTATAGTAGTTACACCATTGGGAATAATATAATCTCCCACTTTGCCATCGGGATATAATATAAGAGTTTTTTTATCTTTACTGAAAAGTATACCATCTATATCGCAATACACTTTGTTGTTATCATGTACATTTATTTTGGTAAGACTACTACAATTATATAAAGTATTAGCTTTTATGTCGATTATATTTTCAGGAATAGTTATTTCTGTAACACCTTTTTTATGTTTGTAATTTGTTATTACATTATTTTCAATTTCAAAGCACATTGGTTTATACTTCTTTCTGTTGCTTGACCATATGGTTAAAATACATTTAGGATTATTCTGTTAAAGCTTTTCTGCGGTGTACTTCTTTAGTAAGGTCATCAAAGTAAACCTGAGAGTTAATTTTTCCGTAAGCGTCAACATAATCTTTCCATGAGTTGTCGAAATTTTCACTCATAACTATTTTAGGAAGATATTGGTGTTTAAGGTCATTAATTTGTTTTAAAACTTTGTCTGATTCTGAATTTTCTACAGGAGAGTAACTCCACATAGGATACCACGGAGAGTTATCTGTTGCTTCATTCAGCAATTCTACATAGGTTTTGACTCCGTAGGCATCAAAACATCTTTTTACATCGTCTGAACGGTTTTTATAAAATTCATCACGCTGACAACTCGGACAGTAAGCATTTATGTTATCCTGACTCATTCCGAAATAGTATGGGAAATAATTATACAAGCAAATATGATTTTTAGCGTATTCTTTGTCACGCCAACGTTTAGCTTGTTCTTCCGTTTGATAGAAAATGCCATCTTCATTAACATTGTAGTCAACATCTTTTATTCCCCAGAAACGTAATGTAAGTATTTCAGGTGACAGGAGGTCATTAAGAAATTGCAATGCACCTTCTATATCATTACAGCTTTTTGTAATTCCAAGTCCCATTGAATCGTTAAATGCTGTTATTGAATGGTATTGTCCTTGAATGCTTTCATCAGCAGTTACGCTTAATGGAATATATGTGCATTCTGGTGGAAGGTCAGAAACAGAATTATTAAAGTTCCAGTTTTGGTCAACTATTCCGAGAACGTTTCCTGTAGCTAATTTTTCATAATACTGGTCGCTTGTGAGAACAAAACATTCAGGGTCTATAATGCCTTTGTTGTATTCTTCGTTAAGCTTTTTGAACCATTTTTCAGCAGTAGGGGAAAGGTTATAGTCTTTTGCCTCAAGTGTTTCAGTGTCAACTATGCATGAACCATCATTCGGGTAACCATCAAGGAACATCGGCGGATTATCAAGGCTGAAGAAATACGATTCATTAGCAAGAATTTCATAACCTATGTATGGTGTTCCGTCTTCTGAAGTAGGATTAGCTTCAAGATAATCTTCTATCAGGTCAAAATATTGGTCAAGGGTTTTAATTTTCGGATATCCAGCCCATTCAAGTACACGAACCTGTATCCAGAAAGCCTCATCATTGTGATTTGTAGAAGTATCGTGTCCATAGCAACTCGAAAACAGCGGTATAAAATATATATGACCGTCATCAGAACGGATTCTGTTCCATTGATTTTCGGAGTAGAAATTTTTAATATTAGGATAATTATCCCAGTAATTGTCTATAGGTATGAAAACATCAGCGTTTATTAGCTTGCGACAGTTTTCACTATCAGGAACAAGAAAATCAGGATATTTATTTGATATCATCATATCACTGAAAACAACTGACATATCTTCTTGCTCTTTGAGCCATGTTTCTTTGCACATAGCACCTGTTTTTTCGGCAATAAGCTGTTGAATTTCATTATCACTGCTTATTTCGTTACCTCTTGCCCCAAAAAAACTTGTATAAACACGTATTTCTTTCTGATTTTCTTTTTTACCGCAGTTTGTTGCGGAAAACAACATCATTCCGGACAATATGAATGCGGATATTTTCTTAATTTTCATATTAAATCTCTCTTTTCTGAATTAATAGTTATGAATAGGCTGAAATTTTCCTTATTATTTATCTGAACTGAAATTCTGTCCTCAAAGCATTGCATAATGCGTATATAGCAATTATAGGGGTTGTTTTGAATGAAAGAATACTCATCTGTAATATTGCCGTCCTCAAAGATTGCACGAAGTTTAAGTATTCTGGATTGTTCTTTAATTGCGTTTCTGGTGAATGTCACAACAAGTGAGTCTTTATTCCGGACAATGTTTACAGAAAGGCTTTCATCTGCTAAATTTTCAGCAATCATCATAAGTGAGTATTCCGGAATTTTTATATCAGTGTTTCCGGAAACTGTTATGTTATTGGTTATTAATTGTATGTTATGTATTTCATCATCAACTGCTATATATCCGGCATACCTGTGGTGAATACGGGGATAATTTTCATATATATAAAGTTCAGTATCAAGATTCATAGCGGTTGAGAAAAGTTCGTTGTACCGGAAGTTAGTTTGTTGAAATTCCCTGTTAGTACGTATAAAATCGTTGTTGCGAGTGTCAAGTTTTTCAGCAACGCTTGCACATATGTCAATAAATTTACCGATTTCATCTTTTCCGTTTTCTGAAAGTGAACTGTATTTGATTCCGGATTGTATTTCTTCTTCAAACCTTTTAAGACGTCTTTTTATATTGAAATTGAATATATATCCGCAGATAATCATAAAAACAGAAATTCCGAAAAATATTGCAATAAATACAGAGTTTTCGTTTATAAATGATATAATAGGGGTTCTGTTTTCATATGCATAGTATTCAATATCCGATGTATAATAATTTTTTACATAACATTCAAAATCTGAATTTATATCGATATTTTCCATTGTAGTATCGGGAATATTACTGTATATCAATGAACCGTCATTTATAATATATAGTTTTCCATTGAAATTAAGTTCATCAAAATCATCTTTAATTACTGACATATTTATATCAATTTTAAGACAGCTTTCACCGGTGTCAAGATTCTGGAAGTCAAGGCGACGTATTATTGAAGTCACATTAGTTTCGGGGTCAATATACAGAATCATAGGTTTGTTGAATTTTTTGTATGCATGATACCAGTTTGTATTTGTGACTGATTTGAATGAACTTATATTTCCTCCGATAAGGATTGTCGGATTTTCAGTATAAATAGTGCAATTATTGACAGTATTGGTTTCAGCCATTGACATAGGATTGCTGTGCTGTAATTGGTAAAATGCATCATAGTATTCACTGCTTGACTTATATTCAGTATTAAGAAAACTGTATATATTTTCGTTGGTATATATGCTTTTGGCAATATTCACACTGTTTTCAATGGTCATTTCAACAAGATATTCAGAAGTAGTGACAATAGTTTTCTGCATATTGATATGTTTTTTCTTTTCTGAAGTATAAATTCCTTTTATCATAGCAATAACAACTACAATAGATGATGTTATTGCAAGAATGGATATAATAGTTATTTTGGCTGTCAGTTTTATGTTGGAAATTATTGAATTTCTTGACTTTACTTTTTTCAAAATATATTACCTCCGTCAGCGTTCCGGCATATTCAGAAGATTTTTAAGTTCAGCTTTTTTGGAATACATATTTTCTTCAGCTTCTGCAAGGAGTTCATCATAGGAGTATTCACCTTTTGCATAAGCGTATCCGAATGACAAAGCACATTTTATAGGGTCGGAATCTCTGTTAAGAATAAATGGTGCATTTGATTCGATTTTTTCTATTACTTCATCAATATGTCTGAATGTACAGTTAGTCATTACTAGTAGGAACTCATCACCACCCATTCTGAAACAGTAATCATTTTGTTCAGCGAATTTTTTTATATAATCGGCAGTCCGTTTTATAACCATATCACCTTTTTCGTGACCTAAAGTGTCATTCATAAGTTTAAGGTTATTTACATCAAAATATATTACACATATAGAGGTACATCTTTTGAATATCTGTACCATATTCTGATAGCAACGTTTGTTTAAAGTTTGTGTCATGGCATCGTGATTTGCATCGTATACAGCTTTTGAAAGGTTTTCGACATTATTATTGACATTGAGGAACATTTTTTTAAGTTCACAGCCAAGTTCTCCGATTTCGTCATAGTGTTCTTCTGCAAAAGCGTCTGGTATATCCTGTATCATGCTACGGTTTCCGCTGATGAAGTTTTTTATAGCTTCAATGAAATTTCTGATAGGTTTGAATATTTTTTTCTTTGCGTAGGTATTAAATATTAAAATTACAACAAAACTGATTATAAGGAATATTGAATAAAGTATTAAACTGAATATTACATATTTGTTTCTGTAAGGGTTATTTATTTCGGCAATTATGTATCCTGCACTTTTGTCTTCAACGGTTCTTATTGGTTCAAATATACTTAAAATTCCGTCATGATATACAGACCATGAATTACGACAGCTAATGAGGTCAGCTTTTACAGATTTTATATATTTATTATATTCAAGATGTTCACCAAGTTTTTTATCATTTGTATCATATATGTAATTACCAGCAGAGTTGCTGAAATTTATAATTGAAATTCTATTTACAAATTTCTTGTTTTCTTGCTGAAAATCTTTTAATTTTTTCTGCACCGAATCATAGGAACTATCAGTAGTTCGTGTATCAAGAAATTCTTTTGCCTCATCAGGATTTATGATAGTATTTGTAAAATCTATAACCATATCTGCTGTATTTTGCAGATATTTTTTACTTATTTGATTCATACAGAAAACGGATGTTACAAAGCCGGATATTACAAACATTACTGCAATAGCAAGAGATAATGATGTTATATTTTTTTGAATGGATTTAGACATTTTACGGACTCCGTTCTGATATTGTTATTTTATATGATTTAATTTTACAATAAAATTTACATTTTGTCAATAAAACATGAACATATATTTGTATTTGAAATGTAAATTTTTAGTGATAACTTTTAAATATTATGCATAAAAACACTATTTTTACAAATAAAAATTTATCTTGGATACTTGAATTTTATCCGAAAACAGCAGTAATTAAGTGAAAATGAAATATGTTTTTATATTGACAGGAATATTAAAACAGTGTATAATAAATCTGTAAGAAATGCTTTCTTGCATTCCGGAAAGAAAAGAGGATAAAAATTTTGGCTAATAGTAAAATAAGAAATTTTTGTATAATTGCACATATAGACCATGGCAAATCAACACTTGCTGACCGTATTCTTGAAAAAACAGAAACAGTTGCTATAAGAGATATGGAAGAACAGTTACTTGATAATATGGATATTGAACGTGAAAGAGGTATTACTATAAAAGCACGTGCTGTCCGTTTGAAATATACCGCAAAAGACGGTGAGGATTATATATTTAATTTAATAGATACCCCCGGTCATGTTGACTTTAATTATGAAGTATCCCGTTCACTTGTTGCGTGTGAGGGAGCTATACTTGTTGTTGATGCATCACAGGGAATTGAGGCTCAGACTCTTGCAAACACTTATCTTGCAATTGAAAACGATTTGGAAGTTGTTCCTGTTGTAAATAAAATAGACCTTCCATCAGCAGACCCCGAAAGAGTATGTGAAGAAATAGAAAATGTTATAGGTATTCCGGCAATGGACGCTCCGAGAATTTCCGCAAAAATGGGTACTAATATTGAAGAAGTCCTTGAAAAAATTGTAACAGATATTCCAGCACCGACCGGAGACCCTGAAAAACCTTTGAAAGCTTTGATATTTGACAGTTATTACGACTCATATAAGGGAGTAATTATTTATGTTCGTATAAAAGACGGAAAAGTAAAAGTCGGGGACAATATACGTCTTATGGCAACCGGAGCGGTATTTACAGTCGTTGAAGCCGGATTCATGGACGCTGACAAGCTTGTTAACAACGGAAGTCTTGAAGCCGGAGAAGTTGGCTATATTTCAGCATCTATCAAAAGTATTGGTGATACACGGGTAGGTGATACAGTCACAAATAATGATAATCCTTGTGACAAACCTCTTGACGGTTACAGAAAAGTAAATCCTATGGTATATTCCGGAATATATCCCGCAGACGGTGCAAAATATGGTGATTTGCGTGACGCTCTCGAAAAATTACAGCTTAACGATGCGTCATTGTCTTTTGAACCTGAGACATCTGTTGCTTTGGGATTTGGTTTCAGATGCGGATTCCTTGGGCTTCTTCACATGGAAATTATTCAGGAACGCCTTGAACGTGAATATAATCTTGACCTTATCACAACAGCACCATCAGTTATATATAAAGTAACTCTAACTAACGGTGAAGTTCAGTATATCGATAACCCTACCAATTTTCCTGACCCTGCACTCATTCAGACTGCCGAAGAACCTATGGTTAAAGCAGATATACTTGCACCGTCAGAATTTGTCGGAAACATTATGGAACTCTGTCAGGATAGAAGAGGTATTTTCAAAAATATGCAATACCTTGATGACACAAGAGTTAATTTACATTACGAATTGCCACTTAATGAAATTGTATATGACTTTTTTGACGTTCTGAAGTCAAGAACAAGAGGTTATGCATCTTTTGACTACGAAATGCTTGGATATGTTCCTTCTAAACTCGTAAAACTTGATATTCTTCTTAATGGTGAAATAGTTGATGCTTTGTCATTCATTATACACGCTGATAAGGCTTATAACAGAGCAAGAAAAATTGCAGAAAAACTCAAGGAAAATATTCCACGCCAGCTCTTTGAAGTACCTATACAGGCAGCCATTGGCGGAAAGGTTATTGCCCGTGAAACTGTAAAGGCTATGCGTAAGGACGTTTTAGCTAAATGTTACGGCGGTGATATCACACGTAAGAAGAAACTCCTTGAGAAGCAGAAAGAGGGTAAAAAACGTATGCGTCAGTTAGGCACAGTAGAAGTACCGCAGGAAGCTTTCATGAGTGTTCTTAAACTTGATTCATAAGATATGATTAATATAATAATGCTTGTTGTTTCAGTTTTGCTTGTACTGACAGATATAATTGTTGTTGGGACAGCAAACAGGCTTTATGCCGGAACATTCATAAGAAAATTAAGATATTTTGTATACAGTATATCTCCGGCAAGATATATATTCATTATTGCCATATTCGGAATAGTTGGTTTAATTGCCGGACTGAATTTTAAGAATATATGTGTTTTGGAGTTATTGCTGTTGGCTGGAATGCTTTTGACATATACTGAAAAAGCTTTTACATTGAAAAAGAAAAAGAATAAATCATTACTGGCAAAAAGATTAAAGCCAATCCAGACAAAAGAAAGGATAAATAAACTATGAGTATCTATACTTGTCCACATTGTGGTGAAAAAACCTTTAATCCGTTTACAAAGGCTATTGCAGGACAAATGAATTCAAAAGGTCGTGAATGTAAAAATTGCGGTACAAGATGTGTAAACGGTAAGGGTGCTACTGTTTTTAATGCAATATACAGTCTTATAGGAATTATTGCGGTAGTATATACCTATTTGCACCCTGATAAATTCATTGTTGGTGACGTTAATTATGAAGTATTCGTAGTTATTGGAATTATTCTGTCAATGTTCTTAGTCCCCCGAATTGTTAATGCTTTTTGTTTTAAAATGGAGGAGTCAATAAGACTTAATTATTGATGAGTTCTTTAGGAATATATATTCATGTACCTTTTTGTGCTAAAAAATGTGCTTATTGTGATTTTTATTCTGAAAATTACCGAAAAAATACGGTTTCACAATATGTAGAGGCGGTTATCCGTAATCTGAAAGCATATTCTGACAAGTCAAGATTAACTGATACAGTGTATTTCGGAGGGGGTACACCATCGCTTTTAAGTCCTGAACAGATTAAAATTATTCTTGATACGGTGGAAAATAACTTTGTTTTATCAGAAAAGCCGGAAATAACTCTTGAAACTAATCCGAATACGGTTAATTTCAATAAGCTTTCAGAACTCCGCCACGCAGGAATAAACAGGCTTTCAATAGGCGTACAATCCATGATTGATGATGAATTGAAATTTTTAGGGCGTACGCATTCAGCGGACAGAGCAGAAAAAGCTGTCATTGATGCTTATAGAGCAGGATTTGAAAATATTTCATGTGATGTTATGATAGCTTTACCAAATCAATCCGCAGACAGTCTTGAATACACACTTGATAAGATAACATCTTTACCAATACAGCATATTTCTGGATATATTCTTAAAACAGAATCCGGCACGCCTTTTGACTGTGATGAAATAAAAAATTCTCTTCCCGATGACGATTTGACGGCGGAATTATATATTAAAATGACAGAAACTTTAAAAAACAAAGGTTTTCAGCAATATGAAGTATCAAACTTTGCATTGAAAGGTTTTGAGAGCCGTCATAATTGCCGTTATTGGAAATGCCTTGACTATATCGGAATAGGACCGTCAGCACATTCGTGCAATAACGGAAAGCGTTTTGCAGTAGAAAGAAATCTTAATGAATTTATAAGTAATGAGGTTCAAAAAGTTACAATTACAGACGAACACCCATGTACTTTTGAAGAATATGCCATGTTAAGATTAAGACTTACAGAAGGTCTTGATTTAAATGCTTTTCCGGAACATAAAGACAGTATATTAAAAAAAATTCCCGCACTTATAAAGTCGGGATACATAAATTATAACAATGACAATATTTCACTTACTCCAAATGGTTTTTTAGTATCAAATTCCGTTATAGAATACCTTGTTTTCTGATTATTCAAGAAGTTCCTTACGCATTTGTGTGAGGAGCTTTTTTTCACGTCTTGAAACCTGTACTTGTGTCATATTAAGAGTCTGTGCGGTTTTGGACTGGGTGAAATTTCTGAAATATCTTAATTCAAGAAGTATACGGTCTTTAGGGTCAAGATGCGACATAATCTGACGGAGTGCCAATAAATCTACTATTGCTTCGTCGGGTGCTTCTGACGGAATGTCTATTTGTCCCTCCTCATCATCAGATGATGTAAGCGAAAGCAATGGTTGACTTACACAAAGTGCCTCCGAAACGTTTTCTTCTGATTCCCCTGAAATCGCTGATAATTCACTGATAGTAGGTTCTCTGCATTCTTTGTGCCTGAAATCCTCACAAATTCTTTGTAAATGCATGGATAGTTCTTTAAGATTACGGCTTACTTTTATAGTTCCGCCGTCACGGAAAAGCCTTTTTATTTCGCCAAGTATGACGGGAACAGCATAAGTCGAAAATTTAACACCTCTTTCCGTATCAAAAGCTTTTACAGCTTTAAGAAGTCCTATACAACCGGCGGAATACAGTTCTTCATAGTCGATTCCACGACCACGGAATTTATTTGCACAAAGATGTACAAGCCCTAAATTTTCTTCCGCCAAAGGTTTTTTAACAGTTTCCATGTACAGCAAGCCTCTTACGCATTATAACGGTTGTTCCGTGACCCACTTCACTTTTTACTATAAGCTTGTCCATAAATGATTCCATTACAGAAAATCCCAGTCCGGAGCGTTCTTCTTCCGGAGCGGTAGTAAAAAGCGGTTGCATAGCTTGCTTTATATCAGGAATACCACAACCTTTATCACGTATTTTTATGTAGATTTCTCTTTTCGGAAGTATACGGACAGTTATTTCAATATTTCCCTTTGAATGCCTGTAACCATGAACAATAGCATTTGTAACGGCTTCTGAAACGGCTGTACGTATATCTGAAAGTTCTTCAACTGTGGGGTCAGTCTGCGTTATGAATGATGAAACAACCGCTCTTGATGTACTTTCATTGACCGAAAGAGACGGTAAAGTGAATTTTATTTCATTAAGTATTTCCATAATATTTTACTCCTCATGTTATTTTTACAAGTCTTTCCATACCGGCAAGTTTAAGAACACGCCGTATATATGGCTGTGGATTTCGAACTTCAAGATTTCCGCCACATTCACGAATAAGGCGACTTCTTCCCATTATAAGACCTATTCCGGAACTATCCATAAATGTTATCTTTTCAAAATCCATAGTTAATTCAGTTGGCTGGGCGGTTATTATATAATTGTCAAGCTGAGTACGGATTTCCTGAGCATTATGGTGGTCTATTTCGCCGTTAAGAGTCACTACAGCGTGACCGTTTGCGGACTTTATGTCAATGGTCATGATGTTTCCTCCCTTGTAATATTTGTATTTATTATACTATATACAACAGTCGTATTCTGTCATAAAAAGGCATGGTATAAATTAATTTTTTCCATAATAAAAAGTTGATGAAAAATATTGAAAAAAGTCTTTTCGGGTGTTATAATTATATTTGCTTGGAGGTGATATATTTGGCAAAACAATTCTGGAAAGGCAGTGCATTGCTTGCACCTGTTCCGGCAACTCTTGTTACTTGTGGCACTATGGAAAATCCTAATGTTTTAACTGTCGGTTGGACGGGAATATGCTGTACACGTCCGCCTATGACGTATATTTCAGTAAGACCTGAACGTTTTTCACATGACATAATAAAGGAATCAGGAGAATTTGTTATAAATCTTACTACTTCTTCCATGGTAAAGCAGACGGATTTCTGCGGAGTGAAAAGCGGTCGTGATTTGAATAAATTTGAAGCCTGCAATCTGCATATTGTACAATCACAGAAATTAAGTGTTCCATTAATCGAGGAGTGTCCGGTATCTTTGGAATGCCGTGTTACAGAAGCAAAACTACTCGGAAGTCATACAATGTTTCTGGCTGAGATAATAGGAATTGACGTTGATGAAAGGTTCATTGACAGCAAAGGTAAACTTAATCTTCAACAATGCGGACTTATGGCTTATGCACATGGAGAATACTTTTCACTTGGCAGAAAACTCGGTGATTTTGGTTATTCTGTCCGTAAGAAGAAAAAACATAAAAAAGTTTCCGAAAAAGCATGAAAAGAATGTTATTAACCGGATATATCCTCAATAAATTGTCGTAGTTCTTCATCTGATTCAATTATTATTCCCTCTGAAATCTGATGGCGGTCGTATTCTGAAAGCAGATTTACATCATATTCAATAATTTTGTATGGTTTATCTGCTGACCCACGGAATATCCCTATTTTACCATTGTATTCACGTACAATGCATTCCGGCTGTACGACTTCCGGAACATTCGCTGTAAATTTCGTCTGTATTTTTGTTTGGCGTACACTTTGGGCGAGAGTACATATTATTATGAATCCTGATATAGCCACTGCGGTAATTATAATAAAAAATATTTTCCGGTTGATAGTATTTTTCATTAAATTTTCCTCCTTTAATGAATTTAATGTCAATATTATTGGCTGTTTTTGCTAAATTATACAAATTGATGTTTTTTTTCGGAAAACCCTTAACATATGTAAAAAAATGTGGTATAATATAAAATGTATAAATATCAGAAAGGAGTTGCTACCGTTTTAAAGTACGGTAAAAAAACAAAATGGATAATACAAATACTATTCAGCAAACCGGTAAGCACAAGAGAAAGAAAAAACAAAGTCTGCCGTTCAGAATTTTTAAAAAACTTCTGGCTGTAATTTCAACAACTTTGTTGTCATTGTTTCTTGTGATGGTCATTACTGGTACTATTGTGGCAACAGCTCTTACTGTCTATGTTCTCGACTTTATGGACGATTCTACAAATATCACTCTTCAGGAACTTGAATCCGGAAGTGACACTTATTTTTATGGAATTCAGAAAGATGAGGACGGCGATGAAGAAATCGTTATACTTAACCGTGTAAAAACTGATGTCCAACGTATTCCAGTATCTATTGACAGAATACCTCAGCACGTAAGGGACGCTTTCGTTTATACGGAAGACGAGCGTTTCTATCTTCATGAAGGTGTAGATTATAAACGTACTCTTTCAGCGTTTATGAATATGTTCCTGCATTTTTATGATACAAATCAGGGTGGTTCAACAATTACCCAACAGCTTATTAAAAACCTTACTGGTGATGATGAACAATCCCCTCAGCGTAAAATCCGTGAAATTTTCAGTGCTATGCAACTTGAAAGAACTTACACAAAGGACGAAATCTTAGAGGAATACCTTAATTACATTGGTTTCGGCGGTCCTATAAACGGAATACAGCTTGCCTCTATCAGATACTTTGGTAAAAACGTAGATGAACTTACTGTTCCGGAAGCAGCAGTACTTGCAGCTATTCCTAAATCCCCGCAGTTTTATGGACCTTTTGTTGAAACATACAACGAAAACAACAGAGTTATAGTTGATGGTAAGGCAAATAACAAATCACGTCAAAGATATGT
The DNA here is from genome assembly GCA_934474025.1 of uncultured Ruminococcus sp. Taxonomy (GTDB): domain Bacteria; phylum Bacillota; class Clostridia; order Oscillospirales; family Ruminococcaceae; genus Ruminococcus. The sequence continues at coordinate 106,837 of CAKSMF010000004.1, read as the reverse complement.
ACTTTATCAGATGTACAAAAACGGTGCTATAACTTTTGACGAATATCAGAAATACCTTAATACAAAACTTGTTTATACTGATTCCGAAGAATACCTCCGTTTACACCCGGAAGACAGTGCGGAAGAAATGGAACAGGAACAAAAGGCTTATTCGTGGGTTGTTGACGCAATGTATTATGAAGTTGCCGACTTTATGATGAAAGAATACAACATAGACGAAAATCAGGCTTATTCACGTATAAATAAGGGCGGTTACAAGATTTATTCAACGGTTGATGACACTATGCAGAAATACGTTGAAGAAAAGTTCCTTGATTTAGGAAACCTTGTAAACGTTGACAGCGTAAGACGTTGGGCAGATATAGACGGTGACGGGGAAAGTGAAGAATATTTACCTCACGTTGCATTTATTGCCCTGAATTATGACGGTTCTGTTAAGGCTCTTGCAGGTGACTGGGGCGAAAAAACTACATCACTTTCAACAAGCTACGCCGTACAGGAACGCCGACAGGTAGGTTCAACTATGAAACCTATTTCAACATATGCTCTTGCTCTTGAAAATGACGTTATTCATTGGGGAACTCCTTTCCGTGATGAACCTATAATGAAAGATGCTAATGGTGACCCTTGGCCTACTAACTATGGTAAAACTCTTTCTTATGGTACACATAGCGTTTATTATTTCCTGCAACAATCATTCAATACTGTTCCGGCACAGCTTTGTCAGACGCTTACTCCGGAAGCCGTATTTGATTTCTGTACAAAAAATCTCGGTCTTCAGCTTGACGAACTTGACAAGGATATTGCTCCTCTTGCACTTGGAGCTTTGACTTATGGTATTACTCTTGAAAACCTTGTAAATGCTTATCTTCCATATGGTAACAAGGGCGTTTATAACGAAGCTCATATCGTTACTAAAATCGAGGACAGCAACCAGCAGATTATTTACGAAAATGACGGTAATGCAAGATATGCTGTAAGCGATGAAACAGCTTGGGTTATGAACAGACTCCTTAAAAACGTTGTTGAAAATGGTACTGGTACTGCTGCAAAACTTAGCAATAAAGTTGTTGTTGGTAAAACCGGTACAACTGATAACTGGTATGATGAGGCATTCGTTGGCCTTACAAGAGATTTTGTAGCAGGTATTACAGTAGGTTATAAATATAATAATCCTAACCTTTGTCTGCCACAGAATTTCAAGTCGGCACAGGTATGGCAGAATATCATTGGTGAATACGCTAATACAATGTTCTCTGATACTCCGGCGGATTTTGACCCTGTTGAATCAGTTATTGAAGCACCTATGTGTGCATACAGCGGAAATATTGCCAGTCAGTATTGCACAAAGGGCATAACAGGTTACTGGAAATCAACCAATGCACCATATTGTACAGGTTCACATACAGGATACCTCTCAAATGGTTCATCAAGTAGCAGTTCATCAAGCAGTAACAATACAAATAATAACTATAATAACAGTTATAACAACAATTACAATAACAACTATAATAATAATTACAACAATAATACATGGTCTGACAATACTTGGAGCAGTGGTTCAGATAACACATGGTCTGATAATTCATGGAACAGTGGCACAAGCAGTGACAACACTTGGTCAGACAGTACATGGAGTAGCGGAAGTGACGGTTCATGGAACAATGGTTCAGATAACACATGGTCAGGCGGAAATGATTACTCTAATGACTATTCCGGTGGCGGTGACTATTCGGGCGATTATTCCGGAGATAATACTTATTCCGGCGGTGGAGACTATACAGGTTATTAATTTATAAAAAATTATACCGGTTAAACTAAGTTTAGCCGGTATATTTGTAAGGAGGAAATTTTTATGGATAATTCAATAAAATTATCTTGTCCGTGCCATTTCGGATTGGAAAGCGTTCTTAAATATGAAGTCGCTAAAATCGGCGGTGAAAATATCAGTGTCAATGACGGAAAAGTGAGTTTCACAGGTGACGAAAATATTCTTGCAAGAGCTAATATATGTTTGTCAACTGCCGAGCGTGTTATGATTGAACTGGCTGAATTTAAAGCCACAACCTTTGAGGAACTTTTTCAGGGTGTGAAATCCATTGAACTTGAACGTTGGATTAGCATGAAAGATGCTTTTCCAGTAAAAGGATATTCACTTAATTCAACATTACATAGTGTTCCTGATTGTCAGGCAATCATTAAAAAAGCCGTTGTTGAACGTCTTAAACAAAAATACGGAATCAGTTGGTTTGAAGAAACAGGTTCAACAGTGCAGATAAAATTCAGTATTCTTAAAGATGTTGTAACAATTTATCTTGATACAAGCGGAATAGGACTTCACAAAAGAGGTTACAGACGTAATTCAAATTCTGCTCCTATTAAGGAAACTCTCGCAGCCGGTATTATTGACCTTGCAAGAGTGCGTTCTGATTCCGTAGTCTGTGACCCATTCTGCGGAAGTGGTACTTTGCTTATTGAAGCAGGTCTTAAAGCCTTGAAAATCGCTCCTGGTATAAACAGACGTTTTTCTGCTGAAAAATGGGATTGTATTCCGGCAGAAGTATGGCGTGAAGAAAGAACACGTGCCATTGATAATGTAGACCGTTCTGCAAAATTTCAAGGTATTGGTTTTGATATAGATGATTCAGCAGTTGCTTTGACTCTCGATAATGCCCATAAAGCAGGTATAAAATCCCGCATGAAAATTGAACAGGCTGATATTTCAAAATTCAGACAGCCTGATAATTCAATAGTTATATGTAATCCTCCGTATGGTGAAAGACTTCTTGAAATCCGTGAAGCTGAAAAAATTTACAGGCAAATGGGACACGTTTTCGGAAAAGGTAGCGGTCAGTCAAGTTATATTATTTCACCGCATGAGGAGTTTGAAAGCTTTTTCGGGAAGAATGCTCGTAAACGCCGTAAGCTTTACAATGGCATGATAAAATGTCAGTTATTTATGTATTTCTGATATGGATTATTTCCTGAAAAGAAATGTACTTAACTTGTTTTTTCCAAATCGCTGTCCTATATGCAATGAAATTATAAATACAAATGACCGTTTTTGTCCGGAATGCACTGAAAAAATCACTTTATATAATGGAAATTTCAATATAGATGGTGCAACAGAATTTTATGCATCAATTGTATACAGCAAGGCTATTATGCCGGCATTATTCATGCTTAAAAGCGGTGAATGCGGTAATTCCGATTATGCTTTCGGGGAATATCTGTCAGATGTTCTTAAAGATAAAAATATTTCGGATAAAGTGGATTTTATTGTGCCAGTTCCTATGACAAAACAATCAATGAGAAAACGTGGTTATAATCAGGCAGAACTTATTTCTAAAGTCGTCAGTGTTGAAACCGGCATACCTGTTAAACTTATTGTAAAGAAAGTCCGTAATACAGAAGAACAGAAAAAGCTTGGCAAAACAGAAAGAAAACTTAATCTTAAAGATTCATTTGAAGTAAATGAAGATGTTTCCGGAAAAAGAATACTTATTATTGATGATGTTTGCACTACTGGAAGTACTTTTTCTGAAATTGCGGTCATTCTCAGAAAAAACGGTGTAAAAGATGTTTTTTGTGCGTCTGCAATGAAAGTTCTGCAAAATCATGAAGATAATATTGTCTGACAAATAATATAACAACAAACATTTATTGATATTATCAGTTTTATGGATTGCTGATTGTGAATTAAAACAAGATTTACATGAAAAAGACTTGAAGTTTTTTGTGAAATGTGATAAAATATGATATATAATATTATCTTAGAAGGAGAATTTTATGGCTAAAATTAAGGTTGCTGTTATTTTTGGAGGCACTTCCCGTGAACACCAGCTTTCACTTGCTTCCGCCACAGATGTTATAGCAAATATTCCAAAAGACAAGTATGAAGTAATTTGTATTGGCATAACACGCAAAGGTCGTTGGCTTTACTATCCGGGAGACGTTGCGGACATAGCTTCTGGAAAGTGGGAGTTTAATACGGACTGTACTTCTGCCGTTATATCTCCAGACCCACTACACCGAGGAATAATTATTCTGGAAAACGGTGAAGCATCTGTCCGCAAAATTGATGTTGTATTTCCTATACTTCATGGAAAATCCGGTGCAGACGGTACTATTCAGGGACTTCTTGACCTTTCGGGAATACCTTATGTAGGTAGCGGACTTCTTGCTGCCGGCTGTTGTATGGATAAGTCACATACACACATGGTTATGGACGATTTTGGCATAAAAACTGCTGAATGGTGTCTTATTACACAGAGAGAATTGAATGATATTGACGAATATTGCGAAAAAATTTCTATACAAATGGGATTCCCTCTTATCGTAAAACCTGCTAACAGTGGCAGTGATGCAGGTACAGGTTTTGCAGATGACCTTGAATCACTTATTTCTGCGGTGAAAGTGGCTTTTTCAAATGATAACAAAGTTGTTGTTGAAAGGTTTATAAAAGGACGTAAATTTGAAGTTGGCGTTTTTGGTTATGATTCACCATATGCATCTTATGTAGGTGAAATAACTGACAACAAAAATCACTATAACCCTAATGATTTTGAGGCTGTTTCCGGTGATGACCTTACAGTTCCAGCTGATTTGCCAAATGAAATACAAAACAGTATACGTGAAACTGCTGTAAATGCTTTCAAGGCACTCAATTGCAAAGGGTTTGCAAGAGTTGATTTATTCATTACAGATGGCGGGGAATTGCTTCTGAATAAGATTGGAGTTGCCCCAGGATTAAGACATAACAGCGTTTTCCCTAAACTTATGAATCATCTTGGATTTTCATATCCTTATCTTATCGATAAATTACTTGAAAACGCTATTGAAAATGCTGAACGCAGTTATTAAAATATAAGGAGCATAAATTTGAAAAAAAAACAATTGATTTCACTTTTAAGTGTTCAGGTACAGGACGGTGAAAGGACAGAATCAGAACTTTTTACCAATGCAGAAATTACCTGTAATAAAAATTGCAGTACCATTACTTATGAAGATACTGAAGCAACAGGTTTTGAAGGTTCAGTTACAGCAGTAAAGGTTAATGGCAATAATGAAGCTTCAGTTATGCGTACTGGTGCTTCAAATTCGCTTTTACTTCTTGAAAGAGATAAAAAAACCTATTGTCAGTATGGTACACCGTTCGGAATGTTTCAGATAGGAGTATACACTCATGCTATCGAAAACACTTTGAAAGAAAACGGAAAACTTTACTTAAAGTACACTCTTGACCTCAATGCCTCAAAATTATCAGACAATGAGATTACAATAACCATTCAGAATAACAATCAGAAAGGATAATTCTATTATGGCAGATTATATAAATAAAGCATCAATTCAACTCCGTGAACTTATTACAGAGGCTCTCGGAAAAACTGTAGCAGACGGAACTTTTCCAGCAGTTCCGATACCTGATTTTAATATTGAAATTCCGGCAGATAAGTCTCATGGAGATTTTGCAACAAATGTTGCTATGGTATGTGCTAAGGCTTTCCGTAATGCTCCACGTAAAATTGCTGAATCTATTTGCGAAAAAATAGAGCTTGCCGGTTCTCTCTTTGAACGCTGTGAAGTTGCCGGAGCAGGTTTTATAAATTTTTTCCTTTCACGTAAATGGTTTTCCGATGTGGTTAAGAATGTTCTTGATGAAAATGATAACTATGGTAAGACAGATTTAGGAAAAGGAAAAAGAGTTCTTGTTGAATTTGTTTCTGCAAATCCTACTGGACCTATGCATATTGGTAATGCCCGTGGCGGTGCGATTGGTGACTGTCTGGCAAGCGTTTTGCAGTGGGCTGGATATCATGCTGAACGTGAATTTTATGTAAATGATGCCGGAAATCAGATTCAGAAATTCGGTAAATCCCTTTCACTCAGATATATGCAGATATGTTCCGAAAAAGGACAGCAGGTAATAAATAGTTGTCAGAACGATATTGAAAAAATCTGTGCTGAAATCTATTCCAAGAGTGGAGAGGGTCAGGATTTTGAAATGCCGGAAGATGTTTATTTAGGCACTGACATCATTGAACACGCTATGAATTATTATAATATTCATTCAGATGAACTTGAAAACCTTTCGGAAGATGACAGAAGAAAAGCACTTGTTGATTATGCTTTACCGCTTAATATAGAGGGTCTTGAACGTGACCTTAAAAAATATCGCATTGTATATGACAACTGGTTCAGGGAAAGTACTTTGCATAATTCCGGCGAAACAATGCGTATTGTGGATAAACTCCGTGAAACTGGTCATACTTATGAACAGGAAGGTGCTACATGGTTCAAGGCTACTGATTTCGGAGTTGACAAAGATTTTGTACTTGTTCGTGCAAATGGTATTCCTACTTATGTAGTTCCGGATATTGCATACCATTACGATAAACTTGTTACAAGAAATTTTGACAAGGCTATAAATGTTTTAGGTGCAGACCATCACGGATATGTACCAAGACTTAAATCCGCTCTCACTGCTTTAGGAGTTGATGCAGATAAGCTTGATGTTGTACTTATGCAAATGGTAAGACTTGTCCGCAATGGTGAAGTTGTAAAGCTTTCCAAGCGTAGCGGTAAGGCTATAACTCTTGTAACTCTTCTTGATGAAATTCCGATTGATGCAGCAAGATTTTATTTTAATCTCCGTGAAGCTAATTCACAGTTTGAATTTGACCTTGACCTTGCTGTTGAAAAATCCTCACAGAATCCCGTTTACTATGTACAGTACGCCCATGCAAGAATATGCAGTCTTATTGCAAATCTTAAATCTGAAGGCATTGAAATTCCTGAAAATGCAAATCTTGATGTTCTTGATAATCCACGTGAAATCGAACTTATTCGTCATCTTGCGTCACTTCCTAAGGAAATAAACCTTTCTGCAAAGTCATATGACCCCGCAAAGATTACAAAGTATGCAATAGACCTTGCTACACTGTTTCATAGATTCTATGATGCTTGTAGTGTCAAAAATGCTGAAACCCCTGAACTCATGAACGCAAGAATTTTACTTTGTGTAGCAGTAAGACAAGTTCTCAGAAATGTTCTTTCAATACTCAATGTTGACAAACCGGAAAAAATGTAATCTGATAAAAATTACGTTTTGGTTACAAAAAAATTACTGATTTTGTGGCTTTTATAACAAAACTAACACTTTAATTTGTAACTTCCGCACATGAAAAAAGAAAAAATTAACACTTTGTTAACAAACAGACTGAAAAAATATGTTACAATCTGTAATATATCATAAAACTATTAATAAGTTCCCGATAAAACCAAACATAATTACTTAAATAGAAAGGATTTAATTCTATGTCCAACAGATTATTTCAGGGTTTAGTACATCAAATGCGTGATACTATTGACGCAACTATAGGCGTTGTTGACGAAACAGCTACAATCATTGCTTGCAGTGACCTTACAAGAGTAGGTACTACTAATGAATTTGTTTCACTTGACCTTAGTGATTCACATGATATTTTTATAAGAGACGGTTTTACATATAAGCCGTTTGGTTCAAGAGTAAAGCCTGATTATGCTGTATTCGTTGAAGGTGTGGACGATTCCGCAGCTAAATATGCAAGCATTCTTGCTATCACTCTTTCAAACATCAAGCAGTATTATGACGAAAAATACGACAGAAACAACTTTATTAAGAATGTTATTCTTGATAATGTACTTCCAGGTGATATTGTGATTAAAGCCCGTGAACTTCACTTTAATGCAGAAATCAGCCGTGCAGTATTCCTTATCAGAATTATTTCTGCAAATGACATTTCTGCTTATGACGTTATACAGAATCTTTTCCCAGACAAAAACAAGGATTTTGTATTCAATATTACTGAAAGCGATATAGTTCTTGTAAAGGAACTTAAAAGCACAGTTGATTCCAAAGACCTTGAAAAACTTGCTCGTTCTATTGCCGATACACTTAGCAGTGAATTCTATACCAGAGTAAATGTTGGTATTGGTACTCCCGTTGTAGGAGTAAAGGAACTCGCACGTTCATTCAAGGAAGCTCAGATGGCTCTCGAAGTAGGAAAGGTTTTTGACACTGACAAGGTTATTGTAAGCTATGATAATCTCGGTATTGCAAGACTTATTTATCATTTGCCGACAGTGCTTTGTGAAACTTTCTTACATGAAGTATTTAAAGTTGGTAGCATTGAATCTCTTGACCATGAAACACTTTTCACTATTCAGAAATTCTTTGAAAATAACCTCAATGTTTCTGAAACATCAAGAAAGCTTTTTGTACATAGAAATACACTTGTTTACAGACTTGAAAAAATCAAAAAGCTTACAGGTCTTGACCTTCGTGAATTTGACCATGCTATAATATTCAAAATAGCACTTATGGTTAAGAAGTATCTTTCTGCTAATCCGGTTAAATTCTGATTTTATGTGATTCTGGTGGGCAACTACCGTCCACTATGTACTTGAATCGGCAGATTTCCCTGATTTCTGTAAATCGGGATAAATTTAAAAATAAAACGGCGGTTGGTATAGAAATAAAGATAATCCTTTCCGCCATGAAGTCAATGCAACAGTTGGTATTTTCAGAATTCTGAACAATTGCCAACTGTGAATTGAAACAAATAAGGTAGGTGTAATTATTTGGTAGAACTCAAAAACGTATCTGTAACTTATTCAAGCGGAGTTGATGCTTTAAATAATGTCAGCCTGAAAATAAATGACGGTGACTTTGCTTTTGTCGTAGGTTCGTCAGGTGCGGGAAAAAGTACCATGATTAAGTTACTTCTTAAGGAAATAGACGCTACAAGCGGTTCTGTTACAGTCAACGGCTACAATCTGGGAAAACTTAAAAAAAGTAAAATTCCGGAATTCCGCCGTACACTTGGATTTGTATTTCAGGATTTCAGACTTATTCCGTCAATGACTGTGTATGATAATATTGCTTTTGTATTGCGTGTTATTGACGCTCCGATAAAACATATAAAAAAACGTGTACCATATGTTATCGGGCTTGTGGGATTGCAGGATAAGGCTAATTCGTATCCAGATGAACTTTCAGGCGGTGAAATGCAACGTGTGGCAATAGCAAGGGCTTTGGTAAATGACCCGCAGTTGATTATTGCTGATGAACCAACCGGTAATATTGACCCCGAACTTTCCTATGAAATTGTCGAACTCCTTAAAGGAATCAACGACCAAGGAACTACTATTCTTATGGTAACTCATGAACATGACCTTGTAAGGCATTTCGGCGGACGCATTATAAATATTAATGACGGTCAAATAGTATTTGATGAAATTGTCGCCGGTACTTCTGATGATATGACAGACTATGAACCCACTATATTACCTATTCCGGAAAGCTTTAAGCATGATAACGCTGTTGAGGCAGAAGAACTTTTAGGTGAGTCTGAATTCCCTGATATAGATTTCAGTGATGATGACTATGACTATGAAGAAATTCAAGAAGAAACCGCTATTCCGACAGCTGAACCAGTTGAGACAGAACCAGAAGTAAATAATCCTCAGACTACTTTTCAGGAAGAAATAATTGTTAATGATTTTCCAGAAAAAGATGTCAATTATAAAAGTGATGATGTTGATAAACTTATAGCATCACTGGAAAACACTCCTCCGACAGATACTAATGCAGATGATATTATTTCTGCTATTATGGAAAATTCTCAGGGAGGTACACAATGAAATTAAGTGGTTTTAAATACCTTGCTGACCAAGGCGTTGAAAATATCTGGAAAAACAAAATGATGGCTTTTGCAACTTTCTGTGTTTTGCTGATATCATTGTTGCTTGTCGGTGTGGCAGGACTGTTTTATATAAATATAAATTCAATGATTACAGGTCTTAATGACCAGAATGAAATAGCTGTTTATCTTAATGTAGGTACTCCTGAATCGAGAGTTGCAGAAATTCAGGAAGAATTATCTTCACTCGATAACATTAACAATGTTGAATACATTTCAAAACAACAGGCTCTTGAACGTATGCGTGGAAAAATTGACAGCAAAGGTCGTGCTATCTTCAATTATATAGAGGGTTACGATTTTATGCCGGACGGTTTCAGCGTAACTATAAAAGATGTTTCTTTGATTGGAGACACAACGGAAGCAATTGCTATGATACCCGATATACAAGAAGTTAACTCATCAACACAAGTTGCAGAATTTCTTGTAGAACTTCGCAGAATGGCTACTTTGATAGCTGGTGCAGTAATAATTGCCCTTTCTGTTGTATCAATGATTATGATTTCCAATACAACTAAAGCAAGCGTTTATTCAAGGCGTGAAGAAATTCAGATTATGAAATATGTTGGTGCTACAAACATATTCATCCGTATGCCGTTTTTTGTTGAAGGAATGGTTACAGGATTCTTTTCGGGAACAGGTGCTTTCTTTATAACATGGATTATATACCGTTCTGTATACAGAATGTTCAGTAATCAGCCGGCTCTTATGAGTGCATTTAACATAGAAAATATAATCCCGTTTTCACAGATAAGAATATATGTACTTTTAGGTTATTTGCTTATCGGCTCTATTGTTGGAGCTATAGGAAGCGTTATAAGTACAAGAAAACACCTTGATGTCTGAATGAAAGGATATGGCAGGCAGTCTATGAAAAAAATATTATTGAAAGTTTTCACTTTTCTGATATGTTCGGCTGTATCTGCCGGAGTGATAGTTAATTTTCCGTCACAGGAAAACTCTGCAAAGACAATACCCGAAATTCAGGAAGAAAGAAAACAAAATGAAGAAAAAATTGCTGAATATGAAAAGCAGATTTCTGATTTAAGCCAGAATCTTTCTGACGAACAGGAAGTACAACAAGTGCTTTCTGAACAAATTGTACTTATACAACAAAATATATCACTTCTTAATCAGGAACTTGAAAAACTTGAGAATGATATAACAAGTACCAATGATAATATTGAATTTCTTGATTATAGTATAACTGAACATCAAAAACAAATTGATGAAAGTATAGAAGTCTTTAAAAAAAGGCTCTGTGCCATGTATATGACCGGAAACCATGATAATATGATTTCAGTGGTTCTGGGGTCTGAAAGCTTTTATGACATGATGACAAGACTGAAAGTCGTAAACAACATGGCAGAATATGACGAAAAACTTATAAGTGACATTCTGAACGATATAAACAATTTGGAAAAAGACAGAAAAGACCTTGAAACTGAAAAACAAAGTCTTGAAGCTAAACTTGCTGAACAAAAAACTAAAAAGTCAGAAAAGACTTCTGAAATCCAGTCTCTTAATGAAAAAATGGAATATTCTAAGGCAGTTGTTGAACAAATAACGGCTCAGCAGAATAAAATCCAGAATTCCAAAGAAGATGCTGAAAAACTCCGTGAAGAGTTTGACAAGCAGGAGCAGGAAATTCAGGACGAAATCAGACGCAAGGCTGAGGAAGCTCAGAAAAAATATGAAGAAGAACAGCGACGCAAACAACAGGAAGAACTTAAACGCAAACAGGAAGAATTACTGAAAAAACAACAGGAAGAACAGGAAAAGCTTTATCAAAAGTGGCTTGAGAACCAAGTTCCGCCACAAAATGAATCACTTCCAATTCCTGAACCCTCCGAACAGCCTTATGTATGGCCTACTCCGAATTATTACTATATTACAAGCTATTACGGAGAACGTGAGGGACTTCAACACAGAGGTATTGATGTTGGTGATGCCGATATCGATGGTGCAGATGTTGTTGCTGTAAGAGACGGAATAGTTATATCAGTAAATAATTCTTGCGAACACAATTACGGAAAAGATGGCAGTTGCGGTTGCGGAGGAGATTTCGGAAATTATGTGATTATTTCGCATGACGGAACTTATTCCACAATATATGCACATATGGCTTATACAACGGTTTCTGTTGGCGATTACGTCCAGCAGGGACAAAAAATTGGTGCAGTAGGTTCTACGGGCTGGTCAACTGGTCCGCACCTGCATTTTGAACTGCGTGTCAATGGTGTTGACGTAAACCCTCTTGATTATATCAATCCGTAAGAAAACAGTTTTTTATGAAAGGAGACAGCAGTTGTATAACTGCTACTTATATGAAAAAATTAATCGTAGTTAAAAAAATTCTTGCATTTGTAACCTGTTCCGCAATATCTGCCGGAATAGTTGCCGGTTATCCGTCCACAAACGATAGCCAAACCGATGTTTCAGCTAAAACAATAGCTGAAATTCAGGAGGAAAGAAAGGCTAATGAAGCTAAAATTGCTGAATATGAATCCAAAATAAATGAACTTGAAACCAACAAGCAGAATCAAAAAGCTTATCAGGAAACTCTTTCCGACCAGATTTATCTCATTCAGCAAAATATACTTTTACTCAACAATGAACTCGACAAACTGAATGATGATATAGCTAAAACAGAATCAAATATCAGTAAGCTTGATTCTGATATCGGTATTCAGCAAGAACTTATTGACAGCAATATTGAACTCTTTAAAAAGCGTCTTTGTACTATGTATGTTTCAGGAAATGAACAACTTGCAGAAGTCGTTTTAGGTTCAGCAAGTTTTTATGATATGATGTCACGTATGGAAATGGTAAACCGTATCGCTTCATATGATGAAGAACTTATCAATAAATTACTTGATGAAATAGACGACCTTGAAAAAACTAAAAAAGACCTTGAATTAGAAAAAATTGTTCTTGAAGGACAGCACGAAGAACAGGAAAAAAAGATTACTGAAAAATCAGACGAAATTGAACAGCTTAATTCCAAAATGGTACAGACTCAGGAAATTATAGACAGAATACAGCTTGAACAAATACGTCTTGACCAGTCAAAAACAGATACACAAAAGTATTTACAGGAACTTGATGACGAAAATGCTAAAATTGAAGCTGAAATTCAACGTAATGCCGAAGAAGCACAGAGACGTTACGAAGAAGAACAAAAACGCATTGCTCAGGAACAGGAAGCTATTCGTTTAGAGAATGAACGCATAGAAAATGAAAAACGTGCTGAAGCTGAAAAAACATCAAGAGAAAATGCCTCAAGAGAACAGGCTTCAATAGAAGAAGCTTCACGTCAGGAAGCATCAAGAGAAGTTGAAAAACAAGAAGAAGCATCACGTGAAATTGAACGTCAGGAAGAAGCTTCAAGAGAAGCCGAGAGACAGGAAACATCACGTGAAATTGAACGTCAGGAAGCTTCAAGAGAAGCTGAAAGACAAGAAACATCACGTGAAATTGAACGTCAGGAAGCTTCAAGAGAAGCCGAAAGACAAGAAACATCACGTGAAATTGAACGTCAGGAAGCCTCAAGAGAAGCTGAAAGACAAGAAACATCACGTGAACTTGAACGTCAGGAAGCTTCAAGAGAAGCTGAAAGACAAGAAGCATCAAGACAAGCTGAACTTCTTGCTCAAACTACAGTTACTACTATTCCGGCAACTACTACTACAACTACAACAACTGAACTTCCGGTTTATACAACATCAACAACTTCAACTACTGCATATAATAATGAAGTTTCAGAAGAAGTTACCACAACTACAACAACAGTTTCTACAACAGTAACTACAACTACTACAAGCACTACATCAACAACTACTACAACAACTACCACAACAATTCCTGCACCGTCATCATCAGGATTTATATGGCCAACTCCTGGATATTATTATATTTCAAGTGGATTTGGTGCTCGTTGGGGAACTACTCACAAGGGTATTGATATAGGTGATGCCGGAATAATGGGAGCATCAGTTTGTGCTTCAAAATCAGGTACAGTTACATATGTATATAATTCATGCACCCATAATTATGCTAAAACTTCAAGCTGTGGCTGTGGCGGTGGTTACGGAAACTACATCATAATTCAGCATGACGGTACATATTCTACACTTTACGGACATCTTACCTCTGCATCTGTTTCAGTTGGCGACTATGTACAGCAAGGACAGGTAATAGGTACAGTAGGTTCTACAGGTTGGTCAACTGGTGCACACCTTCATTTTGAAGTACGTGTCAACGGCAAACAGCAAGACCCTCTCGATTATGTAAGCCAATAAAATTAAACGGGCAGTATCTATCAACTGCCCTTTTCTTTTCAGAAAGCGTGATGTAATGAATAAAAAAATTAGTCTTGGATTCGCAATCAGTCTTATTGCAATAGCTTCGGCGGTGACATTTATATTAACATCATTTTTTTCATTACAAAGCTTTAATAAAAAATTTGAAAAATATGATTCTCTTCAGGAAATTGACACTTTAGTGCATGAGAATTTTTATGGCGATATTGATGAAAATGATATTAATAACGGCATTCTGAAAGGCTATATTTCTGGTTTAAATGACAAATATTCAAGATATCTTACAGCAGATGAATATACTGACGAAAAAAGCGATAACGCCGGTGAAATGACAGGTTTAGGAATAACTGTTAAAAAAGATGACAGCGGTTATATAAAAGTTACTGAAATTATGCCTGATTCTCCGGCAAGTGAATCTGATATAAAAATTGATGATTTAATAGTTTCAGTAAATGGAAATGATGTTCTTGAAACAGGTTTTGAAAAGTCAATGGAAATTATGTCAGAAAAAGACAACACGGAAGTTTCTATTATAGTTCGTCGTGATGGCGTTGATAAAACTTATAAATTAACACGTCGTCCTATAGAAATGGTAACTGTTACCGGTGAAATGCTTGATAATTATATCGGATATATAAAAATTTCCGGTTTTAAACAGAACACCCCTCAACAGTTTAATGATGCACTTGATGAAATAATTCAAAACGGTGCAAAAGGAATTATATTTGATTTACGTGAAAACGGCGGGGGACTTGTTGATGCACTTGAAGACTGTCTTGACCCTTTGTTACCAGAAGGAACTATTGCAACTGCTGAATACAGTGACGGTAATTCTAAAACTATAGTATATTCTGATAAATCTGAAATAAATATTCCTATGGTTGTTATTGTTAATGAACATACAGCAAGTGCTGCTGAATTGTTTGCTGCATCACTGAAAGATTTTGGAAAAGCTGATATTGTTGGCGAAACAACTTACGGAAAAGGCGTTATGCAATCAACTATAGAGCTTTCTAATGGTGGAGCAGTAGTTCTGACAATTGCTAAATATAAAACAACTATTTCAGAATGTTATGATGGTATTGGAATTACTCCGGATTATATTGTTCAAAATGAAGATAATGATGACAAACAATATAATAAGGCTCTTGAAGTTATTACACAAAAAATAGAAAATTAAAATTAAAGAGTGTTTTGATTAAAAAAGTAATGAATAACTTACTGGCGTCAATCGAAACACTCTTTTAAAAAGTCAATTGGATATGCTTATTTAGTTAAAATAAAAAAATATATTTGAGACTATTGACTTTTATATATTTTCATGATATACTAATATAGTCAAATGAAGACATCTTAATTAATATCGCGGTGTGGAGCAGCTAGGTAGCTCGTCGGGCTCATAACCCGAAGGTCGTTGGTTCAAATCCAGCCGCCGCAACCATATTGGTGAGACTAAATAGCTGTCCACCGAAAAAAGCCCGAATAATCGGGCTTTTTTGCTACTCAGAAGCCGAAAATTTTTAGTGTAAAACCATGGCTGTTTTTTGCCCGTTTTTGCGAAAGTACAGGATTTGAACCCTCGCAGAGAAAAATATGGCACAAACATGAGCAGGTCAGAAAGAAAAAATCAAAAAATACCTGCCTTTATACAATAGAATAATAACCGAATTTGAAAGACCGTTTTGTCAGTTATCACGAATTTTAAGTGATGATGAACAGAATGGTCTTTTTTTATTTTCCGAAAAAGGAGGAAGAACTGATGAAAGAAAAACTGATAATCAACACAAATCTGCTTCGTAAAGAATCTGAGTTCAGAACGAAATCCTGTGTGGTGGAGAAAGCGATAGGAGTTCCCCATGCGGAATTTGATGATCTGAAAAGACATCCATTGCGTGACAATAAGCTGATAGCCGAGAATGTCGATATAATGTACTGTGACAGAGATGACAATTATCATTGCCTGTTGATTTATGATGAAGAACAGGGCGATGGTCTGCTGATCGAGTCCGAGGGTACGTCATATGCACGATACTCCCAATACATTCCGGGAGCAAAGGAGTTTGCGGAGAAACAGCAGAATCCCGAAATATCGTTGACAAACAGTGAAAGGAAGCTCTTAAATTTGTTAGACGAAATAGCGGAGAGAATCGCAAATGCCGTTCGTTATGGCTATAGGGATTTTACGACAGACGACGTTCTGCAGGATCTCGACTGCGATTTCAACGAAGTAAAGGAGATGATGACCAATGTGGTTGCACAGAAGCTCAGTACAATGGACGGTATAGGTTCAGTTGAGGTCAGCAATCTTGACGTTCCGTTTCAGCCTGATATTTCTGTTAAAATGGGAAATAGCGAGGAAATAACGGAAGAACCTGAAATTGAAATTACAATGTGATGAGGTGAGTTATGTACAACAGAAGAAAAATCGAAATGCTGAGAGAAAGATTCCCCGAAGGTACTAGGATATGCCTTGACAGCATGGGAAATGATCCCAACCCGATTCCATCGGGTACTAAGGGGACGGTTCAATTCGTTGACGATATTGGAACTGTTTTTTGTAAATTTGACAACGGCAGAAGTTTGGGAGTGATTCCCGGCGAGGACGGGTTTCACACAATTGAGGAGGAAGTACAGACTGAAGAATTATCGGAAGAACCCGAAATGAATATGACGATGTAAAGGTTGAATTTTTGCGGAAATTCAGCCTTTTTTATTGCATGAAAGGACTGGTGATAGATGATAAGATATTTTGAAGTGTTCGCAGGAATCGGTGCATTCCGCTCCGCTTTTGAAAAAGTTGGGGGTTTTGAGTGCGTCGGGTGGTGCGAAATCGACAAATTTGCACAAAAGGCTTACCGAGCCTTGTACGATACGGGAGGTGAAGCGTTTTATGAGGACATCACGAAAATCGATTACGGAAGTATGCCGGATTTTGATATGCTCGTTGGAGGCCCGTGCTGCCAGTCGTTCAGTGTTGCGGGGCGCAGACGGGCTTTTGAAGATGATAGAGGAAACCTGTTTTTCGACTATATCAAAATCCTTGAAGTCAGGCAACCCAAGTATTTTATTGCTGAGAATGTACCCAATCTGCTGGGTATATCGCAGGGAGAGTGCTTCCGAATCATCCTTGAAAAGATTTCAGAACTGGGGTACAGTATGTGCTGGCGTGTGCTTAACTCTGCCGGTTTCGGAATACCGCAGTCCCGACGGAGGCTGTTCCTTGTCGGATATCTTGGAGACCGATGTCCCACCGAAATACTTTCTTTCGGACGAGGCGATGAAGAAAATGGCAGAGAAAGAAAACCTGAACAGCTGATCGGCGGAAGTCAGGGTTCGAGGGTGTACTCTACGAACGGTACAGCGGTTACGCAGTGCAGCGGAAGCGGCGGACGAGGCGGAAAAACAGGTCTGTACCTGATTGATTACAACGAAAATCCTCAAATTACCGACATGGCAAGGTGCATAACTGCACGTCAGAACAGCGGAATGTCACATCACAAAGGCGAACATTCCGCTGTTTTTGTGGATTTGAACGAGAATCCGCAGATTACGGAAAATGCCCGTTGTCTGCATACGAGAATGGACTTGGGAGTGATAAACGGTACTCACAAAGGCGAGCGTTCGGGAGTGCTTGAAGAAGCTCCGAGAGCCATTCTGAATCCGTTCAGGGAGACGACACGTCAAAGTGGCAGACGAGTAAAAAATCCTGATGAACCAATGTTTACGATAACCGTCACAGACAGGCACGGAGTTGTCCACAGAGGGCGAATCCGCCGTCTGATGCCTGTTGAGTGCTGGCGTTTGCAGGGCTTTGAAAAGGCTCAGTTTGAGAAAGTTGCCGCCACGGGAATGTCCGACGCACAGCTCTACAAGCAAGCCGGAAATTCAATCACGGTGGCAGTTGTGGAGGCTATTGCAAAAAATTTAATAAAATTCGATAAGGAGGAAAATGCTTATGGAAAATAAAATCAAAATTTTTGAAAACGAGGAATTTGGCAGGGTAAGAACTGTCATTACTGACGGAGAACCATGGTTTGTCGGTAAGGATGTTGCAGTTATTCTTGGCTATTCTAAGCCGAGAAACGCAATTGCAACGCACGTCGATTGTGAGGACAAAAAGGTAGCCCCAATTCAGGGCGACCTTGGTGGAACGCAGCAAATGATTATCATAAACGAAAGCGGACTTTACAGCCTGATACTTTCAAGCAAAATGCCGAAAGCAAGGGATTTCAAGCGTTGGGTGACCTCTGAAATACTCCCGACAATCCGCCGCACAGGCGGTTACGTAGCCGACGAGGATATGTTCATCGAAAACTACCTCCCCTTTTTGGAAGAACCGTATAAAGGTCTTTTCCGTCTGCAGATGATGGCGATAAATCAGCTTAACGAGCGTATCTGCCACGACCAGCCGCTGGTGGAGTTTGCGAATCAGGTTGCGGGAACAGAGAACGTCATCGACATGAACGCAATGGCTAAACTTGCGGTGGAAGAAAATATCCCTATCGGAAGAAACAGACTGTTCCGCTGGCTTCGTGAAAACGGGATTCTTATGTCTGATAATCTTCCGTATCAGAAGTTCATTGACCGTGGATATTTTGCGGTGAAAGAGTCGGTTTTTGAAGCAGGTTCAATGACCAAAACCTATCAGCAGACGTTTGTCACGGGCAGAGGTCAGCGTTTTATTATCGGCAGGCTTAAAAATGAGTTCGGGGAGGTGAAGTAATGCCAAATCATATTACGAATATCGTCGCTGTTTCGGGCGATGAGAGCCGTGTGCAGTCGATGCTGAAAGAGATTCAGACTGACGAATACGGCGTGGGTTCAGTGGATTTCAATAAAATAATTCCCATGCCCGACGATGTGGACAGCCATTACTGGTGTATCGCCAAGTGGGGTACGAAGTGGAATTCTTACGGATATACTGCGGATACAGGCTTTAAGGACGGAAAACTGACGTTTCTGACGGCGTGGTCGGCTCCGCATCCCATTCTTGAAAAGATGTCGGAAATGTATCCCGACATAAAATTTAAGCATGAGTGGGCGGACGAGGATATCGGCATGAACTGCGGCAGATATGTCTATTTTGACGGCGAAAGGATAGAGGAATACTATCCCGAAAGCAGCAGGGAGCGAATTGAGTTCGCCGCCCGTGTAATGGATTGTGAACCGTCGGAGTGGGGACTGTTTCTGAATGTAAGTGAGACAGATTATGTAAATTTTTCCGATGAAGAGTTTGAAATCATCGAAATAGAGGGAAAAACAGCGTTGTTCACGAACAGCAGAATGATCGACGCTGACGTTCCAAAAGGTCTGTACTGCTATCATCTCAGACATGGTGATGACGGTAATTTTTGTACGCTTGAAAAAAATATTACTGTAAATCATGCAGGCTCGGTAATCGTAAAAGAACCTATAGAACTTGGCGAAAATGGCTGTATATCGCTGAATAATGAGAATGCTCCGAATTTCACAGGCAAAACAACGTTCATGGATGATTTTTTTACAAATGAGGAGGAACAGTACGAAATTATGGGAATGGGGGTGACATGAAATGCAGGAAAACAAACGTCCGAAATGCCCGATAATAGGAGCTGACGGCAACATTTTCAACATCATGGGAATAGCTTCAAAAACGCTGAAAAATAACGGAATGACGGAAAAATCAAAGGAAATGTGCAGCCGTGTGACTTCGTCGGGCAGCTATGAGGAGGCTCTCGGAATCATTATGGAGTACGTCGAGCCTTGTTCAGAGGCGGAAATGTATGATGAATCCGAAGATTTTGGAATGGAGGTGTCGTGGTGACGTATTTGTTAGTCGGAATGCTTATCGGCATGATAATCGGACTTGTGGTGGGAAGTCTTGGAATCGCCGTGCAGTTTCTGAGGACGGAAATCCGCCGTCTCAACAGGGAAATCAATTCAAGAAAATAATTTAAAAGCCGTTTTGCCGACAGCAGAAAATCGTCGGTGGGACGGCTTTTTTTGCTGCCAACGGCATCGGCGGAAAGGAGAAAAATGAACAGTTTCATGTCATGGGTAGGCGGCAAGAAGTCCCTGAGGGACGCAGTTCTTGCACGTCTGCCGCCTTATTATGAGCGGTATATCGAGGTTTTCGGCGGTGCAGGGTGGGTGTTGTTCCACAAGCCGCCCGGCGACTTCGAGGTGTTCAACGATTTCAACAGCAATCTTGTTAATCTGTACCGCTGCGTCCGTGACAAACCCGGAAAACTGAAGAAAAAACTGCGGTATGTGCTTAATTCACGTGAGGATTTCGACCTGATTTCAAATCTGCACAAACGCAGTCTTTTCCCGAAATTTCGGGATATTGACCGTGCATCGAAGTTCTATCAGCTGATACGGTACAGCTACGCAAGCGGACTTGACAGTTTTGCGAGTCAGCCGCACTCGATGTGGAGTGATTTTCCGCAGATTGACATGGCAGCACGACGTTTACAGAGAGTAATAATTGAGAATAAGGATTTTGAAAAACTCATCAGACAGTACGACCGTCCGGTGAGCTTTTTTTATTGTGACCCACCTTATTTTGCAACGGAAAGTTACTATAAGGACGTAAGTTTCACGGAAAAAGACCACATAAGACTGCGTGACGCACTGCTGAAATGTTCGGGGAAATTTTTGGTATCCTACAATGATTGCCATGAAATTCGGGAAATCTGGGACAAGCCGAATATCCATATCGAGGAAATCAGCAGGCTGAATAACCTTGCACAGAGGTATGAAGGCGGCTGTCAGTATGCCGAACTTTTCATATCAAATTACAACACTTCGGAGCGTTCGCATATGAACAGACAGCTTTCATTTTTGGATTGTGAATATACAGGAGGTATAATATGAGAAAAAATACAGTTTACACAAAAGGCTTTGTCAACGACGACGGCTGCATCGAAGTTCCGGGAGTTTTCCTTGAGGACGGTGCAGAGGTGGAGCTTGCAATTGCGGTGGAGTCCGGCAGATTTGAGGTCGCTGTGATGCCGTCGGAGGAAAAGTCAGAAATGCCGAAAGACTGCGGAATTTCCGACGAAGAAATCATGCGTTGCTGCAATCAGCACGAGGACTGCGGAAACTGTCCGCTGAACGATTACTGCGGGGAGGAGTTTGCAGATGAATAATAAGGAGGTCGATTTTTTTGACATCCTTAAGGAAAGAAGCTATTTATAAAGGAGGTACAAAGTATGAAAATTCTTGTGGTTGAACCCGAAAAAAAGCCGTATACAAGAGAAATTTCGAACGACATTCACGAAATGCAGGAAGTTGTTGACGGTCTGATTGAGCCGATACGTTTTGAGCCTGAAAACGACGCTATTGCGTTCTGTAACGAGGAATTCCTCTTCAACGGTTCACGTCCGAACCGCCTGGTTGGCGGCGTGATGGTGCATAGGACGTTTTTCGTGGTCGGAAATGCGTTCAACGAGTACGGTGAGGAAATCAGTGTTTCGCTGACGGACGAGCAAATTGAAAAGTACTCGGAAAAATTTGAATCCCCGATGTATGTCCTGCCGGAGAATCTGTGCGGTATTCTGCGTGAAATCGGCGTTTTGGACGATGATGAGGACTTGGATGAAGAGCCGGAAATGTCAATGTAAATTAATAACAAAAAGGAGAAAATTATGTTAAAAAATAAAATTATGAAGAAGATAGGCGCAGGGTTCATGGCTGGACTCTGTGCCTTTTCAATGCTCGGAACGGGCATGAACGGAGCGATTCAGAGCCATGCGGAGAGCGTTTCTGCAACTGAAAATGAAATTTTTCCGTCTGCCGATGAGGTGATAGCACAGGCGGCAACGCTGCTCGGAGCGCCCTACGGCTTCGGTTTTAAGGGATATACGGGCGTTTACTATCAGGGCGGCTACAGTCCGCTGACCGAGGAGTACATCAGGCAGCAGGGACTTGACTGTTCAGGTCTGATTTACTACACGATGACCCAGCTTGGCTATAAAACAAGCGGTTTTTCGTGGAATAATCCCGTTCCTGTGGACACTCCGCACTGGCTGTCTGTGAATGAAAACTGTACGATTTCATACGGCGGAGTGACTTCAAAAATCGACGTTGAGAAAAACGGCATAAAGACCGAAGATAAGCCTTATTGGGAGTGTCCCGACGGCTCGACAATCGCTCCCGGCTCGGTGGTAATTGCCGATAATCTTGCGGGCGAGGACCATTCGTGGATATATATGGGCGAATTTGACAGCAGAGACGAAGTTGTGAAATATCTGCGAAATATCGGCGTAAACGAGTCATACATCAACTCATCAACCGTCGGCAGCGGAAACGGTGACGGCGGTACTCACTGGCGTATCGAATCCAACGGCTCTCAGGGCGTTGTCATCAATAATAATACGGACGGTAAAAAAGCGACGGCAATGAATATGTCGGCGTTCAGAATCACGAAAACAGAGGCGGAATTCACGATAACAAAGGTTCTGAACAGCGATAATTCGGTAAAAATCAGCGGTACAAGTCCAATTGACGGCACTCAGGCAATATACGGAGTGTATACTGATTCCGATTGTACTCAGAAAATCGGAGAAATCACAATCGGCGACGACGGAACAGGCTCGATTACACTGCCCGACAAGCAGTATTATGTCAGGGAAATTTCCGCTCCGACGGGTTATGATTTGTCAACGGACGTTGTGGCTCTGAAAGCTGATTCCAATGTCAACGTCGGCGAAAATATTACAAGCGGTATAATCAGAATCAACAAGACCGCTGAGGACGGTGTGATTGCTGACCGTGAATTTGTGGTTTCGTGGACGGAAAACGGCGTAGAATACAACAAAAATGCGGTTACAAACACTGACGGAATCGCCGAAATTAACGGTCTTCACGTTTACGATTTCGGCAGCAAAAGTGCGATTTCGTACAATATTTCGGAGATAAATCCTGACACAAGATACGAAACTCCGAAGGCTCAGGACGTGACTCTTACAGGCGGAAATGCCGATTTGACGGTCGCTGTGGACTTTGAAAACGTGCTGAAAAAGGGCAGTATCCGCATAAACAAGCAGTCCGATGACGGTCAGAACGGCGACAGAACTTTCACAATTTCGGGCGGAGGTCAAACATATACGCTGACTACAAGCAATGATGGAACAGCGATTCTTGCCGATATTCCAGTGTTTGACAGCAGCAACGAGCCTATTGTGTACACTATCAGCGAGAACGATGTCCCGGTAAGATATGTCGTTCCGGCAGAGCAGTCAACAACGCTTGAGGCGGACGAAACTGTTGAGGTTACTTTTGAAAACAAGCTGAAAAAGTTCACTGCCGAAGTCGTCAAGAGGGACTACGAAAACGGTGATTCACAGGGAAATGCAACGCTTGCAGGTGCGGTTTACGGACTGTATAATAACGGTGAACGTGTGGCAACTTACACGACTGACGAAAACGGTTGCTTCATAACAGACGAGTTTGTGTGTGGAAATTACACGCTTCAGGAGCTTTCGCCGTCCGAAGGATATCTTCTGAACGATGAAATTTATACTCTTGGTACAGAACCTGAAAACTATGTGTTTGAGGTGAACTCTGTTTCACTTGATGTCACAGAGGACGTGAAAAAAGGCTGTATTTCGATAATAAAGCACTCGGATGATGACGAAAATGTTGTCGAGAATCTTGAACCGAGTGCGGAATTTGAAATTTTTCTCAAGTCCGCAGGCAGTTTTGAAAATGCAAAGGATTCCGAAAAAGACTACCTCATAACCGACGAAAACGGCTTTGCGGAGTCGAAATTAATGCCCTACGGCGTGTATACTGTCCGCCAAACAAAGACAGTCAACGATGCGGAATTCGTTCCCGATTTCGATGTTTTCATTTCGGAACACGAAAAAACTTACGAATATGTCCTCAACGACGCTCCGTTCAAGTCATATATCCATATCACAAAAATCGACGCAGAATCGGGAAAAACAATTGCTTACGAAGGTGCGGGATTTCAGATTTTTGATTCCGAAAATCAGCTTGTAGACATGGGCGTGGACACGTTCTACACCAATTCCGAGGGATTTCTGATTACTCCCGAAACGCTCCCTTACGGCGACTATACGCTCGTTGAAGTACAGGCTCCTTTTGGCTATATACTGGACAAAACTCCTGTTCCATTCAGCGTGACTGCGGCAAATTCCGAGGAAGAAAATGCTGTGAATATCGTCAAAGTTGAGAAATCCGACGTTGCACAGAAAGGCAGAATTTCCGTGCAGAAAACAGGTGAAATTTTCAGTTCTGTAAGCGAAAATGAAGAAAAATACACTCCGATTTTTGAGGAGAAAGGGCTTGAAAACGCCGTATTTCAGGTGATTGCAGCCGAGGACATCATTACTCCCGACGGTACTGTCAGAGCCAATGCAGGCGACGTTGTGGCGGAGCTTGTGACCGATAAAAACGGTTATGCGGAAACTGATTTGCTCTACCTCGGAAAATACGAAATTATGGAAGTTTCTGCACCTTACGGATATGTGAAAAATCCCGAAATACAGGCGATTGAGCTGACTTATGCAGGACAGGAGGTCACGGTGAGAGATACAATGAATACGTCATTCGTCAACGATTATCAGGGCATTGAAATCAGCCTTGAAAAGTTTATGGAAAACGATGAAATGTACGGAATATCAGCGAAAAACAGTTATAAAAATGTTCGTTTCGGACTGTTTGCAGATGAGGAGATTATTGCAGCCGACGGAACTTCAATTCCCGAAAACGGACTTATCGCAGAGGTTTCACTCGGCGAGGATATGAAAGCCGTATTTGCCGAAAAACTGCCGTTTTCACGCTATTACGTTCAGGAAATCGCAACTGATGAGCATTACGTTCTGAACGGCGAAAAGTACCTTGTGAATTTCGAGTATATGGGTCAGGAAATGACTACGGTGTACGCGGACTGCGGACAGTTTGAGAATCTTCTCAAGCGTGGAACTGTCAAGGGCATTAAGGTGAACGAATCCGAAGAACCGCTTGAAAACGCACTTTTCGGACTGTTTAATACTGACTGTACAGAATTCACGGCAGACAACGCAATAGCGACCGCAAAGTCCGATAAACAGGGAAAATTTGAGTTTACAGAAGTAGTTTACGGCGAGTATATTGTCCGTGAAATCGCAGCTCCCGACGGATATATTCTGAGCGACAAAAAATATCCTGTTACAATTTCAGAGGACGGAGAAATCGTCGAAATTACGGCAATAAACAAGCCTGTTACCGTCGAAATCAGCAAGCGTGACGTTCACGGAAACGAACTTGAGGGAGCTGAAATGGAACTTATCAACAGTGATGGTGAAGTCGTTGAAAAGTGGACTTCTGACGGCAAAAATCACGTAATACCGGGACTTTCCGCAGGTGGTTACGTTCTGAAGGAAGTTGCAGCTCCCGAAGGCTATGTGATTGCGACCGACATTGAATTTACTGTTTATACAGACGGTACAATAAAGGTCGAAAACGTCGATTCTACGGCAATTTCTGCGGACGGAAATCCTATGATTGTGATGGTTGACGAGGCTGAAAAGATTCCGGAGAAAACTCCTGAAATCCCGAATATTCCCGTAACACCGAGCATTCCGACGGGTGACGCAGGAAGAAGTCCGCTTGGTTATGTCATGATTGCAGCAGGATTAATCGGACTTGCTTGTATTTTTATTACAAAAAGAAAGGAAAGAAATTAGTGAAAATCAACAAAAAATTTATTGTGGCGGCAATTTCAGCTGCCCTCCTTGCCGGAGGAGCTGCAATGCTCACAAAAGACGATATATCGCAGAAAATCAAGGAAAAAGAACTGATTCCGTATATGCCTGCACCAATCATACTTGCCGAGCTGGACGACGCTGTTCCGGAAGTTCCGACGGAAGAAATTCAGGCAGAAACGGAATATGTCAAGCCTGAGAATATTACGGATTTTCCCGATATTACGCCGGAAACTCCCGTTTCAGAAGCACCGCCCGAAAATGTTCAGAACGAACTCAGGGAAACTGTCAGAAATATACAAACAGTATATCCTGATACGGTCGGATGGCTGTATATCCCCGATACTTCGGTAAATTATCCGGTTATGCAGGGTGGCGACAACGACTTTTATCTGCATCATGCCTACGACGGAAGCTGGCTGTCATCGGGTTCGGTTTTCCTTGATTTTTGCTGTGAAAGCCGTTTTATGAACAATCTGAACGTGCTGTACGGTCACCATATGAACAACGGCAGTATGTTTGCGGGAGTGTGCAATTTCAAGAATTATGACTATTTTCAGGCACATAAGTACGGCTGGCTGGTTACTGCGGACGACGTTTACAGGATTGACTTTTT
The DNA here is from genome assembly GCA_934474025.1 of uncultured Ruminococcus sp. Classification (GTDB taxonomy): domain Bacteria; phylum Bacillota; class Clostridia; order Oscillospirales; family Ruminococcaceae; genus Ruminococcus. Next base: position 80,463 of record CAKSMF010000004.1, on the reverse strand, counting down.
TTCAGCGGCGGTGACGGACTGTGATGATGAAATTTACAGCGGATTCGAAAATACTGCCGACCGACTCAGTCATATTTACGATATATCGGCGATTTACGAGCCGATGGAAATCAGTGAGCAAGACCGTCTGGTGCTTCTTTCGACCTGTTCGTATGAGTTTGAAAATGCGAGAACGGTACTGACGGGAAAGCTTGTGAGAATGGAGGACGATGTATGAAAAAACTCAGAAATAAGGCGATTTCAACGCTTTTCGGAGCGTTTGCGGTCGCAAACATGATGACCATGACCGCCTTTGCGGAGGGCGACGTTGCGGGAGCTGTCACAAACACCTGGTCGTCCGCAAAAAGTCAGATTAAGAGCGTTGTGGACAACGTGGTATTCCCCGTAATCGACGTAATACTGGTCATTTTGCTGTTTGTCAAGATTGGTACAATGTATCTCGAATACAAAAAGCATGGTCAGCTTGAATGGACCGCACCGGCGATTCTGTTCGGCTGTCTTATCTTCACGCTGACTGCTCCGCTGTACATCTGGAGTGTGGTGAATATCTGATGAAAATCCGTCCAAAAGGGCGGATTTCTCATTGAACGGAGGTGAAAAAAGTGCCGTATATTCCATTTACGGAAGAACAGAAAATCACCGCAAACAGCGTAGAACTGGCGGATTTTCTGCGTATGCGGGGCGAAAAACTTGAACGTGCAGGACGTGAATACAAGCTGATTTACAGCGACGTTTCAGGCAGGCATGACAGCATTACAATGTCGGGTTCAAGGTGGTTTGACCATAAAAATCAGGTGGGCGGCGGTGCGATAAAATTTATGCAGTATTTTTATAATATGGATTTCCCAGCGGCTGTTCAGGAACTTCTCGGATATTCGGTTGAACCGCTGCAGCGAAGTCCTCCGAAAACGGCTGTACAGGCGGAAAAACCGAGAAATTTCCGACTTCCCGAAGCCAACGAAAATATGCACAGGGTGTACGCTTATCTGATAAAACAGCGGTTCATAAATCCCGAAATTATCGGATATTTTGCGAAAAATCGCACTCTTTACGAGGATAAGGAGCATCACAATGCGGTATTTGTGGGTGTTGACAAAAACGGCATACCACGTCAGGCTCATAAGCGTTCAACGTCAACTTTCGGGAAATCTTTCCGGCAGACTCTCGAGGGCTCGGACACAAAATATAGTTTTGCGCACTTCGGAGAATCAGAAAAAATATTTGTGTTTGAAGCTCCGATAGATATGCTTTCGTACCTCACTCTGAATCCTGAAAACTGGCAGAAACACAGCTATATCGCCATGAACGGCGTGTATGAAAACGCTGTTTTGACGGCATTAAAAGGGCATTCAAATCTGTCGGAAATTATGATTTGTACCGACAACGACGAGGGCGGAATCGACGCTGCGGACAGGCTGAGAGATATACTGTCTGACAGTGGATATGCCGATATTAAGCGGATTCTGCCAACCAGTAAAGACTGGAACGAGGATTTGAAACAGCTTAACGGCGTTGAATTTCTGCCTGCTGTTCCTTACAGGCGACTGGAAAAATATCATGAAACCGCAGGCGGTCTTCAGTACCTCAGATGTCGTCCGGAACGCCTGATATCGCAGATTTCCGCCGCTTTCAGAAACAGACAGTACAAATATCTTGCCGAGTATGCACTTGCAGGCTCGGCATTTTTTATTGGTGCGAAAGATGAAGAAGCGATGTTTGAAAAGCTGAAATCCAAGCTTGTAAACGAGTATCGTGCGTACATCGATAAGGGTAGAATATCGGCGAAAATTGACAATCTGAAGTCTGCGTATTCGGCTGTATATCGGGATTTAAAAATGCCTGCACATACCCGTGAGCAGTCGGTTCAGACGGCAAAAAATCTGTTTATTCTGGCGGACTGTGCGGTAAAAATCTGCACTGAACAAAAGCTGTGTCAAAAAAATGATGAAACGGAGTCCGAGACTTCTGAAATGTCACCGGGGGAGCGTCATGAAGTCATCAGATATTAATATATCAACTGAAATTGACAGTATATAGCAGAAAGAAGAATATCTGGAGGGATGTCTATTGGATGAAAAGCAGATAATTACAATCGGGATTCTGATTGTTGTTTTTGTAGTTTTTATTGTGATTGTAAACCTGCTTGACAACAGGAGTATTGACGGAATAAAGGCAAAAACTGTGGGTGACGGGCAGCACGGAACGGCTCGCTGGGCAACGAAACCGGAGATAAAAAATAATTTTGTTTCCGTGACGTTTGAGCCTGAAAAATGGCGTAAGGGCGAGGATTTGCCGACGGTTCAAGGTACTGTGGTGGGGTGCAGAGGACGGCAGAAAACGGTCGCACTGGTGGACACGGGCGACGTTCATACGCTGATGATCGGTGCTGCGGGCGTGGGCAAGACGGCGTTTTTCTTGTATCCAAATTTAGAGTTTGCCTGTGCATCGGGAATGTCGTTTCTGCAAACCGATACCAAGGGCGATGTTGCCAGAAATTACGGAAATATAGCCAAAAACTGCTATGGATACAATGTTTCGGTGTTTGATTTGCGTAATCCGACACGCTCCGACGAGAACAATATTCTGCACCTTGTGAATAAGTATATGGACTTGTATCTTCAGGATAATTCAAATCTGTCGGCAAAGGCAAAAGCCGAGAAATACGCCAAAATCACGGCGAAAACGATTATCAATATTGGCGGCGGCGACGGAAATTACGGTCAGAATGCGTTCTTTTACGATGCGGCGGAAGGTCTTCTCGCTTCTGTGATTCTGCTTTTAGCGGAGTTCGGCGACAGGAATGAACGCCATATTGTGTCGGTTTTCAAGCTGATTCAGGACCTGATTTCCAAGCCTGAACCGAAAAATAGCAAATCACCGATGTATTTCACGACGCTCATGGAAAAACTGCCGTCGGAGCATAAGGCAAAATGGCTTGCGGGAGCGGCTTTGAATTCCGCAGATCAGGCGATGATGTCGGTCATGAGTACGGCACTGTCACGACTGAACAGCTTTCTGGACTCCGAAATGGAGCAGATTCTGTGTTTCGGAACGGCAATAGACGCTGAACGGTTTTGTTCCGAAAAATCGGCAATTTTCATTATTCTGCCGGAAGAAGATAACAGTAAATATTTCATGGTAAGTCTGCTGATTCAGCAGTTGTACAGAGAAATTCTGGTCATAGCTGACGAGAACGGCGGTACGCTGAAAAACAGGGTAATGTTCTTTGCCGATGAATTCGGTACTTTTCCGAAAATCGATGGTGCAGAGGCGATGTTTTCCGCAGGACGAAGCCGAAAAATCAGTATTGTGGCGATAATTCAGTCGTTCGCACAGCTTGAACAGAACTACGGAAAACAGGGTATGGAAATAATTACGGACAACACGCAGTTGACGATATTCGGCGGTTTTGCACCCAATTCACAGTCTGCGGAGGTGCTGTCAAAAGCGTTGGGAGAGCAGACGGTGCAAAGCGGTTCTGTGTCCTGCGGAAAGGAAAAATCACATTCACTGCAGATGATCGGCAGACCGCTGATGACGGTGGACGAACTGAAATCCATGCCCAAAGGACAGTTTATCGTCATGAAAACAGGCACTCATCCGATGATAAGCAGGCTGAAACTGTACTTCAGATGGGGAATAAAGTTTGGCGAACCGTTCCGGATTGAGGACAGAGGTGCAAGGGAAGTCAGCTACATGGAGCGTGACGAACTGATTCGTGAGGTAGAGCTGAAATATCCGCAGAAAAAGAAAAATCCTCTGCCTGAACCGGAGGAGGAATATGACGAAAAATCGCCGAAATCAAGGCGATTATTGAAAACGGGAGGGATGTGAAATTGATTGTTCCCGAACGAATTTACGATGAAAATCTGCCTCACAGAGCCGTCAGCGTGTACTGCTATCTGTGCGGACGTGCGAATAAAAAAGGCGAATGTTTTCCGTCGGTCAGAACTGTTGCGGAGGACTTGCATATCAGCAAAAGGACGGTATTTCGGGCAATTTCAGACCTTGAACGTGCGGGACTCCTGACGAGAACGGCACGCAGGCGTGTTCACGGAGGAAGGAGTTCCTCGCTGTACAAAATTAAAATTTAGGAGGTGGTGTGCCATGTTTGACTGGATCGGCGACGCGATTGACTGGATTGGCGACGGAATTTCGTCGATGTGGAACAACATGGTGGGGTCGGCGGTCGATTCCATCACGGATAAAATATGGGATGTCATGTTTACGTGGGTGTTCAACCTGATTTACGGCGGTATTGCGGACTTATTTGAGTTTATCAACGAAACGACAAGCGATATTTTTGCACTTTCATGGGTGCAGACGTTCATCGCACTGTTCCACCATCTGGCGTGGATGCTGTTTGTCTGCGGATTTATTGTGGCAGTGTTCGACTGCGCAATTGCCTATGAATCGGGGCAATCGAATATCAAAAATACCTGTCTGAACGTGCTGAAGGGCTTTATTGCGGTGAATCTGGTCACGGTAGTTCCGCAGAGGCTGTACAGCTTCTGTACGTCGCTTCAGGGGACGTTTACCCACGATTTACTGGGAAATTTCATAGGTTCAACGACCGATACGGTAGCCGGTTCCGCACTGAGCGTGATAGTTGCACTGGCGGAAGATATATCGCTGTTCAGCCTGTTTTTTATCATACTTTTCGGCTATTGTACGATAAAAGTAGTGTTTGCGAACATCAAAAGGGGCGGCATTTTATTGTGCCAGATAGCGGTGGGAAGTCTGTACTTGTTCGGAGTTCCGAGAGGCTATACGGATGGATTTTTCGGCTGGTGCAAGCAGGTAATAGCCACTTGTCTGACCGCTTTTTTGCAGACTACAATCCTGTATCTCGGACTTCTGACCTACACACAACACGCACTGTTGGCAGTAGGAATATGCCTTTCGGCGAACGAAGTTCCGAGAATAGCACAGATGTTCGGACTTGATACAAGCACCAGAGTCAATATGATGAGCGTAAGTCACACGGTTACTATGGGTGCAAAGGCTGTGAAAATGATGACGAAAAAGTGAGGTGACTGCAATTGAAAACCTATATTTATCCCGAAAATCTGAGGGCTACAGTGAAATTGTGGTTCTGGAATGTGAGGGATTTTCTGATAATCTGTGGCGGAATAATTCTGTCGGTGGCACTGCTTGCGAAGCTGTGGACTGTGCTTCCGCTGGCGGTTACGGTCTGCTACGCATTTCTGAGTCTGAGGGCGGACGACAGCTCGATAATGGACTATATCGTCAACGCTGTGAAGTTTTTCGTGACCTCACAGCAGATTTTTTTGTGGGAGGAAGGCTATGAAAAGTAAGAAAAACAGCGTTCAGAGGCTCATCGGCTTTGAACGTTTTACGAAATACGGTGTGTGGACGGACAGGTATGAATTTGCATTTTTCGGCATAGAACCGACCAATATTTCGGTGCTTTCGGCGGCGAATATTGAGGCAAAAATCCATCATCTCACGATGCTGCTGAGCATGATTCCCGACCTTGAGATAACTGCTCTGGACAGTGCCGAATGTTTCGATGCCAACAAATCGTATATACGTAAAAGATTGAACGAAGAAAAGAATGAATCCGTCCGCCGATTATTACAGGCGGATTTTGATTTTCTGGACGAAATACAGACGGAAATGTCGTCGGCAAGGCAGTTTGTGTTCTGCGTGAGATTCCGCAGGGAGAACGACGAGCAGATTTTCAAGTCCGTGAACCGAATCGAAAAATTCATCGCAGAGTACGGATTTATCGCCAGAAGAATGGCAAAATCCGACATCAAGCGTATGCTTGCATTGTACTTCGGCACAAGTATTTCAGGCGAGGAAATCCCTGATATTGAGGGTGAAAATGAGTTTATTTCGGAGGGCGAAGCAGATGAAAATCAATAAACAAAAGAGAAAAAAGCTGTCCGCAGAACAGCTTGAAAGCGTGAGAATAAAGGACTTTTTTGACCGTATTGTACCGTCGGCGGTTCGATTTTTCACAGACCACTACATCTGCGGAAATTTTTACAAGTCTGTGTGGGCGGTCACGGAGTATCCCCCGACCACCGAAGAAACCGCTATTTTAGCACATTTAGCGGACAGAAATGGCGTAACACTGCGGATTTACAACCGTCTTGTGACCGCTCAGGAACAGCGGAAAATCGTACAGCAGGCAATGAGAAAAAATCACATGATGACCACCACCAACGATGTTAACGAGAGTATCAGAGCGCAGGACAACATCAACGACGTTGTGGAGCTGATTTCGGAACTTCGCCGCAATAAAGAACCGCTGCTGCATACGGCGATTTTTATCGAATTAAAGGCGATTTCCGAGGATAAGCTCCGTGAACTTCAGGCGGACGTAACTATGGAACTGACACGTTCAAAAATCAGTGTGGACAGGCTGATTTTACGTCAGAAAGAGGGCTTTTTGTCAGTGCTTCCGACCGGAAATAACGTGTTCGGAAATCAGTTTGAGCGGGTGCTTCCTGCATCGAGTGCGGCGAACCTGTATCCGCTGAATTATTCCGGAAAAACCGACGAAAACGGCTTCTATATCGGTCGTGACAAGTACGGCAGCAACGTGCTTGTGGACTTCGACAAGCGTACCGAGGACAAGACAAATTCAAATATTTTAATTCTCGGAAACAGCGGTCAGGGCAAGTCGTACCTGATGAAGCTGCTGCTTTGCAATCAGCGTGAGGCGGGCAAAAGTGTGCTTGTTTTAGACCCTGAGCATGAATATGAGGAACTCTGTTTCAATCTCGGCGGCACCTACATCGACATGATGTCGGGAGAATTCATGATAAATCCGCTTGAACCAAAAGCGTGGAGTGACGGTGAAAAAGACGCAGATGACAGTTCCGAAACGTTCAGAAAAGTCACAAGATTATCACAGCATATCAGCTATTTAAAGGACTTTTTCAGAGCGTACAAGGACTTTACGGATGCAGAAATTGACACAATTGAAATCATGCTGATGAAGCTGTACGCACGTTTTGGAATTGATGATTTCACGGATTTCAGTACTCTGAAACCAACTGATTATCCGACCGCCGAGGATTTGTACAGCCTTGTGGAAAAGGAGTTCATGGCGTTTGACAGTGAGAAAAAACACCTGTATACCGAGGAAATCCTGCAAAATATCTGTCTGGGACTGCACTCAATGTGTAAGGGTGCAGAAAGTAAGTACTTCAACGGACACACGAATATCCGTGACGGTGAGTTTATCTGCTTCGGCGTGAAAGGTCTCATGGACACCAACAAAAGGCTCAAGGATACGCTGTTATTCAACATTCTCAGCTACATGAGCAATCAGCTTCTGGGGCGTGGAAACACGGTTGCAGCCATAGATGAACTGTATTTATTTTTAACAAATATGACTGCAATCGAATATATCCGCAATGGCATGAAGCGTGTCCGCAAAAAAGAATCGTCATTTATTCTGGCAAGTCAGAACATCGAGGACTTCCTTTTGCCCGAAATAAAGGAGTTTACCAAGCCTCTGTTCTCGATTCCGAGCCACCATTTTCTGTTCAATCCTGGCAATATTTCGCCCGTGGATTTCATGGATACGCTTCAGGTGGAACATTCGGAATACTGCCTGATTCAGTATCCTGAGCGTGGAATCTGTCTGTACCGATGCGGCAATGAACGCTATTTACTGCAGGTTATCGCTCCGTCTTACAAGGAAAAATTGTTCGGAAAGGCGGGCGGACGATGACCGAAGCGATAGCTGTAGCCACAAAGGCACTGCTGAAAAAACTTGCGGTTGATACTGCACTTGACAAGGAAAAGCGGAATAAAATTCTGCTGATAGTCGGCAGCATAGCAGTCGGACTGCTGTTTTTATTGTTTGCACCAATAGCTGTTCTTTCGGGTATGGGACAGATTGAAAGCCCCGATATATCGGTGAATTTCGATGAAAATGATTTCATGTCCGGAATGTCTTCGGAACGTCAGGAAGCAATGAATTCAATAATGGCGGACGGTCAGGTAATCGCTGATTCAATGTACGCAGCCGGACTTCAGGAGCAGATTATCAAGGCACAGCTGATATATTTTTCGTACTTTGAAAGCGGTCGGATTGTTGATTTTTCGGGCTATGCGGAGATGTTCAGGAATCAGAATGATGAATCTTTGATTTCGGATATCAACAATTTTTACGGACTCGAAATCAGTTACGAGGACTTCATGCGGAGCTATGTCATGGTGATGAACGCTACAATAAACGAATATATGTTCACAGATTCAGGTACGAAAAACTGTGCTGATATGGCAGCTTGGGCAAGGAACGCTTACGTTTCAGGCTGGGGATTTCAGGAAAATTGTTACGGTGAAATGGGCGAAAATCTGCGGTATCGCTGTGCCGATAATGTTGGTTTGATTATGGGGTATTTGAGGTATGTACCGTCTGAAAAATCGTTCAATACGGACATTGACACGCTGATTTATAATGAAATCGGCGGACTTGATACCATGCCCGACATCGCAGGAATCGGACTTTTTGACGGTAGTCAATTTGGGGTTTACATCGGCAATGGCGAAGTGATTTTTGCATCTGCCGACAGTGGAAATATAGTGAAATCACCTGTTTTGGAGGGCAACTGGATAAGCTGGTGTACCTTTGAGGGTATCGATTATCCGCAGGAAGTTGTGGATAAAATCAACGAAATTCAGAATCTGACAGAAGAAAATACAGAAGAAGAAAAAGAGGAGTGATTTTTTATGAGAGTACATTTGATAAACAACGGATATGCGTTGTCAGCGGAGTTTCCGATGACGGCATTCGAGATGCAGGATGCTCTTGACAGGCTGAAATATCCTGCCGGAAACAGCGAAGTTACGTTCCGAATCTATGAATTTAAAAATATAAATCTGCCGTCGGAGCTATATGAAAAGGACTTTTCGGCGGACATCTACAGGCTGAGTCTGTTTGCTGAACGTCTGGAAAATCTCGAATTTACGGAGATGGCGGCGTTCAGAAGTCTGTTTGTCGAGAATCCTGAAAGCAGTTTTGAAGATATGCTGCTGATGACTTACGGGCTTGATTCCGTGATGGTCTACCCGTGCGAAAACTGCTATGAACTGGGCGAAACGGTCATTGAAAACGAAATGATTCCCGAACTTGAAAGCTGTTCCGATAAGATTCTGGAATTCCTTGACCGTGAAAAAATCGGGAAACTTATGTGCGAGCGTGAGGGCGGGCAGTTTATCGACGGCTGTTATTGTCTGACTTCGGGGTATGAAAAGCCGGATATCAACATCGAAATCGGCAGACCTGAGAGCTGTTTTTTTCGTCTGCTTATCGTGCCGGAGGAGGAAAAAATAGAACAGGCACAATGGATTTCATTGCCCTGTGAAACGGAGATTATTGCTGATTTTTGCAATGGAATTTGTCTGGATTTTCAGTCAGTACTGCCGAATTTGAAGTTTGATGACACGAGTAAAATTGATAAGTTAAAAGAACTTGCAGAGCAGATTTCACAGCTTTCACATAACGATTTTGTAAAGCTGAAAGCGGTCATGGAAGCGGAAAATATTCATGATATTGCCGAAACCCTTGACTGCATTGGCAGGCTTTCAGAGTATCAGTTTGACAGGAATATATCTGATTCAAGCGACTTCGGACAGGTGATTCCTGAACGAAAACAGGTTGAAATTACTTCCTACGGAGCAATATCGGGCAGAAATCAGGAGTTGTCTGATGAACCTGACGAAGATGAAAATTGTGAAATGGGGATGAGTTTATGAAGAAAAATGTAAGTATTACGGTCAGCGGTGAAAAGCTGTCGGCACTGGAAATGTACCTTGTGCAGAAGAATACTACTCTTGCTGCGGAGCTTGAAAAATTCACGGAACAGCTATATATGAAGCACGTTCCGCAGAATGTCAGGGACTATATTGACCTGATGTCGTCGCAGAAGTCTGACAGAAAGGAAAATCGCCGCACAAAGTCCGAAACTCCCGTTTCCGGTTCAGACATATAACCCCACCGTTCGCCCCACGATGCCACGTGTGGCGTTTTCAGAAGAGAGGTCGAGAAAGTATACCTCTGAGAATATCGGGCGGAATAAGAGCCGTTTCCGGACGGGTCTGAAAGTACTGATTCTGCCCGATTCTGAGGGGAATCGGTGATTTTTTTGGTTTGCTGGTTAAAGTTTTGGCGTCACAGCCGCCAAAACATTCACATCGGACAGGCAAAGCCCGCCGATTTTGCAGGAGTTTCATAAAAATAAACTCATGGAGTCAGGGAGGGAGGTTTCAGAAATTTATGAAGTCAAGAAGTGAAAAAGAAAGGGAAACTGCCGAAAAACAGACAGTTTCCGATGATGTCAAGGTAAAATTTCCGTTGTATATTTTTCCTGATACAATGGAAAAAGTTGATATGCTGTATGAAGCGGACAACTGTAAATCCAAAACGGAATTTATCGAAAAGGCGGTGTGTTTTTATTGCGGATATCTGCTTAACAGGGAGCATACCGCAACAGAATTTATTGCACCTCAGCTTGCTGCGATGACGGAGGGAATTGTAAAAGGCAGTGAACAGCGGCTGTCCCGTGCGATGTTCAAGATAGCGGTGGAACTTGGTGCGGTCACTCATATGCTTGCGGCGTTGAATGAAATCGACGACGAAACACTGTTCAAACTCCGCATGATGTGTACCGACGAAGTGAAACGCATAAATGGTATCATAAATTTTGAAAAGGCTGTGCGATATCAAAGGAGCAGTGATTAATGTCGCAGATAATCGTCACAAGCCGGTACCTGAAAAGCGGCAGTGCAAAAAATGCTGTAAAGCGTAAAAATTATACAAAATATATCGCAACTCGTGAGACTGTAGAAATCCGTGTGCAGAAAAAATATGACATGAATGCTCCGGTTGCTGAAAATCAGAAAAATCTGTTAAGTCAACTGCTTATGGATTTTCCTGAATCCAGGCGGTATCTGGAATACGAGGATTATGTTTCACAGCCAACAGCGCAGAACGCAAGCGAAATCATCAGCACAATTATCGAGCGTAATGCGGACGTAATCGGCAACCGTCAGAATTTTGTAGGATATATCGCTAAACGTCCCGGTGCAGAGCAGAGAGGCTCGCATGGATTGTTCAGCGAAAGCGACGAACCAATTGTTCTGAATCAGGTTGCGGATGAAGTTGCACATCATCCCGGAAACGTCTGGAGCCACGTTGTTTCACTCCGCAGAGAGGACGCCGTAAGGCTTGGATACGATAATTCTGACCGCTGGCGTGAACTTGTGATGCGGCATATTTTGGATATTGCAGACGCTCAGAAAATTCCGCTGTGCAATATGAAATGGTACGCTGCTTTTCACGATACCACGCATCATCCGCATATTCACCTTATTGTTTATTCCACGAATCCGAAACAGGGTTATCTTACAAAAGACGGCATCAATAAAATCCGTTCTGTTTTCGCCAACGATATATTCCATGATGAATTGCAGAGTATCTATCAGGAGCAGACTCTCAGGCGTGACGAGCTGAAAATATTATCGAAAAATCAGATGTCTGAAATTGCAAATCAGATTCAGAACGGAAGTTTTACGAATAAAAATCTTGAAAAACTGGTTATGACTCTGCAAACTCAGTTGAAGTCTGTCGGCGGTAAAAAAGTGTACGGTTATCTTCCGAAAGAAATCAAGGAAACCGTTGACAGAATATTTTCAGAGCTTGCAGAAACTCCGCAGATTACAGCGATGTATGAGAAGTGGTGCGAGCTGGAACGTGCGAAGTACAAAACATACACGCAAAAGGAGAAAGATATGCCTCCGTTGGTACAGAACAATGTTTTTAAATCTGTGAAAAATATGATTATTCAGACCGTGCTGAAAACAGAACTTCCGGTAGCTGATATTGAAATTGAAGCACCTGTATCTGATACGGATATTCCTCAGATTATTGAGGAAAACTCGACTGAAAAGTACTGCTTGAAGTGGAACGATGACTATAAAAATGCCTGTAAAATTATCAGAGAAAAAAGTTCTGAAATTGTGGATGTTAAAACAGCAGAACAGCTTTTATTGTCGGAAGCAGATGCAGGAAATGTGCTTGCAATGTTTGAACTGGGAAAGCTGTATTCTATGGAAAAATCGGAATTAAATGATAAAGAGAAGTCATTTAAATATTATCAAAAAGCATTGCAGGGATTCTTACAGATTGAGCCTCTGACTAAAAAAATAAAACCATACTTGCAATACCAAATTGGCATGATGTACTTCAAGGGACTTGGTACTGAAATTGATAATCATAAAGCTTCTGAATACCTTGAAAAGTCCACTGAACTGGGAAATCAGTATGCGAAACGACTGCTGGCGTTGGAATATATCAGCGGTAAAAGTTTTGAACAGAATATTGATAAAGGCATTTCCTTGTTGGCTGAATGTGCAGACAGCGGAGATGCCTTTTCCTGTTATAAGCTGGGAAATTTTTATTTAAAAGGTGAAATTATCAATCAAGATTTGGATAAGGCAGAAAAATATCTGTTGTCCGCCAAAAATAATGAATTTACGCAATACTCTATCGGAAAACTTTATCTGCAAAACGAAAAATATGATATTGAAAAAGCAGTTTCGTACTTTGAGAAATCCGCTGATAAGAATATGCAGGCAAGCTATCAGCTGGGCAGACTTTATTTTTTCGGTGCTGACGATTTGGAAAAGTGCAGGGAAAAAGCTATGCATTATCTGAATTTATCCGCAGAACAGGGTAATGAGTATGCTCGGAATTTACTGAACAATCAGGAAAAGTTTGAAAATGAAATGCTCGCAGATACTGTTTTCAGCTTGTTTGTGAATTTGAGCCGCTGTATTGAAGATGACTATAACCGAAGTCAGAAAAATATGCGGTTTATGGCGGATAGCAGGCTAAGGAGAATGATTCGCAAGAAAAAAGAAGAACTTGGTATCAAAGAAGAAAACAGTCAGCAGCAGATATAAAATACAAGGCAGATTCATAGATATGGAATCTGCCTTTTTCGTCAATTCCGCACATTTACGTCACGATTTTTTTGATGAAAACGGATTGCTTTTGATATTATTATAACAGATTTTTGAAAAAAGTAAAGAGGTTTTCTGAAATTTTATGTAAAATTATAAATGAAAATCAAGTTTGAATATATAAATCGGGCGGTTCTGCCGTCTGAAAAATCGTCAGGAGGAGTTATTTATGGCTCGAAAAGGAAGCAATATTTACAAACGCAAGGACGGTCGTTATGAAGGTCGTGTGCCGGTTGGATACAAGGAAAACGGTTCACTTAAATACAAATCCGTATATGCAAGAACGCTTTCGGAAGTCAAAGAAAAAATGGTTAAAGTGTACTCTATCAAGCATAATCAGCCTGTTTCTGCGATAAAACTCACTGTTCGTGAGGCTGCAAAACAGTGGCTTTGTTCTGCAAAGCTGCGTGTTAAAAAGTCAAGTTTTGCAAATTATTCAAATATTGTCGCCAAGCATATTCTGCCATCACTCGGTAGTGAGTATTTTTCAAGTTTGACCACTCAAAAATTAAACAATTTTATTCACAGCAAACTTCAATCCGGTCGACTGGACGGACATGGTGGATTATCATCAAAAACAGTCCGTGATATTATGCGTGTGTACCACAGCATTGAAAAATATGCAGTGCAGGAATACGGCGTAAAATCCACACATTTCACTATGCCAAAAGTAGAACGCAAGGAATTGAATGTACTGAATTTTTCAGAACGTAAGCGACTGGAACAGTATCTTCTGCACAATCTGAACAGCACAAATTTGGCTATTCTGCTTTGCCTGTTTACAGGACTGCGTGTGGGTGAATTGTGCGGTTTGACTTGGGGTGATATTGATTTTTCATCCGGAACACTTTCTGTCAGAAGGACTGTCCAAAGAATCAACAAACGTGGAACTTCGGAAGTCATCATTGGTTCTCCGAAGAGCGAAACTTCAATCCGTACCGTGCCGATTCCTGCTTTTATTCTGAAATTATTATCACAGAACCAAAAAGATGACAGGCTGTTTTTGATTTCCAGTACTGCCAAACCTGTATAACCACGAACTATGCAGTATCGTTTCAAGGCAGTTCTGAAAGCCTGTCAGGTACGTAATATTCCTTTTCACTTGCTTCGTCACACTTATGCAACGGTTTGTATTGAAAATGGCTTTGATGCAAAAACTCTGAGCAAACTGCTCGGACACGCCGACGCATCAATAACCTTGAACCGCTATGTTCACTCCTCAATGCAGATGAAACAAGATTATGTAAGCCGTCTTGCACTTACTGCTTAATTTATCTACCGTCAGGATTTTGTCAGTCTGTTTTCAGAAAACAGTGTAAATTCGACGATTTTCAGTATCATAGTCATATATGTGCGGAATTGACGAAAGAAATTTTTCAGTTCATATCTTAATTATACCACAGAATTTTTGCAATATATATTGAATTTATTGTTAAAATATGATATTATATGGGGTATGAGGTGATTTTATATGATTAGGATTGCTATTGTGGATGATGAAAAAAATATTCTTAATCGGATTTGCAGACTGATTGATGAGACATTTGTTGAAGAAAATAGTATTATGCCGTATGATGAAGGTTCTGCTTTTTTTAACGATCCGAATAGATTTTCTTACGACATTGTATTTTTAGATATAGATATGCCGGATATTAACGGATTTGAGATTGCAAATAATCTTAAATTTATAAAGCCGTCTGTTGTTATAATATTCGTTTCAAGTATGGAACACCTTGTCTTTGAATCATTAAAATTTAATCCGTTTAGGTTTTTGAGGAAAAGCAATTTAAACATTGATATTCAAGAGGCTGTATCTGAATATGAAGCTAAGATAAAGGAAGAAAGAAAAACCTATTTCCTTAAAACGAACGAATTGGAAAGTAATATTCCGCTGCTTGATATAGTATATTTTGAAAGTAAAGGACATGATATGTATGTACAAACATTAAATCACAGATTTAAGCTAAAACGTGATAAAAATGTTGAGCAAAGCCTGAAGAATCTGCATAAGCAATTAGAGGATTCCGGTTTTATCAAAGTGCATAAAAGTTTTTTGGTAAATTATAAGTATATTTATACATTCAAGCGTAGCAGTGTAATATTGAAGGACAGCACAGTTATTGATATGAATCCGCATAATGCCACAGAAATCAAAGAGATTTATAATAAATATCTAATTTTGGAGGGATAGTACAATATGGAATATATAACCGAAGTATTTTATAATATACTTGAAGCTGCATTGATTGCTGGATTTTTTTCAGTGTATTTTGATGTAAAAACTAAGTTCAGTAAAGCTCAATGCATTATTACATCATTTGCCCTGATATTTGCTGCAAATACATTAGTTACGTTCTTTTCTGCCGAATGGATTGTAATGATATTAATTGTTGTATTTTTATTCTTTGGTATACTAAGCGTTTTTTACAAGGGATCAATTATGGAAAAAATGCTTATTTCGATTACTACTGGGTCTCTTATTGCTTTAATTAATGTTTCGACGTTTACAATTATGAGCAAAGTTTTCGGCACTGAGTACAGCCAGCTTGTTGAACACAACAGTATAATGCGATTTATGACTGTTATGATTACTAAAATTATTTTTCTGATAGCTGTAAGCGTTATATCTTCTTGGAAACAAAAGAAGCTCCTATTGTTGAATAAGGCTGAATATACTATGCTGTCTGTTACATTGTTGGTTTCCGGAATGTTGATTATTATTGTCAGGAATATAGTCTATAAATCAGCGAGCAGTTATAGTGCATTTCTTGTAATTATTTTTTGTTTGCTGTTGCTTATAGTTGGACAGTATTATATAATGCTGTATATCAGTAAAAAGAATATGGCAGAACAAAAGCTGTCAATTATGAAAAAACAGATGGAAATGCAGGAGGAAAATATTCGGATTCTTGAAAAAAGTCAGGATGCGACTTCTAAACTTCGTCATGATATGAATAATTATATATTATGTGCATTGGAAATGGCAGAAAAATCTGAGTATGCTGAACTTACAGAATATCTGAAAAATTTGTCAAGTTCACGTGTAAATTCAATAAAATATTATGTTCATGTGAATAGAAAAGCAATAGGTGCTGTAATAAATACAAAATTTGCAATTGCAGAGGAGAATGGTGTGCAAACCAAATGTGCCATTTTGGATGAAATGAAAAATGTGATAGATATAGATGCTGCCATATTGCTTGCAAATTTATTGGATAATGCTATTGAAGCCTGTGCAAAAAACAAGGGGGATTCCGCAATAACTTTAAAAATATGGAGTGATGCAGGGTACTATTGTATCGAAATTGTCAATACTGTTGAAAATGATATACTGAAATCTAATCCTGAGCTTGTTACAAGCAAGGTAGATAAAAGTCTTCATGGTGTCGGGTTACAGACGGTGAGGGATATTGTTGCAAAATATGATGGTATGATTTCATTCGTTCAAAGAGGAATTAATTTTCATGTTTGTATTTCCCTTAGTAGGGATAAAAATTAAAAAAGTGTGCATATTTTGCCGCAGAGTGCATAAATTGACACTTATATTGACACTTATATACTTAGGAGCTATAATTGCTTAGGTGATGGAAAATGATTTCATTGATAAGCAAACATATAGCTCTTTCTTTATATAAAAAAGAAATAATAGATGATGAAAAATTGCCTGTATGCGAATATGGATTTGAATTGATGATTTCTATATTTATTGGTTTTTTATTGATTATTATTTCCGGAATTTTGTTGGACGAGCTTTTGGCATCGATAATTTTTTATATTATGTTTGTATGTGTAAGAACATTTACTGGTGGGTTTCATGCAAAAACGCATTTTTATTGTAAATTAACAATGATGTTATGTTGTTTATTTGTAATTATTGGGACAAAATTATTAAATGGTCAGCCTTTTTTAATTCTGTTTAATATTTTGTTTTTAACGGTGTATATAGTATCAGTCTTTCTGTATGCACCGGTTGAACATGAAAATGCTCCGATGACAAATAAATTAAAGAAGAGAAATAGAAAAATTTCAATTATTATGGCAATAGCATTATCGTTTTTGATTGTTATGGTGATGTTTTGTTTTCTAAAAATAGCTGTTATATTTTCATTGACACTTTTTGTTATTGCTGTTTTAATAATAATTCCAAATATCAAGGAAAGGAGGAACAGGCATTATGAAAAAAGCAATTGAAAAGGTTCTTAAGCTTAGTGCAAAAATGAGTGAAAAGCTTGCTGTTAAATCATGCGGTGCAACTTCGTTTTTTGACGCTTATCAGCCGAACGTTCCCGAAGCTGTAAAAAAGCTTCGCAAGTCCAAATGAGTGGATGTAAAACATTAAAATGCAATTAAGAGAATGTTATCTAAGACAAATTCAGTTTAATTCACAGTATAAATTAACCATAGTCATTCTCTTTATTTGCTGTCAAAAAAGGAGGAAGTAAATGAGTAAAAACATAAACCGAATAATAGCTGGTTCACTGTCAGCGATGTTTGTTGGACAGGCATTGATTTTTGGTGACGGTGCTTCGCAAGGTATTCTGCATGCTGAAACGATAGCGTCGGCAGCAGAAGCGATTGAGAGCAGAAAAAATGCAGCTCAATTAGAAAAAGAGTTTGAAGAAGCTACCAAGAATCTTGGCAAAGTAGATTACTTTGAACTGCCCGAAGCTGTTGAGCAAAGCGTTATGGCATACAGTGCGAGATCATCAGGTGAATCTGAATTTGTGTGGGATTATACGGCAAAGTCACTTATTACGGAATATGCCAAGCAGACGAATGTAAACTCTGTTTCTGAATTAGCTGTAACAGGTAAAGTTTGTAAGGGTACAGTAAATGGCTACGCTGCAAGTGACAATACTCCGATTTATGTGCGTATTTTCAACGGCAACTGGGAGGAACTTGCATATCAGGAAGTAAGCGACGGTGGCGAATATTCTGTAATTGCCGACGGTTCGGATGTTTATCATGTAAAATTCGAGTGCGATGGTTATCTTCCGTTTTATCTCAAGGATTTCGGAACAGGCGCTTATCAGATAGGTTCAGGTGAATCAAAAGATACAGTTACTCTCGTTCCCGGTGACACAACTTATAACGAAAGGGAAAACAATCAGTGGAGTGATGACAGGATTGACGGGAACGACGTTGAATATGTTCGAAGCTGTAAAGATGCGTATCAAGGTGACCCCGGATTTAATCCAAGCATGGATTGTGATGGTGATGGAATAGTAGATTTTGATGGCGAAGATTGGCGAATATTCTACAGTTTATACGAAAATCTCAAAGAAAATACTTACTATGATTTTGATGACTTAGGCGTTTCACATTATGACATTGATGGTAATGGAGTAATAAATTATTATGATCTGATGTTAAAAAAATCAGACGGCAGTGCTTCAGATGAAGAAATTGCATCATTAGAAGAAGCTGTAAATTCTACTCGTATTCCAAATTCAGCAGAATTTATTTATAATCATTATTATTCAAATGACGGAATGATAGATGCAGATGATTATAACGAAGGAATTGACAAAATTAATGAGCAGATTTATTTAAGAGACAGGTCGTCTAATTATTATGAATACATGGATAAAAACAATGACGGAACAATCGATGACTTCGATGTTTCGTGGTTTGAAAAAGCATATGAAGTTTCCGGCGATCTCGATTGGGATCACGCATTCAAGAGAAATTTGAAAATGCTTTCAGGCGGAATGTTCCCATACAGTTTCAATCTCCATGACACTAATTTTGATCTGAACGGCTGCGTTCTTTACATTGCGGACTGTATGTCGTTTACTACGGATATGCCGCAGTTCTGGACAAATAACGGAGCTACGCTCGATATCAATGGTGGTTTGTTAATGGTTGAAAACAACCTTGTTTTCAGGACCGCATCTCCTGACGGTTGGGACGGAACAACCGGTCAGCTTATGGATTTAAATAATGGTCAGGTTATTATCGGAAATGAATTTCATTCCGGTCAGGTAAATTGTTATGACGTTATCGAAATGACCAACGAAAGCGATTTGCTTATGATTGGTGGTAACTGGAGATACGTTACAAGTCAGGACATGGAGGGAAAATGGACAAACGGACAATTATGGTTCCTTGGACCCGAATGGGCAGTTAATGAAGAATCCGGTTCAAAATCTGTTTATTCATCGGAAAACCATATAATTTATTTAGGATATGCAGGTGGTAAGCAGAATGTTTTATGGCATAACAATAAAGAATTTATAGATAATGAGGATGGTTCGCTGGCAACAGACAGAACCTTTAATTTTGACAGTATAAATGAATACGGCTGGTATGAGCATTTGCTGTTTATCAACCCGTTTACTCCCGAAAATTACTGGATCCGTCCGTGGTGGAGATATTCTTATGGATACGATTACACACTCTACCGCAAGGGCTGGGAAATCGGCGACGGCGTACATATTGCAACAGGTAACTACACAAAATCTTTCACAGATTTAAGTATTGCATCGCCCGGAGTCAAGTCTGATTTTGTCAGAACATACAACTCAATGAGCAACGAGGAAGGCTCTTTTGGTATCGGTTGGGATTTCAATATTGATGTAAGCAAAATTGTGATTCCTGCTCCCGGTTACTATCAGGTTGTGCTTCCTGACGGCTCTAATACGACATTTAAGGACGACGGAAACGGTGGATTTGAGTGTTTGAACGCACACAGCACTATGACAAAATCAGGTGATGAATACACAGTAACAAACGCAGCTCAGTCGCAGTATCACTTTAATTCAGAGGGCGAACTTGACTGGGTAAAAGACGCCAACGGAAACACTCTGACAATATCTGCAAAAGAAAATAATCAGAGAATTGTAACCGATTCCACGGGCAGAACTTACACAATCACTTACAACGGAAATGACGAACATTCTCGTATTCTCAGCATTGAAGATGACGAGGCTGACCGTACTGTAACTTACGAGTACAACGGTGATTTTCAGCTTGTATCAGCAACAAGCGTTTCAGGCGGTACTGAAAAGTACGAATACGACGAAAACGGCAGACTTTGCAAAATCACAAACTGTTATGATGAGATGACAGATCAGATTGTTTATAACGGCAATGGTTCTGTAAATTGGTTGACAAATGCAGCTGGTCTCAAGCAGGAATATGTTTATGACAAGCTTGAAAAACAGACGGGTCTCAAGGAATTTGACGGCAATAAGCTTGTAAAAACATTCACTTACAACTATGATGAAAAGCTTGCTGTAAAGACAAATACTGTTGAAACCGACGGTCAGACATATGAGGTTGATAAAATCACATATAATATGATTGACGGTGAAAATAAGTATGATGAGATGTCCGAAAGCGTTGACATCATGGGCAATACAACCAAGTATGACCGTGATGCAAATGGCAATGTTACAAAAACAATCAATCCCGACGGCACGTTTACTCTTGCAAAGTACAACGATAAGAATATGCCGATAATTCAGTCTGATGAAAGTGGAAATATCACAATCTGTGAGTATGATGAAACTGGAGTTAATGTTTTAAAAAGCTATCAGAGTTTGTCTGCTGTCAGCGATGCATTGGCATTTGTAAATGATTTCAGCATCGACTCAGTGATTAATGAAGCTGATTATGCAATGACTGTTTACACATACTATCCGGCAAGCGAAACAGCAGAAATTGCAGGTCTTATCCGTACAATTACAGACGCCGAAGGGCATGTGACCGAGTATACTTACGGTACTTCCGGATATGCAAAAGGACTTCCGATTAAAAAGGAAATCAAGGACGGAGATACTGTTGTAAACTCAGTTGAATATGAGTACAATTCACAGCTTCAGGTATCAAGAGAAAAAACAAGTGTTGATATTTCAAAAAATATTTATGCAGTTAAGGAATATGAATACGACAGCTTCAATAATGTAACAGAGGTTCGTGACTACGGAACAGGAGATACGGCGGCTGTTACAATTTCGGAGTACGACCTTTTAAGCAGAAAAACTGCGGAATATACTCCTAATTACTCTGCTGACAAAAGTCATGGAACATACATTACATATTATCCGAGCGGTGCAGTAAAAACGCAGAAAGACGCACTTGGAAATGTAACATCTTTCACTTATGACGCATATGGAAATGTTCTGGAAAAAGAAAATCCCGATGAAACAATCAACGGTACTGAATATGACGGATTACAGCGTGAAAAGGCTACATATTTCAGAGTTGCAGAGGGTTGTCCGAAACAGATTCTTACGGAAACATCATATGAATTTGAGAATCACAGATTTGATGTTTATACAGAAATAAATAATTCGTCATCATATTCATATTATGGATTGAGAACAATCAAAACCTCTTATATAACTGCTGAAAAACAGGTTGTTACTGAAACTCTTGCCGATTTCAGAGGCAATCCTGTTGAAGAAAAAACTAATAGTGAAGTAAAACGTACAAGTGCATATTATGCAAACGGACAGCTTGCAAGACAGACCGACGCACTGAATAATACCACAACATATGAATACAAATATCTCAATAAACTGACCAAAACATGTACTCCTTTTGACGGTGAAAAGTATTCGGTTACAGAAAATCAGTATGACAAAAACGGCAATGTAATAAAGACAATTCAGAACATCGATGATAACAAAAACAGCGTTGTTCAGAATCGTTACAATGCAATGGGACTGCTTGAAAAAGTAATTCTCAGCGACGGTACTGCCAACGGCGACAAGAATATCACAAAGTATTTCTACAATAATGCAGGAATTCAGACTAAGATGTACACAGGTATGTCCTCTGAAAATGATGACACATATCTTACAACAGAATATGAATTTGACAGCTGGATGAGAGTTGTAAGAACGATTGACAGCACAGGTCACAATTCCGGTACAATCACTTATGACCTGAACGGCAATGTTCTCACTTCAACTGACGCAAACGGCAATATTACGACAAATACTTATGACACACTTAATCGTGTTATTAAATCTGATACGGTAAATCCTGACGATTCTTCAAAGAATGTTTCAAAATCATATCAGTATGATGAAATGGGAAGAACTGTCAGAACAATAACCGATGGTCAGAATACTACATATTTTTATGACGATCTCGGTAGAGTTTATGAGGAAATGAGTTTTGACTCATTTAAGGCATACAGCTATGAAGGTGTTTCACAGTATGTTGAATGCGAGCGTGCAGGCATATTTCACAAGATAATTTACTATGAAAAGACATATGAATATGACGATGAAATGCGTGTTTCCTCTGTTCGTGAGGGTAAAAATGATATCGCATCATATACATATGATGCAAACGGCAACAAGAAATCCGAAACTCTCGGAAACGGTGTAGTTTCGACATATACCTACAACAATGCAAACAGAATTACAAAGCTTGAAAATAAATTGGGCAATAGCACCATATCCAGCTACGAATATTCATATTATCTTGATGGTTCTGACGCTTGCAAAGTACGCAATGAAAATGGTATAATAGAAACAACAGAGTACGAGTATGACAGCTTAAAGAGACTTGTTAAGGAATCTGTAACTACAGGTAATTCCACGGATACTTACACATACGAGTACGATGATTACGGAAACCGTTCCAAAATGACGGCAGACGGTTCTGAAAATTATGTAACTGAATACAATTACAATGACGCTAAGGGTAAATATACAACACTTCTTCAGAAAGAAACCAAAACTGTTCAGATTGATAATAATGATTTGAATACTAATGGCAATTTCAAAGTTGAAGAAACTGTATATACCTACGATGCCAACGGTAATCAGATTACGAAGAAAACCTCTGAAAAGACCGAAACAAACTCCTATGATGGACTTAATCAGCTTATCGGATTTACTGACGGAACTACTACAGCAAGTTACACTTATGGCATAAGCGGTTTAAGAGACAGCAAGAAAGTAAACGGTGTTACAACAACACATATCTGGATCGGCAGTCAGATCGTAGTAGACTATACAACTCATTATACATCGACTGTTTACATCAGAGGTACAAGTCTCGCTGCTGCATTTGATTGGAATGATGCCGGTAAGGGTGACTACCGATTCTACACTCAGAACGCTCATGGTGATGTTGTAAGTCTTACAGATTCTACAGGTGCTGTTGTCAAGTCCTATACTTACGATGCTTTCGGCGTTGAAAAGAATATCAACGATTCCGATGCTAATCCCTTCCGCTACTGCGGTGAATATTTTGATGCTGAAACGGGTACTATTTACCTTAGAGCGAGGTATTATAATCCGACTATTGGTAGGTTTATCAGTCGAGATTCATATGCTGGAAGAAAATCTGATCCGCTCAGTCTTAATTTGTATACTTATTGTCATAATAATCCGATTATTTATTTTGATCCAAGTGGGCATATAAAATGTCCCAAATGGGTAAAAAGCGTTGGAAATTGGTTTGAAGAAGGGGTTGATGATTGGAAAGTAGGGGCAGGCATTATAAAAGATGGAGCAAAATCTGGTGCCAAAGCTGTAAAAAATGGAGTGGGAACAGTTGCTAAGTTTGCTTTCTATCTTACTCCATTTGCACTGACAGGATGTTCATCCAAAAAAGAGATAACTGTACCAAGTGCAATCTCTCAAAATGCCCCTAAGTACCAACCAAGTCTTTGGAACAACAATGATTATCAAGAGTATACTAATTGTTATGCATATGCCTTTAATATGCGAGAAAATCCACTCACAGGAAAAAAATTCCCCCGACGTGGAATGCAGCCTGGAATGTTAAGCGGTCAATATGATGAAAATAATTTTGATTATGAAAGCATTTCTGGTACAGATAAAGGAAACAAAAAACTTGTAAATAAGGTAACAGCCGATGCACAAGCAGTAGGACTTGATTTTCTGCCTTATAGTGATGACCTTACAGGTGGTTATGCTGTAGCACTTGCTGTAAATCCTGGTGTTGATTATCATTGGTATAGAGAAAATGGAGATGGTACATGGTCGCATAAACCTGGAATAACTGAAGCAACAAATAGAGAAGCACACAATTATCCAATTTATGGTGATATAATAAGCAATCCTCAAGATGCAGCAAAAAAAGCAGGATATACAACATTTATCGGTTATTATTATATCCGTCCTACTGGAGAGTGAAGATGCGATGAAATGTAAATTAACTTTGATTATTTCATTTTGTTTGTTAATTACACTGTTTGGCTGTAAGGGAGAAACTGAAATGCACGATAAAGATCATACTCAATATTATGTTACATCTAAAAATGGAAATTTTACAATTTCAGATTTTTCTAAAGTTCAACTAGGAATGTCATATTATGATGTAGTTAATTTAATGGGCGAACCAACTGGGACTCTCGGTTCTGGAATAATATGGGATATATATAGCTTAGACGATGGCTCATATGTAAAATTATTATTTACTGGTTACGAGGAAACATTGAAAAAAATGATAATAGTTGATACGGTTGGGCGAGAATTTGAATTGAGAGTTTACGCCGATTAAAACATTTATTACGCACTTTCATTAAAGAAATAAGTTTGTAGCAAGTTATCATCTTCATTAATCAATAGACCTCTTGCGTAATAAACATTGCAACTTAGAAAAAACGCTAAAATTCAAGGTTTTAAAAGAATATATTTTCAATTTCGCAAGAGGTCAATTATAAATATTACCGATATTGCGTGGAGCAAAACAAGCTTTTAAGGCAAGTTTTGCTCCATATTTTTTCATAGTCTGCTTTAAAAGTCTGAACTGAGCATTTTATGCTCACAAGAAAATCAAATAAGAAATAAAATAAGGATATAAATACAATCGTTTTAATCAATAAAGCGAATATATTTGTATCCTTTTTTTATGTCATCTTTTCTGAATACAGAGAAAGGACAGGATGATATTCAGATATAAATGGCTGTGCAGCACAGCCAAATATCCTTAGCCTTCGTTTTGATTCGAAACAAGAAAAATCAAAACGGAGGTTAAAATGAATAAAAATACAATTCGTGTATATGACACTATTACCAAGAAATATGTAGATATTGAGGTAAGCGAAGAAATTCGTGCGGTATACAACAGAACAGGCTGGAACGTCGACGACAACGACGAGTCGTTCTATAAACACGAAATTCAGTTTTCGTCATTGAAAGGCAATGTTAACGGAAATTTTGAAAATTTTCATGAATTTCAAACAGAAAATGATGTTGTTGAAAGCAGTGTAATAAATCATCTGGAATCCGAAAAATTACATAAGTGCATTGAATTATTATCATCACAGGACAGGAAGCTCATTGAGCTTCTTTTTTTTGCCGGAAAAACAGAACGTGAATGTGCGGAGATTTATGGTATAAGTCAGAAGAATATAAACAAAAAGAAAGCAAGAATTTTGTGCAGACTTCACAAACTTTTGGAAAAGTTTAATTTTTAGGGGTATCAAAATCCGGACTTCTTCCCCTATACAGGTATAAGGGTGCAAAAACTCTTAAGCATCTTGAAAACAGAATAGTCAGCATTAGAAATACGTGAATCCTGCGGACGGTATAAAATCTCGTCAGCTATGCGGACCATACGCCAAGACCTCGGAAGAGCGAGCGATAAATATGAAGTTCGGAAATCGGGACAGCTACCCGTGAGCAACGAAACGCAGGAGGACAATGCTAC
This sequence comes from uncultured Ruminococcus sp., assembly GCA_934474025.1. GTDB lineage: Bacteria > Bacillota > Clostridia > Oscillospirales > Ruminococcaceae > Ruminococcus. The sequence continues at coordinate 54,807 of CAKSMF010000004.1, read as the reverse complement.
TTCCGTCCAGCCACAGACTCAAGCAATGGGGACGGCTCCGTGAGAACCACAGAGGGATGAGAAATCCATGAGATGAATACGCTGTTCATCGTTTCTGATGCTCCGCCGTGACGGATATCGGGGATAAATATCACGGAAAATCGTCTGAAGAATCGGACGAAGGCAAAAGGGTTACGGCGGTTTCTGTAATTTGCAGACCGCCGTCTTACATAAAAAATTCGAAAAGGAGTGCGGTTTGTGAACGATGAAAAAATGTCCGGTTTACAGCAGAAATTCGGTGTTAATATTCCGATTCCGACAATAAAATTATCGGACAAACATCCGTGCAGAGGCTGTATCTGGTATGCAAGAGATACGGATGTGCTTTTCTGTCCGTTTCACAGCTGTGTGAGGAATAAAAAAGGCTTTAAACCGCCTAAAAATGGGAGTGATGAAAATGATGATTAAGCGTGGGGATATTTTTTATGCTGACCTGAATCCCGTGATTGGCTCAGAACAGGGAGGTGTCCGTCCGGTGCTGATTGTGCAGAATGATGTCGGAAACAGGCACAGTCCGACGGTTATCGCTGTTCCGATTTCGTCGGCAGAAAAAAGTAAACTACCAGTTCACATAAAAATCAGAGGTTCGGGTTTGCCGAAGAATTCCACGATTCTTGCGGAGCAGATAAGGACGCTTGACCGCTGTCGGATAGGCAGGTATGTCGGTTCGCTGGATAACGGAATGATGCGGGATATCGACGAAATAATCAAAATAAGTCTGGGAGTGAATGAGAATGAATAAGTACGGCACAGCAGAATTTATGTATTGTCAGATGGAGACATTTTTGATGGCACTGACTTGCCTGACTGATGAGCAGAAGAAAAAAATCAGCGAACTCAATGAAAAAGAAGTGTTTTCGGAATATCCGTCTGCACGGGAATACGAGGTAGCGGCATGATTGGATTTATAGTCGGATGCATGGTCGGAGGAACGATTGGGATTTTCACAATGTGCCTTTGCAGAGCAGCGTCAGATGCCGATAAATGTATGGATTCAACAGATTCCGATAAATAAATTTGTCAGGTTTGGTGATACCATTCCGGCAGAAAATGTGGTATTCTTGTTGAGTGAAAGGAGCGTGAAAATATGCCGACAGTAACGATAATACAGCCGACAATAACAGGAGAAAAAAGTGCGATAATTCGCTGTGCGGCGTACTGCAGAGTGAGTTCCGACAGTGAGGATCAGCTGAATTCTTTTATGGCGCAGACAAGGTACTACAGCCAGATTTTTGAGGATTCAGACACGGAAACTCTAATCGACATTTATGCTGACGAAGGTGTGACGGGAACCCGTGAGGACAAGCGTGACGAATTTCAGCGACTGATGAATGACTGCCGAAAGGGTAAAATCGACAGAATCTATACGAAGTCGATAAGCCGATTTGCCCGAAATACAAGGGATTGTCTGAAGAATATTCGTGAACTGAAATCGCTGGGAATCACGATATGTTTTGAAAAAGAATGTATCGATACCGCAAATATAACTGATGAAATGATGATAACTATCATGGGCGGTCTGGCTCAGGAAGAATCGGTTTCAATTTCGCAGAATATACAGTGGTCGATAAAAAACAGAATGAAAAACGGCACATATATTGTTTCCAACGTGCTGTTTGGATACCGAAAAGAGAACGGAAAATTTGTAATATTTGAGGAAGAAGCCGTGATTGTCCGTAGAATTTATGCTGAATTTCTGAGCGGAAGTGGCTTGAACAAAATTTGTGATATTCTGAACCGTGAGGGGAAAGTCATGGGAAAATCCGGCTGTATATGGAAGAAAAAAGCGGTCAGGTACATTCTGACCAACGAAAAATATATCGGCGATTGTCTGTGGCGGAAGAAGATAACAGAGAACGTATTTCCGTTTAAAAAAAGCAGAAATAAAGGTCAGGTGGAGCAGTATTATGTTTCAGATGACCATGTTCCAATTATTTCAAGGGAAGATTTTGAAACTGTTCAAAGACTGCTTGCAGAAAGAGGCAAGTATTTTGGACGCACGGAATTTCACGAATATCCGTTGAGTAAAAGAATGATTTGCGGTAACTGTGGCTCAATTTATAGGCGAAAATATGCTAACGGAAAGATATATTGGGTGTGTTCAAAACACAATTTTCATGCGGTTGAATGCGATTCAAAATGGATAGCCGAACATAAAATTTACAACGCTTTCACAGTACTGTATAATAAACTCTGGCACAATTACAGGCAGATTCTTGTACCCTTGCGAACAGCGTTACAAGAACTGAAAATACGCCGATTTAACGGCAATTCCAACGTTATGGAGATCCACAAAGAAATCGCAAAATTAAGGGAACAGACTCACGTTCTTGCACGACTGAAAACAAAAGGATTTTTGGATAATGCGAAGTATCTTGAACAGACTACTGAAATTATGGCGAAAATAAATAAGCTGCAATCTGAATTGAAAAAACTTACTCGTTCTGATGATGAGGATGAAACGCTGGAACAGATTGAAATGCTGACAGATTACTTTGAAAAGCGTGAAAATCCGATTACAGAATTTGATGAATCAGCGTTTGAAAATATTGTTGATAAAATTGTGGTTATAAATCAGAATGAACTGGAGTTTTACCTGATTGGCGATCTGAAATTCAGAGAAAAAATATAGCAGAATATGTCCTGAAAGTCAATTTTCAGGGCAATTCTTTGTTGGTTTTGATACTGGATTTCTGCAGTAAAATGTGGTATGCTTGTTGGTGAAAGGAAGTGAAATTATGGCTAAAAATCGTACAATACCGTTTGGCTACTGTATGCGGAACGGTAAGATAATCACAGAGTCGACAGAATCCAAAGCAGTTGTCAGAATTTTTGAGGAATACCTGAACGGCAGCAGTTTAATGCAGATTGCAAAGCTGATGGAGTCCAAAAAAATCCGATATACTGCCAATTCTGAACATTGGAATAAAAACATGGTCAAGAGGATTATCGAGAACGAAAAGTATCTCGGAAACGGCAAATATCCGCAGATTATCGACGAGGAAACCTTTAAAACTGCGAATAAAAAGCGTGTTCAGAAAGCAACTTCCGTGTGCGTAATTTCGGAAGATTTACAGGAAATCAGAAATCGTACATACTGTTCGGAATGCGGTCGCCGGCTTTCACGAATCGGCGGTAACTGCCGTTTCGAGAAATGGGACTGCAGAAATCCCGACTGTTACAGACTTGAATATCAGCTGACGGATCAGATGATAATTGGGTCAGTGCTGACTGTTTTGAATACAGCGATTGCAAATCCGAATTTATTGGAATCAGACAGTGAAATCAGTGCATACTCTCCGACTGTGGATGTGATTCGCAAGCAGAACGAAATCAGTCAGATGCTGGATTCCGCACAGCATGATTTTGACAGAATAAAATCGGAAATTTTTAAGCTTGCACAGATAAAATACAACTGCTGTACTTACAATGAAAATCTACAGAAAACAGCGGAAATCAAGGCTCTGCTTGAAAATCATGAACAACTGAATACTCTCGATATTGGCTTATTCAAAGCGTGTGTTTCACGAATCTGGATAAGTCATTTTTGTACCATAGAGGTCGAATTTATCAACGGCGTAATCATCAAAAATATCACAGAAAGGAAGAATGAAAATGCCTACAGCACCGAATGTAACAATAATTCCTGCGAGAGTGCAGACTGCGGAAAACAGGGATAAATACCATCAATTGCGAGTTGCGGCGTACTGCAGAGTATCAACAGAACAAGAGGAACAGCAGAATTCATATCAGGTGCAGATCGCTTACTACACTGATTTAATTAATCGAAAAAAGGAATGGACTTTGGCTGGAATATTTGCTGACGAAGGTATAAGCGGTACTCAGACGAAAAAACGTACAGAATTCAATCGTATGATCAGGATGTGCAAAAACAAAAAAATTGACCTTGTAATTACAAAGTCAATATCGAGATTTGCTCGAAATACCGTGGATTGCCTTGAGTACGTCAGGCAGCTTAAAGACCTTGGAATCGGCGTAATATTCGAAAAGGAAAATCTCAATACACTGACCATGACTTCGGAATTTATGATTGCTTTGTATGGAAGTTTCGCACAAGCTGAATCAGAGTCAATCAGCAAAAATGTTTCTTGGGGAAAAGAAAAAGCGTATCGTGAGGGCAGAGTAACGTTCCAGTACAAGTATCTGCTCGGATACAAAAAAGGTGTGGACGGTAAGCCTGAAATTGTTCCTGAAGAAGCTGAAATAGTAAGGCTGATTTACAGACTGTTCCTTGATGGCTATAGCATGAGAAATATCAAAGAATTCCTTGAGTGTAAAGGATTTCTGACATCACGGGGCAAGAAAATTTGGAATGAATCGCTTATAAGCAGTATTCTGAAAAACGAAAAATATGTCGGGGATGCGCTGATGCAAAAGACGTATACGCTTGATTGTATTACTCATAAAGTTGTGAAAAATAAGGGTGAACGACCGATGTATCTTGTGACCGACCATCACGATCCGATAATTGACCGTGATACATATAATCGGGTTCAGCAGGAACTTGCAAGGCGAAATTCCAAACGTAAAGTATCTGATAAAACTACGACGGAGCAAGGCAGATATTCGAGTAAATATGCTCTTACGGAATTGCTTATCTGTGGAAAATGCGGTACTCCTTATCGCAGAGCCACTTGGATAGTGAAAGGAAAAAAGCAGATTGTGTGGCGATGTATCAGCCGTCTGGAGCATGGTAAAAAGTATTGTCCCGATTTGCCTACGCTCAAGGAAGAATCGCTTCACAAAGCCATAATTCATGCAATAAATAATTATTATTCATGCCGAAATGATATCGCAAGAATTTTAAAAGCAAATATCGGAACGGTTCTGGAATGTCAGGGGCAGGAGGAGATTATTAATATCGAAAACAGGCTGAAAGAAATCGATCAGGCACGAAATGATTTAGTAATGCTGATAGCTTCCGGCGGATGCGATGAGGCCAAGCTTGACAGTGAATTTGCGAGCTTATATCAGGAGGAACAGCAGTTGAGTGAACGATTGGAAATGCTTAAATCTCAGAATAAAACATCTGCTGAAACTCAGGCAAAGCTTGATGAGATTATGCAAATGATTGAGCAAGAAAAATTCGAGCTGGAAACGTTTGATAATGTGCTGATTCGCAAGTTGATTGAGTGTATAAAAGTACTCGATAAGACCGAAATACTGGTGATTTTCAAGGGCGGTTACGAAGTGAAGGCTGAAATTGAATAATACGAAAAAGTGGCTTGCAGAATGTTCTGTAAGTCATTTTTATTGGCGGTGGTGAAATAAAATGTCAGGAAATTTTGAGGGAATAAAAACGCAAAAATTCGGTGTGGAAATAGAGTGTACGGGTCTGACAAGAGAAAATGCGGCAGAAGCTGTTGCAAAGGTTTTGGGCGGTTCGCCGGACTATTTCGGCGGAAGTTACGACCGATATGACGTTTATGACAGTCAGGACAGGCGATGGAAAATCATGTCCGACGCAAGCATAAAATGCACTACTAAGGACGGTACTCCGGCTTCCAAAAAATATTCTGTTGAGATTGTGACTCCTATTTTGGAGTACAATGATATGGCTTTGCTTCAGGAGGTTGTGCGTTCTGTTCGGCGAAGCGGCGGTATTTGTAACGAATCTACCGGAATTCATATACACATTGACTTTGAACCTTATGATCCGCAAAAACTGCGTAATTTGGTGAATATTTTTGCAAGTAAAGAGGATATGTTATATCAGGCTTTGCAGGTGGATTCAAACCGTGAAAGCACTTACTGCAAAAAAGTTGATAAGCATTTTGTTGAGGAATTGAACAGAAAAAAGCCAAAAGATTTACAGACGATAAAACGGCTGTGGTACGGCGATAATGCAGAATATCACTCCCATTATGACTCATCCCGGTATCGATGTTTGAATTTACATCCGGTGTTTACTGATAACAATATTGAGATCAGAGCGTTCAACAGTTCGCTGAATGCAGGCGTGCTGAGGGCATATATTTCGCTGGTGCTGGCGGTCAGCAATCAGGCTTTAACGCAGAAATCGGCAAGTCCACGTGTTACGCAAAGCGAGAATCCTCGGTACACTTTTCGCTGCTGGTTAATTCGCATTGGATTAAACGGACAGGAATTCAAGAACTGTCGCAAGCACTTACTTTCGCATCTTGAGGGCAATATTGCATGGCTGCACCCCGAAGATGCAATCAGGCAGAGGGAACGTCTGAAACAAGAGCGAATCGCCGCCCGTGAGCAGCGTATCGAGCCTGTAAGCGAGGTCAGACAAGAAATCGAAAATATACCCGATGAAAATTCAGAGCCGACAGTGAGCCAATATGAGGAAGATGAAACGTTTGGAATGAGTATGTAATGGAGGTTGGGAAATGAGTAAAAAACAGCTGTATATCGCCTATGGCAGCAACATCAATCTGAAGCAGATGGCATATCGGTGTCCGCATTCGAAAGTTGTGGGAACGTCTGAGATCAAGGGATATGAATTGGAGTTCAGAGGAGTCGCTACGATAGTTCAGAAAGAAAATGCAAGCCTTCCGGTTCTGATCTGGGAACTTGATGAAAGGGATTTGCCTATTTTAAATCGGTATGAGGGACACCCTCATCTTTATAGACAGGAAAAAATGTCTTTTGAACTGGACGGAAAAACATATAAAGGAATGGCTTATCTGATGAATCGTGGAACGATTTCTCCGCCGAGTCCGCAGTATTACAACATTATTTTACAAGGGTACAGAGAAAACGGTTTGGATGAATCCTATCTGGAAACAGCACTGGAAAATTCAATTTACCATAAGCAATTTATGGAGGAAATTGATGAAGATTATGAATTTGACGATGATTTTCAGATGAAATTTTAGGAAGGTGAAAATATGAAATATAAAGGATTTTTTGTGAAAATTACTCCCGACAAAAAACTGTGGAGAGAGAATAAGAATGGTGAAAAGGTTACTTGTGAAGGATTCACAATTGAGATTTTTTCAGATGAATCCGAAAGGCTTGAAATTGATGTTTTTTCTGCTGCGGTTGATTTTGAATTGGTGAAAAACAGTCTTGCAGAAACCGAACAGTTCGCAAAGGATTACGTCGACTGTGAGGAAAAAGAGTATCAGAGAATGCTGGATGAATTTAATAGCAAATAAATGGAAATCGTAGTTTAAAAAATATCCTGATTGTATAATTTGAAATTAAAATAAATAATAATATGCATTTCGTGCCAAAAAAGTGCATTTCGTGCCACGGCTATTGACAAACGGAATAAAAACAACTACAATAAAATTAGACAATTACTCGTGTTTTTATACTAAAAATTCAATTTTTCACTGCAAACAAACTAATATTTCACTGCAAGTTTCGGCACGAATCGTTGATTTGTGTTATAATAATAACAGGTAATAATAATGTTGATAACGTTCTCAATTTCTATGCGGAGTTATTAATGCAGAGAGATTAAATCAAGACATTCTTATATTATGCAGTGCCGGAATTGATAGCAAGAAGGTTTGGCTTTATTTAACAAAAAAGCGGCTCTTGAATTGTGCGTTTCTACAAAATTCGACTTTTGTTCGGCACTTTTGACACAAAAATAGGCATTAATATATAGAAGGAAAAATTGAATATAAAACGAGAATTGTGATAGCAGTCTATTCGTTTGGTTATTGTGTATATTTATACTGAATTAACATTGTATAATGGAGTATTCATTATTGGATTTGGATGAGCTATCTTAAACGGATAATTTCTTAACATTAGATAATTGTATATTATCTTAATGTTAAGCATGATGGACATAGAAATATAACGAGTGGGCAAGAAAGGCAAAGATGTTCTCTGTGAGGAATCTTTAATACTGGTTTTTTAGATAAAAATGAACAGGTCGGAATCGACAATTTTACTGAGGCGGAGCAGTTAGTGGAGTATTATGTGGAGTTTGAAGAAAAATCCATATCCTAACAACTAATATAAATTTCATACCATAAAACCATACTATTTGTACCAGTTTTATATGATATGTCGAACAATTATGGTATAATGTGAATAATAGGATTTTAAAATATTATTTTGCTATAAGAAATACGCACTCGTAAAATAATAAATTTGTTGTGACGTTTCTTCGGACTTTCGGAAAGAAAAAAGTTGAGGTTTACTTGCTTACTTCTCCAAAGGATTTGTACGAATACGTCTCAGAGAAAAACTAATGGCTCAGCATGATTTTAATCAGAGTGGAATGAAAAACACTTTTAAGCCATACCAAACAAAGCTTGTCAGAAAGCTACAAAGTTAGATTGTACAGAATGGGTCCAAAATGTGCAAGCAGATTTCGTACAAAGCCGTAAGGCGTGCATTGTGTGCTATTGCCCTTAAAATAGACTGAAACGTAGACTTATTAATTGATTAACGGAAAACCTTTTGGCTGTGAAACTGTATCACATTGGAGCGAATATAATGGTTATTCCCTATGAAATATATGTTTATTCCAGCGTATCAGTGATATATTATTTTGAAGTTTATGCTGTTTACAAAGAAAATTACTGTAATAAAGGAGAAATGAATTTGGGCGGAAAAGATGGTTCCAGAGGATATCTATATCAGGCATTTGCTTCCATTTTTCAAGCGCTATGTCAAGATAATTGGGATAAGATATATGTTGAGTATAATTCTGCAAATGACAAAGTTGACATAGCTTTGGAAAGAAACGGAAATGTTGTTAAAAGCATTCAGGTTAAATCAAGCGTTAACTCTTTTGATCGTAGTGCTATAATTGAATGGACAAACGATTTGATTAAGGATGATATAGGTGCAACAGAATGTGAAGTGTTCTTGATCAGGCAATTGGGCAAAAGCGCGATTGAATTCAAAAATGCAATTGATGTTTTACAGGAAAACAATAATGATAAGACCAAGTTAGGGAAAAAACATTTAGATGCGTTATCAGCATTCGATACTTCTATCATAAGCAATAAAATTCTTGGGATAATCAATTACCCGTTCGACTTAAATATACTGACTGATTTATTAATAGCATCTTTATTGAAGTATCTTTCAACAAAAGGGTTTGCTTTGATGTACAATCAGTTTGAGTTGATTTCAAAAGCAATAGTAGCAGATAATTTTCTCTCGTCTTTGGGAAACAATGGTATAGAGAAATCTATATTTGATTCTCAAATTGAAGAATATGTACTGATGTTGAAGAATAGGTGTTTCGGTTTCAAGGCAATAGGTGTTGTTAGTTTTGAACGTGGTACAGAATATTTGTCAGAGGCAACAGAAACGATTCTTTCGTTTAAAGAAAAATTTGATGGAAGAAAACTCAAGCCAGAATATGACTGGGATAGAGATGTTTACCAAGAATTGGACACATTTTTGAAGAAAAATACTGATGTAAATTATAACTATCAGTTAATGTTGGAAGCACCATTATCAATTGCATTTGCTACTGGAAGAATACTCGATCCAAAATCTAGAATTTCTGCCTTCCCCAGCAACCCTGATCCGCTACACAAGTCAGAAATATGGAGTATTGAAGATTCATACGATGCTACATTCATAGACTTTGATGTTAGAGACGAACGTATTGACATAAACGAATCTGATACTTGCCTTATCATAAGTATCACTCGTAATATTGAAGATAATGTCAAGGAATACATTTCGGATAGCGAACTTAAAATAGGAAGAATGATTACGCTTACTATTGGCGGGAAAGGACCTTCTTTTGATTCTATACAAAATGCTGCTCATGCAATAAATCTTGTTCAGCAGGTTGTATCATCGCTTGCAAAGCGAAGTACAGTAGAGAGAAAAGCTACTGTTCATATTTTTGTTTCAGCACCTAATGCTTTTATGTTTCTTCTTGGTCAAAGATCACGAGGATTTGGCAATTGCGTTTTGTATGAATTTGATTTAGAGGCAAAAGATACTGGAACATATTCACCTTCATTTCAAAATTTACCGTAAAGGAGAAGATGATTATGGCAACAGCACCTACATACTTTTCTGATTTTTTGTCGAATATCCGTTTGTCTGACAGTCAGATTAGTGATTTGAAAACAGGACATTCAACATTAAGAAAACGACTGTTGGCAGATGAAGAGTTAGCGCCAATAATCGTAAGCACATTTTTGCAAGGAAGCTACCGAAGATCAACTGCAGTAAAGCCGAAGAATGGCAACAAGTCTGATGTTGACATAATTGTTGTCACTAATCTTGATTCAGAAAATACTACGCCTGAAGAAGCTTTGGATATGTTTATACCTTTTTTGAAGAAGCATTATGAGGGAAAGTATCGTAAGCAAGGGCGTTCTCTTGGAATTAGTCTTAGTTATGTTGATCTTGATATAGTACCTACCTCTGCTCCCAGCGAGGCAGTTCAAGAAGAATTATGTTCTGAAGAATTGGTTAGTGAATCTTCCATTGAAGAATTCTCGGCGTTTTTTACTGAATCTGACGAAAGCGATTGGAAGGACGAGCCATTATTGATTCCTGACCGTGAAGCCGATACATGGGATAAAACGCACCCTCTTGAACAAATTAGATGGACTGTTGAAAAAAACAAGAGATGCAATGGCCATTATATAAATGTAGTAAAGGCTTTAAAATGGTGGAAAAAAGTAATGTGCCCTGACATGAAACACCCCAAGAGTTACCCGCTTGAACACTTCATCGGAGATTGTTGCCCAGATGGTATAAAAAGTGTAGCTGAGGGTGTTGTATTAACACTTGAAAAAATTACAAATTATTATCCGACAAAACCTTTTCTTGCAGATAGGGGCGTTCCTGAACACGATGTTTTTGGTAGATTGTCAGAAGATGATTATAACGATTTTTATGAATCAGTATGTGATGCTGCTCAAAAAGCAAGAGACGCATATGATTGTGAAGATCTCCATGAAAGCGTTTCAAAATGGAGAAGTCTATTTGGATCAATGTTCCCTGAGCCTCCAACAAAAGAAAATGGTTCTGCAAATGGTTTTAGTAAACGTACAGAACGAACAACTGAAATTCCAAGAGGTCGATTTGCATAAATGAATGAAGATGAGGTTATTAAGCGACTGAAAACAGCTCGAAGAGAACTTGATAGTTTGTACCCTGTAGTACAAATGATAGATGACTGGCAATTTGATAGCGAAAATAAGCTATGGTATTATCATATATTAATAACTGTTAAAACAGAAAATAGATATTTTCCAATCACATCACAATGGTATGTTGTGGTAGAACCTATATATCCTCAAGGTAAAGTAAAAATATATCCCGACATTGAGAACAGTATTACAACAACATTGTATCATCAATCAAATAATTACTCCATCAATAAAAACGGGTTATGGCGAAGTGGTGCATTATGTGTTGATGTCAATACTTTGTCTTCCCTTAATCCTGAGCCATTTTCTGTTGAAGGCAGAATGCTATTTCATGTACAAAGAGCTATTGAATGGCTATATTCTGCTGCTAATGACTGCTTAGTCAATAGTAATGAATTATTTGAGCTGCCGGAATTTAATGATAACATTTTACTCAACAGTCAACTTGCTTTTTCTGAGGACACCGTATCTTATATGCAGTGGGAGGATACTGATTGTAGATGTGGTATAGTTGATATTGATTGCTATAAATCGAATTCTACGATCTATTATCCTAAAACTTTTTATTCGTTTGATAATAAACCTGTTCATTACTCTCATTGGGGAACTGCTTTAGAAGAACAGAATTCCATAAAGATAGTAAAATCACCATGGGTTTTATTAAAGAGTGTTCCTGTGCTACGTGATTGGCAAGTTCCTGAAACATGGGAAGAATTACTTGAAGTTTGTGAATCCCAGGGCTGTGATATTAAATTAATACTTAAGGAGAGTTCCAAATATTTGCGTGATGGAATACCTCACTTATTCCTTTTGGGATTTTCAATTCCGAAATATTGGTTTCAAGAGAATGAAATTATTTACTGGAAAGCCTTTCTTCTTCCGATACTATCACATGGTCGTCAATTCCCAAAAGGTTTCAGAAACAATAACACAGGATACTGGCACAGAGATATTACTGAAGTTTTTAAACCTCATAGACGAATAGATTGGATCTTATCTGAGAATTGGAATCAAGAAGAAATATCTCAACGAGGTAAAATGTCTAAAACAATGCAAAGGAAAAGAATTCTTTTGATTGGTGCTGGTTGTATTGGATCTTCTATTGCAGAAATAATGGTTAGAGCTGGAATATATAATCTTTCAATAGCCGACAGTGATATATTCAAAGTGGGGAATTTATCAAGACATACACTTAATCTTAATTCTATTGGTGGTAACAAATGCTGTTCTCTATGCTCACATTTGAATACCATCATGCCTCATGCTGAAGTCAAACCAATTAGCAACCAACTATCGTTGACTATTGAAAGTGATGTGCCACATACGAACATAGACATAGAAAAATATGATATAATTATTGATTGTACCGGCGAAGATAGCGTTTTGAATACGCTCAGTAGCATTGAATTGAAACGTCCTCATTTTTTGATATCGGTATCTGTAGGATTTGGTGCAAAAAATCTTTATATCAATATGCAAAATAATAATATTTATAATTTTAACAAATTTTATGAGTTTATCTCACCGTATACTGAAGCTGATTTGCAAGGGATTGACGAAAATAGTTTACCCAGAGATGGTATGGGATGCTGGCATCCAACGTTTCCTGCTCGCAGTGATGATATATGGATGGCAGCTTCTATCGCTGTAAAGAATATTGAAAAATATATCAGTAAGGGACAAACAAAACAAGTATCTTTGATATATAAGCAGAAAGAAAGTGATTATTACGAGGGGTACTCCTTAATTGATAAATGTGAGAGTGATTGAATTGGTGTTTTATAATTCTGATACAAATTTACAGATTGAATTGTCAAATGAACAGCTTGATCTTTTACATAAGTTATGTGAAGAATCAAATCCATATGAAACAGGTGGTATTATAATAGGCAAGTACTCAGATGATGGATTGACCGCGCATATTTCAGAAATCTCTAATTCTCCTGCTGATTCTGTTAAGAAAAAAGCTCTTTTTAAAAGAGGCATTAAGGGATTGCAAAAAAGACTGGACACGCTATGGAAAGATGGATATTATTACTTGGGAGAGTGGCATTATCATCCTAATTCATTGCCCAATCCAAGTGGTTCAGATATTAAACAAATGATTTCACTCTCGCAAAACAAGAAACTAAATTGTCCTGAACCCATTCTTGTGATTATTGGTGGAAATAAAAAAAATTGGTTGCAAACGGTTATAGTCATCGCAAAAGAAACAATTATTTCGTTTGATGAAGTAATTTGACATAACAATTTGGCATATGTGCTAACTTAGGCAGATGATCTGTATGATAAATACCTTGCTGAGGAAAGCGATGTGGTCAGCTTGATTGAAAGAAAAGAACCACAGGCCAACTGAGGTCGGAGGTTCTAAAGGCGTTACTATTAAGAAAAAATAAGTTTTCTAAACAATGAAATGCTTAAAAGCCTTGAAAAACAGGCACTTTTCAATATCATCTATTTCATAGTCACAAGACAAAATTCCTCGTAAACACGTTGTTTGCGAGGATACTTTTTTGTCTACATAACATAAAATGATACTTCATACCCTTACCATACCCTTACGGAGTTTTGAGTTTATGGGTATGGAGCTATTTTTATAATTTTTGTGTTGACTCGAGTTAACAAACATATCGTTTTACAAAAGAATTAAGAAACAGTAAATAGCAATATGCACAAATATTTATTTAAAAATTATTTAAAAACAACTGATTATAGTGGTTTAATGATAAATAATTAGTAATTTTATTGTACATAGTGACGAAATCTTATAAAATACCATATCAGCAGTCCCACTGATATGACTTCTGTTTGAATTTTTATGTTAAAAAAGTTGAAAACATTATACACATATGATATAATATAGTAAATATCGAAAGTAGGATGATGTTATGGAATCAATTTTTTTTATAGATACAGAAGTTAGTGAATCTGATAATAAGGTTTATGATTATGGAGCAGTAAATGAGAAGAATGGTAAATTACATACTCATATTTCATCAATATTTTTAGAATTTATTTCATATGCTAAATTTATTTGTGGTCACAATATAATTGACCATGATTTAAAATATATAGATATTCCTGATAAATTTATTTTTATTGATACGCTTTATCTTTCACCACTGATGTTTCCAAATAAGCCATATCATGCACTTTTAAAAGATGACAAGCTTCAAAGTGATGAATTGAATAATCCTCTGAATGATACTTTAAAAGCTATGGAGTTGTTTTGTGATGAAGTAAATGCTTTTAATGAGCTGGACAATGATTTAAAAAAGATATATTATACATTATTACATGAGTCACCATATTTTTCAGGATTTTTTCAGTATCTGGAGTTCTCTGAGAAATGCGAACTGGATGCAACAATCTCGTCATATTTCTTTGGTAAAATATGTGAAAGTGCCAATTTGTTTAACTTAGCTTTATCCAATCCCGTTGAACTTGCATATTGTCTTGCTTTTATTTCTGCAAATCAAGAACATTCATTGATACCTAAATGGGTAATGATGAATTATCCAAAAGTCGATAATATTGTAAGGCTTTTAAGAAACACACCTTGTGGCAAATGTAAATATTGTAAAGAACAACTGAACCCGACAAAATATCTGCGTAAATATTTCGGATATCCATATTTTCGCAAGTATAATGATGAACCATTGCAGGAAAATGCAGTGAACGCTGCTGTTTCTCATAAATCGCTTCTGGCAATATTTCCGACCGGCGGAGGCAAGTCACTGACATTTCAGATTCCAGCCCTTATGGCTGGTGAAACAGAAAAAGGATTAACAGTTGTAATTTCACCACTACAGTCTCTTATGAAAGACCAGGTAGATAATCTTGAGAAAAAGGGCATTGCAGATGCAGTTACAATAAATGGTTTGCTTAGTCCAATTGAAAGAGCCGAGGCGATAGAACGTGTTGAAAGCGGAATTGCATCAATACTTTATATTTCTCCTGAATCACTTCGCTCAGTGACAATAGAAAGGCTGTTTCTATCAAGAAAAATTACAAGATTTGTAATAGATGAGGCTCACTGTTTTTCAGCATGGGGACAGGATTTCCGTGTCGATTATCTGTACATCGGTGATTTTATCCGTGAATTGCAGGAAAAGAAGGGCAATGATTGTCATATACCTGTATCTTGCTTTACAGCAACTGCCAAGCAAAAAGTAATAAGCGACATAAAAGATTATTTTTATAAAAAGCTTGGATTGAAACTTGAATTATTTGCAACAGATGCAACAAGGACAAATCTTCATTATAATGTGTTTTATAAGGAAAATGATGATGAAAAATATGATACATTACGTATGCTTATAGAACAAAAGAATTGTCCGACTATAGTTTATGTTTCCAGAACAAAACGTACACGACAGATTGCAGAAAAGCTGACAAATGATGGCTTTAAGGCAAGAGCTTTTAATGGCAAAATGGAGAGCAGTGAAAAGCAGACTAATCAGGAAGCTTTTATTAATGATGAAGTACAGATAATTGTTGCAACATCGGCATTTGGCATGGGAGTTGATAAATCAAATGTCGGGCTTGTTGTACACTATGATATATCAGATTCGCTTGAAAATTACATTCAGGAGGCTGGAAGAGCAGGTCGTGACCAGTCATTACGGGCAGAATGCTATGTGTTGTTTAACAATAACGATTTAGATAAACATTTTATTTTATTGAATCAGACAAAATTAAGTATGAATGAAATACAGCAAGTATGGAAAGCTATAAAAACTTTGACAAAGACAAGACCAGAAATATGCTGTTCACCATTGGAAGTTGCACGTCAGGCAGGTTGGGACGATAGTGTTGCCGATATTGAAACCAGAGTAAAGACGGCTATTCAGGCTCTTGAAAACGCTGGATATATTAAAAGGGGAAAAAATGTTCCAAGAATATATGCAACAAGTATTCTCGTTAAAAATATGATGGAAGCAGCTAAAAAAATTGAGAATTCTCACAGATTTGCAAATGATATTGAACAGCAGACGGCTAAACGGATTATTAAATCTTTGATTTCAAGTAAAAGTATTTCCAATGCTGATAATGGCGATGCAGAATCGAGAATTGACTATCTGGCAGACCGTCTTGGTATAGAAAAATCTGAAATTCTTAATGCTGTTCAGCAGATGCGAGGAGAGGGAATTCTTTCAGATGCAAAGGATTTGACGGCGTATATTCTGAAAACTGATACAGTAAATAAATCACTTTTGGTTTTGCATAAGTTTCAGGCACTTGAACAGTTTTTGCTTGAAAATTTAGATGAGGATAATTTTTGCATAAATTATAAAGAACTGAACGATTCTGCACTTGCAAATGGTATTAAATCAAGTACAGTTAATGCAATAAAAACGATGTTTTATTACTGGACTATAAAAAGCTACATTGAAAAAGAGCAGGACGAGGAAACAAAAAAAGTAACTATTGTTCTGAAAATCAAACTTAAAAATCTTGCTCAAAAACGAATGAAAAGCTACAAAATTGCAGAATTTATCGTTCATTATCTGTTTAGGCACAGTAATTTTCAGGCAAGCGGAGCAGAAGAAATACTGGTCGGTTTTTCTGAGCTTGAATTGAAACTTGCATATAATTCTCAATTTAATTCTGATATTTCCGAAAATGATATTGAGGAAGTATTGTTATTCTTGTCAAAAATAGGTGCTGTAAAATTAGAAGGTGGATTTCTTGTTCTGTATAATGGTATGAGATTAAAGCGACTCATTCTTAACAATCAGATTCGTTATAAAAATGATGATTATAAGCAACTTAATGAATTTTACAAGCATAAAATCCAGCAGATACATATAATTGGAGAGTATGCAAATATGATGGTTCGTGATTACAAATCAGCATTGAATTTTGTAAATGACTATTTCCAAATGGATTATAAAAAGTTTCTGTCACATTATTTTTCCGGTGAACGTGCTGTACAAATAGAACGTAATATTACTCCTGAAAAATATCATCAGCTTTTTGATACGCTTTCATCAAAACAGCTTGAAATCATAAACGATAATTCAGCAAAATATATTGTTGTGACGGCAGGTCCGGGAAGTGGAAAAACAAGAGTATTAGTACATAAATTAGCGGCATTGCTTTTATTGGAAGATGTAAAACATGAGCAATTGTTGATGTTGACATTTTCAAGAGCTGCTGCAATTGAATTTAAACAGCGTTTACGTGAACTTATTGGTAATGCAGCACATTTTATTGAAATAAAAACATTTCATTCATATTGTTTTGATTTGATTGGAAAAATCGGAAATTTGCAGGATTCTGAAAATATTGTAAGAGATGCTGCGGAACTGATTCAAAATGGCGATGTTGACCTTGGCAGAATAACCAAAACTGTTCTTGTAATTGATGAAGCTCAGGATATGGATAAAAATGAATATAACCTGGTTAGAGCTTTAATGGCAAGGAACGAAGATATGCGTATTATTGCAGTCGGCGATGATGACCAGAATATTTATCAGTTCAGGGGCTCAGATTCAAAGTATCTAAGGTCGTTTATAACAAACCATAATGCTGTACGATATTCTCTTGTTGATAATTACAGAAGTTGTTGCAATGTTGTTAATTTTGCAAACAGATTTGTAAGTGATATTTCTCAAAGAATGAAAACCGAAAATATAAATCCTGTTTCAGAAAATGATGGTGAGATTAAAATTATAAGGCACAGTAGTTGTAATATGGAAATTCCTATTGTTAATGATATTATTTCATCATCAGTTAAGGGTACAACTTGTGTTCTGACAAACACTAATCAGGAGGCTCTGACTGTTTTAGGATTGCTGAAACAGAAAAATATTCCGTCTAAGCTTATTCAGTCAAATGACGACTTCGATATGTATAATATTGCAGAAATAAGATTTTTTATAAAAAAACTTGAAACAGATAATGCATTACCTGTTATAAGTGATAAACAATGGGATAACGCTGTTGAACAATTAAAGGAAAGGTATTCAAAAAGTGAGTTTTTGCCTGATTTGCTTGATATATTGGATACGTTCAGACAGACAAATACTAAAATATATCGCACTGATTTACTTATATTTCTGCATGAATCCAAACTTGAAGATTTTTGTAAAAGTGAACAGGGTATTATTACCGTTTCAACTATGCACAAATCAAAAGGCAGGGAATTTGACAATGTTTTTATGCTGTTGAATAATGTTCCTATTGATAATGATGAGGCTAAAAGAAAAATTTATGTAGGCATTACACGTGCTAAAAAATTGCTTCATATTCATTATTCAGGGCAACAATTCGACAAGTATTCCGAAATGTCAACGTGTTTTGAAAATGATTATATCTCCTATCCTAATCCCGATGAACTGATATTACAGTTGTCTCATAGAGATGTATTTCTTGATTACTTCAAGGATAAAAAGCAGTTAATACTGAAACTTTATAGTGGATTGCATCTGAGCATTAGAGGCAGTAAACTTTATTTTGAGGCGCAAAATAAAGCATTGCCTGTATTGCAGTTTTCATCAGCTTGCAATGAAAGAATTAAGAAAATTATATCAGAAGGATATTATCCTTATAATGCAAAAGTCAGATTCATTTGTGCATGGAAAGGAAAAGATGATACTGATGAGTCTGCGGTAATACTTCCTGATATTTATTTTAAAAAAAGGAGCTGATAATATGTTGGAATTTTTGGGACGTGGCTCTGCTTTTGCTGATGAACATAACTCCGCATTTTTTATTTATGGAAACGATTTGATTCTTCTGGACTGTCCAGCAGCGTCTTTTCAGAAAGTCAAGAAAATGAAAGGATTATCAGAATTTGAAAATATATTTATTCTGGTAACACATACACACGGTGACCACATCGGAGGAATCGGGACAATGCTGCAATATGCGTGGTTTGCACTGAATAAAAAAGTTACTGTTGTTGCACCGTCGGAACAGGTGGAAAATGATTTGAATATGCTTCTCAGGAATATAGAAGGCTGTGAAAAAAAGTGGTTCAGTATTACAACTGTCGGTGAACTTAGCAAAAAGTGGCTTGTTTCATCAGTTCTCACACGTCATACTGAAACGCTGGACGGAAGGTGTTTTGGCTATCACCTGAAAATTAATGGAAAGAATGTCGTATATACCGGAGATACAGCAGTTCTTGCACCGTTTATTCCGCTGTTAAAAAATGGCGATTATCTGTATACAGAGGCTTCATACTATAAAAGCGACGTTCATCTGTACATAAAAGATATACTTCCCGAACTTGTTAACCTTACCCAAAATGGTATGAATATTTATCTCATGCACATTGACAACGAGGCAGAAATCGAAAAAATAATAGAAAATACGGATATAAAACTTGCTACATTATTTCAGGAAAAATAAAGGCGGAGCAACAATGCTCCGCCCATATTTAGAAAAGACCAGCAATTTTATTCATGCTGTCACGCATAAGGTCGAGTGAGGAATGGCAATACAAATCCATAGTTATCTGTACAGTTGCGTGTCCTAAGATGTCGCTGAGTGCTTTGACATTCACACCGTTTTCAATAGCTCTTGTTGCGAAAGTATGACGGAGTGCATGGAAGTTGGCGTGTTCAATTTCTGCAATTTTAAGCAGATAATTGAGAGCGTCACGCATCGTATGTGGTTCAACACAAGTACCGAACGGCATTGAGAACACAAATCCATTAGGCATAACAGGAACACCCAAAGCCATATATTCCTGTTGTTGACGTTCTTTGTGTTCAAGGAGTTTTGTCCATACATTCTGCGGAATCGGAATCTCCCTGTAGCCTTTCGGAGTTTTGACATTGCCTTCAATAAGGGTAGTGGAGCAGACATCTTCGTCGTCATCGTCGATTTCTTCAAGTTCATTCAGGTTTTTCTTTATACGCTGTAAAGTTCTGCTGATTTTAATAGTACCCTTGTTGAAGTTTACATCAGTCCAGCGTAATGCACAGAGTTCGCCAATACGTAAGCCTGTTGCAAGGTCAAAAAGAATTGCAAATCCGAGCCTGTGGGTATGTATAACACTTAAAAGTTTTGCCTGTTCGTCAATGGAAAGTACTCTCATTTCCTTTTTCTCCTGACGTGGAATTGCCGTTCCGTGAGTAGGATTGTTCATGATTATTCCGTTGATACAAGCCTGCTCCATAGCCTGATGAAGCATATTGTGAAGATTTCGGATTGTTTTAGCCGAAAGACCACCTTTGCCGTCGGTTCTTCCGTTTTCAAATTTCTGGTTATAGAAGTTCTGAATCACGGCAGGAGTAATCTGCTGTATCGGAATATCGCCCAATATCGGGATAATGTGGTTATGGACGTACCCCTCATAGCTTATGTAGGTGGACGGTCTGACACTTACGGAAGCGTAGTTCTGAAGCCACTGAATAAGCCATTCTTTCAGCAGAAGTCTGTTCGGAGTAACATAAGAACCTGTCTGTTTGTTGTGGAGTACAGCATTGAGTTTTTCAGCGACTTCCTTACGTGTTTTACCATAAACGGAACGCTGAATCTGTCTGCCGTTGTCATCACGACCATCCGAATAACGTCCCTCCCATGTGCCGTTGGAACGTCTGCGGATTGAACCTTCATTATTGCCTTTTTTCATCTGTAAATCACCTCATTTGTATTATTAAGCCAGTTCAGAAAATTATCACGGGTCACACGTAACTGCTTGCCGAGTTTCAGTACTGGAAATCCTTTTGAGTTCATAAGATTGTAGCCTGATGTTAGCGAAATATTGAGATAACCTGCAATATCCTTTGCCGTCATCACGAGTGGAAGTTCCTCATTGGAATTAAATTTTGGTAAATTCATAAAAAAATACCGCCTTTCATATATTTTTTTATTTATATGTTAGGCAGTATTATTTTTTAATTTTCAGATTGTTTCGATTATTTTTATTGTCTACACTTCCATAAGAAAATCTTCGTATTCTTCTTCGCCTTTAACAGCTTTTATAGTATCAGTAATAAGTGAATAATCGCAAAGCATATCCTCGATTTCATCACATGTGTAACCATAATCAAGAAGCATCATAACATCCTCTTCATCAATACCATAGCAGTTATATATTTCAAGCAGGAGCTGTTCATGCTGATTGTAATAATCGTCCTCCCAATCGTCATAGTACCTCAGCCATGAAGCGTATCTGAAGTCTTCTTTTTCCTCAAATTCTGAACGGGTAATAATTCCGCTGCTGTCGATTCTGACAATATCTCCGTGAATTGTTTCAATTTTTGTGTACGGGATATTTTTCATGCCAACTTTTTTGAGAGCATTTTTCATGATAGATTCTGTTGAAGCGTAAACGTAAAGTCCCAGAATTTCAAAATGCAGCAGGCACATTGGATTGCTGCCCTTGATTATGTAAAGTGAATTTTCTTCGTCAAGAATCGTAAAAGTAAAGTTGCCACGAACAGATTCTGCCATATTTTTCAGACTATTAAAGTCCAGTTTTTTCTGCTGTTCAATGAGTTGCACTGCAACGTAGCTGTCGGTTTCGATATGAGTATCAGGAAGATGTTTTTCTTTGCGAAGTTCAACGTCATTATACAAAACTCCATTATGTGCAAACGCAAATTCCTTATCCGCATGACCAGGAAACGGATGATTATTTTGATTGAACTTCTGATTTCCCTGAGTGGTCAGACGGGTATGTCCCATGATTGCCGTTGTGCTATCGGGAGCATTGAAGTGGATTTTATGTGCTGGTTTTGGACGTTTATAAATCGTCACTTTTCCGTCTTTGATGTACGAGATTCCAGCGGCATCAGTGCCACGTTCTTCCGCAGCATTTGCGAGTGCCTGAGTGAGCTTTTTCAGGACTTTGTATGGTACGATATGCTTGTAATCAAGCCAGCCGAATAATGCACACATAATTAAAATTCCTCCGTTTCTTCAACTTTTTCGTTGATATAGAGCTGTCTTTCTTTGAGATACTGAATGAGTTCAGGTTCAGTAATTCCTGCAACAAATTCCGACCATGAGAGCTTTGCTATTTCGTCATCGTCCATAAGAACAGCAAGCTCACAAATTTTATTTACCAGCTCCAAAGTAGCGATAAGCGTGTTGTATTTTAGAGTACCTCTGAAAAGTCGGAACTCGATGGTATGGTAGTTGCAGAGATTTATTGCAACATAGCGACCGTAATTTTTCTTTGCTTTGTCCATGATTGCTTTCGGAGAGTTTTCATAGCCGTAGCGTGCAGCCCAGCGGTTCATAGTGTATTCTGTTCTTCGACTGAATTTCAGTATTTCATTCCAGTGATGTTCAACGAAGTACAGAATTCTTGAAATCACTTCGTCCTGCTCCTCAAGGTCAAGACTGAGACTGTCACGGTTTACATGAATGTGAAGTCCACAGGTTGAAGTCTGATGTGAATGCTAACCAAGCCTTACAGCATGATGCATAATGTCTTCCCAACAGAAATCTTTGTGATATTCAAGTGACATGGGGTGAGTTACAATTTCCATACCATCATCAAGAGAACCGTCTGTTTTGATGTAGATGTGGTCTTCTCTCATGTTTGCAATATCAAGGATTTCTGTTGCATAATCATCATCTTTGCCTGCTCCGTCGATTTCAAGTTCCACACCAAAATAACGGTTTGAATCACCGTAGAAAATTGGTTCAGGCTTGTAACCGTATTCATGGATTGCTGCGTTTTTGCGTATTCTCTGGTAGCACTCATGGCAGAAGTAACTGTCATCATACTCGTAGGCATCATCGTTGTGAATGAGTGCATCGCATTCTTCACAACGAGTGTAATGGTAGTCGTAGCATTGCCTGCAAAGGCTGGTATAATCATCACCTTCGGCATCTTCGCTCCAGATTCTTACACCGCAGCAGTCACAGACTGTTGTGTAATCATCAAGGCAATCGGAGCATAAAATTTCACCGTACAGTTCTCCGTAATCGTCTGTGTCGATGACTTCTCCACAGTGGGAGCAGTAGATTTTTTCTTCCATTTCAATTCCTCCATAAAATAAAAATTGCCCTCCCGAAATGAATCGGGAGGGCTTTGCGTTAATATTCGCTTGCAAGAAGCATTGTTGAGTATTCGTCACTGTCTATGATGTAAACTTTCGCTGTTAAAGCTTTGTTTGTGGGAATAAAGTAGTTCATTCTGTATTCAGGCTGTTCTGAAAAGTGTGTGATTTTCTGAATGCCGTTCAGATTTTCCATTTTGAATACCTGAAAATAATCTCGTTCTTCGGGAAGTTTGTCGATACATCCCCACATAAAAAGCTGGAGTTCAATCGGTATTTCAGCCTGAACTTCTCGTGTAAGATAACGCTGGTTGTTGAACATTGTTTCACCTCCTGCTGATTTGTTACGCTCCCTATGTCCCTACTGTAATCAACAGCAGAGCTTACTGTAGCACTTCAATAATATATAACCGAAGAAAAATGGTATTACTTTTTTTACTACAATACTAACATAAAGATAAAAGGTATTACCAATATACAATACCCTGATACCCGTATACATTAATAATAGTCAAAATAAGATAGTAAAGACAGAGGTATTACGATTGCCTCTGTCTTGCAAAGTATGTTAAATGTATAAAGTATATAATACAAAATAAAAATATTTAATATAAGTATATATACTATATAATATATATAAATGATATAGTTAGTATATATGACTATAGTACATATACAAGTATAGTAATATATGTATATAAGCAAATATAATAATTATCATATGGAGGTACATTATGAGAAACGAGAATGAAAAGAAGTCCTTAACAAAATCCATTAAGATGTCATCATTACAGGAACAGCAAATAAAAGAACAAGCTGAAAAGAAAGGCATGAATTTCAGTGAGTATATGCTGGATAGTGCCTTGCATAATAATCAGGGTGTTACACCATATATGGCTGTAAAGATGCAGGAAATGGTGAATATGGTGCTTGAAATTGCGGACAATCTTGATGAAAAAGATTATATTCGTAGAGAAGAATTAAGACAGAAAGCACATGATTTTGAAGATTTATGTACAACACTCACACCGCAGGAAAAGTACAATAAACTTGAAAATAACATCGGTCTTTTTGTAGAGGGAGGTTATGAGATATGGGAATCCTTAAAGTAATAAGAAATACAAATGATGGGTTGGAATATATGTATAACGCTTTGAATTATGTGCTTTACGGGCATACAGACTATGATAAAAGATATAGCCTGAATACTGATATTGATAATGCGTATGAGCAGTTCCTGTTGGTTAAGAGATATTTTTATAAGACAAGCGGAAATCCTGTTTTCCATTTTGTTGTTGTTTATGACGCAAAAACTACATGGGGTGATAATATTGAAAGAGCTGAATGTATGAGCCGCAGTATTGCGTCATATTTTTTGGACAAGTTCCAGGTAGTATGGTGCATACATAAAAAGCCGTGTTCCAAAAAATACGGCGGTTGTGCTTCTATATACCACGCACATTTTGTTATGAATTCTGTGAGCTATGTTGATGGGAAAATGTTTGGAGGGAGTTATACGGAAATGTATTCTTTTCTTGAATATATCAAGAAAATTACTGGCGATAAGTCCTGGCATGCAGTTTTCAATAAATGAACTTGGTGGAACGCTGGATATTCCTGAATATGTCACTGATATAGCTTATCCGACAAATTTGTTTCCGCAAGCTCCAGTATTAATTGCTGTTGAGTCGAAGAATTCTATAGACCAGGAAGCAGGAAAAGATGCTGTAGGAGAAGATATTAAACGCAGTAAAAAATCTACCAAAATCAAAACTAAGATAGTCGCAAGAATGTATATCAGTAATGTAATTAGATATGATGAATATTATCAATTATCAGGTTTTTATCGAACATTACAGAATCAAATTATTAATTTTGAGTTTTCATTGAATACTGATAAGTACAGAAATAATTTTCGTCAGGCTTTTATTGATAATAAGGTCGACTGTTTTAATGATAAGCTTAATGCAAAAGATATAAGCCGATACTTGAAAATATTAATAGAGAAAAAAGCAATAAACGGTAGTTTTATAGCAAATAAAACAGGTTTCTTCGATAACAATAGTATATTATACTTTGCATCAGCGGGATTTTGTGAGCGTAATCATCTTCCGAAGAAAATTAATAAGCATTTTAAATCGTATCCCACTTTTATGCCTGATATTATTTCAGAAAACTTTGTTGATACTGTAAGAAGACATGAAGATAAGTTGCTGTATATGCTTTTGAATATAGTAAGAATTTCTGGCATATACTCCAGTTTGTTGAACACAATAAATACGTCTTTCTGCAAAATAGTTGTTATAAAAGGCGATTACAATAAAATATCGCCTTATTTGCAAGTATATGGAAGGATGATTGAAAAAGAAAAAGAACTGTCTGTGAATATGAAATCGGAAAATGCTGTCAAGTTGATGTCCGATTATAAAGACGATATTTTTCTGCTTAATGATGATAAAAATGCCTCGGATTACAAGCGTAAAAACAGTGAAGAAACTATCAGGAAAATTGCTGAAAAAATCGCTGGATATAATCCAGATTCTGATATTATTGAAATGCAGAAGTATCCTTTTGTTACTTGTGTTGTGAGTGACAGGCTGGGTTCTGTTCTTGACGGAAATTCTGTAATGATGATAGATGCTTCTACACTTAAAAGGAGTCTTGCCATAACTTCTCCTGAGGTTGAGGTTATGCATAGATTTGATGAATATATGATAGACCATATTATAAATAATTGGAGATTTATTTATTTTTCTGTAGACAAGAAAATAAAAACATTTAGAGAACAGAAAAAGTTCAAATATTCATCATCAAATCATGTATATGCCATATGTATGGAGATATATAGTTATATGAGTAATTGTATAAAGGAATGTTCAAAGCAAGCACTTGATATTACCAAAGAAGAAATATCAGATTACATAGAAAAAATAATTCGTAATTCGGAAGAAATAGACAACTTCAATACTATTGAAAAAGAATTTATTCACGTTCTTAATGAAGCTGTTTTAAGTGATAATCCAGATGAAAAATTTGAACTTGTGTATCATTCAAAATTATCAGGCTGCTATGGTGAAACAGAAGACTATCCTGTTATTTACAGAGTTGGTGATAAACTTTACATTCCTGATGAGGAGTTTAATATACTTGTTTCAAGAATGAATATAACTGATAATGACTGTCACTTGAGAAAAGCATTATATGAGAAAGGATTACTTTACTCTAATGAAAATCTTAAAACAAAGGTTAGATTATTTGGTAAGAAACACAGCGGAGACATCAGACTTACAGTTTTGAGCGACACTATTTTGTCTGAACAAGCAAAGAAAACTACTGTCGGCGGAAACCAAAATTATACGCCTTGTATATTTAGCGAAGAGCAAATTTTCTTGGGATATGATAAAAATGGAAACAAAGTTGGTTTGGAATATAGCAATTATTTATCCGCTGGACTTGCGATTGTTGGTAAAAATACATTATGGACATCAACCCTTGCTGACTTGATTGCTTTGCAGCTTGCAGGAAAAAATAAGATTATTTTCTTTATCGATGAAAAGGGAGATACTATTGTCAACAATATGAGAGACTATGGATTTGATGAAGAAGTCATTGAAGAACGGGTGTATGAAACTAATAACTTAAGTGAAATAACATTTGATGAAGATATTCAGGAAATATATATTGAAAATGATGACAGGAAAATTTTTTCTTTGTATGGTGATGATATTGAAGAACTTTTAACTTATTTTCTTGGAGCAAAAAAGAAAGTTTCAGAAAAAGAGATTATTCTTGTACTTCACATGGCGGGAGCATTTGAGCAAAAAGTTAGCAGTCCATTTTATAAGCTGATGAAAGACATGATTAAGTTAAATATAATTGTTATATCAGTATATCAGGGTGCAGGTGAACTTAGGGGAAGGAATCATGACATTGTAAACAAGTCTGATATAAAAATGATTTTCAATGAAGGCAGTGCTGAGTTTGCGGAACAGATTGCTAAACAGAATTATCTTAAACCGTATTCAGAATTTGGAGAGCTTATTTTTAAGCAGGCTAAAGAACAATTTATCCTTACTGGCATTTTAAAAGATGATGAAGGCAGCGAAATCAACGGAAGATTTATCCAGCTTAAATTACCAAGTAATGATGAAATTGCTCAAATTTTTAATACAAACTGAAATAAAAAGTATATAAAATATTCCGAATTTTTAAAATTATTATGCGGAATATTCTAAAAAAGTACTTTTTATATGATAATAGCAGCATATTTTTTGAAAAACTGGAATTAATTTTAGAATTTATGTATTATATAAGCTTTATGAATTAATTATATCAATGGTGATGTGGTCTATGTTTAAAATATTTAACGGTGTTCTGATGGAATACAAAAGAGAAAAAGGTGAGACAAATATTAAAATTCCTGATGGTGTTAGGATTATTGGGAATGGTACTTTTTGTCGTTGCAGAACTATAAAATCCGTTGAACTTCCTGATAGCGTTACAAAAATTGAACCTCAGGCATTTAAAAATTGTACTAATTTGGAACACATTATTCTTTCGGAACAGCTTACTTCAATTGATGATGAAGCCTTTTATGCTTGTGTAAATCTTGGTGAAATAGTGTTTCCAAGTATGCTTTCGTACATAGGTTTTCGTACTTTTTACGGTTGCAAGTATCTTGAAAGAATTAGATTTCCAGATAATTTGACGGAAATTTGTGATGAATCTTTTAAGGTGTGTATCAATCTGGGGAAAATAGAATTTGGAAACAGTATTCAAAAAATAGGTAGACAAGCATTTGCAAATACAATTTGGCTGGAGAGAAAACGGAAAGAAAATACCCTTGTAATAGTGAATAATATTTTAATTGATGCTTATAAATGTAAAAACATTTTATCTATACCTAATGACGTTGCAACTATTTCCGAAGGAGCATTTGAAAAAAATACTAAAATTTTCGAATTGCTTTTGAACGCAGGCAAGTATGAAAAGAGCATTAAAATTAATAACAGCAGTGAGATTGAAAATATTTTTAGACTGATAAATTCCAGTAAAAATATACAGGAAATCCTGTTCCAACAGATTGAAGATGAAGAGTTGAAAATCCATATTGCAATGTTTCTTGCATTTGGAAAAGGAAATTCTATAGGAGAAAATACTTGTCGGATAATATAATTAAGACAGTTAAAATCCTTATTCAGAACAATGATATAGAAAATATGAAAAATATTCTCAAAGGGAATTATATTACAAATAGTAATATCAATGAGATTATAGAGTACTCGATTAAGTATGAAAGATTTGAAATACAAACGATGCTTCTGGAACATAAAAATGAAACTATCGGTTTTCAGAATGTACATGACAGATTTAAATTATAGAGAGGTGGAAACTTGGATAATGAAATTGATGAATTGGTCAGTGAATCGATAAGTTACATACAAAATAATCTGTTGATGAAATTTGGTTTTCTTGCAAGAGCATTTCAGCAGCTTAAAATTTTATCCAGTGAAAAATACAATATCGCTTCAGGCGGTAATAATATATATTGTAATGGCAGGTATATTCTGAAATTATTTCTTGATAATACAGAATACATAACAAGGCAATATCTGCACACTGTACTTCATTGTATTTTTCAGCATCAGTTTATAGGTAGTCATATGAATTTTAATATATGGAATCTTACCTGTGATATAGCTGTTGAGAATATTATTTCAGAACTTGATACTGATAAAATTGACCGTTCATGTGAAGAAAAACAGTCTAAAGAAATAAGCAAGCTGAAAAATAGTATTGATTTTATGACAGCTGAAAAAATATATGATTATTATATGGAACATAAGCTTATAGAAAAACGTTATGAGTATCTTTCTGATATATTTAAGGCTGATGAACATGAGCTTTGGTATAATAAAGGACAGTTAGATATACCTCGAATTTTTGACGTTTTAGATAATAAATCACTTGAAATAATTGTATCAGGAAATTGTGAAAGCAATAATGACTGCGAGGAATTTAACACAGGTGGAAATGAATCCGAAGATGAATCAAAGAATGAAATACTAAATCAATCTATTGATAATGAAATGTCAGAATCTGATAAACAGGAAATATGGAAAAATATTTCCCGACAAATTCAACTTGAAATTGAAATGCAAGAAAGTGAAAAGTATGCTTTGGGCAACTCAAGTATGATGCAGAATTTACACGAAGTGAATAGGGAAGAAACGGATTATTCGGAATTTCTGCGAAAATTTGCAGTATTCGGAGAAGAAATGAAGATTGATGAGGATTCTTTTGACTATAACTTTTATACATATGGATTGTCACTTTATAAAAATATTCCATTGATTGAACCGCTTGAATGTAAAGAAGTCAAACGTATCAGAGAATTTGTAATTGTAATCGATACATCAAGTTCAGTTAAAGGTGACACAGTACAGGCTTTTATTCAGAAAACTTATAGTATTTTAAAGCAGCAGGAGAGCTTTTTCACAAAAGTGAATATACACATAATTCAATGTGATTGTGAGATTCAGTCTTATGTAAAAATCACTTCTCAGCAGGAATTTGATAATTATATAAGTAATATGGAGCTTAAAGGATTTGGTGGAACAGATTTCCGTCCTGTATTTGAGTATGTTAATGAGTTGTGTAGAAATAAAGAATTTGTTGATTTGCGAGGACTGATTTATTTTACTGACGGTTATGGAAATTTTCCTGAAAAGCCTGATTATAAGACAGCTTTTATATTTCTTGAAGATAACTTTAATAATCCAGACATTCCATTGTGGGCAATAAAAGTTGTTCTTAGTTCAGCACAAATTAAAGAGTTTTGATGTTAAGGGGTAATTAGAATGAATATACATGATGCTAAAAATCAGATTAAAAACGCTGTAAGGGCGTATATGGCAAAGGATGATTATGGGAATAATCTAATACCGCAGAACAAACAAAGACCAGTATTTCTCGTTGGACCTCCTGGCATCGGCAAAACAGCAATTATAGAGCAAATAGCATCAGAATTGCGAATAGGACTTCTTTCGTATTCAATGACGCATCACACAAGGCAAAGTGCGTTAGGTTTGCCTATGATTAAGCAATTTGAGTATGACGGAGAAGTATATGATATTTCAGAGTATACAATGAGTGAAATTATTGCTTCCATTTACGAAACGATGAAGTCGACTGGTATTAAGAACGGAATTTTATTTCTGGATGAAATTAACTGTGTATCTGAAACACTTACGCCAATTATGTTGCAGTTTTTACAATATAAGGTATTTGGAAGACATAAAGTTCCTGATGGGTGGATTGTTGTTACAGCTGGTAATCCGCCTGAATACAATAATTCTGTCCGTGAATTTGATATTGCCACATGGGACAGACTGAAGCGAATTGATATTGAACCAGAGTTTGAAGCGTGGAAAGAATATGCCTATCAGAGCGGAGTACATAGTGCCGTTATTTCGTACTTGGAGTTAAAAAGTAAGAATTTTTATAAAATTGAAACTACTGCAAATGGCAAAAGTTTTGTTACAGCAAGAGGCTGGGATGACCTCAGTCAGATGATAAAAGTATATGAACATGAGGATATAGAAGTTGACCGACATCTAATTTCTCAGTACATTCAAAACGAGCTTATAGCTTTGGATTTTGCTGATTACTATGATATATATAGCAAATACAGAAGAAATTATAAAATCAGTGATATTCTCAATGGAAATATTAATCCGAAAGTAAAAGAATGTGCAGAGAAATCAAAAGATATTGAGAAAATTGCTGTTACACAGCTGCTTCTTGATGAATTGATTCCAGAAATTATTGATACTGAAACAGATGATAATATGATGGCGAAACTAATGGATATACTTAAAAATAATATGCCCATGATAGAAAAGTCAGCTACTGAAACGCTACGGTCAATTGTTTCAGATAAAAAGAATCTGTACAAAAATGGACTATCATCAAAAAGTATGTGTGAGAAAAAATTAAATATTCTGACAAGATTGATTAAAGCTTTTGAAGAGGAAAACACTCTCGTAATTGACAAATCAAACGGAAGTAATGTAATAAAAACCGATTTTAGTAAACGAGTGGATTTACTTGCTGAAAAGACAAAAAATGTAAATTCTCGCATTGAGAATATGTTTTTGTTTATCAGCACTTATTTCAGAAATGAAAATGTTTTGATAATGGCTGTCAGAACGTTGATTACAAATACACAGACTGCTTCATATTTAGTAAAATACCCAAGTAATCAGTACACTAATTATTGTAAGCTGCTTCATATTGACATGAAAAAAGTTGATATAAAGAAAAGAATCAGAAGGTTGGCTTTGGATTAAAGATTATATTCATAATAAATATAATTATAAAGACAGGTATATTACATCGTTGACATATCTGTCTTTATTTTATTATAGGGCAATTAGTGTGATGTATAAATGTAGTTTGACTTTAATTTGCATGGAATTGATTTCAGAGTTTTTGCTTAATATCAGATTAGGCTATGAGTAAACTGTAGAGGAATTTGATTATTTCGGATTATTCTATTTTTATTTTTCCGAATAATCAAGTCTCTTTTTCTTTTTTGTCAATACCGAAATAATATGTATAAATCTGCAATAATATGAAAGTGAAAGCAATAGCAGTCTGAATGGCAGTAGGAATATTTTCAATGATACAAAATATCATATGATGCTCCGAAAAAATACGAACATATTTATAATAATCGGAGGGGGTGTGATTTATGATAAGCATTCAATATACAGAAATAAAATATATGCTCACAGTTCAGGAGACATCAAGAGTATTGGGCGTAAGTGTTCATACAGTTTATAGGCTTATAGATTCAGGTGATTTGTCGGCTGTAAAAATTAGTCAACGAAAAACAATGATAAAGGCTGAGGAAGTAGAAAAATATATCA
Organism: uncultured Ruminococcus sp.; assembly: GCA_934474025.1. GTDB lineage: Bacteria > Bacillota > Clostridia > Oscillospirales > Ruminococcaceae > Ruminococcus. The sequence continues at coordinate 22,773 of CAKSMF010000004.1, read as the reverse complement.
ACATAAAATAAGGAGGATTTCATTATGAGGGAAACAATTACAGGGAAAGAAATACTTACACGTGAAGAGGTTATGGAGATTTTGAAAATCGGCAGAAGTACATTTTATAAATTGCTCCAAACAGGTGAATTAAAAGGATTTAAGGAGGGGAACAGGTATAAAGTTCCTGTTCAGTCTATTGAAGAGTATATTGAAAATAGAATGAATTAACTCAAAATATCGGTATGTCCATCACAGGATATACCGATATTTTTCATGTTTTATAGTACTTCCCGAATTCAAATTTACATTCTTTCAAGAAATTCGGACGGTTTTAATGCAGGAACTTTACTTTCTTTGAAATCACGAATATTTCTGGTAACAATGTAATCTGCTTTGATGCGGTTAGCACAGCACATTTGCACAGCGTCTTCAAAATCTGAGAACAGCATTTCAGCGGCATTTTTCAGGTCAGAAGATTTCAAATCTATTACTTCAAAAATCATCAAAATCTGCTGAATGAACTGCTGCGTCTTTTGCGGCGTAAGCTCTTTGCGAAGAATATATACAATGTTCGGAACGGACAAAGCCGAAATATATCCCTCAATCTGATTCACTTCACAGTATTTCCATACTCTTGATGAATCTTCAACAAATTCAGAACGGTTACAAAGCACATCAAGAATAACATTTGTATCAATCAGTACTTTCATGTGCCTCTATCCTTTCTGCACGAATAGCCTTATCATCATAATCATTTTTAAGAATTCCAGTAAGCGAATCAGTAAGAAAAGAAATGCTCGATTCACGAGAAATTAGTCTTGCTACTTCCTTGCCGTTTTTTAAAATGATAATTTCATCGCCAGTTTGTACCGCCTGGAGATAATGACCAAAATTGTTCTGAACGTCGGTTGCTGTTGCGGTAATCATAAAAACACCTCCACTATTTTAGCTATTATCAGTATATCAGATTTTAGCTAATTTATCAATGGAAATTTTATTTTATTTACAATGCAAACTCGCAAAAATATGCGAAATCATCTTGCATAATTTGGAAAAGTATGATATAATAAATAAAACAGTTTTTTGATGAACGGAGGATTTTAATGTCAATATCATACAATCGACTTTGGAAACTACTGGTAGATAAAAGTATGAGTAAAGCAGATTTACGAAAAACAGCAAATATCTCACCTAATACTATGACAAAAATGCGAAGAAATGAATTTGTTAGTCTTGAAATCCTTTGTAAAATATGTAGTGCTCTTGATTGTGATTTTTGTGATATTATCGAATATATAAAACCAAATTTAAAGGAGAACCAATAATGAGCATTAGTTCTAATATAAATGAAAAAGCCGCCTTAATTTGGGCGATTGCAGATAAATTGACAGGCGTATACAAGCCGCATGAATATGGCGAAGTTATTCTTCCGCTTACCGTTATTCGACGATTTGATTGTATATTGGCGGATACAAAAGATGCGATACTTGAAAAATATGAATCTGTCAAAATGCTTCCTATGCATGATGTATTTTTAAAAAAGGCGGCAGGGGGTCTTGAGTTTTATAATATAAGTAAGTATACATTTGAAAGGCTTCTTGACGACCCTGATAATATTGAAGATAATTTCCGTGATTATCTGAACGGATTTTCTGAGAATGTACGGGGTATTATTGAAAAATTCAAGTTTGACGGTCATATCACAACTATGGCGAATAAGGGCATTCTGTACATAGTGATAAAGGAATTTACATCACCTAAAGCAAATCTGCATCCCGATGTTATTTCAAATCTTGAAATGGGATATATCTTTGAGGAAATCATAAGAAGATTTTCTGAAGCACACAACGAAGATGCAGGACAGCATTACACGCCTCGTGAAGTTATAAAACTTATGGTAAATATTCTTTTTAATGATGATAATGATGTTCTTTCAGGTAATAATGTTGCAAAGACTATATACGACCCAGCATGCGGTACAGGCGGTATGCTTTCAGTTGCAGATGAATATCTTCACGAGCTTAATAAGTCAACGGAATTACTTGCATTCGGTCAGGAGCTGAATGACCAGACATTTGCTATATGCAAAGCTGATATGCTGATAAAGGGCAACAATGCCGACTATATCAGGAATGGTAATACGCTTTCTGACGATCAGTTTGAAGGTAATACTTTTGACTATATTATTTCAAATCCGCCTTTCGGACGTGAATGGAAAAACGAAAAAACAAAGGTTGAAGCGGAAGCTAAAAGAGGTTTTGCAGGAAGATTTGGTGCGGGACTTCCTGCAACAAGTGATGGTCAGATGTTATTTCTGATGACTGCCATTTCCAAAATGAAGGATATTTCACAAGGCGGTAGCCGTATTGCAATTATACATAACGGCTCTCCGTTGTTTACTGGTGATGCTGGAAGCGGTGCAAGCAATATACGCAAATATATACTTGAAAATGACCTACTCGAAGCTATCATATCTTTGCCGAATGACATCTTCTATAACACGGGAATTGCTACATATATATGGGTGCTTTCCAATAAAAAAGCAGGTACAAAGCGTGAGGGAAAAGTTCAGCTTATCAACGCAAACGGACTTTTTGAAAAACGCAGAAAAGCTCTGGGTAATAAGCGTAATGATATTCCTGAAAGTGCAATTGAGAAAATAACACGTCTGTACGGCGATTTCAGAGAAACGGAAATTAGCAAGATTTTTGATAATGAGGATTTTGGCTACACGAAAATTACTGTTGAACGTCCGCTCCGTGATGAGAACGGAGAACTTGTTCTGAAAAAGGGTAAGAAACAGCCTGATTCCTCTTTGAGGGATACGGAAAATGTTCCGCTGAAAGAGGATATTGACAAATATTTCAAGCGTGAAGTTCTGCCTTTTGCACCTGATGCATGGATAGATGAGAAAAAATCTAAGGTTGGATATGAGATACCGTTTACACGCTATTTTTATAAATATGAAGCCCCTAAGCCGTCGGCTGAGATAATGGCAGAGATTCTTGAACTTGAAAAGGAGCTTGACGGAAGTCTTTCAGAGGTGTTTGAATAATGTGGTTATTTGAAAAGATTTTCAATAACAAGCCACAGACAATTATTGTTAAACAAGAAATTGATTATGATAAATTGACGGAGGCTATTATAAAAGCACAGAAAGCTATAAAAGATGATGAGAATGAAAAAATTAAGGAACAGGAAAAACAAGAACGGGAAAATTGGCGAAAAGCCATTGGTTATAAAGAATATAACGATGATAAAGCAAAATTTTATTTAAAAGCATTACATCGTATAAGAAATTTCTTTTCTGTACTTTTTCATTTTATCTTTTTTAGTGAAAAAAAAGCAACATCAGATACAGTAACTTTTGGTTTGATACAAATGACAACATCAGGTATTTTTCAACTATGTAGTATGTTACTTGTTTTAATTTCTTTTTTGTTTGTATTAATGTCATTTGGAATTGTACAAGAAATGAAATTTATATTTAAATTTCAGCCAATATACTTGGGTTATGCCTTGCCAACATTTATGTTTTCAAAATTTTTTAAAATTGCATCTTTTGAGGTAGCCAAATTAAAAGATAAAAATTATTTAATTGCAATTTTTTCTGCAACAACCTGCTTTTTTGCAATGGTATTTGCGTTAATTGCACTTTTTAAGGGGTAATATTATGCGTGAAATGAAAGACAGCGGTATTGAATGGATAGGGAAAGTCCCAAGTACTTGGAATATTCTTAGAAATAAGAATGCTTTTTTCTGTACTAAAAATTTAGTTGGAACAGAATCTACTAACACTCAATTATTATCACTGACTACAAAAGGAATCAGAAAAAAAGATATAAATAATGCAGAGGGAAAATTGCCCGAATCTTTCGATACATATCAATATGTAAGAGAAAATGATATAGTTATGCGTTTATTTGATTTAGATTGTTCAGCTGTATTTTCAGGAATTAGTTTTTATAATGGAATGATTTCACCTGCATACAGGGTATTAACTTGTAAAAAATCTATTGTACCCCGTCTTTAATAGACCTCGATTTTTTTAAATCTACATATCCAAATCAAACAGTTAAAATGACAGTTTCTGTTGAAACATTACATAATTTATCTGAGGGTGTCATTTTCTTGCACAATAAAGGGTTTGAAGTTATATGCAATTTGGCATACAATATAGATTGGTCTGATTATTCAAATAAATCTGTTTTGGAATATGAACTCCATAAACTGATTGAATATTATTTGTATAATCCAGATGTTAAGGTATGCTCTATGCTAGATGCTCCCATTTCAAATGTTGCAGTAAATTATGAAAACAGAAAATATGTTAGTTATTGTGGTGCAGGTGTGGGTACGGTAGCTTATGATGTTTTAGGTAATAAATATCCATGCCATTTCTTTATGCCCCTTTCAATAGGTGATAAAAAAACAAGCGGATTAAAGTTTTTTGGACAGAATATTCCTGAAAATATGATTGAAGACAAATGTAAAAAATGTTCTGTACAAGTTTTATGCCCTACTTGTTATGGAGCAAATTATGCTGCTACTGGTGATATGTTTAAGCATGACGATAATTATTGTGAACTTACAAAAATAATTATCAAAGCACGTTCTTATTTTAAAGCAAGACAATGGGAATTAGGACAGTTGAATTTATCAACTGACGAAGAAATATTATTGCTAAAAAGCATACAAATCATACAAGAAAATTTATAGAAAATATTTTTGTGTTAAATTTTTATTTGTTATATTGGCAAATAATTTTTAATAATTGAAAATACTCTGCTTATGACTTGATTTTTGAAAATCCTGTTGAAGGAAACGAAACACGCAAATTAGTTTCCGCAATCAAGAAAATGCTTAAAATTTTATTATATAGAGAGCGAATATCCAAAACTTGAATTTGAAGTAGGAAGAACAGTGTCTAATTTTGATAAAACGAGTCTTTCTTTTAATGAGTATAGTGAAACATAGACATTAACACTTGATACTACATATTTGCGAACTCCTGAGTGGGTATCTATTGATACGTCTGTTGTAATAGTAGACGAAAATGGTGTTGTGACTGCAGTTGGAAATGGTACAGCAATGATTTATGCTTTTTTTCAGATTCAACAGTTGAAATAAATTTATGTATGGTTAGCGAAAATTTTGACCCCAAAACTGACCCCTAAATAATGAATCACATAACATTATCTGATAAATGTAAATTTTGTCAAATGGCGAGTATTATGTCAATATATACTATAAATATTATTGGTAGAAAATCTCACAAAGTTTTTATAATTACTTTGTGCAATTCCACCAATAACATTTATAAAAGACATTAATCTTTTTTTTCAGCTTTTGTTTCTTTTGATTTTCCAATACTTCTAAAGATAATACCTAATAAAAGAAATAGAAATCCAAAAACAACTATGAAGAAAAAACGTTCATTTACAAAATTGTACAGTATTGATTGTGTATTTGATGAAAACATACCACATAAGGTTATTACAAGTAATGAAGCACCAAAAATTATCATTGCTATTCCAATCTGTTTCATATCTGCACCATTAGATTTTTCAACACCTGAATTACGCATAATTATTCCAACAATCAATAAAATAAGACTTCCGATTATAAACCACAGAATTATAGATTGTGGAATCATTTTCCAACCGATTATTAGTTCAAGAACAACTGCAATAAAACCAACTGAACCTAATGCTGTCAATAAATCCCCGACTTTTTTCAAAACCACACCTCCTCATAAATATTCATATTTTTGCAAATAACAGTCAGAGGACTGTCTGACTGCAAGATTATTTCAAAGTGTTCTGAATCGAACACATTGATGCGTTTTACGAATTGCATATTTTCTTTAGTCAGCTCATCGGAATTGTATAGGCGTTTCAGAGTATCCAGAGGACGTTCCGAACCATATTTCGTATTAAGAGCAATAGCTTTGCGACAAATTTTCAATTCATTCTGTTTTGTATTTATTTGTGATGAAATCTTTGAATTTTGCTTTTCAAATTCATCTTGAGTTATGAGATTATTAAATAATTTTTCAAAGATTTCCGCTTTCTTTTCTTTCAGTTCAGAAATATCAGATTCAAGATTTGCTATATCTGAAAAAGAAAATTTTAGCTTGTTATTCGGAATGTCACTTGAAATAAATATTTTTACTTTTTCAAGAACTTCTTTATAGAGAACATCACGTTTCAGCGAACCTTTAAAACATGGATTTTCACCAGTCAGATAGCCATTCCGACAATAGAAGTGTATATTTCTTTGAAGAGTTCTTCCACAGCCTGCACAGTAAAGTTTGTATGCCATGATATGCTTTTCAGAATTATCATTACTTTTCTTTTTTGGAAGAATTTCCTGAACTTTATTGAATAATTCCTTGCTTACAATTGGCGGAAAAGCATTTTCATCAATATACCATAGATTTTCATCATTTTCAATGTACTTTTGAGTTTTAAGATTTTTTGTATATTTAAGAGAAATACGTTTTCCGGTATATTGTTCATTTTTCAAAATGCCACGAACGCTTCCAGAAGTCCATTTTGAATTCTCACTTGTCGGAATTTCATTTTTATTTAAAATTTTAGCAATGTCAAGAGTACTTTTTCCATCAAGACAAAGTGCGAATATTCTACGCACAATTTCTGCTTTTTTCTCATCAATGATAGGAGTAAAACTATTTTTCAGAATGTATCCATATGAAACTTTACTTACAAATTCACCATTTTTAATTTTTTCTCTGTATACACTTCTGATTTTTTTGGAAGATTCCATAACATAATACTCATTGAGAACTGATTTAAAAGCTATCGGTAAATCCATGATATTAACTTGTCTGTATTTGCTGTCATAATTTTCAGAAACGGCTATTAATCGCACTTTCATGAAAGGAAATATGCTGTCTGTAAGTCTGCACACATCAAGGTAATTTCTGCCCAGACGTGATAAATCCTTGACGATTATAATATCTATTTCACGCATTCTCACTTTGGCAAGAAGCTCCTGAAAAGCATTGCGATTCAAACTGATTCCGCTGAAACCGTCATCAATAAATTTAATTATTTCAGCCCCATGAAAATCTTTTTGTTCATTTATGTAATTCTGAATTATCGAAATCTGATTTTCGATGCTGTCATTTTTCTTATTGTTTGACTTACGGACATAACAGGCAATTTTCAATGCTGTTCACCGTCCCTGTCAACAAGAATAATATTTTTTCTATCAAAAATTACGATTTTTTCAAATTTTTCATTAAGAAAATTTTTTGTAATTTCGGTATCTTCAGGTAGTTTAAAGTAATTTCGCACTAAGCTGTTAATTGCCTTACCTTTGGAAAAAACGCCACTTTTACATTTTGTACAGTTAAATCTGAAATCGGAAATTTCACGAATAAATCCACCATTCAGATTTTTACCGCATTTACCGCAAAAAACAAGGTTTTTATATGGATTTTCAGGTATTCCTTCATGTTTTTTGCATTCTCTTTCAGAAATAACATTCTGTGCTTTTTCCCAGAGTTCAGAAGTCACAATCGGCGGTACAGCATTTTCAATACGGATTTGCTGATTTTTCGGAATTCTTTGCATTTTTTCATTTTTATAAAAAGAAGTTGTAGTTTGATGTTGCACTAAAGTTCCTTTGTAAATTTCTTTTTTCAGTATGGCACAAATTTTGTACACACTCCAGTTATAGTTGTTATTTTCACGCTGATTTAGGGATTTACATATTTGATTTGTAGTTTCACCATCAGCGACTCTTTGGAAAATTTCTCGCACAAAAACAGCTTCTTCTTCGTTTATTATGAGACTATGCTTGTCATTCGGATTTTTCATGTATCCGAAAGACGTTTTAGAACCGATAAACTTTCCTTGTTCTTGTAAATTTCTTTTTGCCATGCAAACTTTTCTTGATGTTTCCTGTGCAAAATATTCATGTACAAGGTTTTTGAAAGACGCTAAAAAATATTCTTGAGGTTTAATATTCAGATTGTCATAACCGTCATTTATCGCTATAAATCGCACTCCGAGAAAAGGAAAAATATTATTCAGATAATCTTCTGCTCCAATGTGTTCACGAGCAAAACGACTCAAATCACGAACGATTATACAATTAATTTTTCGGTTACGAATATCTTCCATAAGCCTTTCAAATTCAGGACGTTTGAAATTCGTACCGCTATAACCATTGTCCGAATAAATATCAACAAGTTCAAAAATTTTTCGATTTTCCATATAATTACGAACTTCTTCAATCTGCGTTTCAATTTTTTCAAAGGTTTGATTTTCCTTTGATAATCGGGCATAAATAGCTGTTTTGTAAACTTTGAAATTTACCTTTTCAATAGTCGGATTTTTTCTTGATTTACGAGCCAATTATTTCACCGCCTGTTCTGAAAATATCCTCATACCGAAAATGAATTTTAATTTTAGTTTTTTCAAAAACTTCTATTTTTTCAATGAATGTCACAACCATACTTCTGGTAAGTTCTGTATCATTGAAATATTTTTCATATTGAGATTTTATTTCGTCTGCACATTCTAAAAGTTCAATTTTTTGATTGCGAAACTCATCAGCTTCAAACTTTGTTTTCGCAATTTTGTTAGTGTAAAATTCATACATTTCTGAATAATCTGTTTCTGAAATGATGCTGTTTTCTTTCTGAACAGTAAGGTTTTCCTGTGACTGTTTCAATTGATTGATTTGATTTTCAAGCTCTTTCAATTCAAGGCTTGTAATATTCAAATTCTTTATAAAATCGGATTTTTTAGTTACTTCAGAATAATTCAGAATTACTTCCATATGTTTTTTTAGAGTTTCAAAAACAGCTTCCGCAAGGATTGGTTCTTTTATTCTTGCCTTGCATTTGCACATTTTATTACGACAAATCCAAGCTCTGTCATGATAAAGTTTGCTTTGACAGTTTCCGCAATAAGCAACTCCGGCAAAAAGATTGACTTTTCCGGAATCGTTTTTTCCTGAATATGTATCCTTTTTCAGCAAATCCTGAACTATAAGAAAAGTGGTTTCGGAAATAATCGCTTCATGAGCGTTTTTAAAAGCAATCAGTTCAGACGAATCTTTTTTGAATCGTTGTTTGTCACGATAACTTAAAAATGTAGTTCTGCCTTGTATCAGAGTGCCGATATATACCGGATTTTCGAGTATTCTTCGCATATTCACAGATGACCATAAAGCTTTTTCACCAGTTTTGAAATGCGTTGAAACTGCTTTTATGCCTTTTTCAATTTTGTATTCCAAAGGACAACTGATTCCCAATTCGTTCAGATAATCGCCGATTGCCTGATTATTATATCCATCAATTTTTAAATTGTAAATAATTCTCACAATTTTAGCAGCTTCGGGGTCAACAACAAGTTTTTTATCCTTTATTATATATCCATAAACCGTGCGATTTCCTATAAATTTTCCGCTCTGACGGTAATGTTCCAGAACGTTCCGCACCTTTTGAGAAGTTTCCATGACATGATATTCATTCATCAAATTAATTATCGGATTTGCAAGACGTTCGCTTGCTGACTGTTCACGATTGCTGTCGTAAAAGTCGCCTACAGAAATAAAGCGTATTCCCATTTTTGGAAAAATACGCTGCATAAATTCTTCTGTTTTCTGAAAGTTGCGTCCAAGGCGTGAGAAATCCTTGACCACAATGCAATTAATTTCACCATTCTTTGCACTTTCAATCATTCGCTGAAAATCCGGTCGATTGAAGTCATAACCACTGTAACCGTCGTCCGAAAATTCTGCAACAAATTGCAAATCTTCTCTGCTGTCAAGAAAGTTCATAAGCATTTCACGCTGATTTGAAATACTGATACTTTCTTTTTTGCCCTCCTCATCTCTGGAAAGTCGGAGGTAAATTGCCGTATTGTAAATTTTATCCATATAGATACTCCTTGTAATCTTTACCACCAAGCACAAGGAATATGCAAACATCACTTATTTACAGATTAAATCTGTAAGCATTTTTTCGAGTTTCATGTTGCCGTAAACACATTCCACCTCAATATTACCGACTCTGTGAGCGGTACTACTTCCGGTTTGCCTGATGTACTCTTTTTTCTTTTCAGCCGGACACAATTCCTGTGAAATTTCAACTTCACATATATCCTTTAACTTATTAAATCGGCTAAAGTCACTCTCCATAATACTCATCCTTTACGTGATTATTGCCTATTATATGGACATTTCTCCGGTTCATGCACCTTTGAAATGTTATAAAAGGCAGTACCGAAATACTGCCTTAATCATTAGTATAAAATTATCCTTCAATGTATTTTTATCCATTATTCTAACAAACGTGATATTTCTTCATCACTCATTCCCATGCTTCTGAATTTTAAAGTGAGTTCTTTATCTCTTTCGGCTTTTCCCTCTTTTCTGCCTTCAGCTTTTCCCTCAGCTTTTCCACGCAACCAGTTTTCCTCCATTAAGGTATTATAGTCATAGATAGCTTTCTGACGAGCAGTATATTCCAGTCTTTTCTGCTCATCCTGACTGATAATTTCAAGCTGTTTGTAGGCTTCTTCGATGTATTCATCTTTCTTTGCCAACATCTCAAATTCCTCCTTATGTTCAGCTTTTAAGAAGCGAATCCAGTTGTAAAGATTTGTGCCGTCCTCGATTGATGGAAGTTTTGGCAGTTCAACAACGTGCCACTCCATAATATCAGTATATATAAAGTGTTCAGTATCCTCACTTATATGATATATTGTGTGAAAACGGTTTGTTTCCTTTATGTAATTGAAATCGAGCAGATTAATCCCGATACATTTCTTGAAATTTGAGTATTTCTTATTTATGCCAATTTGTTCACCGAGCATTTTTGAAACATAAAACGCACTTCTGTCCGCCCATGATGCCATATATGCAAGTTGAATTTCAATATCAATTTCCGTATTGTTGTTCATTACAAGTCTCACATCAAGAATTGCCTGTTTTTCATCATCGTGGATTTTCTGCATATTTGTGTTTTTTAGAACTGTTTCCCTGATTTCGCTCACTGGAATTTCAAGAACTGCACTCAGAAATCCCTTTCTTACTTTATCACTGAACATTATTTCTTTAAACGCAAAATCGACTTTCGGGGACATTATGAAATCGTCATTGTTCATTGGTCTTTACCTCCTTATATTATAATTATTGGTCATTTCCGTAAGTTCATGCACTTTCGGAAACGTTATCACACGGCAGAACCGGAGTCCTGCCGATAATATTTCAAAATTTCTCCTGCACGTCTTATCATGTTCTGCAACATGAAACTCAATATCGGGAGTTGCCCCCGACCGCTTTTCGTTCTACTATTCAGCGGAAGCCATATACATAAAAGCCGAGCAGTACCACTCCGGATTTTGTTCTCCAGAGGTCTTCAATGCACAGTCAATTTATAATAATCTACAGCGTGACTAACTATTAAATTTTTTTTATTAATTTTACCATTTTTATCAGGTTTTGTCAAGTGATTTATTGCAAATTTTGGCAAATTTTAAAATATTTTGGGTTTATGATTTTTTCAATCCATTAGGAATAAATTCTGATTCTCTTTTTTCACGTTCTTCACCGACGAGGGATTGAACATATGTGCCACCGAAAACTTTTTCTGCCATCGAAAAAATATCTGCACTTTTTTTCAACTTTTCCTTTTCGATTTCAAGATTTTCTTCAGCTTGTCGAACGTTTTCAATTTCTTTGCTTATCAATTTATCAACATTTTTATAATTTGAAATATTTATATTCGGATATTTTTTCAATGTACTTTCTGCTTGTTGATACGTAAAAATTTCTGATTTTTTATTTCCAAAAACAATTTCAATTTTTTCTTTAAGTTCATAAAACAGTTTCAAGTCGGATTTTGATTTATTAAGAATTTTTTCTTTTTCAGAAACAGAATTTTCATTATTTTCAAAATCTTTATGTAAACTTTCAAGTGTCTCTCCGGAATTAATTTTGTTGTTCAATTCAAGAATTTTGTCAAGTTCGCTGTCATTGTTCCAAGAAAAAGGTTTACTTTTTTCACGTTTTTTTGTTGGCAAAACTCCATTTGAAAAAGCTATTGTATAAAGTTTTATTGTCTGCAAAATTATGATTTCCGAACTTTCTTTTTTTGCAGAATTTATTTTTTTCTTGATTTCAGATTCGTATTTTTTCTTTGCATTAATTCTGTTTCGGAGAGCATATTCGCTGTAGTATTCTCCCAAAGATTTCAGTCTTATAAAGTTTTTAAAATCAGGCGATTTTACAGCAAGATATTTTCCGTGTTTGATTTCATATTTTTGTTTTCGGAGTTTTTCGAGAAGTTCATCAACACTTGCAGACTGCATCAGAAGTCTGTCAACATCATCACGAATCTTTTCACGAATCGAACCAGTCGGTTTAAATTCTTTTTCTATTTTTCTGATTTTGTCAATGTAACACTCTTGTGCTTCAAAACCATTTTCAGTTTCACGATATGGAATATTTTTTTCATCAAGTTGTGATTGCACAAAAATTTGCTTTTCCGGAACAAAATAAAAAAATGATTTATATGGAGAATTTTTTTGTTTTTCAAGATTTTGATTTTCTTTTTCCATAAGATTTAATTTTTCTTTTAGACGGCAAATTTTTTCAGCAGAAATTTCTTCTTTCGGAATATTTCTTGATGCTTTTAATGCAGAAATTATTTTCTTTTCATCTTGAAATTTTTTATATTCATCTACGGTTTGATGTGAATATTTTGCCTGTTTATCTTCTCTTTCAAATCCGTATTTATTCAATATTTTTTCCATAACTTGACGTTCATTTTCTTCCCATGCAACAAGTCTGTTTTCTTTGAAATTTTTTGCTGTAAATTCTTGCTCATTAAGAGCTGATTTCATTGAAACTCCTTTGCTTAAACCATTTTTTCTTTTTGTATAAAAAGGAACAAAATTAATATGAAGATGCGGACTTGCTTCGTCCATATGCAGAACAGCATTGAAAACATATAAATTCGGATTTCTTTTCTGAAAATCTTTGATGTATTCGTCAAGCATTTTCTGTGTAATTTTTCCGTTTGGACTTTCGCACGGAGCAGTTTTGCTGTCACCGAACTGAACAATAATTTCGTAAAATGCTTCTTCTCTTTTGCTTTTGGAAATGTGCCTGAAATAATCTTTTATACGTCTGCAAGGCTGTTTTTGTTTGGCATTGTATTCATTAAGCGATTCATCAAAAAGTTCATGATATGCTTCACGAATATCCTGTTTTTTATAAGTGATGTTTTCAAAAATTTTACTTTTATTAACATTGTTTGCGATAAATTCTCGATTGTTATGTTCAACATTTGCTTCATGAGGAACACTCGCTTTTCCAAGCGTAAAACTAATGCTTAATTTACTCATTTTTCACCTTTCTTTTTTCAGATTTTGTAATTTTTAACGTTGCATAAACAGAATGGGTAGTATTTACCTAATACCTGTTTTGCACGCCCCTTACGGAACTTGCAAAACAGAACGTTCTTCTCCGATGAATTTATTGGATGAAGTTTGTGACAAAGATAGTTGAAACTTTTTGCATGGTTCTGAAAAGCATTTTACAAAACTGTCACAAGAAATTTTGAGAAAAAATCTTTGTTGACTCCGTCAATTGTGATATACCCTGAACCTCATTTTTGACTAAACTGAAAAAGAAAAAGTTGCCACGAATGACAACTTTGGATTAGTTGATTGCTAAAATTTTTTGTATCTGTTCGTCTGACATTCCTAATTTTTTTATTTTAGAAATAAGGTCTTGTTTGCCCTGTGCAATACCTTGTTTAATACCTTGCTGACGTTCATATGCTCTTGCTGAAATCTCATCACGGACAGCTTTTTCACGCTGTTCAATTTCATACAGTTCCTTTTCATCAGCACTCATCTTACGGAGAACGGCAACAGCTTTTTGCATAATTGGTGAACCTGATGCAAGACGTTCAAGCGGTTCATCATCTTCCGCATTAGTGTTCAGGAAGTCCATCCACATTTGTTTCTTATTGGTCATAGAACCACGCTCCTTGCACTCCTTAGCCTTACGGAGTTCAAGAAAATCTATCCTGAATTTGTCCGTAAGAAGTTCCTGTCGGTGTTCCTCGAATATCTTGAAAGTTGAATGATACTATTCACAGTCAAAAAGATTGCAATCAATAACATTGATTACAATTGTGTTCTTCAGGTTGAGATAATCTTCTTTCTTCTGAAAGTCATCTGTATACATCTTTTCTTAAAAAGAATAATCGTTCAATCATAAACATCACGTCTATGTCCGACAGACAAAGCAAGTATAACCAGTTCGTTCTCTTCAATAGAGCAGATAAGGCGATAATCACCTATTTGATAACGCCATTGTCCGCTCCTGTTTGAAGTAAGTTCTTTTCCATGCAAACGAGGATTTTCACAACCGACAAGATTTTTGTTAATCCATGATTTCATCATTTTCATAGTGTACTTGTCAAGTTTCTTAAATTCTTTGTCAAAACGTGACGTAGTTTTTACCGTATACTTCATATATCAAGCTCCTGCCATAATTCCTCAATGGATCGGCTGTCCTTATTGTTGTCCTGATACTCTTTGTATGCCTCATCAAATAGAGCAATGTCATACTCTTCTTCAATCTTTTCAAACAATGCCTGTTTAAAAGCCTCTCCGAGTGACAAGGAATGAAGTTTCGCATAGCTATTGGCTATATTTTTTTCGTTTTCAGTAAGTCTGATTGAAAATGCCATATTCTCAACTCCTTTCATAGTACATTGTACTATAATTTTTGGTTTTGTCAATAGTCAAACTGAAAAAATATATGGTTTTATCTTGAAAAACCGCCTATCAGCTTTATAACTGGCAGGCGGTTTGTATGATGTATTGCAATACAATAAAGTGTATTCACGTGTAATACACGTATTTCAGAAATTATTTTCGCCCTATGAGTTTCTGATACATTTTCATAAGCTCTTTGTGATTTTAATAAACAAAAATTCTAAAGAATGTGATATCCAAAAGCTTCATAGAAAACATCTGCCATTAGGTCATAAGTAAGCGGAAAATCTGCGTAACAATATATCTCTTGAATAGAACCATCTTTAAATGTAATGTAAATATGGGTATATGGTAAATCGGATCCTCCATTTTTTGTCTTATAAGATTCTTTCCAGTTAAAAAAGCCATATAAATTAGCTTTTTCTATAAAATATTCAGCATCTTCTTTTGTAAAATTTCTACTGGAATACTGATTATCTTCATTAGGTTGATTAAAATATGTATAATTATATGTAACTAAATTTTTATCAAAGTCAATAATATATTTATCTGAGGAAGATAAATATCCTTTATATGTAGATATTTCAATTTTTTTTATATCATCAATATTTTTTTTATATGTGAAATATCTTATACCAAAAATAGTAAAGATTAATATAATTATAATTAAAAATGTTATAAATATAATTGTTTTTTTCTTTTTCTTCATAGGTATCCCCTTAATTATGAAGTTATATTATTTTTACCATATACTTCTTCTAATTGAGTTACAGTTATATTTATTACATAATTATCCTTCAAGTATGTCTGATATGCATATGCATCTCCTATTGAGGTAGTTTTTTAATTTTGAATATAATTAATAAGTAAGAATTTAAATAATTAATCCAAAAGCTTCATAAAAAACTTCTGCCATCTCATCATAATTAGGAGGATAAGCGTTATAGCAAAGTGTTTCCTTAATAGAACCATCTTTAAAATTAATGAAAATATCTATACCTTCACCATCTTCAATATTTGGATTGTCATATGATTCTTCCCAATTGAAAAAGCCATATTGATTAGCTTTTTCTACAAAAAATTCAGCTTCTTGGTAAGTAAAATCTGTATAAAAATTTTCACTTTTATCATAACTTTCAATTTCATGTAAAATTGAACTGTTAAAAAAATCGATTTTATAACTGTATATAGAATGAGGGTAACCATATTCCACTGATATTTCAATACTTTTAATATTTTCAATATCAATTATATTAATATTTTCAATATCATTGGTATTTTTTTTATATACGAAATATTTTATAGCAAATAATAATACAATTATAAATAATATGCATATTGTTATTTTTTTCTTCATATATATCCCCTTAATTATGAAGTTATATTATTTTTACCATATACTTCTTCTAACTGGGTTATAGTTATATTTATTCCATAATTGTCGTTCAAATATGTCTGGTATGCATATGCATCTCCTATTGAGGTAGTTTTTTTAATTTTGAATATAATTAATAAATAAGAATTTAAATAATTAATCCAAAAGCTTCATAAAAAACTTCTGCCATCTCATCATAATTAGGAGGATAAGCCTCATAACAAAGTGTTTTCTTAACTGAACCATCTTTGAAATTAATGTAAATATTTACAGCTGTACCATCTTCAACATTTGGCGTTTCATACGATTCATTCCAATAAAAAAAAACATATAAATTAGCTTTTTCTATAAAATATTCAGCATCTTTATCAGTAAAATCCGTGTAAAAAGTTTCATTTTTATCATAATCATCTATTTCATGCAGAATAGACTTATTTAAAAAATCTATTTTATATCTGTATGTGACTGGAGGATAGCCGCCAGCCACAACTATTTCTATATTTTCAATATCATTTAAACTAATATTTTTAATATCATTAGAATTTTTATTATATATAGAATATTTTATAACAAATAATGATGCACTTATAATAATTAAAATCAGGAATATTATAAATATTAATGTTTTTTTCTTTTTCTGCATATGTACTCCTTTAATTATGAAACTATATTATTTTTTCCATAAACTTGTTCTAAATCTGATATATCTATATTTATTCCATAATTATCTTTCAAATATGTCTGGTATGCATATGCATCTCCTATTGAATTAGTCGTTCTTGATTCTACATCATAAATAACAAATTCTTTATTATATTTATCTAAATATATATTGTTGTTATTTTCTTTTATTGCTTTGGAAACTTCATTTTCTTTATCAAATTCTGGTTTGAAATATTGTTTTTGGTTATCACAATATGCTTGTAAAATCATTTCTATATCATTAGGTCTTAATAATCCAAAACTGAACATTAAATCACCATCTGGATTATTACCGCTTTCTGTATACCATATCTCATTTTGAATAGTTTTATTATGTGAATCCTATATTAGAATCATCAAAAATACGAAAAATAACATCTCCATGTTTATCACTAAAATATATAGCTACAATCCCTATTTCAGACGGATTTTTATCAGATACAAGAACATATGTCAATTCAATCTTAGGATAAGTTTTACCTGTATCAGTGACTATATTCTTTGTTTCAATTAATACTGATTTATATTCATAGTGATCTATATTGAAATGTGATCCTTGTGCATTACAATATATTTTATCATGTGAAACAGATTTACCGTCATATAAATCTATTGCTTGATTAATTTGTTTTTCAAAATTATACGCTGATTGAGCTTTTTTAGAAAACATATTTTTCAGTGCTTCTTTATCATGTTCATCAAAACATTTAAGAACATTAAGCATTATTTCTTCTCCATAGGGTTGATCATCTGATTTCCATTCTCTTGGATTATATTCTTTAGGTTCTTTAGGTTTGAATTTGTCAGATATATAAGATATTCCCAATGATACAACAAATTCACATGCTATTATTCCTAAAGGAATTAAAGCTATTATAATTTTTATTATTTCTTTAATTTTCACCATACAAGCCACACCGTTTCTTTCTTATTATTCTAAATTATAATGAATAAACAAAAATTCTAAAGAATGTGATATCCAAAAGCTTCATAGAAAACATCTGCCATTAGGTCATAAGTAAGCGGAAAATCTGCGTAACAATATGTTTCTTTAATAGAACCATCTTTAAAATTTATATGAATATTAATACTTTTTCCATCATCAACATATGGATTGTTATATGATTCATTCCAATGAAAAAAACCATATAAATTTGCTTTATTCATAAAAAATTCTAAATCTTTATTATTAAATTCTGTATAAAATTTTTCACTTTCGTTACTATCTTCTATTTTATGCATAATAGAATTATCGAAAAAGTTAATTATATATATATAAGTAGGTGATAAATATCCGCATGTTGACTCTATTTTAATGCTTTGAATATCATTAAAGTTAATTTTTTCAATATCATTAGTATTTTTTTTATATATAAAATATTGTATTATAAATAGCACCATAATTATAGATATTATCATTTTTATCTTTTTCTTCATATATATCCTCTTAATTATGAAGTTATATTATTTTTACCATATACTTCTTCTAACTGGGCTATAGTTATATTTATTCCATAATTGTCGTTCAAATATTTCTGATACGCATATACATCTCCTATTGAGGTAGTTATTCTTGATTCTAAATCATAAATAATAAATTCTTTATTGTATCTATCCAAATATACATTATCATGATTTTCTTTTATAGCTTTGGAAACTTCATTTTCTTTATTAAATTCTGGGTTGAAATATTGTTTTTGGTTATCACAATATGCTTGTAAAATCATTTCTATATCGTTAGGTCTTAATAATCCGAAACTGAACATTAAATCACCATCCGTATTTTTTCTGTCATCTTTATACCATATCTCATTTTGAGTAGTTTTAGAAATATCATATATCACAGGTTGTAGTCTACGATTGACATCTTTTGGATATCCATAAACATCACTTAAACCTAACGCATGTCCTAATTCATGTGCAGGTGCAGCCAATCGATTAGCTTCCTGTAAATATTTCCCATTTATATCTTTTATAAATAATTTAATATATTTTATATTACTGGTAATCCAATTTCCACTTGGTTCACATGAAGTATTATTTATACCATTATCACCTACAATAAATTCGACATATTTTCCTTTAGTAACTTTTACTAAACCTATTTTTATTTCAATATACATTCCTGGATAAAAATCAAATATATTTCCTTGAATTTTAGTATTCCATTTATCTTCAATTGATTTTATAATAATTTCTTCATTAGTGTAATATTCAGTTGAATTTGGATCTATGATATTAGATAATTCATATGATTTATTATTAAGTCTATAGTTTACATATATACATATTGTGTTTTTACATATATCAAGATATATAGGATTAGTATCAACATTAGTCTTGCTATTTCGGGTTAGTTCAGGATATAAAGTTTCAAGAGTATCTTCTTTTAAAGGATTAAGATTATCATATCTGCTGTCTGTTGTGAGATTAATATATTCATCAGAGTCTAAAATACCATCGTTATCTGAATCTTTCATTGTTGGGTCTGATATAATTGGTAAAAATCGTTGTTTCGGAGCTTTTTCAAATAAATAATTATATTTTGCATCCTGATATCTTGACATAGTCGAAACAATATCAACAACGCTTAATGTTGGTATTTCAAAGCTTCCGTCCTCATTCCATATAAGACGGGAAGTATCAACTTCTTGCCAGTCAGTAAGAGAATCTCCGTCCGTATCAATATTATTTGTCGGACTAAGTTCACCACTAAGTGTAATTTTTTTCCAATTTGTAGGTAAAAGAATTTCATAAACAGGACGAACTGGTGAAAGATTTTCATTAAAATTACTTATGATAGAATGCAATGTATTTTCATCAAGTTCAATAAATAATCCATTATTGTTGTTTATTGCAGTTTCTACATCTTTTTGGTAATTTAAATCTTTATAATACCAGCCTTTAGGCAAAATTTCAGAATATACGCCAATATTCATTTTACAAAATGCCAATGAACCCAAATCACTATTACTACTTTGGAAATAACCATGATTATATAAAGAATAAATGAATATATCAGAACCATTCCTTAAAGTAACATCATTCAATACTTTGGTGAATTTATTATTTGATTCCAATGTAGAATTATCATACGTATAATTAATGCTGTTCAATGCTGTTTTTACTTCATCATAGCTTGTAAACCAATTAATACCATTATTTGAATTAATTATGTCAGATGAATAACTGGTAGATATAATAATATGTACTCTTATATTATTATAATTATCAAATACATATTTACAAAAATTTATTACAATATTTTTTCCTGTTCAAACTCATTTTTATATTTTCCAGATGAATCAATTAAAAAAACTAAATCAATAGGAGCATTGGTATATTCGAGAGTCCATGATGAAGTAGATTGGTTAGAAGACTTTTTTAAAATAGAATTTTCTTCAGAAACAGATTCTTCTGGAACATTTATACCAATACTATTTAACCAAATTTCCATATCCATAATGCAATATGTTCCAAATTCATCAACTTCTGCATATAAAGTATTATTTTCAATATCGAATTTTGTCTCAACAGGAAGAAGCATATTTGTATCTTCATTGAATTTAAAGACATTAAGACGTTTTATTCTTTGAAACTCCTCATAATCAGAGTAAATTCCAAGTGTATTATCAATATAATTATCTTTTATTTTATATTTTAATACTATATTTTCAGGATTATAAATATCATTCATTTCAATGTCAGTACTAAAACCAAGCATTGCTTCATTATCAATAACAGATGAATATCCACTTTCTGAAACATATAGATTACCTTCTGCATATCCATTGGCCTTCAAGTCTATTGAAAGTTCATAAGGATTTTCTTCAATATTGATTTCAGAAAACAATTCACTGTCAGCCGTGATTTGTTGCTGAATTGAATATTCAATATCTGGAAATCCAAAAGTTTCGGGGTTTGTCGGGTCAACACCAATATGCAGTTCATCACCGTCTTCTAATCCATCTCCGTCCGTATCAGAAATAATAGGATTGGTGTTATAAATAAAAATTTCATCATAATCTGTAAGCCCGTCATTATCTGTATCTTTTGAAAGAGGATCAGTTCCATTTTCTATTTCGTATATATTTGCAAGCCCATCTTCATCGGAATCAACATCTGCATCACGTACACCTTCAATAACAGAATCATATTTTGTCGGGTCTGTTCCTGTAATATATACTTCCTGATAATCCGTCAAGCCATCTTCATCACTATCAGGATTATTTACATCAGTACCAATCTCTAATTCAAAAATGTCATTTAGTCCATCACCATCACTGTCAAGAAAATCTACAGAATACCCTTCTTCCGATTTAGTTACTATGAATGGTACGGATTCACCAGTTTCTCCATAATATGTTGTTTCAACTACTTTAATGTATTTTTTATCAAAGTCTTCGGAAATAATGAAACTGAATGAGTCCGCATCATTTACTGTGCCAATTGAAGTATATGTGCAATTATCATCTGATATCTGAACGTCAAAAATTCCCTTTGGAACAGTAGTATTCCAAAAAATTTCAACAGCATTGGCTTCTGAAATATAATTGCCAAATGCATAAATTTCTAAATCCAATTCAGAATCTGTTCCAATAAATTCTGCCATTGAATTATTGTTATTAGCATTCAGACTCGGACATTCAATTTTTATTGTATCCGCAATAATGATAACATTATTCATATTGAGATTCTGTGCAGTTATATCTATACAACCTTCCGGTGCATAAACAAGTCCATTAAGATTGAGATTTGTTGTATCTATGACAATATCTCCGCTTTCGGAAAATATTACTGATTCATTGGTATTCTCGACTTCGCCGTTTAATTCAATATTTTCAAAAGCTTTTATTCCGGCAGTCAAATTAATGTTGCCAGTAAGTTCCATTTTACCATCTGTTTCAATAGGATTATTGATATTTATATTCATATCCTCATATATATAATCCTCAGAATAAGTTTCAACATCATTCCCTTTAAAATAAGCATAATCCAGCTTCTGAGAACAATAAATCATTGCTTCACCAGCATTTTCTGTTTTTGTTCCATTAACATTAAAGTTATCAGCAGTAGAAGAAATAGTATCATTTGTAGCAATATTACCATTAATGCATACATTAGGTGCATTAATGGTAATAGCACCTTCTTCTTCAGATGCAGCAAACATGGTATAAGGATATTTTTCATTGATATCGTCTGCTTGCACCGGAAAATTTGACAAAAGAGTGCTAAACACAACAAAACTCAATGTGCCTGAAAAGATTTTCTTTAATTTCGGTTTTAAATTCATATATTCCTCCCTATATTATATGAAAATATATTTACATATATTTTAACATATAAAATAATAGTTGTCAATATATTCAAATAAAATCTAAAATTATTTCCGCTGATTTATAAGTTTCTGATAGAGTTTCATGAGTTTTGCCACACATTTGCTCTCTGTTATCTTCCTGTCGAAACCGTAAGCTTTCATTACTGCTAAGTCGTTCTGCTGGTATTTATTTCTTACGGAGTTCAGGAGGCATTGTGAGTTCGTCATGCACTCAATAAAACAAACGTTCGTAAGTTTAAAAAGTGATTCGTCATTTTGCATAAAGAGTTGGTGTTGCAAGCGTTGCAAGGTGTTGCAAGCACGTAAAAAAATGCTTGCAACACCTGGGTATAATATTCTGTTAATAGTAATTTAATTTAAATTACAACAATAATACTTGTATGGAAGTTTGATAACTTGCGTTACTATGAAATGTTAGCGTTAAATTCAAGATATTTTGGTGAGGGCATATCTCTTGACTCTCGTGATAAAGACAGCGTTATGCAGGCTACAAGCAAGTGGATAAGTGAATTAGGCGAAATTGGCTCTACTATGCGTAAAGATATGGACACAGTTAAAGCATTCCTTACTAAGTCCACAGATGAATACAGAACGCCTTA